>NZ_BAAGYY010000041.1:435-322287 GCF_054779015.1 Flindersiella endophytica
GCCCAGCACCTCCCGCAGCAGGAGTACGGCTCGTTGCCGGGCGGGCAGGTACTGCAGGGCCGCCACGAGTGCCAGCCGCACGCTGTCACGTTCGGCCAGAAGCGTGGCAGGGTCGTGGGTTTCGGGGGTCACCAAGGCGTCTGGAACCGGGCCCAGCCAGGCCACCGAGGGTTCTGCCGGGCCCGGCGGGGCATCGGGATCCTCGGCCGGACCGCCCAGGCCACAGGGCAGCACCCGCCTGCCGCGTTGTTGCAGGGCGGACAGGCAGGCGTTGGTGGCGATGCGGTGGAGCCAGGTACGCAGCGAGGAGCGACCCTCGAAACTGTCGTAGGACCGCCATGCCCGCAGGTAGGTCTCCTGCACCAAGTCCGCGGCCTCATCCACCGAGCCGATCATGCGGTAGCAGTGCGCCAGCAGCTCCCGCCGAAACGGCTCGGTCTGCTGTACGAACTCCTCTGACCGCTGCGTCCTCACCATGTCCTCACCCGCATCTACTGACCACCCCGACCTGTTCACTCGACATCATCGCTTCCCACAAAAGCCCAGGCGACTCGATCAATCGCTGGACCCCCCGGTCCGAACACCACCCAGATCCCCAGCACCGAGAACACCTCTGCAATGCAGACCACCCACACCCGCGAAAGGAATCGGTCTGACCGCAGCACATTCGGTCCGACCGAGGCGGGCAGTGACCGGCCCGGTCCACGAGTCGTCGATGTCGACACCGCGCCGTTCGCGCTGGCTCCTGGCGTCGGATCACGCCAGGTGAATGCCGCCGGACGGCAGCCCTGTGGCTGGTACAGGCGCCACCTCCCAAGAGTTGGATCCTCATGCGGGAAATGTGCAGTCGCCAGCCGACACTTATCCTGTGACCCGACGGCGGTGGCCCACAGTTGCGGTCGTTCTGTTCCGGATGCCCATCTCGGGGTGTGGCATGTGGTTGCTCGACGCGTCTCGTGCCGATTCGACTGGCGGGGAGTGCATTGTCAGCGATGTTGGCGGCGCGAACGAAAGGTATATCCGCCTGGGGCAGGGGTACCTGCCTGGCGGGTGGCCGTGTTCGGTTCGGTGCAGGTGTCGTCAATTGGTTCTTGGGTCAGCTTAGCCATCGGAGGAACCAGATGAGGTCGGGACGTGGAGTCGACGCAACCGTTTATGTGCTGCTGATCTCGGCTGCGCTGTTCGCATCGGCTGCGGTCCTGTCCGGGCCCTGGCGTTGGATGGCCTTCGGTGGGGGAATTGTTTTCGCTGGCATTGGGCTTGTGCTCGCTGTACTGCGCGCGCGACAGGGCTCCGAGCGACGTCCTGAGCAGTAGGCTCTTTCAGCTGCCCCAACTTCAACACCGCGACCAGCATCGACTACGCCGAACGGGCACCGAACATCGTCGTACGAGCCGGGAACTTCAACGACGCCGAACGCCCCGCCGACAGCCATGCCGCGTTCTCGACCGACGGAGGCGCAACGTGGACACAGGGCTCGGAGCCGGCGGGCGTCAACGAAGGCGGAACGAGCGCCGCCGGCGCGGACGGCAGCCGGTTCGTCTGGGCGCCGCGAGGTCAGCCGGTGCACTACACGACCGATCTCGGCGCGACCTGGACGCCGTCGCGGGACCTTCCGGCCGACGCGATCGTCGAGTCCGACCGGGTGAATCCCCTTGTGTTCTACGGATTCTCCGGTGGACGGTTCTATGTGAGCAGCGATGGTGGCGCGACGTTCACAGCAACCGCGTCCGGGCTGCCGGCCGAGAGCGTGCACTCAAGGCCGTTCCAGGGTACGAAGGCGAGATCTGGCTGCCGGAGACCGGGGCGCGCGCGGGGGAACCACTCGTCGAGCAGGCCGAGCGTCTCCCTCCGGTTGAACAGCACGCGACCGTCGAAGCCGAGGTCGTTGAGCACGTCGTACGGGACGGGCAACGAGCCAGCCGCAGCCCAGAATCATCGGCCGGTAGCGGTTGGCCAGCCTCCGAGGCAGCCGCCTCCACCGCGCGGCCGATCGAGATCCGCCGACCGACCGTCCAGAAGTCGGTGGATCGAGCGCGGAGTCGCCGTCGAACGGTTGGATGGGCACCTGGTTGGCGCGGTACTCCACTCGTACGGGCGAACCGGCGTCCTCGCCCTGGTGCTCGCCGAGCTGCCACTGCCGGCCGAGGAACCACAGCGGGTGGTCGTCGGCGGACAGGTCGTGAACGCCTGGGAGCGGCCCTCGAGCGGGCCGGTGACGCTGCCCTGCCTGGCCAGCCAGCCGCTCGGCCCGCCGCGCGCTTGTCGACGTGACGTCCAGGTGCCAGCGTTCCGGCTCGGGGTCGTTGATCGCCCGGTCCCTGATCAGCGCCGCGGTGAGCGCCTGCGAGATCGAGGGAGCGTGCAGCAACCGGCCCGCGGTCGGCCCCTGCCCTCCCGGCCGAGGGCCGTCGACCCAGCCGTACGCTCCGAGCAGTGGCGGCTCGTCCTGCATGCGCCGCAGCCGGCTCCGTGCGAAGCCCGTGATCCACGGATCGATCCGGTACGACGCGGTGTCGATCGCGAACGGAAGCAGCCGCTCGATGTCCCGGGAGAGAGGTCCAGATAGGTGGCCGACGGCCTTCGACGGATCCCGGAGCCCGGACGTTCACCTTCCGGCCCAGCCAAGGCGGTCATTCGTCGCGGGGGAAGAAGGGGAGCTCGATGTAGACCCGATCGGCCGCGGCGAGGATCTTGGCGGCGTCGTCGACCGGTGGGTGGATGGCCTGGTTGATCCGTTTCTTGATGGCACCGCCGTCGACGCCCGACGCCATCACGCGGCGGTCCCAGCCGCGGGTGAAGATGCCGCCGGCTTCGCCGAGGTCGAGGCAGGTGACGTACGGGCCGGGCGTGAAGTCGCGCGGCGGTATGCCGACCAGGTCGGCCGCGGCGTTGTAGCCGGCGACCTTGCCGAGCGGAGTCGCGTGCTGGCATGCCTGCATGACCGTGTGCGTGGCGTCGAACGCGGCAGCGGCCGTGTCGCCGGCGGCGAAGACCTCGGGGAGGGCTCGCAGTCGTTCGTCCACGGGCACGCGGCCGAGGTGGTCGAGTACGTCCGGATCGCTGACGAGCTGCCGGGTGAGCTCGCTGGCTCGCATGCCCACCGACCAGACCACCGCGTCCGCCGCGACCTTGCTGCCGTCGGAGAGGACGGCGTATCCGTCGCCGGCCTCCGTCACCGTCGTGGCGAGGCGGCGCTCGATGCCGAGCTGGTCGAGTGCGGCTTCGATCTCCGGGCGCGGGCCTGGGCCGAGCTGGTGCCCGACCACGTCCGAACGGTCCACCAGCAGCACGCGCCCCCGGGCTGCCAGGGCGGTCACGGCCTCCAGTCCGACGAAGCCGGCGCCCACCACCACGACGAAGTAGTCCTCCCGGTCGCGCAAGCGGTCGGTAAGGCGCCGGGCACCGTCCAGCGTGTCGATGTCGAAGAGCCGTTCGGCGCCGTGCACGTTCCGCGGCGGAACGAGCTTGCTGCCGGCCGCCAGGACGAGACGGTCGTAACCGACCTCCTGGCCGTCGGCAATCACAACGCGGCGGTCGGTGTCGATCGTGCTCACGGTTGCCCGCAGGTGCTCAACGCCGATCGGGCCCAGGATCCGGCTGAGCTCCACCGTGGCGAGCTCGGGCTCCGGCTCGTACAGGCGCGGCCGCAGTACGAGGTGCTCGTTCGGCGCGATCAGCGTTATGCGCAAGGCCGCGTCGCCGTCGGCACGACTGCGGGCCAGCGCCGCCCCCGCAGCGCTCCACACACCCGCGAAACCGCCGCCAATGATCACAACGTGTGCCATCGTCAAGTCCTCTCAGCCTGGCCCCGAAATCGAAAATCGGGGTTCGGCAGGTAGACAAGACAGCGGCCTCAAAGGTGACCGAGCTTCTCCGGATTGACCAGTCGCCTGAACTCCGTGATCCGCCCGTCGGCGATCTCCACAGTGTCGAGCCAGACCAGCTTGCCGCCCTGATAGGTCGCCAGCGCGGGTTGCCCGTTGACCTCGAGGATCCGGAAGGCGTCGGGCTGCCGGATCCGGACCTGCCTGATCGCCAGCCGGGCAATCGCCTCGACACCGCGGACCAGCCGGCGCGCGGCGACCGTCTTGCCGCCGCCGTCGGCGATGTAGACCGCCTCGGGATGCAGCACCCTGACCAGGGCGGCCAGGTCGCCGGCGTCCGCGGCCGCTTTGAACGCCCTCAGCACGCGGTCGGTCTCGGCTCTGGACGCCCGCGGCCGCTCCTCGACCTCCGCGACCCGCGCCCGCGCGCGGGAGGCGAGCTTGCGGCTGGCGGCGGGCGTACTGCCGAGCACCTCGGCGATCTGGCCGAACGGGAACTCGAAGACGTCGTGCAGCACCAGCGCGACACGTTCGGCGGGCGTCAGCGCCTCCATCACCACCAGCATCGCGGTACTCACCGACTCGTCCACGAGCACCTGGGTCGCGGCGTCGGGCCCGGTCAGCAGCGGTTCGGGCAACCACGGCCCGACATACGACTCGCGCCGTACGCGTGCCGACTGCAGCACGTTGTACGACGTCCGCGCGGCGAGGGTCACCAGCCAGGCCCGCAGGTCGCGTACGTCGGCCAGGTCAGCGGCGGCGGCGCGCAACCAGACGTCCTGCGTGACGTCCTCGGCCTCGGCGACGGACCCCAGGATCCGGTAGGCGGCCCCGAAGACCGCGGGGCGATGCGCATCCCAGTCGGTCTCCGCCAGCCGGCCGGTCAGCTCCACCGTCTGGCCTCCCGCCTGTCGGATCAGCGATCGAGCTTCGCATTGTAGGCAGGAACGGTCACCGCAGACGGTTGACCGGAGTCGCGGGCGCGCCCAAGGTGACGGGAGGAGTCAGAGGATCGGATCAGGGGAGGCGTTCCATGCGCAGGTCACGTCGGCTCGGGCTGGTGGCTCTCGTCGTGCTCGCACTGGCCGGTGTCGTCCAACCGGCGCTGGCGACGCCGGCGCCCAGCGGTTCGGACGCGACGGCCGCGTTGCCCACGGTCATGCCGCGGCCGCAGGCGCTGACCCGCAACGGACCCGGCGTGGTCGTACGCGGGGCCGTGCGCCTGCAGGTGGGCGCCGAGGTGGACGCGCCGACGAGGGACCTGGTGGTCGCGGTCCTACGCGCTGCCGGCGCCGACACCGTCGAGGTGGCCGGTCCCAGCGCACCACAAGGGAGCAGCTCGGCGGTCTCGGTCGTGGTCGGTTCGGTCGCGGACGAACGGGTCGCCACGGCACTCCGGGCGGCGGGCGGGCAGGCACCGCAAGGTAGTCCCGCCGAGGGATACGCCCTGGCCAGCAAGGCGAACCGGACCGGTGGCGGCCTGGTCGTCCTGGCCGGCGTGGACTCCGACGGCATCTACTACGCAGCGCAGACGCTGCGGCAGTTGGTACGAAAGCCCGTCATCGCGGCGGTCACGATCGCCGACTACCCGCTGATGCCGTTGCGCGGCGCGATCGAGGGCTTCTACGGCAGCCCGTGGACGCACGCGGAACGCCTGGACCAGTTGGCGTTCTACGGCAGCGTCAAGCTCAACACCTACATCTACGCTCCCAAAGACGATCCGTACCACCGCGAGCAGTGGCGGGAGCCCTATCCCGCCGAGAAGCTGGCCCAGCTCGGCGAGCTCGTCCGGCAGGCGACCGCGCACCATGTACGGTTCACGTTCGCGCTGTCTCCAGGCGTGTCGATCTGCTACAGCGACGCCGCCGACACCCAAGCGCTCGAGGCGAAACTGCGGGCGATGTACGACCTCGGCGTGCGCAGCTTCTCCATCCCGCTCGACGACATCACCTACACCCGTTGGAACTGCGCGTCCGACCAGACGGCGTACGGCGATCCGTCGGCGCAGGCGGCGGCACAGGCACAGGTCGACCTGCTCAACAGGATCCAGCGGGAGTTCCTCGACACCCTGGCCGGCACCAATCCACTGCAGATGGTGCCGACGGAGTACGGCGACGTGAACGAAACGGCGTACAAGCGCATCCTGCGCGAGCAACTGGACACCCGGGTCGAGGTGATGTGGACCGGCACCGACGTCGTGCCGCCCAGCATCAGCGTCGCCGACGCGCAACAGGCGGCGCAGGTGTGGGGCCGCAAGGTGTTCGTTTGGGACAACTATCCGGTCAACGACTACGGCAACACGACGGGCCGGCTCCTGCTCGCCCCTTATGCGGAACGGGAACCGGGCCTGCACACCCAGCTGTCCGGGATCGTGCTCAACCCGATGAACCAGGCGGCGGCCAGCAAGGTCGCACTGTTCGGCGGTGCCGACTTCACCTGGCACGACACCGGCTACCAGCCGGAACCCACGTCGCTGGCGGCGGCGGAGTACCTCGCGGCCGGAGACGCCGCCACCGTTCGGGCGTTGCTGGCGTTCTTCGACCTGGAGCACCTCGCGCCGACGTTCGGCTCGCAGCCATGGCAGCCGCAGGCGCCGGAGCTCGCCCGGCGGCTCGCGGAGTTCCGTACGGCCTGGGCCGGAGGCGGTACGACCGCCCGTACGGCCGCGCTGCGGGAGCTGCGGCCGTACGCACGGCTGCTGGCCGGTGCGAGCGAGCGGATCCGTTCCAGGGTTGCCGATCCGGGCTTCGTCGCCGACTGCCAGCCGTGGCTGGACGCGCTGGCCCTGTGGGGACCGGCGTTCGTCGACACGCTGGACGCCTTGCAGGCAAGGGTGAACGGCGACGAGGACCGAGCCGCGCAGCTGTTCGCCGAGGCCGCGGACCTGATGGCACAGGCCCAGGCCATCCGTACCATTCCGGGCGAGACCCGGCCGCAGGGCAGAGTGCGTGTGGGCGATGGCGTCCTCGACACGTTCCTCATCGAGGCGCGAACGCTCAGCTGAGCCTGCCCAGCGCAACCGCCCGTTATCCGACCGGCGGCTCGTGCTGGAGGGCTTGTTCCGCGGCATCCCGTCCGCCAGTCCGCTGCAGCTGGCCGGCCGGCCAAGCCCAGCAAGTTCCTGTCCGGCCGCCCGATTCCTGTCCGGCCCCCGAGACGGGCGGGCCCGGACAGGTACCGGCGCGAGCGTTTCGCCTATCGCAGTTGATAGGCGCGGATCACGGTCTGGTCTATCCGGTTGCCACCGGAGTCGACCAGGCTCGTACGCAAGGAGACGAAGCCCGTGCCCACTCCTTTCGGCGGGTGCGTGGCGATACCCCGCCAGGTGTTACCGTCGTGCTGGAACGGGATCTCGTGCCAGGTCGCGCCGTCGTCGTAGGACGTCGCCAGGGTCACATGCTCGATCCGTGGCGCGTCCTGCGTAGAATCCGCGCCGTACCATTGGGCCGTCACCTCCAGCGGAAACGTCTGTCCAGCCGGCGCTCGGTTGAGATCGTCGAACCCGCCGGAGATTCGCGGTGACATCGTGGTGAAGAACTGAATCCACTCGGAGGAGTCGCCGTTCCAGCGGAACGTCCAGGTGGTGTCCGACCGCGTAGCAAGGTTCGACCAGACGACGTCGCGGTCAACGGTCTGGCGCAGCGCATAAGTCGCCGCACCTGACGGGATCGGGAACTCAGTGTGGAGCGGGTCATCGCTGCTACCAATGACCACGCCGTCACGGCTCAGCGTCGCCCGGCCGGTGTGGCCGGCTTCGTCCCAGAGCCCGTACGCGAACCCCGTGCTGGACGGCGCGCCCGGTAGCGCGCTGAAATGGACTCTCTCACCGTCGCGGTAGGTCCACAGGACCCAGGTGGAGACGGCCGCCTGGTTCGCGTCCACTCGATAACGTCTGCCCGGCGCGAAGCGACCGTCCGCGGGGAGGTCGACTTCCTCATACGTCGTGTCCGACCCGTCGACCGCGTGGTCGAACCGAAGATTCCATGCGAGGTCGCCGGCCGTCGAGTAGTACTCAGTGCGATGCTCTGGCACCCGGGTCGCCTGTGCCACGTCGATCAGCGGGACGAAAGATTCGCCGCGCACCAGCCAGGGCGTGTCGAGGCGATACGCGTCGGCGGGCACCCCCTGCGCGTGCAGGTGTGTGTCGACGACCGCGAGATTGCCCGGGTCGGCTCGGAACGTAAGCCGCTCAGGTATCCGGCCAGGCTCACGGAACAACAGGTGGTAGGACGCGGGTAGCCGCGAGCCCTTGGCCACCGGACGGGTTTCGGTCAGTGTGGCGTGATAGCCGAACTCGTACGCCCGCGAGGTCACCGGTTCGGTCGGGGTCGCGTAGAGCTCGGCGTTCCGCCCCACGCCGTACTGGCTCGACCAACCCTGCAGCAGCACCTCGTCGCCGAACGTCTCGATGATGCTCAGTCCCGCTCCGGCGGGTACTGCCGACCGCGAGTCGGTCTTGGCCGTCACCCGGCGAGCGGTGCGGGCGTCCAGGGTCAGTCGCTGGTCCCGGTCGACGGCCAGGTCGGGGATGGTCATCAGGCTGGCGCTCACCGGCACCTCACCGGCTCCGGCCGTCTCGACGACGGTGAGCAGCTCGTACGTTCCCTTCGGCACTCGAGCGACCAACTTGCCATCTGTCAGGCTGGTGTTGACGGTGGCGAGCGTCTCGAGGTTCATCAGTTGCACGGGGAGCGTGCCGTCGCTGATGTCCTTGCCGTTCCGGTCGAGAACGGTGGCGGTGACGTCGTACGACTCCGGCTCGGAGTAGACGTTGACCGGAATCCGCGCGGCGATGTCACCACCGGCGAACGTGGCGGTCAGCGCTCCCGTGATGTCGCCGATCCCCGCATGTGCCCCATCCACGTGCAGCGTCGCCGCCCCGGTCGCGTGCGCGGGCACGGTGAGCTGCTCCGGCTCAACGCTCGCACCCTCGAGTGTGACGGACAGTTCGAGCGTCACGGGCTGTTCTCCGTCGTTGCGGTAGGACACTGTCCGGCTGAGCTCCGCCTCGTGCGGCCAGCGGTTGAACAGCGAAATGCTGCCCTGGTCCGGGTACACGGTCGTGGCGATCGCCTGACCCAGGTCCACTCGACCGGTGCCCTGCTGAAACGGGCCCAGCTCGGGGTTCGGGGTCGCTGTGCTCATCAGGAACGGCTTCAGCTGCGCCGCGGTCCAGTCCGGGTGCTGTTCCAGCAGGACAGCGGCAGCCCCCGCGACGTGCGGCGTGGCCATCGACGTTCCGGAGGCCCGGGTGTAGTGGTCGTCCATGACCTCGCCCATGCTCGTGCCGCTCGCGCGGGCGGCCGCGATGTCGACACCCGGCGCCGTGACGTCGGGCTTGATGGCATGGTCGCCGAACCTGGGTCCCGTACTGGAGAACTCCGCGAGCTGATCGGACTTGTCCACCGCGCCAACGGTCAGCGCGGCGTCGGCGCTGCCCGGTGAGCTGACACTGTGCGGCCCATCGTTGCCGGAGGCGATCACGAACAACGCGCCGGTTCGTTCGGTGAGCCGGTTCACCGCCTCCTCCATCGGATTGATGCCGGCCTGGTCAGGGCCGCCGAGGCTGAGGTTGACCACTCTGGCACCCTCCGACGCCGCCCATTCCATGCCGGAGATGATCTGCGAGTCGTAGCCGTAGCCGTCGTCGCCGAGCACCTTGCCGGCCAAGATCTGCGCGTCGGGCGCGACGCCCTGGTACCTGCCTCCGGACGCGGCTCCGCTGCCCGTGACGATGGATGACACGTGGGTGCCGTGCCCGACCTTGTCCTGCGTCCCGGATGGGCTGCCGGTGAAGTCCTTGGCCTCGAGGACGGCGTCGGCCAGGTCTGGGTGCGTTGCGTCGATGCCGGTGTCCAGGACCGCGACCTTGACGCCCTTGCCGGTGTAGCCGGCCCGCCAGGCATCGGGCGCGCCGATCTGCGGCACACTCTGGTCGAGGCTGGCCTCGACCCGGCCGTCCAGCCAGATCTTGCCGACTCCGTTGGGGTCGTCACGCAGGCTGCGCCAGAACGTCGCCGATCTGGCCTTGGGCGTACGCGTGACGCTGCCGCGTACGCTGCCCAGGTCGCGGGTGACTTGTGCGCCGGCGTCGGTGAGCCGTTGCTTCGTCTTCGTCGTGTTTGCACCGGACCTACCCGTGTATCCGATGATCAGTGGCAGGTCCTTGCGGTGCGCGTCGTCGTATCGTTGCTCGATCAGGCCGGTGACGTCGAACAGCCGCTCGTCCAGCCGGCCGGCCGCGAGCAGTGGCCCGGCGTCCGACGGCACGATCCGTACCGACGTGCTGGTCCGCCGTTCCTGGAACCCGATCCGCTCCCGGCCAGGGCCGGGCCGAACAGACACGTTCGGGAGCCGTCCTGGTGCCGCCGACACGGTGACCACGTCGCCGGTGATCAGCGTCACCGCATGGCTTTCCGCCTGTCGTGCCGCGGGTGTGGCCCTTGCCGGCGGTGGTGCCGCGGCCGCTGTTCCGACCGCTGCGACCGTCGCCAGCACGGCGACGAGGGCGGCCAATGGTCGTACTCGCACGTGAATCCCTCCCTCGGATCGATCGACTCCGATCGCTCACCAACAGACGACGTGATGAAAGAGAGCAAAGGGTCGTGGGCTTGGCGGCCCGCGAGGAACTGGCCTTGTCCGGGACCATCGGTCGCGGACAAGGCCAGATTGGTGCCTGGCGTCAGCGCCGGACGGCGAAGGCGAACGGCGAGAGTGCGCCCAGCGGCTCCGGTGCGGTGGCCAGTTCACACGTGCCGGTTACCGTGCACCGTACGAGCGCCACGTGTTTCTTCGCCGCATCGGTGGCTTCGAACAGGAAAGTGTCGCCCGACTCCCACGCCACCTGGTAAGGCGCCTGATCCTTGATCCGGAGAACAGGTTCGCCGGTTCGGGATGCGAATACGTTCACGCTGGAGGTGACCTTGGGCTGCGGCGGTTCGTCTCCTGGCTCCTCGGTCGCGCTGTTGTCGACGTCGTGGTTCGTGCTCGCGACGTAGCGGTTGTTGGCCGCGAAGAACACGTCGTTGGAGTTGAACTGGCAGCTTTGCCACAGCTGCCGCTTGCCAGGAAGTTCCAGTACGGCGAAGCAGCTCTGGCCGTGGGAGCCCGGTATGGCGACAGCGACCAGGGAGCTGTCCGCGGAGGTTCCCGCGACGGCGAGCGAGTCGTGCCAGTCGGTCAGCGAACCGGTTCGCGGATCCCAGATCTTCACTGGCGTGCTCAGCGCGTTGGTGGCCCGGTTGACCAGGATGCTGGAGCCCAGGAACGCGCGTACCTCCAGCAGGGACTCCTCGCCGCCCACGATCTGCTTGGTGGAGGTGACCTTGCCGGCCGCGACGTCGTAGGTGTTGAGGGTGGTCCGGATCGTCGCGCCACCGCTGAACCTGCTCCACGCGACCTGGCTGCCGCCGTCGGAAACCAGCGGGTCGAAGATCAGCCCTCCACCCGTCTCCCGGTCGAGGGAGTTCCGCTGACCGTTCTGGCCAACCAGGAAGAGCTCGTACCCTGGCTCCTCGGTGCCTTCCGACGTGGCGACGACGACGTATCCTCCGGTGACCTTCTGAAGGCTGCGGACCCAGGGGTAGCCGGTTCTGAACGGGATCTCGCGGGCGCCGTCGTGGATCACGCCGTCGAAGTACCACGGCACGTCAGGTGCCTTCCCGCGCGGCAGTTTGCCGAAGTCGACAGCGGTCTCGGCAACGCCGTCGGCACCACGCTTAGCCGTGGACGTCGGAGTGGCTCGCGTGTCCTCGGTCTGGGTTGGCTTCGGCTCTGTCGTGGGTTGCGTCGTGGTTCTCGTGGCGACGTTGCCGTCTGGTTGGTGCGACGGGTACAGCGCGACGCCGACGGGCACGACGAGCCCAACGGCCGCGGCGCCGACGACGGCCGCGGCGGCGATCCGGCGCCTGCGCAGCCGGCCCGCCCGATGCTTGATCGTCCCGGCGGGGTCGGGTGCGGCTGGAGTGGTCTGGTCGGCGATGCGCCGCATCGCGGCGCTGAGCCCCTCCGGGTTGTTCCTGTCCGTTGCATGGTTCATCGGACGTTCCTCTCGGCGATGTCAGGGAACTGTTCGAGTGCCGAGTCATCCGGTGGGGCGAAAGCCGAACGCAGGTTGACGATGGCGCGGTTGGTCCGGCTCTTGACGGCGCTGACCGAACAGCCGAGAACCTCTGCGGTCTCGGCTTCGGTCAGGTCCTCGTAGTAGCGCAGGACAAGCGCGGCGCGTTGCTTGGTAGGCAGTCGGCGTACGAGATCCCACAGCTCCCGGTCGCGTTCGCTGAGATTGAGCGCGACCGGCTCGGGTGGTGCGGCAGTACTGGTTTCGAGGTGACGCCAGGCCCGGCGCCAGACATTGGTGTGCTCGTTGACCAGGATCCGCCGGACATACGCGTCGGTGGCGTGTTCGTCGCGAATGCGGTTCCAGGCCAGGTAGGCACGCGCGAGCGCGGCCTGGACGAGGTCCTCGGCGGCGTGGTGATCGCCGGTGAGCAGGAACGCGATCCGCGTCAGCGCGGCGTACCTGGCGGCGACATAGGCGCTGAACGTCTCGTCCCCGCCACTGCGTCGCCGATCGTCGGCCATCTTCACCCCTCCGGTCCCGTTGTCACTCCAGATGACGGGGTGGGATGGGCGAAAGGTTTCGCGGAATTTTGCGACTTGTGAGCGGCGGGATCAAGGATCCAGACCAGGGACTCTCGGTTGTCCTTCACCTACGAAATGCCATCCCGCCTGGAAGGCTTGGACCATCAGCACGCCCAATCCTTCCAAGCAGGACAGGCATCTCCGTACTTCCAAGGCCGTATCGGCCCAACTCGATGAAACCCCGAAGTTAGGCGCAGCAGCCCCCGCAGCCGAACTCGCAGCATCCGTTGCACGGGTAATTGAAGAGGAATCCACACCAAGCGGGTGTGTGGTGGCACTTTGGCGGATGTAGCCGTCGTAGAGGCAGATTGACGAGCACCAGTCGCTCTCGGTGCTGCAGGCGCAGTCTCCTGCGAGGGTGTCGATCGGATCTGGTCCTAGAACGTGCTCTGCCATCAACCGCCCACGATCAGCCGGTGGCAGCTCCTGGAGAATCACCTTCCGACAAAGCGAGTTGAAGGGCGCCAGGTCACCGTAATGTCGCGGAACCTTGCTGGGGTTGGCCTTCACCCAGGCTTGAGCGTCCTGAAGTCTCTTCTCTGGGTCGGCGAACGCCGGCGTTTTGCCCATGGCCACGAGTGCGACTGCCACTGCCGCTCCGGTCCCGAGTCTCAGGAAGTCCTTGCGGCCAAGTCCATTTCCGGATGCGATCGGATCCTTGCTGCGACGCTTCTGCTCACCGAACTCTTGCAGCAGGCCTACGGTCGCACGCGGGCCGAGCCGGTTCAGCAGGCGTACCGCCATGCCAAGACCGGTCCAGGCCTGTGCCTGCCCGCGGTCCACCTTGATCAGAGTCCCTGCGAGGCGCGATCGACAGCACGAACGCCCACCGACTGGACCACGAACTGCGGGTTGCCACGCTCGGCGGCACGACGTCACGGACGGTCGACATGTCCGGCGTCACGCTGCTCGCAAGCGCCGGAGTGCAGATCTTGCACGAAGCACGCCGCCGCTGCCTCCAACACGGGACGGTCAGGGGCTCCCGACGTCAGCTGGCGGCGAAGACGGCAGCGAGGGCTTTCTTGGTGCCGCGGAGTTCGCCGGCCGCGACCACTTGGTCGACCGTCAGCATGCCTGCCGCCAGGCCCAGTACGATCGCCGGGGCGGCGCGGAGGACGGTCTTGGGCCGGGCATCGGTGGCAAGGGTGATGGACAAGCCTGTTTCGTCGACGCTCACCGTGACGAGGGTGTCGTCGACTTCGAGGCCGACGGTTGCCGGGGTCTTGGCGCGCTTGCCGCGCATAAGCGACTCGAGCGCCACCGCAAGCCAATGGGTACGGAAGCTGTCGTCGTCGCGCGGACCGGAGACCATGAGTGGGGTGCTCCAGTTGACCAGCGAATCGATGGTGCCACGGAGCTCCCTTCCCCAGGGGGTGAGCGCGTATGCGACGCCGTTGCTGTCGGCGTCGAGCTGGCGCTGGATCACGCCGGCCTCTTCCAGTTCGCGTAAGCGTTCGGCCAACAGGTTGGTGGCGATCCCGGGCAGGCCGGCCAGAAGCTCACCGTAACGGGCGGGACCCACGAGGAGCTCGCGGACGATGAGGAGGCTCCACCGTCCGCCCATGACGTCGAGCGCTCGAGCCAGACCGCAGTACTGACTGTAGGACCGCCTGCCCATCGTTCTCCTTGGCTTCCGAGTTGCAGCACTTTACTTTCACCTGCTAACTTGAGTATAGAGCAGAATTAGAGGTGGTCCAGGCATCCTGGTCGGGCAATCCGCCGGTGTGCGCCCGTTTTGGGTGGACGACGAACTGTTCCGCCTCAGGGGGAGGGGGAGCAGTGGGTGACAGTACCGTCGACCACCCGAGGGAGCTCGAGCGGGAAGCAACCTGTCGGGTCTATCTCTTCGGACATCTGCGGATGTACCGGGGCGACCAACGGGTGCAACTCGAGGCGAGTCGCAGGAAAGGCCTTCACATCCTGCTGTGGTTCCTGCTGAACCCCGGCAAGCCCTGTTCGGCCGACCAGTTCGTCGACACGCTGTGGCCGGAAGCCGATCCCGACAAGGCGATCAGCCGTTTCGACGTCAACATGCACGCACTCAAACGGCTGCTCGAGCCCGAGCTTGGTCCGAGGGAAGAGTCCTCGTTCATCAGGCGCCACGCCAACCGGGTGTACACCTTCGAGCCGGTCGACCAGTGGTGGACGGACGTAGCCGATCTCGAGTTGCTGTACCAGCGCGGTCACGAGTGCGAGATGGCCGGCGACGTCGACCGAGCGCGCTTCTACTACAGACGCGTTTCGGGGTACGTCTCGCAAGGGCCGTTGGTGGACGGGGAGTCGAGTCCTTGGCTCGAGCCTTACCGGCACAGGTACGCGCTGTTGTGTTCGCAGGCCCTGGCGCGTCTGATGCGGCTCGACGCGGACAGCGGTGACGACGAGGAGCTGCTGGAGTCGGCGTACCAGATGCTGCACGTGGACCGGTGCAACCAGCTGGCGACCCGGGTGATCGTCGAGACCTCGCTGCGCAACGGCAACCAGTGCCGGGCCAAACGCCGGCTGCAGGCGTTCTGCGATGCAGTCCAGCGCGACCTCGGAGTTCCGCCACCAGCCGAGTTCGTCGAACTTCGCCGCCAGCTGCATGGCAAGCGCCAGCGACACGGAGACACCAAACGCAGGACCGCCAACTTACGCAGACCGTAGCAGGATACCCGACTTGTGGTACTTTACTTTCACTTGCAAACTTGATTATAGATCAAGATCCGAGGAGGTCCAGAGATGACGACCGGGCATTCCGCTGGTGTACGCCCGTCCTGGGTGGACGACGATCTGTTCCCCTTCGAGAGCCGGTTCGTGGAGCTGGACGGCAACGTGGTGCACTATGTCGACGAGGGCTCGGGGCCGATCCTGCTGATGCTGCACGGCAATCCGGTCTGGTCCTTCGTGTACCGCGAGGTCATCACCGCTCTACGGGACCGGTTCCGGTGTATCGCCCTGGACTTCCCGGGGTTCGGCCTGTCCACTGGCGCTCCTGGCAACCAGTACCTCGCCAAGGACCACGCCGAGCTGCTCGTGTCCTTCATCGACCACCTGGACCTCTCGCAACTGACTCTGGTCGGCCACAATTGGGGCGGCCCGTTCGGCCTGTACGCCGCCGTGCAACGACCGGACCGGTTCGAACGCCTCGTCCTGACCAACACCTGGGCATGGCCGTTGAACGGCGACCTGACCAGCGAAGTGTTCTCCCGCGGCATGGGCAACCCGGTCGGGCGCGCGCTGAACAGGCAGTTCAACCTGTTCGTCAAGTACTTCATCCCCTCAGCACACAAGCGACGGAAGCTGACCGACGCCGAAATGGCGCATTACTACGAAGCGATGCCCACGCCGGAGAGTCGCGTACCCTGCGCCGCCCTTCCGGGGGAGATCGTCGGCGCTCGCGAGTTCTTCACCGACCTCGCGAGCCAACTCGGCCCACTCGAGAAGCTGCCCACGCTGATCGTGTGGGCCGACGGGGACTCGATCTTCAACCAGAAGTACCGCGAGCGCTTCGAAACGATCTTCCCGAACCACACCACGACAGTGCTCCATGGAGTCGGCCACTTCCTGCAGTCGGATGCGCCGGCGGAGTTCAGCGAAGCCATCACGACCTGGTGGGACGAACCGTCCCGTGAAGGCGGCACGGCCTCGTAGCGGTACAACCGCTTCGGCACAGTCGCACCTGACACGCCGTTTCTCCTTACGTTTCTCAGCCGTCGTACGGCGAGGTTCATGGGAGAAGCGGCGTGTTGCCGTGCCAGGCGAAGAGTCCTCAGTCTTCCATGTTCGGTAAGTCCGACGTAACGACGATTCTCATCATCGCTGTATGACTCTTCGTAAATTCAAGGTGGTATCGCTGTTCGGCGTGGCGGCGCTGTTGCCCATGGTGTTGGCCGGGTCGTTCTGGTCGAGTGCGGCAGCCGCGGAGCCGGCCGCGTCCAGTGTGGTGCAGCCCTCGGACGACACAAGTACGGACTCCTACACCGGAGGGGGCGTTACGACAATCAATGCCTCCATCTCACCTGGTGTGCCGCCGGTGACCTATCTCGGTCCGTGCGTGGCCAACACCTACGCTCTCGACATCGATGCCCTGGGGTCGATCAGCGGTGACGGAAAGGCGTTCTACGGCCCTCTCGACGTCGCCGGGACGGCAAGTGGATGCGACACGTTCCTCCACGGTGAGGGCACATCGACGATCACGATTTCGGGGAACGCCTCCGGAACGAGTGTCAGCTGCGCGAATCTGACCGGGCCGTTCCACCGAGTGGCGACGAACCTGTCGATGATGGTGGTGAAGACCTGCACGATAACCGACGCGGCCGGCAGCAAGACCTTTCCCTGCTACATCTACATCGACCTGGCTGAGGGAGTGTTGACCGAGTTCGACAGTCGCCTGTACGCGACGAAGGCGGTATTCGTCGGCGAGTTCACCATGACCGGCGAGCCTCGGGGCTGGTGAGCATGGAAGCCTTTGACGTAGCGATCATGGGCGGAGGTGCGGCAGGGCTGACGCTGGCATTGCAGTTGAGCAAGGCGCGCCCCGGCACATCGATCGTGGTCGTCGAGCGGAACACCCGCGCACCCGAGGCCGCGCACAAGGTGGGCGAGTCGACGGTGGACATCGGCGCTCACTACATGCGCGACGTACTTGGTATCGAGCCGCACATGACCGGCCGGCAGCTGGACAAGTTCGGTCTCCGGTTCTTCTTCAGCCACGGGGACAACCGCGACATCACTCGCCGGTTCGAGGTCGGCCACGCGGAGCGTCCGCCGGACGTCGGAGCCACCTACCAGATCGACCGCGGCCGGTTCGAGAACTTCCTGACCGACGAGCTGGCAGGCGTCGGGGTCGACGTGTGGACCGGCCACAAGGTACGCCAGGTCGACCTCGGCGGGATCGGCGAACCCAGCAGCCTCCACGTGACGTCTCCGGCGGGGGAAGAGCGGCAGATCCAGGCACAGTGGGTGGTCGACGCCACCGGCCGCTCCTCGATCCTGAAGCGCCAGCTCGGCCTGGTCCGCCCGAACGGCCATAACGTGAACGCCGTCTGGTTTCGGATCGACCACCCGATCGACATCGACGAGTGGTCGGACGACTCCGCGTGGCACGACCGCATTCTCAACGGTCGCAGGTACCTCTCGACGAACCATCTGATGGGGGAGGGGTACTGGGTGTGGCTGATCCCACTGGCCTCGAACTCCATCAGCGTGGGCATCGTGGCCGACGCCCACCTTCACAGGTTCGACAGCCTGAACCGTTTCGAACGGGCGATGGCTTGGCTGGAAGAACACGAACCGCAGTGCGCCGAGGCGGTGGAACGACACCGTGACAAGCTGATGGACTTCCGTGTGCTACGGAACTACTCGTATGGCTGTGCGCAGGTGTACTCCGAGCAAGGCTGGTGCCTCACCGGAGAAGCCGGAATCTTCCTCGACCCGCTCTATTCGCCGGGCTTCGACGTCATATCGATGAGCAACGGACTTATCACTGACCTTGTCACTCGTTCGCTGGACGGAGAAGACATCGGCGAACGGGTGGCAATTCACAACAATGTCTTCTTCCTGGTCACCGACGGTTGGCTGCCGATCTACGAGGGTCAGTATCCGATCATGGGCAATGCCCGGGTGATGTCCGCGAAGATCATCTGGGACACCGGAGTCTATTGGGCGGTGCCAGCACTGCTCTATTACCACGACCAGTTCGTACGACTGGCCGACCGGCCGCGCGTGGTGAAGCAGTTGGCGCGGATGTCCGCGCTCACCGAGAGTGTCCAGAGGTTCTTCAGGGAGTGGTACGGCGTCGAAGCGAGCTCGCCGGCCGACGACTTCCTGACCTATTACGACTCCGGCTTCATGTCGCGCCTGCACAAGGGGATGGCCGGTCCGCTGTCGGATGACGACCTGGACGACCAGCTCGCCGCCAACCTCGACCTGCTGGAGCGACTCGCGGGCCAGATGGTGGCCTCGGTCATCGCGGAGTACACCGACGGCGCGGCGGACGAGGCAGGTAGGCGCCAAGCCGGCTACTGGCGCGCCGATGCCGCTCTGCAGCGTCTGGTCGAGGTCTACCACGACAGCCAGGGACTCGGCAGCGAAGACGCCACCTGGTTCACCGTCGGGTCGCGTACTCGAGCGTAACGGCTTCCTGGGAAGGGGACCGGACACAATGACCAACACGCTGGCGCGGGCGCGAAGGGCGCTGCTGGGCGTCTCCGAGAAGCAGATCGTCGCGTTCAAACAGGGCGACTCCGCGAAGTGGCGGCATCTGGAGGAGGCCCTGCGGGCCGCTGTCGGCGGATACCACGCCGTGCTCGATGGTGGCGGGATCGACGAGATCGTGACCCGGCTGGAGCGGTTTCCGCTGGAGACAAACGGTTATGCCCACGAAGGCGTCGCGATGGGCCTCACCGGAATGGACTGCTGGCTGCCGGGAAAGTCGCGCTTCCGCGAGTTCCTGGCAGGTCCAGGCGACGCCCACATCTACATGGCTCATATCGGTGCCGGTGAGGCGCTGGCGCTGATGCGGCGCCGGCCCGAGCCGTTTCTGGCCCGACTCGACGATCCGGTGGAGCGTTGGCTCGTCATGGACGGCTACGGATTCCACCTCGGGTTCTTCCACCGTGCCCGATACGTGGATCGGCAAGCCGTGCCCCGGCAGCTGTCGTCGTACGCCCGCCGCGTCTTCGATCAGGGCGTGGGCCGCAGCATCTGGTTCACCTCAGGTGCGGACGTGGACCGCGTCGCCGCCGATATCGCCGCCTTCGCGCCGGACCGGCACCGCGACCTCTGGTTGGGCATCGGCACCGGCTCCAGTTACGCGGGCGGAGTCGACCGCCGGGAGCTCGAGCGCCTCAGGGAGGCCAGCGGCCGGCATCAGGCATGGCTCGCGACAGGGGCGGCTTTCGCGGCCAAGGGCCGAAATCGCGCCGGCAATCCGGCTCCCAACACCGAGCTCGCCTGCCAACTCCTCTGCGACACCAGCAGCCTTGGAGCCACGGAGATGGTCGACGAGGCGCTGGCGAGCCTTCCGGAACGCTACGAGCAGCCGGGCTGCGAGCTGGTGCAGGACCGCATGGTCGAGGCGTTCTCCGCTTCGAGCAAGCCCGCCGACTCAGGGAGCGCACGATGGACCTAGCACCTCCCGCCGGTGACGGCGGTCTTCGCGGGATGGCCGGGGGCCTGTTGTGGCGCGTCTTCGCCGCGTCGGGGGCCATGCCGTCCCCCGTCGAATCCGGCGACGGCGCGTCGACCGCGCGGTTGAAGCAGGTGGTGTCGACAGTCACCGAGTGCTGCCGTACGACGGTCCTCGATCCCCGGCTCGACGTCCTGGTCTCGAAGCTGGATGCCTATGACGAGGAGCTGCACGGGTTCGCCTACGAGGGCGCCGGCGTCGGCCTTGCCGCCCTCGACTGCCTGTCGCCCTGGAAGAGGCGCACCCTGGCGTTCGCGACCGGTCCTGGAGCGCGGCACGTCTACGGCATCTATCTCGGTGCTGGAATGTGCCTGGCCAGAATCCACCGGAATCCCGAGCCCTTCCGGGTACGCCTGGGTGACCCGGTGCTCAGCTGGGTCGTGGTGGACGGCTACGGCTTCCACGAAGGTTTCTTCAGGCAGCGGCGACACGTCGCACAGCGACGAGTTCCGGCGCGTCTTCGGGGGTACGCGCGGCGGGTCTTCGACCAGGGGATGGGCCGCGGCATCTGGTTCTGGTCCGGTGCCGACATCGACCGGGTCGCGGCGACGATCGAAACCTTCCCCGAGCAGCGGCGGCCCGACCTGTGGAGCGGGGCGGGATTCGCCTGTGGCTACTCCGGTGGGATCGACCGCGACGCCCTCGAACCACTGCCCGCGGTCGCGGGCCCGCACCGTGCACAGCTCGCGCTCGGTGCGGCGATCACATCCAGCGTCCGGCACCAGGCCGGCAACCTGGCGGCTCACAACGAGCTGGCGTGCGAGGTGTTGTGCGAGATGACGTCCAAGGAGGCGGCCACCGTCGTGGAAACCGCTTGGCAAGGCCTTCCGGCCGAGCCGTACGTACCCGCCCATGCCCTGTGGCGGCAGCGCATTCTCCGGCGGTTCGAATGATCGCGTTGAGCAGAGTCCTCAAGCCCGTGCTGAGGTTGTCGGTGGACGACTTCCCCATGTTCGCGAAGCGGCAGTTCGGCGCCCACCCGGACATGGATCGCGCGTGGCCGCACTTCGAGCCCGCGGCGCACGCCATCGTGGACAACTTCTGGACGACCGTCGACGATCCCCGGTTCGACGCCCTGGTCCCGAAGCTCGAAGCCAACCCGGAGAAGGTACGCGGCGTTGCCTATGAAGGCGCCGCCATGGGCCTGATGTTCCTGGACTTCCTGCTGCCTTACAAGAAGCGGCTCACCAAGTTCCTCGACACCAGTGCCGGGCGGGCCTACCGGCCGATGGTGTACGTCGGGGCGGGGATGATGCTTCCACGCCTGCCGGTGGACCCGTTGCGGGTCATCGCCAGGTACGACGACGCGGACCGATGGCTCATCCTCGACGGCTACGGCTTCTCTCGTGGTTTCTTCGCCGCCAGTGCCAGCCTCGACCGGCACTCGAGACCGACCCGGCTCACCGGCGAGGCCGCACGGAACTTCGACAGTGGACTCGGGCGCAGCCTGTTCTTCACCAGCGGAGCGAACGCCGATCGGATCACCGCCAGCATTGACGGATTCCCCCGATCCCGGCGCGCCGACATCTGGGGCGGCGTCGGCCTGGCCTGCGGCTACACCGGTGGCGTACTCGACCACGACGGGATCGGCCGGCTGCTCAGCGCTTCCGGTTCCTATGCCGGGGAGTTCGCCGTCGGCGTCGCGGTCGCCGCGGGGTTCCGCCAGCAGACCGACCATCCCGCGGAGCATTGCGACGCGGCCTGCGCAGCGGTGTGGGGCGCGGACAGTCGCGAGGTGGCGCGCCTGGCGGCCGCCGAGTCCTCCGGCGCGCAACCGGATCCGGCCGGACCGCGGTACGACGAGTGGCGCGGACGGATGCGGGCCGTGTGGACGGAACGCCGCCAGTTCACCATCCCTGCCGAGAGGGCCGATCTATGACCGCATTGGGTAGTACTCGCCGTCGGCTGTTCGGCATCCCGGAGCCGCGGAAGGTGTTCAGCCTGCCGGGGTTCGCACCGGAGGGATGGGAGCGATTCGCCCCGGTGATCGAGGCTCTCGCCCTGGGCTACAACGCGAGCCTGGAAGACAGCTCCCTGCCGATGCTGGTTCCCCGCCTGGACGCCGTCGAACCGCGGCTTCACGGCTTCGCCTATGAGGGTGCGGGGATGGGCCTCGGCGCACTCGACCTCATGACGCCGTGGAAGCAGCGGATCGCCGCGTTCGTCGACGGTCCCGGGGGACGGCACATCGCTACCGTCTACGTCGGCCTCGGCCTCGCGCTCGCCCGCCTTCGGCGCCGGCCCGAGCGGTACCTCGATCGCCTGGATCCCCTGCTCGGCTGGGCCGTCGTGGATGGCTACGGCTTCCACGAAGGCTTCTTCGCCCGTCGGCGTTCCATCGTGAAGCAGCTGCGACCCGCCCATCTGTCCGCGCATGGCCGGCGTATGTTCGACCAGGGCCTGGGCCGGGCGATCTGGTTCTCCAGCGGAGCGGTCGTCGCACGCGCGGCGGAGACCATCGCGACCTTCGAGCCCGACCGCCACGCCGACCTGTGGACGGGCGCCGGGATGGCTTGTGGCTACGCCGGCGGCACCGATCGGCGCGGTGTCGAGAAGGTACGCGACGCCGCCGAGGGACACCGGCACCGGCTCGCCTGGGCCGCCGCGACGGCCGCGTGGACCCGGGACCTGGCCGGAAACCAGGCCCCGCACACCGACCTGGCATGTGAGGTGCTGTGCGGAATCCCGAGCACAGCCGCGGCCCGCGTCCTCGAACAGGCCCGGCACGACCTGGCCTGCACCTCGCCCTCGACGTCGTACCAGACCTGGCGAAGCACGTGCACGGCGATACTCGCGGGGCGCGTTCCGACCGAATCTACTTGACAATTACTATTAGGACTTGAGAAGTTCAACCATGCGAAAGCCCTTGATCCTGCTCGCCCTGACGTGCAGCGCGTTCATCATCAGCGTGGAGATCACGATCGTGAACGTGGCTCTGCCCTCACTGATGCGGGACCTCGCGGCGACCACGACGGAACTGCAGTGGGTGGTGGACGCCTACAACCTGCTCTTCGCCGCCTTCGTCCTCGCGGCCGGAAGCCTGAGCGATCGGCAGGGCCGAAAGGGTGCCCTGCTCGTAGGCATGGGGATCTTCACCGTCGCCTGCCTGGGCGCGGGATGGGTCGACACGAGCGGTGGGCTCATCGCCGCACGGGCGGTGATGGGACTCGGGGCCGCCCTGATGTTCCCTACGACGCTGTCGATCCTCGCCAACGTGTTCACCGAGCGGGGTGAACGTGCCCGGGCCATCGGGCTGTGGGGAGCGTCCACGGGCTTCGGCATCGCCACCGGCCCGATCGTGGGCGGCTGGCTGCTGGCGCGCTACTGGTGGGGGAGCATCTTCCTGTTCATGGCCATGATCGCAGTGGTCGTCGGGGTCCTCGTCGCCGTGGTGGTGCCGACCTCGCGCGATCCGAGGACGCCGCCGATCGACTGGCGGGGTCTGGGGCTGTCCTGCGCGGGCGTCGGGGTGCTGGTCTTCGGCATCATCCAGGCGCCCGAGTGGGGATGGAGATCGGCCTGGACGATCGCGAGCATCGCGCTCGGTGTCCTGCTCCTGCTGGTCTTCGTCGGCGTGGAGCGGCGGGCCAGCCATCCGATGCTGGACGTCTCGCTGTTCTCCAACCCGCGCTTCACCGCGGCGAGCGGTTCAGTCGCCATCTCGTTCTTTGCTCTCAACGGCTTCATCTTCGTCATCACGCAGTACTTGCAGCTGGTGAAGCCCTACAGCGCGTTCTCCATGGGCGTGCGCCTGCTGCCGATGGCCGCCGCGGTGGGCGTCTCCTCGATCGTGGGAGCGAAGCTCGCGGTATGGATCGGCAACAAGGTGGCCGTGGCGGCGGGTCTGGTGCTGTTCGCAGCCGGGCTGGCCTGGACCGCGACGAACACGGAAGCGACGACGTACGCCGCCATCGCCGGCGAGATGGTCCTGCTCGGGCTCGGGTTCGGCCTGACCAGCGCACCGGCCACCGAGGCCATCATGGGTGCGGTCTCCAAGGCGAAGGCAGGGGTCGGCGCCGCGGTGAACGACGCGACGCGCCTGTTCGGGGCTACCCTCGGCGTCGCGGTGATCGGAAGCGTGGCTTCTTCCCTGTACCAGAACAGGCTGGACTCGACGCTGTCGACCGAGCTGCCGGCCCCCGTCGTATCCGCCGCCGAGGGATCGCTCGGCGGCGCGCTCGCGGCTTCGGAAGCACTCGCCCAGCAGGGGCTCGTCGACGGTGCCCAGCACCTGTCCGATACGGCCACCGCGGCCTTCCTGCACAGCATGGAGGGCGGCTCCTTGCTCGCCGCGGGCGTGGCGCTGGCAGGTGCCCTGATGGCAGGTGTGCTCCTGCCCGCTCGTCCGCGCGCCTCGACCGACGCCGTTGTCGTCGGCGAGGGCGCGCGCTGACGCTCGTCGTTTCGGTTGGCGGCTATCCCGCCCTACGGACCCGCTCCCACAGGCCCATGACGGTAGGGCTCGGATCGACGCCCAGCTCGCGGTGGACCGTTCGTACGTAGCCGGCGAGCTGGGTACGCGCGGCGAGCGTGTTTCCCTGGAGGAGGTTCACTTCCGCGATGGCGGTCGCGGCTTCCTCGGCGTAGGGGTCGCGATCCTGTACGGAGAGCGCACACGCAAGCGCCTTGTGGGGAAGGCCTCTCACCAGGTACAGGCGAAGCAGCCGGCTCTGCGCCGTGTGATGAACGACATCGTGCGCGGCGCGAACGGAGTCGAAGACCTCGTCGAAGAGGTTCTCCGGCAGGAAAGTCTGGCGGTAGTAGTCGAGCAGTCGTTCGTACGACGTGATGGCGGCCGAGACATCGCCGCTCGTGTCGGCCGTCTTCGCGGCGGCGAAGAGTCGTTCGGCGTCGAGCACATCGGTCCACCAGCATTCTGCGTAGTCGAACCAGTATCGACCGTTGCCGTCGGAGCGGATGAACGTCGAAGGCTGCCGGCGAGCCAGGTCAGGCTCGAGAAGATGACGCAGGTAGTGAAGGGTCACGGCCAGCCGGTTGGAACGATTGGCCAGTCTGCGGCCAGGCCACAAGACATCGCACAACTCCGCTGACTCGACGTGGGCGCCCGGGTTGAGCAGGAACCAGGTCAGCAGGATCCGCACGCTCGCACGCCCCAACGCCGGATCGGTAAGCCGGTGGCCGTCACGCAGAATTTGGAACGGCCCGAACAAATGCGCTTCGTATCTCCCGTTTGTTGTTTCGGTAGTCGATGGGCGTTGTTGTTGATCTTCATCCAACGCGCCAAAACGTGGTTTCAGCATCTCGTTTTCGCCTCCCCGTGACGAGCCCGTTCAAGGACCGATAGTACCTGGCTCGTCAAGGTACTGACGCCTTTCCTTTTTCCTTTCGCGTCGCGTAAGCGTGCCGAAATTGCCAACCCTGATTGTGCATCGGTCGGGAGGAACTATGACTACAGCACAGCACCGGCTGTCCGGTCTGTCGGACGAGCAGAGGGCCGCGCTCGCAGGGAAGCTGCGCGCGCGGCTGGCCACGCGTCCGGCCGAGCCAGGGGACTACGACGTGGCGATCCTGGGAGGCGGGATCGCCGGGCTCACCCTCGCCCTCCACCTGCGCAGGGCCCAGCCAGGGATCCGGGTGGTTGTCGTCGAACGGCAAGCTCATCCGGTCCCGGAGGTCGTTCACAAGGTTGGTGAGTCCACCGTCGAGATCGCCGCCCACTATCTGCGTGACATTCTCGAACTCGACGATCATTTGGAAACTCAGCAGATCCGCAAATTCGGACTGCGCATGTTCTTCAGCAACGACGACAATACTGACATCACCCGCCGTGTCGAGTTGGGCAGCTCACTGTCTCCGCCCCTGCGTACCTATCAGTTGGACCGCGGCCGCTTGGAGAACGAGATCGGTGTTCGATGCGCGCAGGCGGGCGTGGAGTTCCTGGACGGTTGCAAGGTCGTGAACATCGAGCTTCGGCCGGATGAACCGCTCCACGAGGTGCGGGTGGTCGTCCCGGACGGCGAGCGTGACCTCCGCGCGCGTTGGGTCGTCGACGCGACCGGTCGCAGTCACCTCCTCCAACGCCAGAACGGCAGGCGTCGTAGGCAGGTCGGCCATCACGCGAACGCTTCGTGGTTCCGGGTCGCGCACCCGATCGACATCGGCCAGTGGGGAGAAGGCGCCGAGTGGTCGCAGCGGATCACCGAAGGCGACCGCTCCCTGTCGACCAACCACCTGATGGGGCCCGGATACTGGGTGTGGCTCATCAGGCTCGCGTCGGGCTCCACGAGCGTGGGGATCGTCGCAGAAGCCGAGGCGTATCCCTTCTCGTCGTTCAACACACTGGACAAGGCGCTCGACTGGTTGCGTCTGCACGAACCACAGTGTGCGGCCACCGTGGACGAGCACCTGGAGCGTGTCCAGGACTTTCGCGTCATGCGCGACTACTCCTACAGCTGCGAGCAGGTCTACTCCGGCGAGCAGCGGTGGTGCCTTACCGGCGAGTCGGGCATCTTCCTCGATCCGCTGTACTCACCCGGACTCGACCTGATCGCGATCAGCAACGGACTGGTGGCCGATTTGGTCGGCCGGTCACTTGCGGGCGAGGACGTCACCGCCCTTGCGACCATCCACGACAGACTCTTCCGCGGCGTGACCGAGATCTGGCTGGCCATCTACGAACAGCAGTACAAGCTCATGGGCAACGCCCAGGTCATGTCGTCGAAGGTCATCTGGGACACAGCGTTCTACTGGGGAGTTTTCGGCCTGCTCTTCTTCCAGGACAAGTTCCGCAGTGCCTCCACCAGCCCATCCGTCGCGGCGAACCTGGGCCGCCTGACCCAGATCAGCAATCGTGTCCAGCGGTTCTTCCGTGAGTGGGAGTCGATCGACGACTCCGACCTCGGCCCGCGGTTCGTCGACCTCTACTCGCCGCTGAACTTCATGGTGAAGCTGCACGCTGGCATGGCCGACGACCTGACCGCCGCCGAGTTCGAGGTTCGGTTCGCCGACAACACCCGACTGTTCGCCCAGCTCGCCGGTCAGCTGGTCAGCACCGTCATCGAGGCGTACGCCGACCGCACGCACGACGACGAGGTCGTGGCTCGCATCCAAGCCTGGCAGCGCGACCCAGTCATCACCGACCTCGTGTCGACGTACCGGCGTGAACGGCACCGGAACCCGACGAGCACCGGGTGGATGACGATCGGCCAGCCCGACGCCAGCCGCACGGCCGTCTCCGCGAACGCGGGGGCCAGTTAGCCAGACCTTTGACCGTCCGACGCCTTGGGAGGGCATCGTGTTGAAAACTTCACCTGACAACGTTGACGTGGCCATTCTTGGCGGCGGCATCGCCGGCCTCACCCTCGCCCTCCAGCTGAAACGTCGCCTGCCCGACCTCGACGTCGTCGTCATCGAGCGGCAGGAGCACCCGGTGGTCGAGGCCGCTCACAAGGTGGGCGAGTCCAGTGTCGAGGTGCAGGCGCACTACCTGCGCGACGTCCTGGGGTTGGAGGACCATCTGAACACCGAACAGTTGCGCAAGTTCGGGCTCCGGATGTTCTTCTCGCACGGAGGAAACGACGACATCTCCCGTCGCGTCGAGTACGGGCAGATCTCGGATGCGCCGCTGCCCGCCTATCAGCTCGACCGCGGCCGCCTGGAGAACATGCTGGGCAAGCTGATCGCCTCCAAGGGCGTGCGGTTCCTCGACGGCCGGCGGGTCGACCGAGTGACGTTGGGCGGTGGAGACGAGCGGCATCTGGTGGAGGTACGCGACGGAACCGGCCACCAGTCGATCCAGGCTCGGTGGGTCGTGGACGCGACCGGTCGGGCGGGCATGCTGAAACGCCAACTCGGGTTGGCGAAGCCGGTCTCCCATCACGCGCACGCGTCCTGGTTCCGCGTAGGGCACCCCATCGACATCGAAGCGTGGTCGACCGACGACGACTGGCTGGCTCGGGTTCCCGGCGGTCAACGCCGGCTGTCCACCAACCACCTGATGGGCCACGGCTACTGGGTGTGGCTGATTCCGCTCGCCTCGGAATCGATCAGCATCGGGATCGTCGCCGACGCCGACATCCATCCGCACGAGGGGTTCAACACGTTCGAGCGCGCCCTCGGATGGCTCAAGGCTCACGAGCCGCAGTGTGCGGCCGCCGTCGAAGAGCACCTCGACGAGATCCAGGACTTCCGGGTCATGCGGAACTACGCCTACAGCTGCAAGCAGGTGTACTCCGAGGACCGGTGGTGCCTGACCGGCGAAGCCGGCGTCTCGATCGACCCGCTCTACTCGTCCGGGGGCGATCTGATGGCCATCAGCAACGGGCTGATCCTGGACCTGATCGAACGAGACCTGGCCGGCGAGGACATCCGGGAAAAGGTCGTCGCACACAACCAGGTGTACCTGATCTTCAGCGAGATCTGGCTCGTCGCGTACAACGAGCAGTACCGCCTGATGGGCAACGCGCAGGTGATGGTGGCCAAGGTCATCTGGGACACCATCATCTACTGGGCCGTTCCCGGCCTGCTCTTCTTCCACGACAAGCTCAGGCGGCTCGGCGACAGTCCGCAGGCGCTCCAGAACCTGTACCGCGCGTGGATGATCCACGGCCGCGTCCAGCAGTTCCTTCGGGAGTGGCACTCGGTCGACGACCGTCCCGCGGAGGACGTGTTCGCGGATCCGTACTCGCTCCTCGACTTCATCGTCGATCTGCACACCGGCATGGCCGCCGGGCTGCCGGACGACGAGCTCGAGGAGCAGTTCGTGAAGAACGTCGCCCTGCTGGAGCAGGTGGCCGGTCAGCTCGTCGCAACGGTCATCGAGCAACTGAAGGCCGCGCCGGACAGATCGGCTGAGGAGCAGATCGAGAGGTGGCTCGCCGACCCGCTGCTGACCGAGTTGAGGTCCAGGTATCAGGAGCTGAACCAGGCCAATCCGATCGACAGTTCCTGGGTGACGCTGGGCTACCAGAACGCCGCGCTCCAGCCCGGATGAAGGCACGGATGAAGGCCCAGATGAAGACACGGACAGGGGCACGGATGGGAGTGAGCCGATGACCGGTCCCACGGTTTCCGAAGCCAGCCTGCAGGCACGGATCTCGCACCTCGCGCCGGAGATGCGTGCCGAGCTCGTCGAGCGGTTGCGCCGAGGCCGGCCACGTGCCCATGGTGGGCCCGAGTGGTTCGTTCGGTACGGGAGCAACGAGCCGGTGTTGCGCCTGTTCTGCTTCAGCTACGCCGGCGGCGGCAGCGCGCTCTTCCGTTCCTGGACCGACCGCCTGCTGGCGCGGGTCGAGGTGTGTGCCGTCCAGTTGCCGGGCCGCGAGTCCCGGACCGCGGAACCTCCGTACCGGCGGCTGAAGCCGCTCGTCGACGACCTCACCCTGGCTGTCGAGCCGCTACTCGACAAGCCGTTCGCGATGTTCGGGCACAGCATGGGAGCGCTCGTCGCGTTCGAGCTCACCCGACAACTGCGGCGCGCGAGTGCGCCGCAGCCCGAAAGGCTCTTCCTGGCCGCGTTCCGGGCGCCCCAGCTGCCCAGTCCGAACATCCGGATCCACCACCTGCCCGACGAAGTGTTGAAGACGGTCCTTCGCAAGGAAGGAACGCCAAAGGAGGTACTCGAGAACGAGGAGCTCATGCGAGCTCTCCTACCGACGCTTCGCGCCGACCTCGAGCTGTGCGACACCTATGAGTTCGCTCCCGAGTCCCCGTTGGAGGTGCCGATGTCGATCTTCGGCGGCCACCAGGACGTCCGAGTCGGCCGGGCCGACCTCGAGCGGTGGGAGGACCAGGCGGGTGCGGGGTTCAACCTCACGATGCTGCCCGGTTCGCACTTCTTCGTTCACAGTGCCCAAGACCTGCTGCTCGCGCAGCTCTCGACGGAGCTCGAGACAACGATGATGTCCAAGGGGATGCTCTCGCATGAGTGACCGCCAGCACACTGACCCACCGCACGAACCCATCGCCATCGTTGGAATCGGATGCCAGTTTCCCGGTGGAGCCACCGGTCCGGAGGCTTTCTGGAACCTTCTCCGCGACGGAGTGGACGCCACCAGGGAGCTGCCACCAGACCGCTGGGAGGCCCGGAAGTTCTACGACCCGGACGTCTCCAAACTCGGGAAGATGACCACCGTCCGGGGCGGGTTCCTCGACAGGGTTGACCAGTTCGACGCTCACTTCTTCGGGATCTCTCCCAGGGAGGCGATCTGGCTGGACCCCCAGCAACGCCTGCTGCTCAGAGCGGCCTGGGAGGCCTTCGAGGACGCCGGCCAGGTCGTCGACCGGCTTGCCGGCAGCGACACCGGCGTGTTCATGGGCGGTTTCACGCTGGACTACAAGTTGCTTCAGAACTATGGGGTTCACAGTCGTTACGAGCTGCAGGCCAACTCGGCCACCGGCATGATGATGACAATGCTGGCCAACCGGCTGTCGTATGCTTTCGACTTCCGGGGTCCGAGCCTCGCGATCGACACGGCCTGCTCCGGATCGCTGGTCGCCCTCCACCTTGCCACGCAGGCCGTCTGGAACGGGGAGTGCTCGCTGGCCCTGGTCGGCGGCGTCAACGTGATGTTGGCGCCGAACATGACGATCGCCGAGTCCAAGGGTGGCTTCCTCAGCCCTGACGGCCGATGCAAGACGTTCGACGTATCGGCGGATGGTTACGCCAGAGGCGAAGGGGCGGGCGTCGTGCTGCTCAAGCCGCTCAGCCGGGCGCAGGCCGACCGCGACACCATCTACGCGCTCGTCCGAGGTACCGCTGTCTCCCAGGACGGCCACACCAACGGCATCACCGTTCCCAACGGTGCTTCCCAGGAGGCCGCCATGCGAGCCGCCTACGAGCGCGCCGGCGTGTCGCCGCGCGAGGTGCAGTATGTGGAGGCGCATGGCACCGGCACCCCCGTTGGCGACCCGATCGAGGCCACCGCGATCGGCCGCGTCCTGTCGGTGGACCGGCCCAGGAACAAGCCCATTCTCGTTGGTTCGGTCAAGACCAACATCGGGCATCTGGAGGCGGCCGCCGGTGTGGCAGGGGTCATCAAGACCGCGCTCGCGCTCAAGCACGGCCGCATCCCTGCTCACCTGCATCTCGAGGAACCCAACCCCGCCGTTCCGTTCGACGCGTTCGGGTTGCGAGTTCCGGTTCAGCTCACCGAGTGGCCGGCGTCGGACGGCCCGCGATACGCCGGCGTGAACTCGTTCGGCTTCGGCGGAACGAACGCCCACGCCGTGCTGCAGGGACCGCCTGCCGAACCGGCTCGCGAGCCGGCGCGCGACACCGGCCTGCGGCGGCTGGTTCCGCTGTCGGCTCGCAGCGCGGAGGCGACGCACGACCTGGCCGCGTCGATGCACGAGTTCCTCGAACGCAGCGGCCACAGCCTCGCCGACGTCGGGTACTCCTGCGCTCTTCGCCGCACTCATCACGACCATCGCCTGGCCGTGGTGGCCCGGGATCCGGCCGAGGCACGCGAACGACTAGGTGCGTTCCTCGGCGACGAGCGAGCTCCTGGCGTGGTGTCGGGCCGGGCCCAGACGGGGAAGAAGCCCAAGCTCGCCTTCGTCTGCTCCGGTATGGGTCCGCAGTGGTGGGCGATGGGCCGCGAGCTGCTCGAGACCGAGCCCGTGTTCCGTACGGCCGTCGAACGCTGCGACGCCGAACTGCGCAAGCACACCGGCTGGTCGCTCCTTTCGGAGATGCTGGCGCCTGAGGAACAATCGCGGATGGCGGAGACCGAGGTCGCCCAGCCGGCCAACTTCGCCGTCCAGGTGGGGCTCGCCGAGCTGTGGCGTTCCTGGGGTGTCGAGCCCGATGCCGTCGTCGGGCACAGCACAGGAGAAGTCGCCGCACAGTACCTCGCCGGTGTCCTGACCTTCGAGGACGCGGTACGGGTCGTTTACTACCGAAGCAGCCTCCAGCAACGCGCGTCGGGCGAAGGTCGCATGCTGGCCGTGGGAATGACGCCCGAGACCCTGAACCAGGCAGTCGAGGACGCCGGTCCGTTCGTCTCCGTGGCAGCCGTCAACAGCCCGAGCGCGGTTACGCTCTCCGGCGACGCCAAGATCCTCGAGAGCATGGCCGCTCAGATGGAGACCTTCGGTGTCTTCCATCGGTTCCTTCAGGTCAAGGTCCCGTACCACAGCCACTACATGGATCCGCTGCGCGCCGATCTGGAGGCGGGGCTGGCCGGCATCGAGCCGAGGACTGCCACGCTGCCGCTGTACTCGACCGTCACCGGGACCCGGATCGACGGAAGGGGAGCAGACGCCAGCTACTGGTGGCAGAACGTTCGTGCCACCGTTCTCTTCGCAGCCGCGTTCAGCCATCTGGTCAGCGACGGCTACACCCACTTCGTCGAGCTCGGACCGCACCCGGTGCTGGCCAGCTCGATGCGGGAGCTGCTCGCCGAGCAGGAGCTGGACGGGGTGGTCGTACCGTCCCTGCGGCGGAACGAGCACGATGCCGAGGTCCTGCTGACGTCGCTGGGATCGCTGTACTGCAACGGCCGTCCGGTGAACTGGGAGGCCCTCTATCCGGCGGACTCGACGTTCGTCAAGCTGCCGACCTATCCATGGCAGCTCAAGACGTATTGGAACGAGTCGGCAGAGGCGAGCGAGGACCGTCACTACACAGAGGTCCACCCGTTGCTGGGCCAGCGGATGAACGCCACGCACCCCACCTGGGAGCTGGAGGTCAACACCGGCCAGCTGGCCTACCTGGCCGACCATCGCATTCAGGACAACACCTTGCTGCCGGCTGCGGCGATGATCGAGATGGCGTTGGCCGCCGCTCGTCACGTCTACGGCCCAGGGGACTACTGCGTCGACAACCTGCGCCTGGACAAGGCGCTGGCGATCACACCGGTGTCCGACCCACGCCTGCGGACGACGCTCTACCAGGAGGACGCCCGGGTGGAGATCGCCAGCTACACGGCGCTGCCCAGCGGGGAACGGCAGTGGACGATGCACGCGACGGCTCAGCTCGGCATGCGTACGGGAGCCGCGCCCCTCGACGTGGCGGGCGTACGCTCCCGGTGCGATGTGCGGATATCGCGGGCCGAGTTCTACGAACAGACGCGTGGCATGGGATTCCAGTACGGTCCTGCGTTCCAGGCCGTGCAGGAGATCGTCACCGGAGACCGCGTGGCTGTCGGCCGCGTCGAGGTCCCCGAAGCGATCGCTTCCGAGGTCGGCTGCTACCTGTTCCATCCGTCCTTGCTCGACGCGGCCTTCCAGGTCCTGCTGACCGCCAGCGCGCTACTCGGATCGGACAGCGCACGTTCGACCCCGTATCTGCCGGTCGGCATCGACCGTGTCCGAGTCCTGGCGCCCCCGGTGGATCACATCGTGATCGTGGCGGAGGTGCTGGAGGCCGACCGGACGCGGATCGTCAGCGACATCGCCATGTGCGACGCCGACGGGCGTGTCCTGGTGGAGATCAACGGGTTCAGGGCGCAGTCGCTTGCCGCGGTGGCGAGTCTGACCCCGGAACGTATCGACCGCGGGCTCTACGAGCTGGAGTGGCAGGAGGCTCCGCGCCCTGCTCCGGAGGAGCCCGATGTTCCGCGACCGGACACGGCGGACGGCGACGACGCGGCGTGGCTGGTCTTCGCCGACTCGGCCGGCGTCGGATCAGAAGCCGCGCGGATCCTCAGCGCGGCCGGCCGGCACGTCTTCTCCGTACGCCACGGCGACGTCGACGACCTGGCCGAGAACGGCGACGACTACACGATCGATCCGGCCGACCCGGATCAGTACCGGAGTTTGATGCGAGCCCTGGGCGGCAAGGAGATCGCCAAGGTCGTTCACCTGTGGAGCCTGGACGGCGGGTTCGGCGAGTCCTCCCCGGCCGAGGAGCTCGAGACCAGCCAGGAGACCGGAACGCTCTCGGCCATGCGGCTGATGCAGGCGGTCTCCGCCGAACTGTCGCAGCTGCCCAGCGTCTGGTTCGTCACCCGCGGGGCGCAGGCCGTCGAGGCCGCACGAAGGACCGCGAACGTCGAACAGGCTCCGCTATGGGGACTCGGACGCGTCATCGGCCACCAGGAGTTCGTCAATCTCTGGGGCGGGCTCTGCGACCTCGATCCGGAGGGGAGTGAGAACGAGCAGGCCCGGCTCCTGGTCGACGAGCTCACCGCCGGCGAGGCCGAGGACCAGGTCGCGTTCCGGGGCGCGCGACGCTACGTCGCCCGCCTCGTGCAGAGCGGTGGTCTCACGCCGCCGTTCCCCGCCCGGATGCGCAACTCCGGCAGCTACCTGGTGACCGGCGGCCTGGGCGCGCTGGGACTGCTGGTCGCCAGGTTCCTGGTCGACCGGGGCGCACGCGACCTGGTCCTGATGGGTCGCACGCCGGTGCCCGCCAGGGAGACGTGGGACGAGCTGGCCGGTGACGACCCCAAGCGGGGCCTCGTCGACAAGCTTCGCGAACTCGAGTCGATGGGCGCGAGGATCCACTTCGCCGCGGTCGACGTGACCAGCTCGGAGCAGCTCGAGAAGTGGCTGAGCACGCATCAGGAGCGCGGCCTGCCGCCGATCTGTGGCGTCATCCACACGGCGGGTGTCGTCGAGGACGAGCTCCTGCTGCGGATGAGCCCGGAGGGCTTCCGGCGGGTCCTACGGCCCAAGCTGATCGGTGGATGGCTGCTCCATCGCCTCTTCCGCGACGCGGATCTGGACTTCTTCGTGTTGTTCTCGTCCACCGGCTCGGTGATCGCGTCACCGGGACAAGGGAACTACGCGGCCGCGAACGCGTTCCTGGACGCCCTGGCCCACCACCGCCGGCAACTTGGGCTGCCCGGCCTGAGCATCGGGTGGGGTCCCTGGTCCGTCGGCATGGTGGAACAGCTGGAGCTGGAGCAGATGTACACGCGCCGCGGGATTGAGCTGATCACCCCTGAGGCCGGTGCGCAGATCCTGGGCCGGGTCCTTTCCCAACGTCCCGCACACCTGGTCGCCATCACGGCCGACTGGGCAACCGCCAGGGAGACGTCGCTGGCGGGCCAGCTGCCGCCGATGTTCAGCCGGCTCGACGTCCGCGACGACGAGGCCGAAGCAGGCGGCGTCGACGGTGAGTCGCTGCTCGCGGCACTCAGCCGGGTAACGGGGGCCGAGCGTACGGATGTCCTGGTCACGCACCTGCGTGACGTGGGAGCCCGGGTTCTCGGTCTGGACAGTGCCGAGGTCACAGCGGAGGAAACGCTCAGCAGCCTCGGAATGGACTCGATGATGGCGATCGAGGTGAAGCACCGGATCGAGGCCGTGCTGCGCGTGGACGTCTCCGTCCTGGACCTGCTGCAGGGTGCCACCATCACCGGGCTCGCCGAACGACTGCTGTCCCAGATCGATCTCGGCCAGTTCGAAGCGCCTGCCGAGGCGAACGGCTCAGGGTCCGCCGAGGCTGCCGAGGCCGGCGGCCAGCCCGACGAGTTGGAGGAACTGCTCGCGACCGTCGCGCCCGATGAGCTCGAGTCACTGCTGCGAGAGATCGAAGGCGGTTCGTCCGCCGGCACGACAGAGGCGCGGAAGCGGGACGGAACGTGAACGTGTCGGCGCCGCCTCCGCCGCTGCCGGGCCACGAGCTGCTGATCTTCCTGCTACAGCTGGCTCTTCTCCTCCTGCTCGCCCGTGGCCTTGGCCGGCTCGCCGAGAGGATGAAGATGCCGGCGATCGTCGGCGAGCTGCTCACCGGAGTCATCGTCGGGCCGTCCCTCCTGGGCAACCTGGCGCCCGGCATCGCGGCCTGGCTGTTCCCACCCGACGGAGAGCAGATGCACCTGCTCGACGCGGTGGGCCAGCTTGCCGTGTTGCTCCTGGTCGCTGTCACCGGTACCCATCTCGACCAGGCGATGCTGCGCAGGCGAGGCGCGACCGCGTTGCCGGTAAGCCTTTCCGGCCTGGTGACAACGCTCATGCTCGGTGTGCTGGCCGGCCTGGCCATGCCGGAGTCGCTGATGGCCGGTGACACCGAGCGGTGGGTCTTCGCGCTGTTTCTCGGTGTGGCGATGTGCGTGACGGCGATCCCCGTGATCGCCAAAACCCTTTCCGACATGGGGCTTCTGCACCGGGACGTCGGCCAGTTGACGCTCGCCGCCGGCACGGTGGACGACATGGTCGGCTGGTTTCTGCTGTCGGTCGCCGCGGCCGCGGCGACGGTCGGCGTGACCGTGCGGATCTGGCTCTCCGTGGCATACCTGATCGGCTTCGTTCTCCTGGCGGTTGTCGTGGCGCGACCGCTGGTTCGCCGGATCATGCGGCTCGCCGCCCGTGCCGCCGACCCTGGTGCCACGATCGCGGCCGCCGTCGTCATCGTCCTGCTCGGCGCCACGACCTCGCATGCGCTGGGCATGGAACCGGTCTTCGGTGCGCTCGTCGCCGGCATCCTGCTCGGCAGCCCCGGCGCCACGGATCAGGTGAAGCTCGCACCGCTTCGGACGATCGTGCTGTCGGTCCTCGCTCCGATCTTCCTGGCCACGGCCGGCCTCCGAATGGACTTGAGCGCTCTGACCCAGCTGACGGTGGCGCTGGCGGCCGTTGCCGTACTCGCGATCGCCATCGCCGGCAAGTTCGCCGGCGTCTATCTGGGCGCGCGCATCGCCCGGCTCGGCCACTGGGAAGGAGTCGCACTCGGTGCGGGGATGAACTCCCGCGGCGTCATCGAAGTGATCGTGGCCATGACCGGGCTGCGGCTGGGCGTGCTGAACACCGCTACGTACACGGTGATCGTGCTGGTGGCCGTCGTCACGTCGGTGATGGCTCCACCGCTGCTGCGCTCGGCGATGCGCAGGGTCGCGCACAGTGAGGCGGAAGTGCTGCGTAAGGCCACGCATGACATGTGGGCCGGCAACTCCCAGGACGTTGTCGCCAGTCTGAAAGGAATCCGGAATTGAAGGCCGAGACCACGGTCCCAGACATCGGCGGCGGCGGGGGGTGGAGGATGCGAGGCAAGCGCCTCAACGGCGTGTCGTACGAGCACCCGCTGGCGTTCTGGGTCGGCGTCGTCGTCACGACGGTCGGGGTGCTGCTCCAGTTGCCCGGCTTCGTGATGGCGCGCGACACGGACTACATGCTGGCCGGGATGCCGGTCACGCCGGAGATGTCGATCGGCATGATGCTCATGCTGATCGGTATCGGTGTCACCACCTACAGCCTGTTCCCAGCACGGACCGAGGCGCCTCGCCTGAGTCGAGTCAGCGTGACTCCGCTCGACGACGCCAGGATCCGGCCGGCTCATGTCGGCCTGCTCCTGGTGATGGCGGCGGCGATCACGATCGATGTGATGAAGCCGGTCTCACTGGCGTTCATCGCACCGGGTGCCGCGGCGGAGTACGGGCTGAGCGGGCCACTGAACCCCGACGCGGACGCGCTCCCGATTGGACTCTATCCACTGTCAGGTATCACCGGTACGATGCTCGGCTCGTTCATCTGGGGCTGGTTCGGCGACCGGATCGGCCGGCGGGCGGCCATCCTGCTGGCCGCGATCATCTTCATCGCCACGTCGACCTGCGGGACGATGCCGGAGTACTGGATGAACCTGATCACCTGTTTCATCATGGGGCTCGGAGCCGGCGGCATGCTGCCGATCGCGTTCGCGCTGCTGTCGGAGACCGTGCCGAAACGGCACCGCGGTTGGCTGATGGTGTTGATCGGAAGCGACATCGCCGGCGCCTACATCCTGGTGAGCTGGCTGGCATCGACGTGGGCGTCGCCCGACCACTTCGGCTGGCGGATGCTCTGGCTGGTCGGGTTGCCGACCGGCCTGTTCCTCCTGCTGCTGAACCACTGGATCCCGGAGTCGCCACGGTTCCTGCTCAAGCAGGGCAGGGACGAGGAAGCGCGTGCGGTCCTGCGCCGCTACGGCGCCACGATCGTGGTGAAGCCGGAGTCGGAGCTCGCCGTCGAGCAGGACCTGAGCCATGGTTTCCGGCAACTGCTGTCGGGACCGTTTCTCGGCCTGTCCGCCGCGATCATCCTGCTGGCGTTGAGCATCGGCATGACGCAGTACGGCTTTCAGCAGTGGATGCCCTCGAACCTGCAGCAGCTCGGTTTCTCTGAGAAGAAGGCCAGCGAGATCCTCCGCAACGCCGCCATCATCGGGTTTCCTTTGAGCCTCCCGGTGGCCTTGCTGTATGGCTTCTGGAGCAGCAAAAGGACGGTCCTGCTCATCGTCACGCTCATGGGCGGGGCGCTGGCGGCGTTCGCCGTCCTCGGAGATCAGGCTGCCGACAACCATGCCTTGCTCTACGTCCTCCTGGTGGTTCCGGTCTGGGGAATCAGCATCCTCAACTCGGTCCTCGCGGCGTACACGGCGGAGGTGTTTCCGACAGCGGTCCGGGCACGAGGCAGCGGTGTGTCGGCCGGAGCGACCAAGGCCGGCGGCGTGCTGATTCTCGCGCTGGTGGTTGCGGCCGTCGCCGTGCCTTCCGTACGCGTGACCGCCGCGCTCGGTGTCATCCCCATGGCGCTGGCCGTCATCGCTCTTGTCGTCTTCGGGCCGGAGACAAGGCACAAGCAACTCGAGCGGATCACCGCGGAGGAGTTGCGTCATCGGCCCGTCGGTGCTGGCTAGCCGCCGCTTCCGGACCCGAAGGAGGAACGTATGCCGTACGTCATAACCCAGCCATGCATCGGCAGCAAGGACACGTCCTGCTATGACGTATGTCCCGTCGATGCGATCCATCCGACTCCTGACAGCTCTGATTTCGAAGCGCACGAGCAGCTCTATATCGATCCGATCGACTGCATCGAGTGCGGAGCGTGCGTTGCGGTCTGTCCGGTCGAAGCGATTTTCAGTGACGACGAGGTTCCCGAGAAATGGAAATCCTGGATAGCGATCAACAAGGAGTACTTCGAACCTGACCGTTGACCGATGTCATTGTAAGAACGCGACCGTGGAACCACCTGGCGGAACGCGTCCAACTACCTGCTTGTACGTACTCACGACACGTGATTCGCCATGTCATGATGTAAGAAAGGCCAATCTCTTACCAAAGCATTACTGGGTCATTGCCGATCTGTCAGATAAGCTCCGCAAAATGGTCCCTGAGGCGCACCTCGTGCTTGTTGGTTATGCGCCTCAAATCGACCTGAGGGGGAGGGGCAATGGACGCGGGCGCGATCGAGGACTGGGGCTGTCAGAGCGTCGTCCACCCAAGGGAGCTCGAACGAGACGCAACCTTCCGCGCGTATCTGTTCGGGTACCTCCGGATTTTTCGGGGCGACCACCGGTTGCCGTTGGGGGAGAGCCGTAAGAAGGGCCTGCACATCCTGCTGTGGTTCCTGCTGAACCCTGGCAAGCCCTGTTCAGCCGACCAGTTCGTCGAGACACTGTGGCCGGAGGCCGAACCGGACAAGGCGGTCAGCGGCTTCGACGTCAACATGCACGCGCTGCGGCGGCTGCTGGAGCCCGAACTGGGACCCAGGGAAGAGTCCTCGTTCGTCCGGCGTCACACCAACCGGGTCTACACGTTCGAGCGGGCCGATCAGTGGTGGACCGATGTGGCCGACCTCGAGCTGCTCTACCAGCGCGGGAACGAGTGCGACCTCGCCGGCGACATCGACCGGGCACGCTACTACTACCGGCGCGTTTCGGCTTACGTGTCGCAGGGTCGGCTGGTCGACTGCGAGGCCGGCTCGTGGCTCGAGCCGTACCGGCACAGGCACGCTCTGTTGTTCTCGCAGGCGCTCACGCGCCTGATACAGATCGACCTCGCCCTGGGCCTCGACGAGGAGCTACTGGAGTCGGCGTACCAGATGTTGCACGTGGACCGATGTAACCAGCTGGCCACACGGGTGATCATCGAGACCTCACTGCGTAGCGGCAACCGGCGCCGGGCCGAGCACCGGCTGCAGGCGTTCTGTGATGCCGTCCAGCGGGATCTCGGCCTGCCGCCACCGCACGAGTTCGTCGAGCTGCGGCGGCAGCTGCTCGGCAAGCATCTCCCATGTCGCGGTCCCGTGCGCACGGTCGCTACTTACACAGGTCGTAACGGGCAGGGAAGTCGGGTTTCCTACGGTCATGGCGGACAGGCCGGGTGACTTCCCGCGGCATCGCCGTGCGAGAGCAGAGGGTGAGCGCGATGACCATGACCGTAGGCGAGCTCTTCGACGCGCTGCCGGACCGCCTCAACACCAAGGCCGCGGCCGGCCTCAAGCGAACCCTCCAGTGGTGCATCACCGACGAGGATCCAGGCGTGTGGGCCTTCGAGATCGACGACGGCCAAGGACGCCTCATTCCCGGCGGTGTCGCCGAGCCGGACACGACCTTCACGGTGAGCAGCGAAATCTGGATCGCGATCGCCGAGGGCCGCCAGGACGCGATGAGGGCCTTCATGACCGGCAAGCTGAAGGTCGAGGGCGACATGATGCTGGCGCTCAAGGTTCCGGAGCTCTTCGAAACGGGACCTTCACCAAGCACCCCGGATCCGAAGACTCGATGAACGTGTGCATGATCGCGGCGTCTGCCGGGCGTTCTGGTTCCGTCGGCGCTGTTCGACGTCCTCGCGATCTCGGCGGGTGAGTCAAGGTGCCGATCGTCGCGACGATGGCCAAACGCTCGATCGAAGCGGCATCGTTGGATATGGTGCAGTTCGTCAAAATACGCCATGGGTGATCCGGCTTGGCGGTTCGCGGCGAAGTCGGGCAGCACCTTATGGCCGGACGAGATCTCCGCGCTGATGCAGCCGCTCAACGAGCGGTTCGTCGAGCGGTAGTGCTTGGCGACGTTGGCTGGTGACATGGGCTTGTCACCGAACCGCGGGATGGTGCGGTCTCGCATGTCGGCGAGGTAGTTCTCGATGTGCTCGCGCTTGACCGCGCTCGCTGAGGTTGGCATGCCTTTCTCGCGGAGGTAGGTGACGAGTGCTTCGCCGAGGCCGAGGTAGGACTTGATGGTGTTCTTGGAGAGTCCCTTTGGCGCGGAGGTGGATTTGCCAGTCCGGGAGCAGGTCGCCGAGGCCGTCGACGGTGAGTTGGTGGGTGGTCGGTTCACGCATCCTGATCACCGCTCTCGGCGATCGTGGCGAGCCAGGCGTGAGCGGTCGGCCAGCCGATACGCGTGATCTCGTCGAGCCGCTTGAGCGAGACCGACGACAGCGACAGCACCGGAGTCGCCGATGCGGGCTGACAACACCGGCGCACTCCGCCGGGCCGCCGAACAACGCCGCCACGACACCCTCACCAGAGCCTGCGCCGCGATCCGCCGCCTCGCCAAGACCGGCGAACCGGTCACCTTCAACACCGTCACCCGCGAAGCCCGCGTCTCCCGGGCCTGGCTCTACGCCGAACCCGACATCCGAACTGCCATCGAACAACTCCGAGACGGCACGCTACGGTCCGGCAACGCCACATCAGTGCCCGCGAATCAGCGCGCCGGCGACGCAAGCCTGCTGCGTCGTCTCGAGGTCGCCCTCCAACGAAACCGCGAGCTCGCCGACGAGGTCGGCGTCCTCCGAGATCAGATTGCTCATCTCCAGGGCGAACTCCGAGCCGCGCGGCGCCGTGGATACGGTGCATCGCTCGGCTAGGACGTATCCGGCTGTGCTGTCGAGAGAGCGCCTCAGGCGACGTTGACGGGTGTCGCAGACCGTTGGTCGTGTCGCAATCCGGGCCACCGAAACGATGCCGGGTTACGCCTTCGTCTGCGCCCGCTGTCGGTTTCGAAACCAGTCCATCAGCGCACCCAACGCCGCAAACACCGTGAGGATTGAGAGCACGGTCATCGAAGCACCAATTGACGGCTCAGCCGGAGGCGGATTGCTGAGCAACGAGAGAAACGGAGCGGCGATGATCGCGATGAACGCCAACAGGGTCAAATCACCCAGCAGCGTGCTCCTCACGCGGCGCCAATAAAGAATGGCCGCAGCGAGGAGAAGGCTCAGTTCGAGTGCGATCGTGGGCAACACGTATTGGCCAATGCCCAAGCCCAGCGTCACCGAGGAGCCGGGAGTCAACGGCAGAGCATGGTGGGTGAATACGTCCAGAAAAAAATGGGAAAAGACGGCGACACCGACGATCAGCGCTCCCGTCTTTGCATCCGGCACGCGGCGTTTGGTCAGTGCCCAATATAGGCCGGCGGAAACCGCGGAAAACACCGCGGCCCCCGCCAGGCTGTGACTGATGGGATAATGTAGAACGTAGGGGTCGGTCGCCGGAGCACCTTCAACGACCTCTGCACTTTCAATTCCAGCAATACTCAAACCAGCGTTCAGGAAATCGAGCGCCTGCACACTGAGGAGCACCCAACCAAGATTGAACTTAGGATATGCTGATTTTATTGCCAGACCAGCGGCATAATGACCCACAAACATTCGACTACCACCTTACGCTCCGTCCGGTGACCATGGCGGCCGGCTGAAGCTCGTCAACGCCGCACACCGTCGCGCATGCCCACGCTGCGATCACCCCGGCCTGTGGTGGTCGCGGTCCGGCGGTCAGCCGGCGCTCAGGCAGAACGGGTGACCGGCCGGGTCCAGCAGCACCCGCCACCCGTCGCCACCCGGCTGGTGATCCGGCCTGACCGCGCCGAGCCCCAGCGCCAGCTTCTCTGCGGCGTCAAGGTCCTCCACCTGGAGGTCCAGGTGGAACTGCTGCGGTACCTCCTGACCGGGCCACTGCGGAGGCCGGTATCCGTTGACTCGCTGGAAGCCCAGGTCGCAGCCCGAACCAGCGGTCAGGGCGACGAACCCGTCAGCGTTGTACCCGAACTCCATGCCTGTCAGCTCTTCATAGAACCCGGCCAGAGCCCGAGGATCGGCGCAGTCCATAGTCACGCCTCGCAACGTGGCGATCGGCATCGTCGACTCCTTCTCATTCATGTCCGCGGACTGTGCGGTGGCCGCAGGTGGTGATCCAACCGCACTGTCGAGGCCCCTCCGCTCAATTTCGGACCGGACAGCGCTGGTCCCGGGCTTCGGTCGTGCGCGCCGCTGCACCACCACCCCGGCGGGACGCCAGCGCGGGTGCCGTACTGATAGGCGCGGCCGCCCTGGTCGACAGAGAGGCCCCTCGTGGTCGGCTAAGCTGAGGCTGCCTCGGAACTATATCGAGGCCACCTCGACTTATCAAGAGGGTTACCGTGAACGCTGCGAACACGCCCCAACGCCGGATGCGTGCCGACGCCCGCCGCAACTACGAACGGCTGCTCGCGGAGGCGGAGGTCGCCTTCCGGGAGCGGGGCACGGAGGCGTCGCTGGAGGAGATCGCGCGCCGTGCCGGGGTGTCGATCGGCACACTGTACGGGCATTTTCCGACCCGGCAGGCGCTGCTCGAAGCGATGCTCCACGAGCGCATCGACCGGCTCGTCGCCACCGCGGAGGAGTTGCTCACGCACCCCTCGCCCGGCGAGGCCCTTGCCCGGTGGGCCCGCGCGATCGTGGCGCACATGTCCCCCTATCGAGGCCTGGCCACCTCGCTACTGAGTGGCCTGAAGGACGAGAATTCTGCGCTGTACCGGGCGTGCCAGCAGATGACCGCCGCTGGCGAGCGGCTGCTCGAACGAGCGCGCACGACGGGTCTCGTGCGGGCCGAGGTCGACGCCGCGGACATGTTCGCGCTCATCAACGCGGCTGCCTGGGTCCGCGAGCAGGTCCCCGCCGAGCAGGGCGACCGTCTGCTGGCGTTCATGCTTGACGGACTGCGCCCGGTGACCGGCGAGACTCGCCATCCCGCCGACCCTGGCCCGTGAGATCACGGGGCCACGGGGCGCCGAGAACGAGTGCTGGCCTCCCGCCCGGCTCGCCACCGCGAGTCGGCCGAGCGGGTCGTCGAGCGGGTGCTGCAGCGTGTCCAACTGGAGTAGGGGCTCCACACCCAGATTCCTCGGCGTGGAACACATCGCCACCACAAGCGGGTAGATCATGTGGGGCCCGGACATGTCGACGACACATCCACCAACGTCGGAGGCTCCTGGCCCGCTCTCGGTAGATGGAGGGTGAGTACGTCGGCCTGATGGCATGGTAGGTCGAGCGCGTTGTGACGTTGACGGGTGCCGGCTAACTGGCACCTGTTCCGTCGCCGCGACCAGCTCGCCGACTCAGTTCGAGCAGCCGGCAAGCCGTGGGTGATCACGCACGGCCAGATGCACGCGGCCAACATCGTTGACACAAGAGACGACACACTGCTCCTGGTCGATTGGGATTGCGTGGACCCCGTGGCCATTGAGCTCTACCGGCACATCGGACTTCTTTGGGCCATCTGCGCAGACACGGCACTCTTCCGGTCTCCGCATGCCGACAACGCGGATACCCGCCACGAGTGGAACAACCTCCAGGTCGCTCTGTCCACAGTAGACGCGTGGCCATCATGAGCAACGGCATTGCAGCCAACCCGATCGACACCTACGGCGACCGCTCCGTCCGCGTCGCGGACTGGTCGCAGATCACCCACCTGACCGCAGCGGCCGGATCGCTCACCATCCACGGTTGGACGCTGCACGTCGCCGACGACGTCCGGTTGTCGAACCTCCTACGGGTAGCTTGCTGCCACGCCAGGCAAGTTTTGGTTGGCCAAGAAAATCGATTGTTCTGTGCGGTTGAGGTCGCTACGTTGATTCCTTGCCAGCCTGTCCTGAGGAGCGCCGCGATCACCCAATCAACACCGTTCGTCGACGAGCCGGCTACCGATCCGGCGCTGCTGAGGACGCTGGCGGCCGCTGGTCTGCCAGCAACCGGGCGCTTTCTTCCAAAGGCCGGCTGGGTGAGCCGTGCGTGGGTCGGCGACGACTACGTCGTCCGACTGAACCGCGACGAGCGGCACCGCGACGCGTATCGCCACGAGGCTGCGGTCGTTGCCCTGCTCGCCGGCAGCGAGGTCCCGCACGCCCGGCACCTCGCCCACGGCGATAGCGCGGACGGGCCGTGGTACGTCTCCGAACGCCTGCCCGGCCGAACCCTGTACGACGTATGGCCGGCGGCGGACTCGCATACGCGCCAAGCAATGATAGAAAGTCTCGGCGCTGCGTTGCGCGCCCTGCATCGGATTCCTGTCCCGGCGGGCCTGCTGCCGCCTTGGCTGGCCGACGCGCTCGCCGGGAAGAAGCCGTGGGCTGCGTTCCATCCACCCGTGGTGAGTGCGGCGCTCCAGCTGGTCGAGGAGGCCCGGCGACTGCACGGTCATGACTCGCGCCTGCTCGCGGACGTCGCCGATTGGATCCAGGAGCGGCTCGCGTTGTTCGCCGCCGACGAACCCGTCCTCGTCCATGGTGATTTACATGGATCCAACGTGATCGTCGACCAAGGACGCGTCACCGGTATTGTCGACTTCGCGGAGGCGTTGGCTCAGCCAGCGGATGTCGAGCTCGATACCATCCTGCGCTGGTGCGCGAAGGCGCGAGAGTTCCCACCCGTACCCGACGAACGAGGGCTCGACGAGACCACCCTCACCGAGGTCCCCGGATGGCTGCGCGGCGCGTATCCGGAGCTGTTCGAGCGCGAGCATCTGCGCGAGCGGTTGAACTTCTATGACATGTACGGGGAGCTCGCGCTATACGTACACCACCCCCAGCCTGACGAACGCGAAGCGGCGCAGGACCGCATGGCTCGCCTGCTTTCCGGCCACAACTATCTAGATGGACTCGTCTGGTAGGTCGTCGGCTTCGACGAAGTGCCCTTCCTGCGTTCGGTCACGGCCTGAGAAGCACCCGCGGAACCGCGCGAGCTGCCGCGCAAGCAAGCATTGACGCCACATGGTCCACGCGGCGTGGATCGACACGCCTGCCAACTCGCCTCCGCCCTCGCTGGCGCCACTCATCGGTTCGGCGCCAGCGCGGCGCCAGATGCGATGTTTAGAGTGCTTTCCGCTAGCCAGAGGCCGGAAGGAGTCGTCACATGAGCATGCGTGACCGGGACCTGTAAGTGCTGGCTCAGTACGTCGGGTTCCTGACGCTGCCACGTCGGGAACCCGACGTACGCCCGTGCTCCGACGCCTTGGCGCACCGCGCGCGATCCGAGACACAAGGCGTGTGAAGCGATCGCGTGAAAGGTGTGTGCCGTTGTCTGACGCCGAGCCACCGCCTCCGCGGAGGCAAGCTTCGTTGTGGCGGAACCGGGACTTCGCGGCTTACTGGGTTGGGCAAACCGCATCGGAGTTCGGTACGCAGGTGACGTTCGTCGCGCTGCCGTTGCTGGCGGTGCTGACGTTGCACGCGTCTGTCGGGCAGGTCGGCATGCTGCGATTCGCGGAGTATTTGCCGTACCTGATTCTCACGCCCCTGTTCGGTGTGTGGGCCGACCGGAGTCGCCGCCGTCCGTTGATGCTGGGGTCGTACGCCGTCCGGGCGATCCTGGTCTTCTCGATTCCCGCGCTCATCGCCCTCGGCCTGCTGCGGATGCCTCTCCTGCTCGTGATCGTGTTCGTCGTCGGTGCCGGCGCCGCCTTGTTCGAAGTGTGCTGGTTGTCCTACGTTCCAGGACTCGTACCCGACGATCGTCTGGTGGACGCCATGGCCAAGTGCGCCACGAGCCAGTCCGCCGCCGAAGTCAGTGGCCCGGGCATCGGTGGGGTTCTCGTCCAGCTCGTCACCGCCCCCGTCGCACTGCTGGTGGACGGGGTGTCGTACGTGATCGGTGTCGCCTCCCTGGCTCGGACCAGGTACCGCGAGCCCGAACCCACTGTCGCGAGCACCGGCCGTCACGTGTGGCGCGAGCTCTACGAAGGCCTGCGGTTCGCCTTCGGGCAGCCTTACATTCGTCCCACCGTCCTGATGGCGGCGATCGGGAACTTCTTTCTCCTGGTCGCCGAGACGGTCTTTCTTGTTTACGCGGTACGCGACCTCCGGCTGAGCGCCGGCCTGATCGGCCTGATCCTCACCGCTACCGGTGCCGGCGGGCTGCTCGGCGCCGGCCTTTCCCACGCGGCCACCAAGCGATGGCCACTCGGCACGGTCATGGTCAGCACACGGATCGCCTGCGCGGTCGGCGCCGTCCTGCTGCCCGTCGCGGCGGGTCCGACCGTCCTCGTCGTCGCCGTATGTATCGCGAGCTTCTTCATCGTCCACGGCGGAATGTCGACATCCAACGTCCTGGTCTCCAGCCTTCGTCAAGCGGTCACGCCCGCACACATCCGTGGCCGGATGAACGCCAGCTGCCGAACCGTGGTGTACGGGGCGCTTCCGCTGGGAAGCCTCGCCGGCGGGATTCTCGGCGAGACGATCGGACTCCACGCGTCGCTCTGGCTCGCGGCAGTTGGCTACGCCACCTCGATCATCCCCGTCCTCGCCTCCCCGATCCCACGGCTGGGAGGCCTGCCGGAGCATCAGCGGTTGGAGACCTGACATGCCGCTGAGTGCCGGCCGGGGTGGCGTACACCGAGCCGGCACCCAGCGGTTGTCGGCGTTGCCGATTCGCGGGTGCGGCGCATCGCGCGCTACTCATGGATACGTCCGGCACGCCTTCAAAGAAAGGACGGCGAGTGTGACCACGACCGATACGGGCGATCATCGCGTGCGGTTCGACTTCGAAATCGACTTCGCCAACGGCGGCGGCATCCAGGGCCAGGGATTCCGCCTCGACATCGAAGGCGCGGACATCTCCGACGAGGAGCTCGCCGAACATCTCATCCGCGATCTCCGTCTGCTGATGGTCCGCGAGACGCGGATCCTCTCGCCGTCGGCTTCGACTCGTATCCTCGCAGCCGCACGCGTCGCCGAGGCTGCGCTCGCCGCGCTCGGCATCGCCCGCCGGGCCGGCTGTCGCAGGCTCGAAGGCCAGGCACTGGCCGCCCTCGCCGCGACCCGGCTGGCCCAGCGGCGATACGACGAAGCCGCCCGCGATGCCAAGGCAGCCTTGACGATCCACCTCGAGACCGGACATCGCCCAGGTGCCGAAGACGCCCACCACCTACTCGATCGCGCCCGCCCTGACGCACGCGGTTGTGTCTCCGACGGATGGGTGGTGCTGCCCGCTATTGCCCGTCGGCCGGGATGACTCGACCGCCCGCGTTGTAGATGGCGTCCCGGTCGAGAGCGACGCGCCGGTCCTGCCGCCGCACCGCGATGACAACGGCGTCGATGACCTGGGCGACCAGTCCCGGAACGTTGGCGGGCAGCATGTGGTCGGAGAAGTGCGTCACGATCAGGTGGCCGTCGTACCGAGCGGCCAGTTGGCGTTGGAAGTTCTGCCAGCTGTCGTCGACCTCCCGTGGGGACAACGGCGCGTAGCGTTCCGGATCGTTGACGTTCCAGCTGCCCAACGCGCGGGAGATGACCACGCAAACGGGGAACGGCGCCGCCGGGCCTTCGGCGTCGTACTCGGCCGAGCTCCCCACCGGATCGAAGTTGATCGCCTGCTCGTCGTAGCCGTCCAGCAGACAGCCGTTGGCCTGATCGCTGTCGCGCTGGAGCAGGTGCGGCTGGCTCGCGTCGAGCATGACGAGCCCGGCGGTGTCAGCTGGGAACAACACGCCATACCGTTCGACGATCATCCCGCCGACCGAGTGGCCGACCAGGACCCTCGGCGAGGGGACACCTGCCTTGTTCAGGAGGCTGTTCAGCTGATCGGCCGCCCAACCGGCGGTTCGCGGTTGCCTGGCGTCTTCTGGTGGGAGAGGATCGCTGACGCCAAGGGTTGGACGGTCGTACAGAACCACTGTCGTGCTTGTGGTGAGCTCGGCGAGAACCGGATCCCATTGGGTGTGGTCGAGGCCGAGCGCTGGTACGAACACCACCGGCGGATCGCCGTCGCCATGGGTTTGGATACCCAGCCGGCAACCGGAGACCTCGATCCTCTCCATGGCCCACCCGATTCCTCTGTGTTGTAACGCAATTACAGGGGTTGCCTGCGATTCTCAGTGATCTTTCGCACAGATCTCGCACATCCGGTCCTGCCTAGGACACGTCCTGGCCTCGGTGCTGGCGTTCCCAGGTCTCATTCCCACGACCTCGGTGAAGCAAGTGCTGAACGTGCCCAGTGAGGACCAGCCGACGGCGACTCCACATCCAAGGGCTGCGCGTACTCCCGGTCGATCCGGTCGCGGACCCGGCGCAGCCATGCGAGGTGATGCAGCTGCCGCTCCAAGGTTTGCCTGCTGGTCATCGCCGTGGCCAGCTACGAGACGAGAAGGAGCGGCCGGCCCGCTTGCGTAGCTACCTGGACGCGGCGGACGAGCAAGGTGATGGTCTCGCCGCGCAGATGGAGGCGCGCTTCGGGTTGGTCGGCCGGGAGAGCTTCGCGTTCGGCTTGGACTGCGTGTTCGATGGGTTCGCGGCCCGGTTCAACGGTGGTGGCCCACGCACACGTGCGCGAAGTCGGCGAGCATCGAGTTGAACCGATCGGGTTGTTCCCGGAACAGGGCGTGGCCGGCGATCTCGAACACGCTGAGCCGAGCGTCGGGAATCGCGGTTTTCAGGTAGGTCGCCGCGCCGACGCTGTCGCCGATCTTGCTGGCGCCGCCGGCGAGGACCAGCGTGGGCACGGCGATCGTCGGCAGCACGTCTCGCCAATCCTGGTTCAGGTGATCCCAGAACAACCGGGCCACGGAGTCCGGGTCGACGTCGCGCAGGTCGGCCAGTAGGTCATCCGCGTTCGGATCCCTTCCGGGCAGGCTGAACATGTCGCGGATCAGTGCCTCGCTCACGGCGTCCCAATCGTCCCGCAGGGCGGCCCGCATGCGTAAGCCCTCGTCGAGGTCGGCGACACCGTAGGCCCAGACCAGATCGTTGAGCAGCCGAGGCGAGCCCTCCACCAGCACGAGTCCGGCAAGCCGTTCCTGGCCGACGAGCTCGACCATCGCGAGGGCGACGGAGCATCCCATCGACCAACCAACAAGGACGACCTCGCGCAAGTCGAGCTGCTCGAGCAACTCGGCCAGATCCGCGCCGTAGCGGGAGATCCGGTGGCCGTGCCGCACCCGTTCGGAGCGGCCGACTCCACGGAGATCGGGCGAAACCACCCGGAAGCGCTCGGTCAGCGCCGCCTGGCGGCTCCACCAGTTGCGGCTACAACAGATCCCTGGAACCAGAACGACTGGAGCCCCCGCACCCTCATCGCTGAAGGCGATCGACACCCCATCCTGGGTCACAAACGTCGGCATCTCACCACGTCCCGGGTCAATCTTGAACGGAGGCAGGGGCGCCGGGATGGTGCATGCGGTCGGCATGGACGCCCCTGCCTCCGGCGGTGCTCACAGTGGGGGCGAAACAACCGCGCACCTAAACCCAGGCTGCCAAGTCGTGTGTACATTTCGCGCACACTCCGGCTTGGTTCCGGGTGCCGGCGCGATGTGCATCCGCCCAGATCGGCAGGTCACGCTCAGGTCGTCAGGTGTCACTCGAGGGTATCGTCTCAACTGGTTATGGTGCTGGAAAGACATGCCGGGGGTGGTGGGCTTTGAAGTTCCGGATCCTGGGACAGTTGGAGGTTTTCTGCCACGATAGGGACTTCGTCGACTTGGGTGCGCCCAAGCAGCGAGCCGCGATGGGCGCGTTGCTGCTGAACGCGAACCAGACCGTGTCCGCCGAACGTCTTATCGAGTCGGTCTGGTGGCGACCGTCCACGGCTGCCGCGGCCAATCTGCGGTTGTATCTCGCCGGCATCCGTCGCATCCTGAGACATCGCGGCGAAGCCGACTCTCGCCTGCAAACCGTGCGCGCGTCCGGCTACCGGCTCCGAGTCGAACCCGGCGAGCTCGATCTGGACACCTTCGACGCGTTGACCGAAGCGAGTGACGACGCGCTGCGAGCGGGACGCAGAGCCTCCGCGGCGGACAGCCTCGAGCAGGCGCTGAACCTCTGGCGCGGTCACGTACTCGACGGCGTGTCCTTCGGCCCCGCGCTGGAGCCCACAGTCATGCTCATCGAAGAGCGACGGATCGCAGCCACCGAACGCTGGGCACGACTCCGGTTCGAGTTGGGAGAGCCGGAGAAGACTGTCGGGCCGCTACGCGCTCTGGTGAGCGAACATCCTATGCGCGAGCGGCTGTGGGCCCAGCTCATGCTGGCCCAGTGCTGCTCCGGCCAGCCAGGCGAGGCGCTGGCCGCGTACGCCAAGCTGCGTACGATCCTGGTCGAGGAGCTGGGAACCGACCCCAGCCCGAAGCTGCAACGCCTCCACGAGCGCATCCTTCGAGGCGATACCAGCCAGCTCACCCTCGACCCAGCCACCCTCGACCCAGCCGCCGTCGGCGCGGACAGCAGCAGAGCCGGCGAGGACGCCAGGGCCCGTACGAACGCTCACCTGACCGGTCCCGCACCGGCGTTTCCCGACGTCCTCATGCAGTCGCACCAGCTGCCGGCGAGCACGAGCACACTTTGCGGTCGCGCCGGCGAACTGGCCAGGCTGCGGGATCTGCTCACGGATGGCAGGCGCGGACCGGTCGTCGTCGCTGTCGACGGCGTTGCGGGAGTGGGCAAATCCGCGCTGGCGCTCGAAGCCGCACGTCTGTCCGCATCGCACTTTCCGGACGGGCAGCTCTATGTCGACTTGCAGGGGGCGAGTGCCGACGTCGCACCGCTGCAACCGATTCAAGCCCTCGGGCGCCTGCTGCACACGCTTGGCGTTCGCCCGTGCGACGTGCCCGGCCACGAAGCCGAAGCCGCCGCACTGTTCCGTTCGCTCATGGCGCGCCGCCGGATCCTCGTGCTGCTGGACAATGCCGGTTCGATCGGGCAGGTACGCCCGTTGTTGCCCGGCGGACCGGACTGCGCTGTACTCCTCACCAGCCGCGAGTTGCCGGCCGGTCTCGGCGGCGCCGTGCGCGTACCCCTTGGTCTGCTCGCGCCGGCCGACTCGACAGCTGTGCTCGGCCAACTCTGCGGTCCTGAACGGGTGGCCGCCGATCCCAGTTCGGCCGAACGGCTCGCCGCCCTGTGCGGTCAGCTGCCGCTGGCTCTGCATGTCGCCGGCGCCCGGCTGGCCGCTCAGCCGGGCTGGTCGATCGCGACGCTGGCCGACCGGTTGGACGCCGCGCCGCGTCGTCTCGACGAGCTCGTGGTCGGCGATCTGGCCATCCGCTCCAGCCTCGAGCCCACCTATCAAAGGCTTTCCGAGCCGAGCCGGACGGCGTTCCGCAGACTCGGTCTCCTGCGCTCGGCCGACTTCCCGTCGTGGGCTCTGGCCCCGTTGCTGGACCTTCCGGCCGCCGACACTGAACGGCTCTTGGAGGATCTGCTCGCGGTGCATCTCGTCGAGACCTCAGGCGCGGGCGAGCTCCGCTATCACCTGCATGACCTCATCCGGCTGTACGCGCAGGAGCAGGCCGCGACCGATCCGCCGTGGGTACGATCCGCTGCTGCTCGCCGCCTGCTCGGCGCGTGCCTGAGCCTGGCGGAACAGGCTGAACACAACCTGTCCGCGGACTTCCTGGGTACGGCCAAACACTCGCCGAGGCGTTGGAGTCTCCCTCGAGCGACCATGGAGAAACTCACCGCCGATCCGAAACTGTGGTTCCAGCAGGAGTACGCCTTTCTGCTCGCCGCCGTCGACGACGGCCTGGACCACCGGAACACCGGTCTGGCCGGCTCGCTGGCGGCGGCACTGACGGCGTACTTCAGGATCGGCAACCACCTCGCCGACTGGTGGAGTGTGCAAGGTCGGGCACTGGTGGCGGCCAAGCTGACAGACGACCGGCACACCGCGGCCAAGCTGCACCGTGGTCTCGGCGAGCTGAACACGATCCAGGATCGCTACCCCGAGGCGATCAGACACTTCGAGGCCGCGCAGGAGTTCGAGACCGACGGCGATCCCAACCATGCGGCGGCAATCGCGTCCGGACTGGGAAACCTGTACCGTCTGCGCGGCGAGTACGGCCCGGCTCTCCACGCTTTCACCCAGGCGAAGGACCTCTCCAACAGGTCCGGCAACCTCAACGGACTGGCGCACGCCATCAGCGGGATCGGCGTCATCCGGCTGGAGCGGGGGCAGCTCACCGAGGCGGCCGACTGCTTCGAGACGTGCCTGCGGCTCAGTCGGCAGGCTGGATATCTGCCCGGAGAAGCAACGGCCCAGCGCGGCCTCGGACATCTCCAACGTCGACACGGGAGATATGACCAAGCCGCCCAGCACTTTCTCGCCGCGCAACGGATCAGCGAAGGAATTGGCGACCGGCTGGGTGCGGCGCACGCCGCCTGCTGGCTCGGTGAGATGCGCGTACGTCAGGGGCGGCCGGCCGAAGGGCGTCGCCTGCTCGCACGATGCCTTTGGACGCAACGCGAGTTCGACAACGCCTGGGGCGAAGCAGCGGCGCTCTGGGCACTTGCCACGGCCCAACTGGCCGCGGGACGGGCAGAGCTCGCACTTCGGCGCGCCGAGCAGGCGGTCGCGATCTGGCGACGTCTCGGATCGCCGTACTGGCTGGCAACCGGCATCGAGACCCTCGCCGACATCTGTGACGTGTTGGGGCAACGTGAGGCGGCGCGAGGCAACCGAACCGAGTCGGCAGGTCTGCGTGCGCGCCTGCGTCAGCAGGATGGCAACCCGAGCTTCTCCGTCGCTCGCATCGCATGACCGCATGCCGGCTTCGTGGCAACGGATTTGGCCCGGCCGGCGGCCGCCCGTTGCTGGCTCTACGGTCCGTCCTGCGTCGAGTTGAGCTTCGTTCGGACCTGATCGGCGTTGGGGTGATCCAGCTCGTCGAGAATGGCCAGCGCCTGCCGCAAGGTGAAGCCGGCCGTTCGGTGGGCGCCAGCGGATTCCTGGGTGTCGGCGAGGCATCTGAGCGTCTCGGCCTCGCGGTGACGATCTCCCAGGTCGTGTAGCAGCCTGAGCGCCTGCTCGTAGCAGACAATGGCTTGCCGGTCGTTCCCGAGGTGGTGGTGAACGTAGGCGAGACTGTCCCAGGTTGCTGCCTCGCCCTTGCGGTCACCGAGCGTTTGGAGCAGCTCGAGCGCGTGCTGGCAGGTGCTCAGGGCGCGCTGATAGTTCCCGAGCTGCGCTTCGCCCCAACCGATTCCGTTGAGGACCTGGGCCTGCATGGCGGGCTTGCCCGTAGCCTCGAACAGTTCGAGCGCCTTCCGAGCGTGGCCAAGGCCCGCTTCGTAGTCCTCTCGCATTTCCACGACCCAGCTCAGGATCATGAAAGCGTAGGCCTTGGCGGTGTCGTCACCAACCTCGTCGAACAGGGTGAGAGCGGCATGGAGGTGGCCCTCAGCCGCCTCCGGCCTGCGTTGATGAGCATGGGCGACTGCCAGGCCGACGTGGGCGTGCGCCTGTCCACGCACGCTGCCGGCCCGCTGCGCGCCCACCAGCGCGACTTCGTTGAGGTCGAGTGCGTCGTGGTCGCGCCAATGCCCGCGGAGATCGATGAAGTTCTCGAGGGCCCAGGCCAGTTGCCAGGCGTGTGAACCGAACCCGTTGTCGGCGGCGTGGACGACGACGGCACGAAGCGCGCGATACTCCGTGACGAACCACGCCAACGCCTGCTCACGATCGGCGAACTGTTCGCGGGTGACGCCGTGCACCGGTGGCGGAAGGACTAACGGTTCGCGATAGGGATCGAGGGCCAGGGCAGCGGCATGCGCCGTGTGCAGGTAGTAATCGAGCAACCGATGCATCGCCTTGCTCCGCGCCGGGTCTGCTACGTGCTCATGGAGCAGCTCGATGGCGTAGCTGTGGAGCAAGTCGTGGAAGGCGAATCGCCCGGCCTCCTCCTGAGCAACGAGATGCAGATCGGCCAACTCCGCGAGCTGCGCTCGTGCTCGTCGTACGGAGACGGCGGCGAGACTGGCGGCGGCCCGGGTCGAAATGCCGTGACCGGGATGCAGGGCCAGCAGCCAGAGCATCCGTTGAGCCTCGCCCGGCAGTGCCCGGAACGACGACGAGAACACCGCCCGAACGTTCGTGGCCGGGTGCCCGGCGTCCAGGGCATTCAGACGACCCGGATCCTTCGTGAGGTCGGCGACCAGGGCATCCAACGGAAGGGTTCGGGAACCGGTGGCACGGGCGGCCGCGACGACCAGTGCCAGGGGGAGTCCAGCACAAAGCCTGATCAGCTCGGCTGTGGCTTCGGGTTCGGCAGTCGTTGGCTGTGTGCCGGCATAGCGGCGCAGCAGATGGTGTGCCTCACTGTCACTGAGCGGGTCGAGGACGAGCGAGTATGCGCCGTGCTGGGCGATCAGGCCGGTCAGCTGGCTCCGGCTGGTCACGAGTGTCAGACAGCTCGGGCTTCCGGGCAACAACGGGCGTACCTGAGAGGCGTCCGCGGCGTTGTCCAGCACCACCAACATCCGCCGATTCGCGATGAGGCTGCGATACAAGGCGGCCTGAGCGTCGAGGCCGCTTGGTATCCGCTCGGGCGGAACCTCGAGCGCATCCAGGAAGTGGCGAAGTGCCTCACCAACCGGTATCGGCTCAGCACTCGGATCGAACCCGCGCAGATTGACATACAGCTGACCGTCCGGAAAGCGATCTGCCGCATGCGTCGCCCACTGCACGGCCGTCGCGGTCTTGCCGATCCCGGCGGTCCCGACGATCGTGATGATTGCCGCCGGCCCGGCGCCATCACCGGAGCCGGCCAGCTCGTCGAGATTCTTCAGCTCGGCCTCCCGGCCGACGAAAAGCCGCACCGCCGCAGGCAGTTGGCGCGGTACGTTCGCCGGCGGGTCGATCTGCCGGTCTGCCCCCCGTGTCGTCATAGGCTTGGCCTTCTGCCAGGTGTCAGCAGCCGTCGGATCGGGCCGCTCGACGGCTGCCACGTTCTTCTCAGTCCGCGAAGGACGATGCCAGCTAGAGTGGCCGTATCCTCGCGCGCCGTCCCAGACTACTCGCACCGATAGGGGAGCGGTCGAGATGACTGCCCGATCAAACGCACGTGGAGATGGCTCGCCGGATCCGTCGGCGGCCGAGACGGTCGAGGGGTTCGTCCAGCAGCTTCGATCGCTCAAGGCGTCGGCCGGGGATCCTTCGCTGGCGCGGCTGGGTCAGCTGGCTGGGCTTTCGCGCAGCACGCTTTCGGCCGCGCTCAGCCCGCGGCGGACTCGCCTGCCTCCTCTTGATCGGGTGTTGCGGTTCGTCCGCGCGTGTGGATGTACCGACGACGAAGTAGCCGATTGGGCGCATTCGTGGCAGAAGGTGCGGGCGCTCACCGCCGAGGCCCACGGCGGGCGAACCGACGAGCCGCCTCGACTGGAAAGTCACGTGGTGCTACGGCAGTTGCCAACCCCCGTACGGCATTTCGTCGGGCGAGAGCCGGAACTGAATCGGCTCGACGAACTGCTCCGCTCGCGGGACAGCGGGAGCAAGATGGTCGCTGTCACTGGCGCGGCCGGGATCGGAAAGACCGCGATGGTCGTGCACTGGGCATACCGGAACATCGACCAGTTCCCCGATGGGCAGCTATACGTCGATCTGCGTGGTTTTCATCCGGCCGCGTCGATGTCGGCCGAGGAGGCCCTCCGGTACGTCCTCGACGCGTTCCAGGTGAGCCCGGAGCGGATACCGGCCACCCTCGACGGTCAGGCCGCGTTGTATCGCACCATGCTCACGGGCCGGAGGATGCTTGTCATCTTGGACAACGCCGCGGGCGTCGACCAGCTGCTTCCGCTGTTACCGGGCGGCTCTGACTGCGTGGTTGTGGTAACCAGCAGGAACCAGCTCACCGGCTTGGTCGCCGGCCACGGCGCTGAACCGCTGACGCTTGACGTTCTCACTCATGCCGAAGCACTTCAACTGCTCGGCGGCTATCTCGGTCGGGAGCGGGTGCTGGCCGAGCCCGGGGCGGCTTCGATCCTGATCGGACGCTGTGGTCGACTGCCGCTGGCGTTGGCGATCGCGGCCGCGCAGGCGACCGTTCGGCCGAAGTCGCTGTTGGCCGACCTCACCGCTGGGCTGGCCGGTGACCCGGAACGACTGGATACCTTGGAGACCGGCGATCCTGCTACGAGCATCCGCGCGACCTTCGCACTGTCCTACCGCGCACAGTCGGAACGGACTCGGCGGGTGTTCCGGATGCTGGGCCTGCACCCCGGGCTCGACATCTCTCTGTCCGCCGCCGCCAGCCTGGCGGGCCTTTCCGTTCGCCGGCTACGACCACTGCTCGCGGCGCTCGCCGACACCCATCTGCTCGCCGAGCGCGTCCCTGGCAGGTACGCGTTCCACGATCTGCTGCACGGCTATGCGGGCGAGCTCGTTCGTGCCCGCGACAACGACCGTGTACGGATCACAGCGACACGTCGGCTGCTCGACCACTACCTCCAGACGGCCTGTGCGGCCGCCCTACTGCTCGATCCGTACCGTGACCCGATTGTCCTTCCGCCACCGCTGTCCGGCGTTACCCGAGAAGAACTCACCACTCGCCAGCAGGCGCTGGGGTGGTTCGTCGCCGAATATCGCATGCTCGGCGAGTGCGTGGGTCTTGCCGCACGACACGGCTTCGACACCCACGCCTGGCAGCTTGCCTGGACTTTGTCGAACCTCGTGGATATCCGTGGGTACTGGCGTTGCCTCGACGCGGGCGCCGTCCATCAGGTCGCTCTCGCGGCCGCCCGGCGAATCGGCAGCTCGGCCGGGCAAGCACATGCCCACGCCGGCTTGGCGGTTTCGTACACGCACCAAGGCCGGCCAGATGACGCCGATCGTCACCTCGGCCGTGCGCTGGAGCTTTTCGACGACCTTGGTGACAGCACAGGAAGCGCCTATGTTCACTTCGTCGTCGCGTGGGCCCTCGGCGCCCGAGACGACCACGAAGCCGCACTCGGACATTGCCGGCAAGCGCTCGACCTCTTCAAGTCCGCCGGCCGGCAAGCCAGGCAGGCCCAGGCCCTCAACGGGCTCGGCTGGTTCCACGTCCAGCTGGGAAATCATCGAGAAGGAATCGAGTGCTGCCTGGAAGCGCTCGATCTGTTCCGAACGCTCGGCGACCGTACGGGCGGGGCCGCGACCCTGAACAGTCTCGCCCGCGTCCAGCACGACCTGGGGAGCTACACACTCGCGATCGCGTGCTACGAGAAGACGATCGACCTGCTGCACGAGCTCGGACATCGTTACTACGAAGCCGAAACGCTCAACCACCTCGCCACCACCCAGCGAGCCGCGGGACGCGACGAAGCCGCCCACAGAACCTGGCAGCTGGCACACGCGATGCTCGACGAACTGGACCAGCAGCACGACGCCGACCAGGTCCAGACCAGCCGGCTGCGAACCAGGCTCGCACCGCACACGTAGGTCTGGCCGGCCTGCGAAATGGGAGCCAGAAGTGTTCGGAAGGCGGCCCTCCCAGGGGTAGCACTCCTGGCTCCACTTCGGAGGCCTGCTGGTGGAGTGAGCGCACCAGCAGACAAACGGCACGATGCCAGGTTGATTGCACAGTCCGCGCACACGAGAGATCCCGCTGGAGTCGAGTGTCCGGCGCTCGTGTGCGGAAGATGTGCGGACTGCTCGTCATGCTTTCCTCGCCCGGGATCATCGTTCGCCGGGCATGCATCCGGTCTGGGGAGGTATCGGTGCGTACTCCGGCTCGCTCGCTTTCCGCAAGTGCGGTGTCCCTGTCTCTGGTCGTCGGCGGGATGTTCGCGGTCGTGCCGGCGGCTTCCGCCGCGGTGTGGCAAAGGGGTCCGGCGAGCCGGGAACGTTCGGTCCCGGGCCGGCCGGTGCCCGTTCGTCCGCAGGCGTCCGATCCGGAGGGTGGAACGGCCAGGGCGTTGCCGGCCGCGTCCTGGCCGTCAGCCGCATCGGTGGAGGTATCGCCGTCGTCGGCGGCGGTGGACGTCCAGTTCCTGGATCGCGCGACGACGGAGCGCTTGGGTGGCGTGGGCGCCGGATTCCGGCTGTCGCCCCGGTTCAGCGGGTCTGGCGGCTCTGGACCGGTCACCGTGAGCTTGAGCTACGCGAGTTTTCAGTACGCATACGGCGGCAACTTCGCCGACCGGCTGCGCCTGTTCGCCGTCGCGAGCGACGGGAGGCGCACTGCGGTGCCCGCGCGCAACGATCTGCCGGGCCGGCGAATCTCGGCGAAGGTGACGCCCGGGAGCACGACATACCTACTGACCTCGACCGCGTCCGGTCCCAACACCGGTGACTATCGCGCGACGGATCTGCGGCCGTCGGGCAAGTGGCAAGCGGGCTTGCAGGCGGGAAGTTTCACCGACTCCTACCCGTTGGACCTGCCGCCGGCAGTCGGTGGTGAGGCCCCAGATCTCGCGTTGGGTTACGACTCCAGCTCCGTGGACGGCCGTACGTCCGCGACGAACAACCAGGCGTCCTGGGCGGGGCTCGGCTGGGAGCTCGGCCTGGGCTTCATCGAGCGCCGGTACAAGTCGTGCGTCGACGACGGCGATCCCTATCACGCCGACCTGTGCTGGTCCTCGCCGTATTCCTCCGACGAGGACGGGGCGGCGTACGCCATCTCGCTGGACGGCGTTTCGACCGAGCTGATCCGCACGTCCGACGGCAGCTACCGGATGCGGGACGACCAGGGCTGGAAGATCGAGCACAAGTACGACGGCCCCAACGACGACAACACCGGCGAGTACTGGGTGGTGTCGACCCCGGACGGTGACAAGCACACGCTGGGCTATCGCAAGGACTCCAACTTCACGGTGCCGGTGGTCGGTGACGACAGCGGTGAGCCGTGCCACTCCACCGCGCCGGTGCCGTGCCGGCAGAGCTGGCGTTGGGGTCTGGACAAGATCGTGGACGCCAACGAGAACGTCACCAGTGTCTACTGGGCCAAGGAGACCAACAACTACAAGCAGGCCAACGGCAGCGCGACCTACAAGTACGACCGGGCCGGCTCGCTGGACCGGGTCGAGTACGGCGGCCTCGACGGCGAACACCCTGCCGCCCAAGTGGACTTCACCACCACGCCGCGGTGCACCCAGCGGGTGGCGAATCCGGCGACGGCGTGCCCGGCGGTGTCAGCGGTGAACGCGTCTTCCTACCCGGACGTACCAACGGATCTGGTCTGCGCGGACGGCGCGTCATGCTCGAAGTTGTCGCCGTCGTTCTTCCAGACTTCGAGGCTCGAGTCGCTCGTCTCGAGAGTGTGGGACGTGTCCACGAACAAGTGGCTGGACGTGTCGAAGTGGACGCCGACGTTCGCGTTCCCACCGACGCCGGACGGGTCTTCGCCGGTGCTGTGGCTGAACTCGATCCAGCGGGCCGGCCTGCGTGGTACAGAGCAGGTGACGTTGCCGCCGGTGGCGTTCGACGGGCAGTTCCTGATCAACCGGCAGGACTGGTCGAGCACGGAGCAGCAGTTGCAGATGCGGCGGCTGACCGTCGTACGCAACGGTCTGGGCGGTGAGACCCGAGCTACCTACGGCCACGCCAACGCGGCCACGACGTGCCCGAACGGACAGAACGACGGGTGGGAAGCCGGGGTGATGTGGGATCAGAACCGCTACGAGTGCTTCCGCGTTCGGTTCAAGCCGGAAGGTGCCAGCAGTCCGACCAAGGGCGTGTTCAACAAGTACGTGGTGACCAAGGTCGATGAGGTCGACGTCGTAGGTGGTTCACCCACGATGACCACCGCCTATGCCTACGGCGTGAACCAGCTGCAGCCCTACCCCGCTTGGCATCGTGACGACGAGCTCGGCGTGCCGGCCGCGGACCTGGACTGGACCGACTGGCGTGGCTACGAGACCGTCCGGGCCACCGAGGGTGCCGGTGGCGCCGACCGGCAGACGATCACCGACACACGGTTCTTCCGCGGTATGAACGGCGACCTGCTCGCGTCCGGCACGCCGAAGCCGGCGTCGCTGCAGGACTACACCGGAGTCAAGTCCTGGCCGGACGACCCGCAGTTGGCCGGAGAGATCCTGCAGACACAGAGCTGGCGCAAGAACGCCGACGGGTCGCTGTTCGAGCTGGAGTCGTCCCGCAACACCTACTGGGATTCGGGCATCATCGCCGACGGCCCCGGACCACACGACGTGCGGATGGTGCGGAAGGCCTCCACGTACTCCCGTGACCGGCGCGGTGACAACTCCTGGCGCGAAACCTCCACGCTGGAAGACGGATACACCGTCGCAGGGAGCGGCCAGCCCACCAGGAAGGTCGACTTCGGCGAGACCGGTGTCAACGACTCCACGTGCACCGAGCTCAGCTACGCCCGCAACACCTCGAGTGGAAACTGGATCCTCGACCCCATCGAACAACAGGAGACCCACGCCGGTGACCCGGACAGTGGCACGCAGTGTCCGGGACCCGTCATCGGCCGCACCGTCAACCTGTACGACGGTGCCACCGCCACCGGCGCCGCCAACACACCCACCGACGGCAACGTCACCGAGGAGCGCTCCTACACCGCCGAGTCCGTCTACAACGTGGTCAAGCACGCCTACGACAACTACGGTCGCGAGAAGAGCGAAACGACCGCCGACGGCGTCACAACCACCACGTACACCCCGGCCAGTGGATTCCCCACCGGCGGGGTGGCGGTCAAGGATCCAGCCGGATTCACCGAGACCACGTACCCGATGCGGGAGTTCGAGGACGCCCCGGACAGGATCGTCGACGTCGACAACAACAACACGACGGAGTTCGACTATGACGGACTGGGCCGGCTGCGCAAGGTGTGGCTGCCCACCGAGCCGAGCTCGGGCCCAGCCTCGTACGAGTTCACCTACCGGCTGACGTTCACCGGCACCGGGCAGCCGACGAAGCCGACGGTCGTCACCACCAAGCAGCTGCAGGCACTGTCCGGAACGACCGCGACCTGGCTTCCCGGATACGCCTACCTGGACGGGTTCGGGCGTACGCGTGAGGTGCAGGCGCCGTCTCCGGGGCCGAACGGCGGGCGGACCGTCACCGTGACACAGTACGACGACCGTGGCCTGACCAAGGGCACATCGGCACCGATGTGGAACTCCACGGCGGCCGGCGACAACGCGAGCCTGCTGCTCAACCCCGCCACGTCGGCGATCCCGTCGTGGACGGAGATGCAGTACGACGCGCTGGAACGCGAAGCGACCTCGACCCTGTACGGCGTGGGGACCGTGGCCTCGCAGACGACCACGACGAACTTCGGCAACGGGCGGATCGTCACACCGCCCGTGGGCGGGCGGACCGCCACCTGGCTTGACGGGCACGACCGCGATGCCACGATCCAGCAGGACGTGCCCGCCGGCGCGACCGGCCCGGTGACCGGCGTGCCGACGACCGGCTATGCCTATCGCCCAAGCAGCGAGGACGTCACGACGATCACAGACCCGGCGGGCAACGTCACGACCTACACCTACGACTGGCTCGGCAAGCGACTGACCGCCGACGACCCCGATGCCGGCTCGTCGGTCTCGACGTACGACGCCATGGGCCGCGTGAAGACCGTCACCGATGCCAAGGGCGGGAAACTGAGCTACACCTACGACGCGCTCGGCCGTGACCGGACGGTCTGGTCGGGCGAGGCGCAGTCGGGCACCAAGCTCGCCGAGTGGACGTACGACACTGTCCCACGAGGCAAGGGCGAGCCGGCGTCGGCCGTCCGCTACGCCGGTGGTAGCTCGTACGTCACGGCGATCAGTGGCTACGACCAGCGCGGCCGTGTGACAGGGCGGCGCTGGACGATCCCTGACACCGAGACCGGTCTGGCCGGAACCTACGACATCACCTATGGATACGACCGGGCCGACCACGTCGTCGACACCACCTACCCGGCGGTCGGCGGCCTGGCAGGGGAGACCGTGCACCAGACGTTCGGCGCCACCGGACTGTCCAGTCGGCTGACCAGTGAGCTCGGTACGTACGTCGACGCGACGAGCTACACCGGTGCCGGGCAGGTGGACACCCGCAACCTCGGCGCCGGCGGCGGGGTCCGGCGTACCTCGGCCTACGAACCCAACGGCGCACAACGGCTGGCGTCTCTGGTCACCAGGACGAACGCGGACACCGCCACCCCGACGACGGTGCAGAACGACGCCTACAGCTACGACGCGGCCGGGAACGTGCGGCGGGTGCTGGACGCCGTGACCGGACAGTCGCAGTGCTCGACCTACGACCCGATGCTGCGGTTGTCCGCGTCCTGGACCACCGTCGCATCCTCCTGCGGCGGTGGCGTCGGCTCGGCCGACAACGGCGGACCGGATCCGTTCAAGGAGCAGTACACCTACGACGCGACGGGCAACCTCGAGACGGTCACCGTGGGCGGCACGAGCCGGACGTACACCTATCCGGAGCCTGGACCGGACTCTGTGCGTCCACATGCGGTTTCCGGCATCGGATCCGACCGCTACGGCTATGACGCCAACGGCGCGATGGCATCCCGTACCGTCGGTGGCGTCGCATCGACCTACGACTACGACCAGTTCGGCATGCTGGTCAAGGCCGAGAGCAGCGGTGTCACCACGTCGTTCGGCTACGACGCCGACGGCACGCGGCTGGTGCGCCACGAGCCCGGAGCCAGCACGTTGTACCTGGAGGGCATGGAAATACGGGCCGCGGACGGCGCGAAGACCGCGACGCGGTACTACACGGTTGGCGACGGCGATCTGGTCGGTCAGCGCAACCCGGCCGGCGTCACCTGGCTGCTCACCGACCAGCAGGGTTCGGTGCAACTCGCGGTTGACGTCGATGCTGTGTCCAGGCAGCGATACCTGCCGTACGGCGCCCGCCGCGGCGGCCGCGACGAGATCACCACGACCGATCACGGCTACCTGGGCAAGGTCGAGGACTCGACCACCAAGCTGGTCGCGCTGGACAATCGCCAGCACGATCCCGCGATCGGCAAGCTCACCAGCCCCGACCCGATCGTGGAGGTCGACGATCCGGGGACGCAGAACTCCTATGCGTATGCCCGGGACAACCCGGTGACCTACGCCGACCCGACCGGCCTGATCTGCGACAGCGCCAGGGGCGACAGCCCGCACTGCTACATTCGTCCCACCTACAACCCGAAAAACCGCAAGAAGTCGGCGGGCTGCAGCTCGAAGAAGTGCCATCCCAACTGGTACGCGCCCGCACCCAAGCCGAGGTGCTGGGGGTGCGGCAAGAGCACGGGGCAAAAGCGGGGGCAGTCCAAACGGGCACCAGCGAAGCCGAAACCGACGAAGGTCTGCCGGTCCACCGGCGGCTATCCGGCATGCGCTTACAGCACAGGGAAATCGGCCACGGCCGTTGTGGCTGGGCGAGGCTGTACTCCGTCAGGCGCCACCTACCCCGCTGGCAACTGCCCAGGGATCGGAAACCCGAAGCTCGTCCGGGCGGCGGCCAAGTGGATCAAGGTCTGCGTGCTGTATGGAGTGATCGGCTACACAGGGGGTCTCGCAAACAAGAAGGCAGAGCCCTGGGTCAAGGGACGAAGGAACCTTCCCGAGGGCTACAAGGCGCCGAGCTGGGGCGAGGCCGGGCGAGCCGGCTTCCTCGGCCTGGGACTCGGCTGTGTAGGGGCAGTGGCGGGCAAAGCTCTCAGCGACTGATGCCGCGGATTGCGAGGGAGAGAACTCATGAAAAGAAGGCAGATCGCGTTCGCGGCAGGAGCGTTGGGTGCGGCGCTTTGCCTGGTGGCCATCGAACCGGTCGACCAAGTCGCCATTGCCGGGCCGGTAGTCACCGCCGCGGGCTCGGCGGAGCGTACGGATGTGACCGGCGACGGGATCGCGGACATCATCGTGGCGTCGGGGGCGCGCAAGACGTTCGGCGGTGATCCGTCGTACCCGGACGAGACCGGCGGCTCGATCTACGTGATTCCGGGTGGCAGCACGCTTCCTGGCGCGCCGGTCGCCGTCGTCGACCAGGACGATGAGGTGGTGTACGGCGGCTCGGAGACCAGCGACAACTGGGGCACGCAACTGGTCACCGGTGACTTCAACGGCGACCGGCGAGCCGACGTCGCGATCGGCAACCCGACCGAGTCGATCGGCAGTACGGCCAACGCCGGCGCGGTGACCGTTCTCTACGGTCAACCGGCGTCTCCCTATCTCGGGCTGGTTCCCAACGGCGCCAGCTTCATCGACCAGAACGTGGGCGACCTGCCGGGCTCGATCGAGGCCGGCGACTACTTCGGCGCCGCCCTGACGACGGGCGACTTCAACGGCGACGGCTATGCCGACCTGGCCATCGGCGCACCCGGTGAGGCGATCGGTTCGGTCAAGTCCGCCGGTGCGATCTGGGTGCTCTACGGCAGCTCGTTCGGCGTTCGCACCGACAACGCGATCGCCTACGACCAGAGCACCAGTGGGCTCAGCGGCGATCCGGAGAAGAACGACCACTTCGGCGCTGCGCTCGCGGCCGGGGATGTCACCGGAGACGGCCGCGACGACCTGGCGATGGCGATCGAAGGCGAGAACGTCACCGGGACGACCGGCGCGGAAGGCTGCGTCCAGTTGTTCAAGGGCTCGGCCTCGGGCGTGACGCTCACCGGAAACACCTACGTATGCGTGCCTTCGCTCCCGATCGGCGGCACGGTCAACGCCGTGGCGGTGGGTCGCTTCCATGGCGGCAGCAACGCCGACGTGCTGGTGTACGCCGACCAGGCGAAGGGTGCGCCGACGTTCTCCGGCGCGTTGGTCGTGTTGCGAGGTTCCAGCGCCGGCATCAGCAGCGGTAACGTCGCAACCGTTACGCAGAACACGCCTTCGGTGTCCGACTCCTCCGAGCAGGACGACCTGTTCGGTGCGGCGCTGTCGGTCGGAGACGCCAACGGCGACGGGGCGGACGACCTCGCGGTCGGCGTTCCAGGCGAGAACTCCAATGCTGGTGCACTGCACGTGTTCGTTGGCGGAGCTTCCGGCCTGACCTCGGGACTGGACCTGTTCGTGACCGAGAACCACCCGCTGATCAATGCCGTGAGCCAGTTCAGCGAGGCGTTCGGCAGCGCGGTGCGCTTCCTCGACCTGAACAACGACACGCGGCCCGAACTGGTGGTTACGGCACCGTTCGAGGACTTCTCCTACAGCACGGGAACGATGTTCGTGCTCGGGCTGCAGGCTGGCAGCACAAGTACCAGCGTTGTCACCTGCACCACGCTCACTCGAGGCTCGCTCGGCAACGTCTCCGGGTTCGGCTTCGGCGCACCCATCGGCGGCAGCATCGTCCCGCCGGACCAACTGCCCAACGCGACCTGACGGCGAGATCGTCGGCTCACCGTCGTACACCCTTGCCAAGCGTTGATCGAGCCGACGCCGTGGCGAGGCCACCGAGCCGATGCTCGAGGGCTATACCACGTTGGGCTATCTGGCCGGCAAGACCGACCGTATGACGCTCGGTCTGCTGGTGACCGGCGTCATGTACCGCTATCGAGCGCCTTGTCTGGTGGGAGCGCGCGGGCGCCGCGGCGGTCGAGGAGCCCAGGATCTGGCGCGGGCCTGTCCCGTGGTGTGCAGGTGACTTCTACCAGCCGGCAGCTCTGGCGTCGCGGGCGATTTTCTCAGGGTTCAGTCCGTCGGCTCGCGATCTGGGGTCGGGGTGCATGGGAAATAGACTGAATAGGTTTCGGTAGTGATCTCGTTGAGCGGCATGAAGCGAAAACCTGGGTTCTGTCCTTGTGTCCGGTAGGTGCTGGCGCTCCACCAGCTGTGTCCACGTTCGCGGTCGGGTCGTAGGGCGGCCTCGGGGTTGCGCGTGTCTGTGACGAGGGTTCGTTCGCTGTCCACAAGGCCTGCGAGAACGACGGGGCCGTCTGTGAAGGCGACGCAGTCGGGTTGGTCGGGAAGCGGGTGGGATTTGAGTTCTGCGGTGAAGCTGACCTCGATGGTTTCGCCGGACCATTGCCGGCGGAGTACGAGGAGATCGCCGTCCTGGTCGGAAGGGGCGGGGTGTCCGTCGACGGTGATGGTTGGTGTGGTGACCGCCCAGTCCGGCACTCTGAGCTTGACGGCGAATGTGGAAGGGTGCTCGGGGCGCACGGTGATGCGGATCAGTGTGGTGGACGGGCGCTGGGCGGGTGCTGGGGGAAGGTTCAGGTGCTGGATGCCGAGGTAACCCTCGTCGGAATGTCGCTGCCCGAAGACCAGGCCTCTCCTTGGGTCGGGGGAGATTGTGATCTCGATCCGCCCGCCGGGGGTGGCCAGGGTTGTGGTTGCCGGCACGTATTGGCTGAGTCGTAGGTCTCGTCCGTCGAGGTGGATTCCTGCGCCGAGGTAGCTGGCATGTGCTTGCAGCAAGGTGCCGTGGCAGCACCAGAAGTTGTGAGTTGGATGCCCCCATTTCTTCTTGCTGCCGGCGTTGAGGGGGAGGAAGTAGGCCACCATTCCGGTCTGCTTGTTCTGCTGCGCAAGGATGCCGTTGATCAGGTTTCGTTCCCAGTACGCGGCGTATGTGGGCTGGCCGGTCCAGCGGTACAGATAGTCGGAGACCCGCATCATGGTGAAGACCGTGCAGTGCTCCTGCACGTCGTGGAGCCGCGCTGCCTGCTGGAAGGCGGGCTGCCAGATCTCGGCGCTGCTGCTGCCACCTGTGACATAGGTACCGCGGCGGGTGACTGCCTGATCCCAGAACGCCTCTACGATGCGACGCCACCGGATGTCACCGGTGACCTCATACGCCCGCGCGCAACCAAGGATTTCGGCGATCTGGGTGTTGGCGTGTTTGTTGGTGAGGACGTCTTCGCCGGCCAGGAGCGGATCGAAGAATCGGCGGCGTCGGTAGCGTTCGATCAGCTCCAGATGACGCTGGTCGCCGGTCAGCGCGTAGAGGCCTGCCCAGACCTCCAGCATCCCGCCGGTCTCCCAGTCCAAGATGTCGTCGAGCTGCTCACGGCTGAAACGGCCGGTCCAGGTGTGGAACCAGTTCGCCGCTTCGCATACGACGTCGAACGCGGTTTCGTTGCCACCGGCGGTGGCCATGTCCAGCAGCCCGGCAAGCAACTTGTGGAGGACGTACTGCGGTGCCCACACTCGATGCCCGGCTGCGATCCGGTCCAGATACTTTTCGGGGAACGGAGCGAGCCACCCGCGGCCGTTGGACCGCTGGCACCGGGCCAGCTCAGCCACGATCAGGTCGGCCGTGGCGTCAAGCCGGGAGTGCTGGCGACGTACCCGAGCCGCTGCCGACAGCCAATGCCCCACAATATGACCGCGAAGCTGCGATGTCGGTGCCTCCCACCCCCAGTGCCAGGTCTTGGGGTCCTCAGACGCAGCCGGTCCGGGCGTTGTCTCAAGTGATCCTGACCAACTCCACAGGCCCGCCTCGAACAGGTACGGCCGTAGCAGGTTGTCCGGCCGGAGGCTCTGCATGTAATCGAGATTGAGAGCAAAACGCTCCCGCAGCATGCCCTCGAGCAGCGTCACCTCGGCAATCGGGGGAGTTTCCAGCACCCCCAGGTCGCGACTTGCCGTAGGGCCCGTAGCACCATTCGATACCGTCATCTTCTCCTCACTTCGTCAGCTTCCGCACCAGGGATCGCGATCCTGACGGCTTCCGCACAGTTGCATCAGCAGGCCGGCTGTGAAAGCGGATGTCGTGATCGCGGAGCAATCGATGGGGAGGTTCCGCCGGGGGATCGAAGGACGCTGATGAACTTGTCGCTCAGCGCGTGGCCCGCTGACGCCAGCGTGACGGGTTGCGCGGCGGCCCGTGCGGTAGCCCAGGGTCCGAGAAGGAGCCGGAGCCCGGAGCGTCCTGTCCGGGCATTCCGAATAGAGCCAGCATGTACACCACGTTGTCACTGCCTACGCGTCTCCACAAACGTACTGGGCTCAGGCCGTGTCCCCGTGTGCAGGCACGGCGCCAGGCCGATAGTGGCCACACGTGTGCATAGATATCGAGCCCTTCATCGACCCTTGCGACTGGACGGCAACCGGCGCCTGGTCGACGGACGATGCGTCACAGCCCGCGGTCTGGTCGTGCGGGAAGGTCGGCACGGATGCGGTGTGGCGTGGAGTACTGAGTCCCGCGGACCGCTTGCCCGTGGCGCTTTCGACCGTCGCCGACGGGCCGCCTCAGGGTCGCGTTGGCGGTGCTGGTGTACCGGCAGACCTTGTCCGTCGCGCTGACCGGGCTGGCGTACGCACTGACGTATCTGCCGTCCGTGCTCGGCGGCCTAGCGCTGAGCTGGATCGGCGACCGCACGATCGTCCTCGCCGTCCCACCCGCACCGAGTTGCGGGTGAATTGCGGCCGTTCCGGTCGCCGAAGCGGCCAGCGGATTGCTTCAATGGGCCTCGGCCAATCAGTTGGACGAGGGGACGGTCAGCATTGATGACGACCGGCAACGCGGTCACCTTCAACGTGCTCGGGCCCTGGGAGGTACGTGTCGACGGGAGTGTCGTGGCGATCCCGCACGGCCGGCTCACCGTCCTTCTTGCGTCCCTCGTGCTCTCGATCAACGAGCCCCAGTCCGTCGACACGCTCACCGGTCGGCTGTGGCCCGATCACCCGCCGGTCCGCTCCCGCGAGACCCTGCACCTCTATGTGACCCGGCTGCGTAAGCTGCTCGGGCGTAACGTGATCGAGACCGGCTCTGGTGGCGGGTACCGGCTTCGCGTCGAGGCCGGGCACATCGACCTGTACCGGTTCCGTGCTTTGGTGAGCCAGTCCCGTGACGCCGCCTCCGCGGATCGAGAACGCGAGATCCTCAGAGACGCACTGGAACTGTGGCGCGGTACCCCGTTCGGAGACGTGGAATCGGCCTGGCTGGACCGCGACGTCGTACCCCGGCTGAACGAGGAATGGCTGACGGCGACGGAACGCCGCATCGACCTGGACCTGGCCACGGAGACCCCTGGCATGGTCGTGGCCGAACTTCAGGAGCTCACGAGTGCACATCCGACAAGGGAGTCACTGTGGTATCGGTTGATGCTGGCCCTCCAACGTGCCGGCCGCCGCGCGGACGCACTGGCCGCGTACCGGAAGGCCAACGCCGTCCTCGCCGAAGAGCTGGACGTGGGACCTGGGGAGCAGCTCTTCCAGTTGAACCGCGAGATCCTCGATTCGCTGCTACCGAAAGGCGATCAGGCCGGCACGCCCAGTCGCCAGGTAGCACCCGTCGACGAGCCCATGGACGTCGTCGATGCCGCGGACTTGGCGGAGTTGCTGCGGGCCCACCGCATCAGGCTGAGCTGGACGCAGGCCGAGTTGGCGGACGAAGCCGGAGTCAGCGAGCGCACCGTGCACGGCTTGGAGTCCGGCCGGACCCGGCCACGTCCGTCCACCGCACGGTTGCTAGGGGCGGCCCTGGGGTTGGACGGTACGGAGCTGGAGCGATTCCTGCGAGCTGCCAAGCCCTCGGCCAGATCCGCATCCGAACAGGCTGAGTCGCCCGGCCCGGCGGGGCACTCGGAGCCGATGGTGCCGGCGCAGCTGCCACCTGACATCGGTGACTTCACCGGCCGGACGAGCGAGCTGTCCGCACTGGTCACGTTCCTTCCGCTCGGCGTCGGGACCGCCATCGTGGTGCTCACCGGCGCCGCCGGTGTGGGCAAGACCGCGCTCGCGATCAGGTGGGCACATCGAGTCGCGACACAGTTTCCGGACGGGCAGCTGTATGTGAACCTGCGTGGCTTCGCACCCGGTCAACCCGCGGCTCCGGTAGAAGTTCTGGCCGAGTTCCTGGGCGCGCTCGGTGTGCCGTCCGGACAGATACCTCCGAAGCCGGGCGCTGCCGCTGCTTTGTATCGATCGAAGCTGGCGGACCGGCGCGTCCTGGTCGTGTTGGACAACGCACTCGATGCCGAGCAGGTTCGGCCGTTGCTGCCCAGCGGCACCGGCAGCCTGGTGCTGGTCACGAGCCGGCACGTGCTCAGCGGCTTGGTGGCCAGCAACGGGGCCCGGCAACAGACGTTGGCACCGCTGCCGGCGAGCGAGGCGATCGAGCTGGTAACACGGATCGTGGGCGCGGAGCGGATCGCTGCCGAGCCGGATGCTGCCATCGCGCTGGTCTTGGAGTGCTCGGGATTACCGCTGGCACTGCGGATCGCTGCCGCCAACGTGCGGGTGGACGATCACCTGGACATCAGCGGATACGTCGCGGAGCTGCGAGCCGGTGATCGGCTCAGCTCGCTGGCCGTTGGCGACGACCCGACGGCCTCGGTACGCGCCGCGTTCGACTGGTCCTACGAACGGCTCACACCACCGGTCCAGCGGCTGTTCCGCCGGCTCGGCCTCGTGCCCGGCCATGACGTGACACCCGAATCCGCCGCGGCGCTCACCGCCGCTGACCCGGAACAGACCCGCTGGTGGCTTCGTTCACTCGCGAACGCACACCTGGTCGATCGATCCGGACCACAGCGGTACGCCCTGCACGACCTGCTGCGAGCTTACGCCGCCGAGCGGGCGCAGGCCGTTGAAACCGAACCCGAGCGTGAGTCGGCGATCGACCGGCTGCTCGAGTGGTACCTGCACAACACGGTTGCCGCGGGCAAGCTGCTGGCCCCGACGTCCCTGTACCTGCCAGCCCTTTCGCCGGCGGAAGGGCTGCCGATCATAGGTCCCCGAGACGTCGCTGAAGCCGGCGCCTGGCTCGCCGCGGAGCGACGTAATCTCGTCGCTGCTGTCACCGAAGCCGCCACCAGTGGCCGTGAGGAACCAGCCTGGCTTCTCGCCGACGCCCTTCGCGGCTATTTCGAAGCCACCGGCAACCGGGTCGACTGGATCACTGTGGCGGAGGCTGGAATGGCCGCCGCATCGGCTAAAGGCGATGCTGCCGCACGTTCGGCAGCAGCATCGAGTCTGGCTCAGGTACACCATTCCGGCGGCGACTTCGACACGACACTGGATCACGTGACGAACGCGTTGAGGCTGGCCCGCGAGGCGGGTTGGGACGCGGGTGAAGCGCGCGCACTCAACCATCTCGCCATCCTGCGCGCCGAGTCCGGCGACCTTGACACCTGCGTCGAGCTTCTCCAGGCGGCGCTGGAACTCGACCGCCGGCTCGGTGACCGGGCCGGCGAAGCCAAGCGCCTGATGAACCTCGGAGTCGCCACGCAGAACGCAGGGCGGCTACGCACTGCGCTGGACTACCTGCGGCAGGCCGCCGACCTCCACGGTAGGCACGTTCACGCCGACCTCACGCTGAGCAACCTCGGACATCTTCTGCATCACACCGGCGACCTCGCAGCGGCCGAGGACACGCTGTACCGCGCTGTCGCCGCATACGCCGAAACCGACACCCAGCGTGCGTTCTGCCTCGTCAAACTGGCCGAACTGTGCCTGGATCGAGGCCGGCCGGACGAGGCCGAAGCACATGTGGCGGCGGCCGAAGCCATCGCGAGCCAGTCCGGTGACCGCGTGAACGGCTTCTGGACGCTCGACATGCGGGCGTACCTTGACATCCGGCTCGGTCGGCCACGATCCGCGGTGGACCGGCTGGAAGGGCTGCTGAGCGAGGTCAGCGACGAGGGCTACCTGTCGATCCGATGCAGCGCGCTCGCCAGCCTCGCGGAGGCCCAGCGGCACCTCGGCGAACTCGACCTCGCGCTGAGCAACGCCGACCAGTCGATCAAGCTCGCAGAGGCCGCTGGGCGCAGGCTGCTGGAGACCGAGGCCTCGAGCGTGCGGGCCGAGGTCCGGCTGGCACTCTTTCGGCGAGACAACGACCTGGCCGAGCTCGCCGCCGCGACTGCGGAGACACAGCGGACGTTGGAGATGCAGCGGTGGATGGGTCACCGCGTCGGTGAGGCCCGTAGTCTCATCTTGCTCGGCGACATCTCCAACGCGGCAGACGACCGCGACACCGCCGCCCGGCACTGGCAAGACGGTCTGTCGTTGTGTATCGAGATCGGGCTGGCCGATGCCTCCGAAGTTCGGCGCAGGCTCGCGAACTGATCCGACTTTCGCCGAACCGGTCGCGTTCGCAGGTGTTCTGCTGGTGAGTTGCGGCCGTTCGACGTTCATTCCTGGTGTTTCTGCTCGCGACGACGGCCGGTGCGGCGCCGGCACCCGGTGCACCGCGTCATCGAGACGCCAGGCGAATGACAGCAAGGCGAAAGGGCGATGGGGGAAGCTGAACGAAAGACTGGACACGTCCTGAGTGCGGCGGTGTCCGCGATTCTGTTCCCGCTCGCCGGTGGCTGTGCCATCTGCTACGCGAAGGAGGTGAGTCCGGTGAGCATGCGACGCGACCCGGGGCAGAACTGGTAGGCAGGCTACAACCAAGCGCCGGAGTCCGAGGGAGGTCACAGGGATGAAGTCCAGAGACCAGTAGCTGGTGTCCTGCGAAACCGGTTTCGTGAAAGGGAAGGACATGCGCATGCGGTCGGTCGAGGCCTGGAGATGTGGCGGCCCTACGGCGGCGGGCCGTGCGGCCACGCCAGTACCAAAGGGGCGACGGCGGCGGCGTGGTCCTGGCAGACATCGCCTCGACAGAAGCGATGTCTGCCCCTCTGGAGCAAGGGTTGACGTACACCCTCGCAACGCTGCACCGTTTCTGGCGAATGGTGGCGGCTCCACGGGTCGCCAGGTCCTCGCACGTGACAGATCTGCTGGGCGGGTGCGTTGATCGTCAAGGCTGGATAGGTTCGCGCAATGGACGATGGATTCGCGTATCGCTACTTGCGCCTGGGGCTGCGACTCGGCCGCCACGACGAGGACGTCGTCGATGCGTACTTCGGCCCGGCCGAGCTGGCTTCCGAGATCCAAGCCGAGGATCCCACCGATCCCCGAGCACTGGCAGAGGAGGCGGGCGCGTTGCTGAGCGAGCTGCCCGACGGCTGGCTGCGCGACCAGGTCGCCGCGCTGAGGGTCTTCGCGGGAGGGCTCGCCGGCGAACAACGGTCGTATACCGACGAGGTCGAAGGCTGTTATGGCGTCCGCCCAGAACACACCGACGAGTTGGTCTTCGCCCAGGCACACCAACGCCTCGACGATCTCCTGCCAGGCAACGGCTCGTTGGCGGAGCGATTCGAGCGCTGGCGCGAAACGACGATCGTGCCGCCGGAGCGGATAGAGCGCCTGACAATGGCGGTCATCGACGAGGCACGGCAGCAGACCAGCACGCTGGTCGACCTGCCCGAGGGAGAGGCCATCGAGCTGGAGTTCGTCAGCGGTGTGTCCTGGAGTGGCTACAACACCTACCTCGGCGACCTGCGCGGCCGGGTCGCGGTGAACGTCGGACGGCCGCTGCCCGCCATGGACCTACTGGTGACCGCACTCCACGAGACGTACCCAGGCCATCAAGCCGAATGGTCCTGCCACGAACACCACCTGATCCGAGGCCGGGGCCTGATCGAGGAGACAATAGTGCTCGGGCCGGCGCCGCAGTCAGTTCTCACCCGGACAATGAATACCGCTTGAGATCCATTCCCGTATCGAGGTGTCGGACGGGTCGTGAAGTGGGTGGTGAGTCGGATGCAGAGGTTCAAGGAGAGCTGCCATGACCGTGCCGTTGCCTGTCCAGGCCGGCTCGCTGGCACGGGTGGCCAAAGGATGGCGGCTGGTCCTCACTGGTCTGGGTATCAGCGCGTTGCTGTACGGCAGCGTCGCCGGCGACGACGACCTGTTCCCGTTTGGTCCGCTGTCGCAGTACGCGGGCCCGTTTCGGCTGGATAGCGAGGTGGTGTCGACCTATGCCGAGGCCACCACAGTCGACGGTGAGCGGATCGAGCTCCCGCTGACGTCCCGCGAGGTGGGGGTCGGCCGGTCCGACGTGGAAGGCCAGCTGCCCGCGATCATAGGCAATCCCGCGTTGCTGCAATCGCTGGCAGAGGCCCGCGCACAGCTGCAGCCGGAAAAGCCCAAGCTCGCCAGGATTCACCTGATGCAGGAGACCACCCAGCTGCGACACGGAAGACCGGTCGGCCAGCCACACAAGCGCGAACTGGTCACGTGGACGGTGCGGCCGTGACCACCCCGGAACCGCCGTGGTGACCGCCGTCCTGTCGGCCGGCACGCGCTGGTGGTTCGCTCCGCTCCCGCTGGCCAGGGTTGCTGTCCTGCGTCTCGCGCTCTACCTGTTCGTCATCGTCGACATACGGCTGTTCGTCAACGACGTACCCGCAGCCGGGTTCGTGCCCGAGTTGTACCGGCCGCTGCTGATCGGTCGGCTCCTGCACCTGCCGACGCCGACGCCGCTGCTGGTGGAGATCCTGCAATGGGGCATACCGCTGGCGGCGCTGGTTGCGGCCAGCGGACGGTTGCCGCGACTGGCGGGTTTGGCGGTCGGGTTGGGGTACCTGTGGTGGCTCACGATCAGCATGAGCTACGGAAAGGTTGACCACGACCACATGGCGATCATCGTCGCGATGCTCGTGCTGCCGACGGTCGGCCGGGCGAGGTTCGGCGACCGGACGCCGAGCCAGGCCGCCGGCTGGGCGGTACGTTGCCTCCAGGTCGCCACCGTCGCGACGTACTTTCTGTCCGCTGTCACCAAGGCGCGCAACCATGGCTGGACGTTTGGGTGGGCGTCGGGTGCGGTGCTCACCTGGGCGATCACCCGCCGCCCGACGCCGATCTCCGAGCCGTTGCTGCAAACGCCGTGGTTGTTGCACGTCCTGCAGTGGATCGCGTTCCTCGGCGAGCTCCTGTCACCGGCGGTGCTGTTCCTCCGCCGCAGGGCACTGATGTGCGGGGCGCTGTTCTGGCTCGGCTTCCACCTGACGACCTGGCTGTTCCTCGGCATCCACTTCCTGCCGACCGCGATCTGCTGGCTGGCGTTCGCCCCGCTGGAACGTCTCGTGCCCAGCGGGCGCAGGTTCGAGGACGCGCCGATGGCCTGCTGAACTCTGGTTCCTTCGTGGGCTCTGCTGGTTGTCTCCGACCGTTGTCGCGCGCCGTCTTGGCCACGCCATGGTCAAAGCTGAAGGATGTGTACATGAAGAAGATTCTGTTCACCAGTCTGCCCGCCTACGGGCACGTGTTTCCGATGCTGCCACTGGCATCGGCCGCGCGGGCCGCCGGTCACGAGGTCGCGTTCGCCACCGGGCCCGACCTGGCCGGCCCTTTGAAACAACGGGGGTTTCAGGTGTGGCCGGCCGGTCCGAGCCTGGCCGACTCGTGGGCCGTCTTCCATGCCCGGTACACCAAGGCTGAATTGGCAGCCCTGCCGCCCACGGAAGCTCGGGCCGCCGCAATCGCCGTCGTGTTGGGTGAGTCGTCGGCGCAGCGCGCGGTGGACATCGTGCCACACGCGCGGGCGTGGCAGCCGGACGTGATCGTACGCGATCCCTGCGAGTTCGCCGGCGCGGCCGCCGCGATGCTCTGCTCCGGCGTCCGGGACGTCGTGCACGCTACGACGGCGCTGTCACCGCCGTCGGTACGGGAACCGTTCGCGGCAGCCGCAAACCAGGTCGGCAGCGCCTGGGGCATTGCCGACCTGGGTGAGCGCATGTTTGGCGCCGCATACTTGGACATTTGCCCACCGGCGCTGCAGCCAGAGGGAAACCGGTCGTGGCCACAGGCGACCCCGCTGCGCCCACATCCGATAGGCGTCGGCCCCGGTGAGGGTCTGCCGAGCGCCGACGGGTTCGACTGGAGCGGCACGGTCTACCTGACGCTGGGGACGTTCTTCAACAAAGCGCCGGCGGTGCGGGCCGCGGCGCTGGCGGGCCTGAGCGAACTGGACGTCAACGTCGTCGTCACCATCGGCCCGGACGCGGACCCGTCCGAGCTCGCTCCACTGCCGTCCAATGTTCTCGTGGCGCGGTTCATTCCGCAGGAGCTGGTGCTGCCTGGCAGCCGGCTGGTGGTCTCTCATGGCGGGAGCGGCACGATGCTGGGTGCCTTCGGCCACGGGCTGCCGCAGCTCATGCTGCCACAGGGCGCCGACAACTTCCTCAACGCCGAGGCAGCTCAGCGCGCTGGGGCAGCCCTCAGCCTCCCTCCGGGAGAGGTCTCCGCAGCGGCGATCGCGGCGGCGGCCAGCCGGTTGCTCACCGAGCCGGAATTCACCGCCGCGGCCCAGCGCGTCCAGACCGAGATCGCCACAATGCCGACGGCGGCAGAGGTTCTCGCGGGCATTGCATCTGACAGCTGAACCTCACGGTGGATCCGCGCGTCAACTGCGCTTTATGTCGCGGCTAGGAAGGTCACAAGAATTACGAAGGCGCCAATGGAAGCGACGACTCGGACGTGGTTCCAGGTCGTCCAGGTAGGTTCTTTGAACGCGGTCCGCGCCTGGGCAAGATTGATCCGATCGGGATCGCCGGCGGCTTTGAGGGCGTCGTTGAGTGGCACGTTGACCGTCATCGTGATGACCACGACGGCCATGATCGTGTGGGAGAACAGGGTGATGACGCCGGCGGCCAGTCCGGTCAGGACCGTCGCAACGATCAGTACGAGATCGGTGAACACAGCACGGATCCTCTCAGGATCCTTCGACCGGCCCGGTCGAACGGCGGTTGGCGATTTGGAGGTCGAGGCGGCGCAGGCCGTCGGCCCACAGCAACGGAAGGCCGGAGCCGGGCACCTTCCAGTGCACGTGCGCGAAGTCCCGCATGGTTCTGCCCATGACGGGCATCGCGGTGCGATGGCTACCGTTGCGTATGAATCCCTGCAACGCCTTACCGTTTGCCCATGCCGAGAGCGTCCAGTATCGCGTCGGGAACTTGGCCTCGAAGGAGAAGCCGACCAGACCCGCGGTGTGGCTCAGCTGGCGGTGGATCGCCTGGGCGTGCCACTGGAACCGGGGCAGATCCCAGATCGAACCCAACTGGATGACCGTGGCCACCGCGAGGTATTCCTGCTCCGGATCGGGTTCGATGTACCACTGCCAGCGTGTGCCGCCATCGATTTTCGTTTTGGCTGTTGTCATGTCTCATTTCCGTTCTACTGTCCAAACCCTTTGCAGATCGTCCTGGTGGGGCCGTCCGTGCACTGGCTCTGGTTCCGCACGTCCGAGCGTTGAGCACTGAGACTCTTATGGCCACACCTTCGTCTGATCTGGTCTCAGAGCAGGTAGCCGATCCAGTAGCTGTCGCGGGTCCAGCCGGGCTCGTCGTCGATGACGTCGGCCTGTGCGGTGGTGGCGACTCGCCACCTCGACTGGCCGTCGAAATGAAGGCGATGGAGGCGCTTGGACAGTGGGCCGGTCTTGTTCAGGTAGCCGGTACAACGGAACGCCACCGTCGCGCGGCTTGGTCGACACCTCGCCGAACGCGACGCCGGTTCGGGTGAACTTGTGCACCCGCACAGCGACGTCGGCTTCGCTCGCACTGGCGGTGTAGAAGAATCCCTGTCCCCGGTGGGTGCTCAGCTCCACCAGAGGTACCTTCGTGGTGGCCACAGGTTCTGACGGGGATTCGGGACGGGCGCAGAGTGGTGTGGCGACGGCAACATCAGTCTTCGGCGCGCCCGTCTCGTTCCCAGTGTGCCTGGGCCGGCGAGCCCCGCCGCGGCAACGGCAACGGCGACGCAGGTCTCTACGAGGTGGTGCACGTGTTGTGTTCCTTTCGGGTTGGCTAGGAGGCTTTGCGGAAGAAGTCTCTGGCCGGGCGCCGGGCAAGTAGGGTGATGACGAGAATCGAGCCCAGGGAGACGACGGCGTAGCGCACGCCGGTGGCAACCGGTTCCCAGCTGGGATAGACCGACTCGACCGCCTGCAGGAGAGCTGGCACGTCGAGTTTGCGAACGGTCGGATCACCGGACTGCTGGATGGCCGACTGCAGGAGCCGAGTCCGGTTGACCTGGGTGAGCAGGATCAGAAGATCGCCGACCAGAACAAGCGGCTGGCAGACCAATGACAGGATCCAGCCCGGTCGCCTGCCAGCCAGATTGAGCACTCCCAACGTGGCGGTCACCAAAGCGACCAGCACCGGGACGACGGTCGCGTATCCGCTCTCGTCGAACGATATGCCAACCGCGGTCAGGACCGTTGCGGGCAAGCCCTGCCGCGCGAGCTCGGCTCCGGCAGCCGCCCGGATGTCGTCGCCGTAGAGGAGCCCGAGCGTTGGGGCGATCAGATAGCCGGCGGCGATCAGCAATTGCAGCGCCGCCGCTACGGTTACGGTTGACGGACGGGCCCGCCTGCCGGTGGGCGCGGTGCCGAGCGGAGTCGAGTACGTCAAGTTGTGCTCCATACCGTGTCATGGCTGCAAGCCTGTTTCTGACCAACAGACCGTCTCGGAACGGTCAGCAGAAATCTGCCCGATGGCCATTTCTCCTTGGTGTCTTGCGCCTGTCGCTCGTGGCGCGTGCCAGCTGTGTATAGGACAGCCGGACGGCGGCGATCAGTGAGAGTGGGGTCGTAGCCTGCCCGGCGGTAACACGGCGACCTTTGGAGGTTGGGTGGGCACGTTCTCGACGGTCCTTGCGGTCAGGGAGTTCCGGTCCATCTGGCTGGCGGAAGCGGCTTCGATCGCCGGCGATCAGCTGGCGCGGGTGGCCCTTTCTCTACTGGTGTACCAGCGAACGGCCTCGACCGGACTGACCGCGCTCACGTATGCGTTGACGTTTCTGCCCTCGATGGTTGGTGGAGTTCTGCTGTCCAGGCTCGCCGATCGATATCCGCGCCGCTCCGTCATGGTCGTGACCGACCTCGCTCGAGCGATACTCGTTATCCCGATGGCTCTTCCAGGCGTTCCGCTGGCGTTGTTGTGTGTCCTGCTGACGGTTGTCGTGACATTGCACGGTCCGTTCAAGGCCGCCCAGCTGGCGTTGCTCGCCGATATCCTGACCGGCGACAGGTACGCCACCGGTCTGGCCATCCGGCACATCACCATCCAGACGGCCCAGCTCGCAGGGTTCGCGGGCGGTGGTGTCCTGGTCGCACTGATCGGTCCGCAGCTTGCGCTCGGCCTGGACGCGACGACGTTTTTGGTGTCGGCTGCGCTGGTAGGTGTGGGCGTACGCCAGCGACCAGCTGCCGCACCCGACCTCGACGGTGCCGACCAGTCCCTACGGGCCAGGATGCGCGCTGCCGCCAGCGGCGGCATCCACGTAATCTGGCGGGATCGCGGGCTGCGCACACTGTTCCTGCTGTCACTACTGCCCGGCTTCCATATCGTGCCGGAGGCGTTGGCCGCTCCGTACGCCGACCGACTTCACGGGCAGGCCGTCGCCGTCGGGCTCCTGATGGCCAGTGACCCGGCGGGAAGCGTGATCGGCGCCTTCGTCTTCACGCGTTGGTTTTCCGAAGCGAAGCGAGTCCGGCTGATCGGTCCGCTCGCCGTCGCGGCAGCAGTGCCGATGCTTCTTGGCATGGTCTATCCATCGCTTGCGCTGTCGATGCTGCTGTTCGCGATGTCCGGCGTGTGCGCGATGGCCTACCACGTCCAGCTGGGTGCGACGTTCGCCCAACGGTTGCCGAACGCCCGCCGGGCACAGGGTCTCGGCGTGATGTCCACCGGTCTCGTCACCGCCCAAGGCCTGGGCGGCTTCGCAGCTGGCGTGGCCGCGGAGTTCACCGGACCCGGCCTCGCTATTACTCTGGCCGGAGCCGTTGGCGTGCTCATCGCTGTCCCGCTCGCCGTTGGATGGAACCGGTCGGACGCTGTGCGGACGGGCGTCATCTGACTGGATCCGTCCCCGGGGTTACTCCAGAGGGACGCCGAGCTCACGGAGCAGCGCCGCAGCCCGTTCCTGGTAGGGCGCGGCGGCGTCGACGCCCTGCAATGCGTGGATGGCGCGGCTGAGGGTGCGCAAGGTGTGGGCTTCTCCGATGCGATGCCCGGTTTCGCGGTGAACCTCCAAGGCAAGCTCCGCTTGCCGGCGCACCTCGTCGTGCTCGCCGGCGGCCAGCGCGAGGTTCGCCAGCGCGGTCAACGCCTGTCCTTCGAGCAGCCGGAACGAATGCTCGCCAGAGATGAGCAAAGCCTGCCGCGCATACGATGCGGCCTCGTCACAGCCAAGCCGCGCCGCGGCGTTCGCCAGCCCGATCAGGCAACTGACCTTCACATACGGGCTGGCGTCTTCGCCGCTGATCCGAGCCGCGTGGCGGAAGAGGTCGATGGCACGGTCAGGATGCCCGGTGGCGTCGTAGATCAGGCCGATGGTGTGCAGTGCCGCTGCTTCGGCGAAGTGATCTTCGAGCTCGCGGCTGTCGGTCAGGGCCCGGGTGGCGTCGTGCATCGCCTCCTCGTAGCGGCCGAGACAGAAGCGGATGTCGGCCCGTATGCACCGTATGTAGGGTTCGAGGCTGCGTACGTGCACCTGGGCGATGCCCGCTGCCACCTGATCGAGTTGACGCTGCGCCTCGTCGTACCTGCCAAGCAGAACGCACACTCTGCTGAGACTGGTTAGTGTGTTGCCGTTGCGGCCGGCGGGGTGGTTCAGAGCCAGAGTCAGGTGGTCGACAGCGTCATTCAGGCGACCCAGCAGACCGTACAGCACCCCCAGGCTGCCGCGTTTGACACTCAGTCCAGCCGCGTCGCCGACCTGTTCGTCGTGTCGCATGCCTTCTTGCAGGCAACGCGCGGCCTCCTTCAACTGACCGCGACGCAGGTGATCGTCGGCGAGGTTACCCCGGATGTCCGACGCTCCCTTCGTCCAGCCTGCCTGGTCGGCGAGCGCGAGGGCTCTGGCGTAGAGACCGTTCGCTTCGCGCCGCCCCTGGTTGGCATGCGCGTCGGCCAGGGCCAGCAGAGCAGCGGCCGTTCCGGCCGGGTCGGCTTCCCCCTCCGCGATGGCCAGGGCCGTTTGCGCACACGACAGCCAGTCCCCTTTACGCCCGCCCGCCCAGAAGTGGCTGCGCATCGCGTCGGCCAGCAGCCACACCACAGGCCCCGGCTTGGTCGCGGCCGCCTGGTGGATCGCGTCCACCAGGTTGCCGTGCTCGGCGGTCATCCACGCCACAGCGGCAGCGGGATCGGAGAAATCCATTGCGGGCAAGGTGGTTCGGCTCGCCGGCAGCGGCAGCCTGGCCTCATTCGGATGCATCCGGTCGGCGGCGGCCCGCGCGGCCCACAGGTACCAGTCGTAAAGCCGTTGGCCGGCCGCCTCCAGGTGATCCGGAGCGTCGTCCTCCTGGGCGCGTTGGGCGGCGTAAAGGCGCAGCAGGTCATGGAACCGGAAGCGTCCCGGCTGATACGGGTCGACCAGGTGCGCGGCAGCCAGCCGACCAAGCTCCCGCCTGGCCTGCTCGATCGTGACGCCACCAAGGGCGGCGGCGGCCTCGAGCGTGAAGTCGGCACCTGGTACGAGGCCGAGCAGGCGGAAGGTGGCCTGGGTTGTCGACGGCAACGCGGCGTAGGAGAGGTCGAGGGTGCCGCGGATGGCGTTGTGCTGGTCACCGTCGATCAGCAGGGAGCCGAGCCGGTCACCGCGTAGCTCGGCAACGTAGTCGGCAAGGTGCTCGTACGGGCTGAAGAGGAAGTTGGCGGTGGCGATCCGAAGCGCCAACGGGAGGTGCGCACACTGGGCTGCGAGTTGACTGGCCGCGTCTGGTTCAGCACGTGCCTGCTCACCGAGAATCGTCGTGAGCAGGACGATGGACTCCTGAGGTGTGAAGACATCCACCCTCACGTGCGTAGTGTCACCGCGGACGGACAGTCCGCGCAACTGATCGCGGCTCGTGATCAGCACCATGCCTCCCGAGCCGGGCAAGAGCGCGCGGACCTGGCCGGCGTCGCGTGCGTTGTCCAGCACCACCAGCACGCGACGCCCTGCCAGCACACTGCGCAGCAACGCTGAACGGGCATCGAGATCGGCAGGGACACGTTCTGTCGGGACACCTGTGCCCTGGAGGAGGAGCTCCAGGGCGGTGGCGGGACTCATCGGGTTACCGGGCCCAAAGCCGCGCAGGTCCACATACAGCTGCCCGTCGGGAAAGGCATCACGTACGCGATGGCTCCAGTGAACAGCCAAGGCGGTCTTGCCCGCGCCCGCCGTGCCGGTGATCGAGGCAATCCCGGTCGGCTCGGGCAGGCTCGCGCTGTCGGTACGTTCCAGCAGACGATCCAGCGCGCGCAGGTGATCGGCGCGGCCGGTGAACGACACGATGTCCGACGGCAGCTGCTGAGGCCGGACACCTGGCAGATGCTGTCGCCAGGCGGTGGGTCCGACTGGCGGCGGCGCAGGGTCGGCGACCAGGAGGGACTGATGCAACTGGCTCAGCTCCGCACCGGGATCGACACCAAGTTCTTCCCTCAACAGCTCGGCAACCGTGTGGTAGGCCTGCAGCGCCTCGGCGTGGCGCCCGCAACGTTGCAGTGCCAGTATCAGCAGCCGCCACAGCCCTTCCCGCAAGGGATGCGCGGCTGTGGCATCCATGAGGTCGGGAACGATCTGCTCGTGCCGGCCGGCCAGCAGGCCGAGCTCGAGCCAGCGTTCCAACGCCCGCGCGCGTTCTTCACCGAGTCGATCCGCATGGTCGTGATGCAGCGACTCCGACGGAACGTCGACCAGCGCCGACCCGCGCCACAGATCCAGCGCCTCTTTCAGCAGCGCCGCTTCGGCGGCCTGATCGACTCGCGCCGCCTGCTCCGCCCGCCGTACCAGCTCGCGGAACCGCAACACGTCGACCTCATCTACAGCAACCTGGATGAGGTAGCCGTGCTCCTTGGTCAGTATCAGCGAACGGCCCCCGACGCCGTCGCGCAGAACCTGCCGCAATCGGGTGATGTGCGTCTGCATGGCGGCCCGTACGTCGTGTGGCGTGTCCCGCTGCCACAGATGCTGGATCAGCGTGTCCGCCGAAACGTACTGATTGGCGTTCAGAAGCAGCGTCGCCAGTGCAACCCGTTGCTTGGCCGCAGGGATGTGTATGTGCCGACCCGCGCGAACTGCCTCCATCGGTCCAAGGATCCCGATCCAGATCTCCGGACCACCCTCGACGCGTGGCGGCTCACCGCGGGTCAATACCCACTCCCTCCTCATTGTGTCTGTCGAGCTCAACTAACCGGATTCTGCCGTACGATCAGGGAATCGGCATGTCCGCGGCGTCAACTCTGGCGGCTGGGCAGGGTCAGCGCCCAGGCAAGCAGGCCGAACGCGATGACAGAGGCAACCGTCCGGACGAGGTTCCAGGCCGCCCACTTCGCCTCGTCGAACTGCTCGCGGACCGCAGCCACATCGATCTTTCCGGGATCGCCCGCCGCTTCGATCGCGTCGTTCAGCGGCACGTTCACGGCGAACGTGATGACGACTGCGATCACGTACAGGACCAGTGCGGCCGCGATCCATGGCAGGGCGCGGTGCCCGATGTGCGTGACCGTGGCGAGCACGGTGAGGATCAGAGCGCCGAAAAAGCAGACTCCGAGAAACCACGGGTTGAGGATCGCCCGGTCGGTCGCTTGGAACGCGCCAACAAACGTGCGATCGTCGGTCCGTGCCAGGCCCGGCATGATCGTGTGCGCGTACAACGCGAACGCTCCGGTCACCAGGCCCATTGTGATCGTGGCGGCAAGCAGGGTGACAACCCTCAGTCTCTCCAACGCGGTTCTCCTAGCGAGCTGGCTCCGATGTGGACAGTCGAGGGTGACAGCCCGCGCTGTCTTTCGACTTTCGTGAGCCTGTCGTCGCTGTGTCGCGGGAGGCCGCTGTGTCCCTGGGTCGGCTCTGGTTTCCTGACCTGCTCGCGAGTCAACCGACGAGGGACTTTCGCCTGCAGGATCCGGGCTGGGTGCGCGCCAGCACGACGACAGGGGGACGACGGCACCTGATGGCAAGGTCACGTCCGTGATCAAGCTGATCTGGAAGGTGCGAAGTAGATGCGCAGATTTGTGGAGCCCTGTGTCGCTGGGACGGTGACGGTTGGCTGCCTGGCAGGTTCGGGAACGCAGGGCGTCGTCGCCGCGTCCGCATCGACTGGCCGCAGCAGGTACAGAAGGCAAGTGGTGGCGAGCTGTGCCGCACCGATGCATGACGAGCTGGTCGTGCTGGCCACCATCCGCGGCATGTTCTGGTTGCGTTCCCACGAGTTGTTCGCCAGGCCCTTCGACCTCCCCGTCACGCGGGTGAGCGCAAAGCGGAAAGGCTTTGTCGTCGTCACCGGCGCCTCGCGTGGACTCGGCGCCGCCACCGCGATCGCGCTGGCGGAGGCGGGTTACGACGTAGGCGTCAACTACCGCGAGGAGGAACGCCGGGCCAGGAAGGTCGCTACCCGCGTCGAAAACCTTGGCGCGCGGGCGGTCCTGCTACCCGGAGACATCAGCACACCGGAGGGCAGGCAGCAACTGCTGGACAACGCACTGAAAGAGAGCGGCAGGCTCGACGGCCTCGTGCTCAACGCGAGCGGTGGCCTGGAGAAGGGCTCGCCACCCGACTACCTGATGCGGCTCAACTGCGATGCGCAGGTCGCTCTGGTCCGGCGGGCGGCTCCGCATCTGGCCCGCTCTCCGGCGGGCCGGATCGTGTTCGTTACCAGCAACCAGGCACACCAATATCCCGAACTCGAACTCGAACCCGGATACGAGCCGGTCGCGGCCAGCAAGCATGCCGGCGAGCAGGAGTTGCGCAACCTGATCCCCGGTTTGCGCGCGATGGGCGTCCAGTTGGTCGTCGCCACGTCGGATGGCCTTGACGACCACCCAACCACGCGTCTGCCGGAGTGGGCCAACCTCGGCATGCTGGCTCGCCGCCGGGCGGCCGCGGGCTGGCGGCGTTCCTTCGTCGCGGAGTTCGCCTCGGTCATCGTGCGGGGCATCACCGACCGCGAGCTGAGATCCGGCGAAGTCCTCGAACCAACGAGACTCCGGTCGGGCGAATAGAAGGTTGCCGCTGGCAGGTCGAAACAGTAGTCGGATGCCACCCCTCGGGTTGGCCGATTGACATCGAAGAGGAGGAATCGCATGAGAAGCAGCATGGTGAGCCGAGCTGCGCGACGGTTTTCACTCGCCCTTGGGGCGGTGGTGCTGGTGGCGTTGATGCTTTCGGGCGCGCCTACGGCCGGGGCCGCTCCGGTATCGAGTGAGACCTCGGCACGGAATGTTGTGCCGGTTGCGCCGCCGAAGTCGAGTGCCAGCGCCGGATCGCGCGTCAAGCAGAGACCGGATGAGGTGGATGACGTGTGGTATCACCTTTCCCCCGACCACAGCGACCAGTGCCTGGCCGTCCCCGGTGGCAGCAGGACACAAGGGGTCGGTCTGATCCAGTGGGGGTGCGGGAGTTGGAGCGACCACTAATGGAGCTTCTCGGACCCGGACGGTGACGGCTGGTACCAGATCATCAACGGCAACAGTGGGCAGTGTCTGGCCGTGCCGGGTGGCAGCAGGGGATGGGGAGTACAAGTGATCCAATGGGGATGTGGAGACTTCGCCGACCACAAGTGGGGGGTGTTCAGTACACCCGAAGGCCTCTACAACATCTTGAATTACAACAGCGAGTTATGCCTGGCGATTGAAGGGGGTAGCCTGAACCAGGGCGCGAAGGCCATCCAATGGCCATGTGGCAACTTCGCCGACCACAAGTGGTACTACTGGGGTGGATCGGTCGGTCGATAGGTGCCTGTCGCACATTGGTCAGTGCCCACTTGTCCGCCGGGCGCTGGATGCGATCCTCACCCCTAGTCGGGCGCAACGACCGCTTTCGTAGGCACTGATCAGACTCGGCCTGCCGGCCCTACTCGAGGCCGAGGTACTCCGTCAGCTCGATACTGCGCTCAGGCAGGCCAATGTCGGCTGTTGTCCCGCTTCCCCGCGCTCGTGGGTCCTTCTGCCGTCGGACTGCTGTGCATATACGGCCGGACCATCCAACACCACTGTTGCGTCGCCGATCAGTCGTGTCCGTTCGGTGGTGACCGTGCTGTCGCACGACGGCACGCCATGGCATCGACGCGTCGCCGTCCGGCGCCTTTCCCGGTTCGTCATTCACCGCTACAGCACAAGGAGACGGCGGCGCTGTGGCTGGGTTCGTCAGGCGTCCAGCTGCGAAGCTGCGAGCAAGCTGCGGTCGCCGCTTGGGAAAGGAGTGAACCGTGCGCTCCACCGACCAGTAAGGCATAGCCCCGTCGGCAGTGAGTTCGAGCGCCCTCATCCCACCTCGGCTCAACCACAGGGTGTACGCAGGCTTCGGTGAAGTTGCGGCTGAGTTGCGGCTGGGTCGGCCGCCGAACTGGCCATCGCCGTGCTTCAATAGTCCTTCCTCGCTAGGCTGGCCAAACGGCGTCGTGTGTATGGCCGCTGTGGACGGCTCGGGGTTGCCCCGGCGACTGGCTGTGGTCAGGCTCGCAGACGAGGAGACCCTGCTGGATACCGAGCTGGAGCCGGGCTCGGACGCCTCGGTGTTGGGCGAGGTGGAACGTGTTTTCCTCGACGCGCAGGTGTTGTGGCCAAGCGCCACAAACTCGTTGGTGTGGAAGGTATCGATGTTGTCGAGTGGAGCAGGGATTCCGGCCAGAAGGCTGTTTGCCGTTTGCTGAATCCGGACGGTTCCAGGCTTTCGGACGCTCATGCGAAGCGTTATCCATGGTTGCACCTGGGCTGGCGAAGCGCTGGCGGCGTCTACTCGCGTTGGTACGCCGAACCGATGCCCCAGGAGGAGCTGGACCAGAAGCGAGAACGCGAGGAGCGTTCCGAAAGTCGGTTTTCCCGGTGGCTTGGTCGTCGTCTGGACGTGGGGCTCAAAGACCGAACGGCGTACTTTCCGGAGAATTACGAACCCACATTCCAGGAGCTTCCCAACGCGACCGGCGAGCCGATCGCTAATGCGAGGTTAGTCATCGCCATGTTGAGGCAGGTCTCCGAGCGGACGGCGGCAGTCTCAACCGACGCACCGTTCGCATGAACCTGCGACGATAGGGGCGTGAGCCGGTTCGGCGACAATTGCCGGTTGTTGATCACCCTCGTATGTTTGGCACGAGACAGGCTCTTAGGGAGCTCGCGAACACGCCGTGCTGGCCGGCACCCTTCGCCGTGGCGAAGAGGTTCCGAGTCGCTCCATTCCTTCCCTATTCTCAACAACACGGCCTACTGTGACGTGGCTCGCTGCTGGTTCCGTAACAGGGCTTGTTGGCTCAGGCTTGTGCGATCAGCCACAGCAGCCGTCAAAGGATGCGAGTCACATTCGATTGAGCCGGACCCCCTCGGCCCGGGCTGCCTGAAGTCCGGCTCAGTTGTGGGGGAACGCTTGACTTCGCCGAAGCGGGACCGGTGAGCCACTTCGGATGGAGCGGGGTAGCTCAGGGTCGCCGGGCGGCAATCCCGTCGAGTAGGCAATCGAGGCCGAGCTCGAAGCGTGAGTCCGCGCTCAGGTCTGGCATGTCGTGGAGCCAGGTGCCGAGCGAGTCGTTGGCCATCTCGCCCGTGTACGCCCGCAGGTCGTCAGTCGTGCCGATGCCGAACCGCTCGAGCATCGTGATCTCCCGGCTGACGCTCATCGCAGTGCCGGTCACGTAGTTGTCCAGCAGCGAGGCGTAAGCGACGGCGGGTGTAAGCCCCGCACCGTCGAGGACGGTCATCAGGAAGGCCGCCCGCCGCATGGTCCGGGGCCCGAACGGCGGGCGGCTGTCCACGAGCTCGGCGTACCAGCGGTGTCTGCCGATCATCAGCCAGAGGCTGGTCGCTACCCCGCGCAGGTCGGCGCGCCAGTCGCCGCCCGGTTCGGCCGGCACCTCGACCTCTGCCGACACCTCGTCCAGCATCAGGTCGACCAGGCCGTCCTTGTTGAGCACGTAGCGGTAGAGGGACATCGGGGTCGAGACGCCGAGCGCGTCTGCCACGGCGCGCATGGTCAGCGCGGCGACGCCGCCGGCGTCTGCGATGCCGATCGCCGCGCGTACCACGGTTGCGCGAGTCAGGGCGTGCTTGCGCCCTGGCGGCTCGGGGTGGTGCCAGACCAGCCGTTCGACGTGAGCACTTGGCATTTGTGGAGTGTACAACGTACTGTGCCGTGTACAACGTACATTCTGGAGGCGATGATGCTGCGAGGAATCAACTACGACACAGGTTTCGGCGGCGCGGTCGGCGACCGGTCGCGGGTCGACTTCGATCCCGCGGTGGTGCGGCGGGAGCTGGAGATCATCGCGACGGACCTGCACTGCGACGCGGTCCGGATCAGCGGGGACATGCCCGACCGCCTCACGCTGGCCGCGAACGCTGCGGTCGACGTGGGTCTGCGGGTGTGGTTCGCGCCGTTCCCGATCGACCTGACGCCGGCGCAGCTTCCGCCCTACTTCGCCGACTGCGCCAAGCGGGCGGAGGAGATCCGGGCGCGAGACCCGGAGACCGTGCTCGTGCTGGGTTGTGAGATGTCGCTGTTCTGCGCCGGGTTCGTGCCAGGCGCGCACCTGATGGAACGGATCCAGAACGCGACGAATCCCGAAGCCTGGGCCGATTTCTCGCCCGAACGGGACTTCGCCGCGGTGCTGCGCGGCGTCGTCGAGGTCGCGCGGCAGCACTTCGGTGGCAAGGTCACCTACGCCGCGGGGGAGTGGGAGGAGATCGACTGGTCGGGATTCGACTTCGCCGCGGTCGACCTGTACCGGTCGGCGGACAACGCCGCCGAGTTCGCCCAGGAGGTGCGAACCCACGCGGGGCACGGCAAACCGTTGGTGATCACCGAGTTCGGCTGCTGCACCTACCGAGGTGCGGCGGACGCGGGCGGCATGGGCTGGGCGATCGTCGACCTCGCGGCCAACCCGCGTGCGCTGAACGGCGACTACGTTCGCGACGAAGCCGGTCAGGCGGCGTACTTCACCGAGCTGATGGACGTCTTCGAGGTCGAGGGCGTGCATGGAGCGTTCTGGTTCACCTTCGCCGGCTACGAAGCTCCCTTCGACCCCGAGCCGCGGCACGATCTCGACCTGGCCAGCTACGGTGCCGTGAGGGTTCTCAAAGGAAACAACGGCACCGCGTATCCCGACCTGGCGTGGGAACCGAAAGAGGTCTTCCATGCCATCGCGGCCCGATTCGGCGCGCGTAGCCAACCTCGCCCTGCTGGTAAAGCAGATGCGACGTAGACCGAGCTGAGCCGAACCCAGCGCGAGCGCATTCGCAACGTATCGCTGACATCTACGTCAGATCAAGACACCAGTACTCTACGTCCATGTATTTGCCGCCGGACCAGAAGAATATCGATGCGGCCACAGCCAGAATCGACCATGGGCTGATCGAGTTGCGTCGCTCCATCCATCGTCATCCCGAACTCGCCGGCGAGGAGGTGCGCACCTCGACCTTGGTCGCCGATCAGCTTCGTGCAACGGATCTGGCTGTGACTACGGGCATCGCCGGCCATGGCGTGATAGCAGTTCTCGACGGCGTGGACGAGGGCCCGACTATCGCCTATCGAGCCGATCTGGACGCAGTCGAAGATGAGGAGTTGTTTGTCAGTGACTTTGCCTCTCAAATCCCTGGCGCAGCGCACTTGTGTGGCCACGACCTGCATACGGCGATCGGGGTTGGAGTCGCGAAGGTCCTGTCTCAGCTACGGACGCGATGGGCGGGGCGGATCGTGTTCATCTTCCAGCCGGCGGAGGAGACGATCACCGGTGCCCGAGCCATGGTCGAGGAAGGAGCCTTGGGACTGACTTCCCCGCAGGAGATCTACGCACTGCACTGCGGGCCGCTCGAGTTTGGCAGCTTCGCGGTCGGGCCAGGACAACCCGGGCAGGACCATATCCGGATCGAACTTACTGGGCAGAACGTCGTCGCCGACGCTGAGCGGCTCGCTACCATGATCGGAGAGTTGTCGACTGTTCACCGCCCACAGACACCTCAGCAGTTCGAGCAATTGCTGCGCAACCTGCTGACGCCAGACGGTCCACTGGCGCGCTTCGTTTTCGCCGACATCCAAACCAGCTCACACGACAAGGGCGCCCGTGTTGATGCGTGGCTGCGAGCGTGGCCGAGCAGCCAATACGTCACGATCCGCGGTGAGGTGCAGGGCTGGGTCGAGGCGCTCCCTCACGCGAGAGTCGAGTGCTCCGCGCGACCGTTCCCGGCGATGGTGTGCTCGCCGGAGCTCAACGAGCAGGCGGCTAGACACCTGCGCAGTGTCGTTGGAGCGGACTCCGTCCTGGTGACGCATGCCGCATTCCCCTTCAACGGTGATGACTTCGCCTACTTTCTGGAGCAGATCCCAGGCGCGATGTTCTATCTCGGGGTCGCAAATCCTGAAGCAGGACTCAACGGGATCACTCATGCACCAGACTTCGCTGCGGACGAGCGGGCGATCGGGCTTGGGGTTCGAGCTATGGCGGGGTTCCTCTTGGACCGTCTCCGTGCACTTGCCTAGACGATCTGTTCCAAGGGGTCGCCTGACGCGCGACGCCTGGCATCCACGCTGGCTGCGTTGTCGTCGATCGCCGGAGGCCCCTCCTGGCTCCTCCTCCGCCTTGTCAGCGCGGCGCCATGCGCCGCGCGCTTGACCGGCGACCCCCTGGAACAGATCGTCTAGAGGTCGCCGTGCCTGGGCGGCACAACGGTTTCCCGCAGATCTGCCGTCAAGTCGCGGTGGGGTCTGCGGGCGCCGATCTTTTGCTGGCCGGCGGTAGCATCGCCGCATGACCGACCGTACGGGGAAGCGGTCCGAGCAGCGAGCCTCAGAAACGGATGCTGAGCTCCAGGCTCAGGGCGGGCTTCTCGAGGGCTGTCTTCTGGAGTCCTACCGTTATCCGCCCGGGCCGCCCGGCACTACACCAAGCCATGCTCACGAGGAGTACCAAATCTGCGTCGGCGACGATCCGCCGAACAGATATCGCTATCGGGGCGGCTGGCACGTGGTCCCGCCACGGCGGCTGTCGGTCCTGATGCCGGGCGAGGTGCACATGGCCGTCGAAACCGAGCAGCGGACGACGACGGGCGGTTACCAAGTGCTCTACGCAGGCGAGGGACGGGTCCGGGAGTTGGCGGCAGAGATCGGAGCCGCCCGTACTGGTTTGCCATACTTTGCCGACGTCGTGCTCGAGGATCGCCAACTCGTCGCGAGGTTTCGACGGTTGCACGCCAGCTTCGGTGATCCGTCCGCGCGGCTCGCTCTGGATACGGGCCTGCTGTCGCTGTTGGCGGCCCTGATCGCCAGGCACACCGGCCACCGGACAGAAGCCCAGCCTGTGGCGGGGCCGTGCAGCGCGGTACCGATCGTCCGTACGTATCTGGAAGACAACTACGCCGCCAGTGTCTCCCTGGAGGAGCTGGGACGGCTGGCGGAGTTGAGTCCTTTCCATTTGGCGAGGCTGTTCCGGCAGGAAGTGGGGATGCCGCCGCACGCCTACCAGCTGCAGGTTCGGCTGAACCACGCCAAGCGACTGCTTCTGCGCGGGCTGCCGGTGAGCGCGGTCGCCAACGAGACGGGGTTCTTCGATCTGAGCCATTTCACGAGGCACTTCAAGCGCCATCTCGGCGTAGCGCCGGGCCGTTACGTGCCCTGAGCGCAAGAACGTACATTACAGCGCTCATCGAGGCCTCCTATCGTGCGTTGACGCCACCGTCATGAACGGCGACTCCACGATCTATGAGCGAAAGACAACCGCATGCCTGTTGACATCGATCTCGTTACCAGCAAGAAGATTCTGCTGGTCTGCTCCAACCCGGCCGGGTCGGGGCAAACCGGCTGGCCGATTGGGTTCTGGTGGGCCGAGCTCACCCACGCCTATTGGGAGTTCACCCAGCACGGCTACGAAGTGGAGATTGTGAGCCCCGACGGCGGGCGGCTGGCGGCCGACTCGTGGAGCGACCCGCGCGATGCGTCGGGATACTCGGCGGAGGACCTCATCACGCTCGGGTTCGTCAACTCTCCTGAACACCTCGGTTTGATCGAAGACACCAAGGCCGCGACGACAGATGAGGCGGCCATGTCGGTGGAGGCCTATGACGGGATCTTTCTCGTCGGAGGCCAGGCGCCGATGTACACCTTCTACCACGACAAACGACTGCACGAGCTGGTCGTCGCGTTCTATGAGGCGGGGAAGATGACTGCGATCGTCTGCCACGCCACCTGTGTGCTGTTGAAGACCCGGTTGTCGACTGGAGAGTTGCTGGTCACCGGCAAGACCTGGACCGGCTTCGCCAACTCGGAGGAGGATTACGCCGACGCCTTCGTCGGGCAACGGATCCAGCCGTTCCGTATCGAGGACGAGGCGCGCGCCCTTCCTGGCACCAACTTCATCGTGCAGGGCGCGTTCCGCCCGCATGCGGTACGCGACGGGCTGCTGGTGACCGGCCAGCAGCAGTACTCCGGAGCCGCCGCCGCGCGGTTGGTCATCGAGGCGCTCGGCCGGTGACACGAGTTCGAACCGCGGCCGATCAGCGCGGACCCTCACCGCTTCGTACGCCGGTGTTCCGCGCCTTCTGGATCGCCGGTCTCTTCTCGAACCTGGGCTCGTGGATCCATCTGGTGGCCGCCGCGTGGCTGATGACCTCGCTGACCACATCGGCGGCTCCTGTGGCCTTGCTGCTGACGGCGGCCTCGGTGCCGACGTTCCTGCTGGCACTACCTGCCGGAGCGCTGGCCGATGTGGTGGACCGGCGGCGACTGATCGTCGTAACCCAAACAATGCAAGCGCTGGTTGCGGCCGTGCTGGCAGGGCTCGCTTTGGCCGGATCCGCGAAACCTTCATGGCTGCTCCTGCTCACGTTGCTGCTGTCGGTCGGTGCCTCGCTGGGCTCGCCGGTGCTCCTGGCGGTGACGCCCGAGCTGGTCGACCGGGCGAGCCTGTCCCCGGCCGTCGCGCTGAACTCCACGTCGTTCACGCTGTCCCAGGCCGTCGGCCCGGCGCTGGGCGGTCTGCTCGTCGCGTTCGTTGGCCCGGGCGCGGCGTTCGCGTTCAACGCGTGCTCGTTCCTGGGTGTCGTGGTGGTCGCGCTGGCCTGGCGCCGCCCTCGTCCACTGGCGCAACTGCCCGCCGAGCACGTCCTCGGAGCGATGCGTGCCGGGATCCGCTACGTCCGGCACGCGCCGGCACTGGGCGTCGTACTGGCCCGAACCGCGAGCTATGGCTTGTGTTTTACCGTCGTGCCGGCTCTGCTGGCGGTGGTCAGCCGGGACCAGCTGGGTGCCGATGCCGCGCAGTACGGTCTGCTGCTGGGCAGCCTGGGTGTGGGTGGCCTGGCAGGCTCACTGCTGCTGCCGCGGTTGCGGGAGCGTTTCGACCACGAGCACCTGGTGATGCTCGCGCTGGGGCTCTACGCCCTTGTCCTGCTGGCGCTGTCCCAACTCCACATACTCGCGGCGGCCTTTCCCGTGCTGGCGATCGCCGGCTTTGCCGGAATGACAACCATGTCGACGCTCAACATCGCGGCCCAGGGCGTACTGCCGAACTGGGTTCGTGGCCGCGGACTGGCGATCTACCAACTGGTGTTCGCTGTTGCCATGGCCGCGGGCGCCGCCGGCTGGGGATACCTTGCCGGCAAGTTCGGCCTGCGGACGACGCTGGTCGCGGCCGCGGTCGGCATGCTCGCCAACATCGTGCTCGCCCGCCGGCTGCGACTGTCAGTCGCCGACGCGGTAGACACCGGTCCGCTGCACTCGGAGACGCCGTACGTCGACCTGCGGATCGACCCCGACGATGGTCCGGTCTTCGTCACCGTCGAGTACCTCCTACCGGAGGGGGATCTGACCGCGTTCCGCGGCGCCATGCGTGCGGTGCGGCGGATCCGCGAGCGCGACGGAGCGATGCACTGGGGGATCTTCCAGAGCCTCAGCGACCCGGGGACGCATATCGAGAGCTACCTGCTGTCGTCCTGGGCGGAGTACGAACGCCTTGCCGGCCGAGGCATTGCCTCCGATGGCCCGATCCTCGCCCGAGTCGAGGAGCTCCACACCGGCGATGAGCCGCCCCGCCGTTCACGCTTTCTCGGACATCACTTCCATCTGTTCCCTTCCACACAAGACAAGACACAAGGCGAAAGGCAACCCCGTTGAGCGTTACAGCGAACCAGCCCGCGCACGCAAGCGGCGTCATTACCGTGCACTTGTACGAGCCGGAGGACCTCGACTCCTGCGACGGTGGGATGAATCTCGTGAAGGTACACGTCGAGGAGACTTTCAGCGGAGACATCGAAGGTGAGGGTGTGGCAACGTTCCTGCAGGCCGCACGGGCCGATGGCTCCGCCAGCTTCGTCGGCCTCGAGCGAATGACCGGAAGGCTGGGCGGCAGGCAGGGCACGTTCGTGCTGCAGGACTCGGGCACTGTGGAGGGTGAGGTCGTGAGCGGGGATTCGTATGAAGCTGGCTGAGACTCTGATCGAGCTCGAGAACGACATGTGGCGGGCGAACCGTGAAGGTGACGGCGCGTTCTACGCCACGGCTTTGCGCGACGATGCGCTCGTGGTGAGCAAGTACGGCGTGATGGGCAAGGATCAGATCGTTCCGGTCATCCAGGCCAACCGGAACCCATACGTCAAGACTGACTTGTCGGAGCATCGTGTGATCGAACTGGACGCGAACAATGCCGTCCTCACCTATCACGCACACGTGGTGGCGGAGGTTCAGGGCAAGGAGGTCGAGCTCCCGTCGTACGCCACGAGCGTCTACACGCGTGAGGGCGACGGCTGGCGCATCGTCTTCCACCAGCAGACAGCCCTGTAGTGGGTGTGCAGGACGCCGGATGCCGGCTGTGGGTGGCCGACTGGCAGCCGGATCCAGACCTGTTCCGGATCCTGCTCGATCCGGCCGGTCACCCGTTCTGCCTGAGCCGATGGGGCCTACCCTCCTGAACTTCACGATCCGTTTGTGTGACCACGTTCTCGTGGCGAGCGAGTACGGCGTGATGGGCATGGATCGGATCGCTCTGGCCCGGTCGATTCGCTCCGGTCTGGCCCTGTTCCGGCGCTTCGGCCGATCGTAGGTTCGTTCCGATGACCGTGCCCGAGCCACTCACCCGCCCGGCCGAGGGCGGAACCAGCCACGGGCTGGGTGTCGCGCAGGGCGCCGCGCTGTCCATCGGTGCTGTCCTGGGCACCGGGGTGATAGCGCTGCCCGCTCTCGGCGCCCGGGTCGCGGGTCCCGCGTCCCTGCTGGCGTGGGCGATCCTGGTGGCTCTCTCGGTGCCGCTGGCCGTCACGTTCGCCGCGTTGGGTGCGCGCTACCCCGACTCCGGCGGTGTCTCGACCTATGTCCGTACGGCTTTCGGTGCGGGTCCTGCCACGGTGGTCGGGTGGTGCTTCTACTTCGCGGTCGCGGTGGGGGCGCCACCGGCGGCGATGTTCGGTGGGGCCTACGTTGCCGCCGCGTTCGGTGGCGGCCGGCGGACCACGGTGCTCACGGCCGTCGCCGAGATCGTGGTCGTGACCGCGATGAACGCCGGCGGGGTCCGGCTCTCGGGCCGGGTCCAGCTCGTCCTGGCGGGCCTGCTCGGTGCCCTACTGCTCGCCGCGACGCTGACCGCGTTGCCGCACGCGCAGCTGGCGAATCTGCGGCCGTTCGCCCCGCACGGCTGGTTCGCGGTCGTATCCGCTGCCGCACTGCTGGTCTGGGGTTTCGCCGGCTGGGAGGCGGTGACATCGCTGGCCGGGGAGTACCGTCGGCCGGTCCGGGACCTGCCGCTCGCGACGGGGATCGCGGTCGTGGTGATCGGCGTGCTCTACCTGGGGGTGGCGGCCACGAGCGTCCTCGTCCTGGGACCGGCTGCCGGGCAGACGCCCGCACCGCTGGCCGATCTGCTCGCCGTCGGACTCGGCGACCCGGCCCGGGCACTCACCGCGGTTGTCGCCCTCGTTCTCACCCTCGGCACCATGAACGCCTACTTCGCCGGCGCCGCCAAGCTCGGCGCCGCACTGGGCCGCGACCGCGCGCTACCAGCGTGGTTCGCGCACGGCAGCGCCGCCGGGCAGGTGCCACGCCGCAGCCTGTTCGTGATCGCGGGCCTGGCCTTCGGCTCGCTGGTCGTCACGACCGTTGTCCGGCTGGATCTCACGAAGCTGGTGCTGCTGACCACGGGCTCGTTCGTCCTGGTCTACGTGCTGAGCACAGCCGCGGCGATCCGCCTACTTCCGGCCGGCGGCTGGGCCCGGCGAGCCGCCGCCGTGGCCTTCGTCAGCGTCCTCTCCCTGTTCGCGACGACGGGCTGGTACATGCTGTGGGCGCTCGGCATCTCGGCCGGAGCGCTGCTGTACGCGCGTCGGGCGGATTCGCTGCCGCAGTGAGCTGTTGGCCGAGGTAGGCGTCACGCCGGTCGGACTGTCGGCCTGGGATCCTGGCGCCGCGCCACCGGCATGGCCGGCCGCTCGAGAGGCTTCCCCGACCCCGGGGAGCGCGCCCGTACCGCCGTACGCAAGGCCATCAAGCGAGCCATCAAGCGAGCCATCGACGAGATCACCGCGGCTGAGCCGGCGATCGGGCGACTCCTCGCCGCAACCATCACCACGGGATCCACCTGCCGCTACACACCCGACCCGGAACGACCGATCCGCTGGATCCGGAGACGTACGTGATTTGGGGAGCTTCGTCGCTTGTCGCGCACGTAGATGACCGTTGGTTCCCGTCACAGGGCCGCGGCGCTCACGCTCGAACTGGCTGGCTGCTTAGGTGAGACCACCGGCGACGACCGGAGGCAGGCACGCCGTGTGCTCCCAGGTGAGTTCGCGGCACGCGTCGGCGCACCGGCGGCACAGCTCAGCGCATTGCCGCAGCACTTCATCGTCGATCTGTTCGCAACATTGGGCACAGCGCTCGCACGCTTCGGCGCAACTGATGCTCACCAGCCGGTGCAGGGAGGAGCGCCGAAGCAGGAGTCCCGCCGCGACTTGACAGATCTCGGCGCAGTCGATCAGCAATCGTAGAGCGTGGCCCGCCATCTGCGGGCCGGACTGTTCCAGGCAGTAGGTGATCGTCTCTGAGCAACTGCAGTAGCACTCGAAGACCCGTTGAATGCCGACCCATAGCTGCTCATCTGGTAACTGATCGGTCATGGCTGGATATCTCCTGATCCTGCCTGGATCCTGATTGATGGGTGCCCTGTCGATCACGTCAAACCAAGTAGGTGAGTGCAACGATATCTAGTGTATCGCAGTCAGCTAGTGGGCGGTTACGTCAAGTTGAAAGCACCATTGAACGAGCGACGGGGCAACCTAGCTGACTTCAGTTTTGTGGGTTTTGTGGACCAAGATCCTTGATCCACTGGGGGTCGTTACTCGTTCTGCCGACCTTGGCCGCGCCCCCTGGAGACCCAAGCTGCTGGAAGAACCCGCCATTGGCCGCAGCGTAGGACAACCATCCTTCGGGAAGGTCGGCTTCGTAGTAGATGGCCTGTACTGGGCACGCGGGTTCGCAGGCGCCGCAGTCCACGCACTCATCTGGATGGATGTACACCATCCGCTCGCCTTCGTAGATGCAGTCCACGGGACACTCGTCGATGCAGGACTTGTCGAGCACGTCGATACAGGGAAGGGCGACAACGTAGGTCATGATGTTCTCCAGGCGGTCGCGGTGTCCGTGAGCGCTCCGCATTGGCGGGCAACGAACTCGCAGTGAACGTACATCGCGGAGTGTTGGTTAGCCGTTTGGCCGCATCACATTGAGGGAAACTAGCCCAACTCGTTGGCGAAGTGGTCGACGATCTCCAGTGCCTGCTGGGGATTCAGTCGTGGATCGCACGGTGGGCTCTCATGGTGCTTACCGTCCGCTGGCAGGTCCTCGCGGCACTCGTTCACGGCTTCGGGTGTCACTTCGAGATGGAGACCCGCCGGATGAGACCGGGCAGCACGCATCGCTCCTACGAACGCGGTGACCTCGGCGCGCAGGTCGGGCAGGAGGCGCAGCTTCGCGTTGCCCAGCTTGTGGGTGTTTCCGTGCATCGGATCGCATTGCCAGACAATCGGCGAGCGACAGCTGGCTGCCGCCCGGATCAGCTCACGGACCCGTTCGCCGGCCGCGGTGGCGCCCATCCGGGTGATCAGGCTGAGTCGGCCTGGTTCACGGCGTGGGTTGAGCGCATGGATGAGATCGGTGAGATCGCTTGGCGATGTCGTCGGCCCGATCTTTACTCCGACCGGGTTGCTGACCAACCTCGCCCACTGGACGTGCCAGTTCCAGAGCCTGCGTGTGCGGTCTCCAATCCAGACCAGATGGGCGCTACCGGCGTACGCCAGGTGGCCGCCCCTCGTCAAGGGCTCCTCATAGTCTCTGAGCAGAGCCTCGTGCGAGACGAAGACGGGATGACTCTGGTGGCGCCGATCCTGAAGGCATCGCAGGGTGTCGTACGAACGCTGGTAGCTCGTGAGGAGCCGTCGAGGGTTGGCGTGGCGTCCCGCGGCGGACACATCGAGGCTGTTGACCGCATCGCCACGATAGGCCGGCAGCACCGTTCCATCAATCAGTCTTTCCACCGACTGGCTGCGGGGTTTGGCGTGCTGTCCGGCCATGCGTGCGACCAGGACGACGTTTCTCCCGGTGCGCGATGCGAGGTGGTCAGCCAGTTCGACATACAAGGCGACTCGCCGCTCGACCTGTTGAGGGTTGGCCATGGTGAACAGTTCGGCGCACTCGCCGACGTGGAGGACATGCGCGTTACCCGATTCCACCTCCGCCAGGAGTTGCCGCAGGGTCCAGATCTCCTGTTCGTCCACCAGGGCGGGGACCTCTGCCAGCTCCGCGCGCACAGGTCCCAGCTCCGTGTGGTAGTCCCAAGCCGGCTGCTGTGCCGCGGGCACGTGGTTCAGACCCTGAAAGCGAACGGATCCGCGGACGTCGAGCAGTTGCACAGTTTATTCCCCTCGGCCTGGAGTGCCAGCAGTCTCTGAGGCGGCAATCGTCGTCCAGTGCCATTGCGAGTCGAACGCCGCGACCTCGATGGTCTCGCCACATGCGATCAGGTCGGCCGCGAGTGTGGTTGCCCTGGCGATGAAGGACGAACAACGATCGGCGGCAAGGAGGTCCTGCTCGTCGAAGGGTGGTCCTTCGCATCGAAGCAGCCGGAGATCGACGAACCCGTTGAAGGTCCGGTCCAGGACGTCGACCGCCTGCGGGCTACGGATGCTGAACCGAACTCTCGCGGCGACATGCCCGTGGTGATGCTGGTCTGAGTAGTACGCGAGATCGGGAATAGTGGGCGGTACGAAGTAGTCGCGTGCGGACACGACCGGCACCTTGGGCAGGCTGCCGGCTATGAAGTGCCAGGAGTTGTACTGCATCCGTGAGGAGATGGCCCACGTCACATCGGCGAGTTGCTCTGGTGAGTCACCGAAGTACCTCCGCGCCCCGGCGGCCGGCACCACACAGCAGAAGTAGTCAGGGAGCTCCCACCGCGTGATCTGCTCCCAGTCGTTCGCGCGCAGCGCCCGGATCAGTTGGGGAAGCGAACGGATACCGCGGCTCATGGCGAAGTCGGCGTCGAACGCCTTCGTGGCGGCCGCGACGGTTTCGTACACCGCGGACTCCAGCCCTGTCGTGAAACCACCATGCGGTCGGGACAGCCAGGAAGGCGACTCCGCGATGCTGTCCGCGAGTTCTGTGAGAGTGGCACCCGCCACCGGTAGCTGCCTGCGCAAGTGCGCGCACACCGACTGTTCCCTGCGGCGGGCCTGTTCTCCGTGCGGTGCGGCGAGCCGCTCGATCTTGTGCATCAGCGGTCCGTGGATTTCTCGGTAGAGCCGGACCGAGCTTCCGATCATTTGCCTGCGTGCTCTAAGTGCCCCAGCGAGGTCGCTCAACGCCTCCACAGACGTGGAGGTCGCCGGTGGAACGTCTTGCCCAGCGGGGACGCTGTTGTACGTTCGTCGCGTCCGCTCGAGCAAATGCGCCACGTGGTCGAGCGTCAACTGTGTCCCGTTGGCTTCCTCGATCCGGGCGTACCCCGCGGACCGCACCAGCAGCCCGAGGCACACAACCAGGACGGCATCATTGTCCGACCACAGCTCCAACGGGATGCCCTGCAGACTGCTCAGGGCACAGTCCGGGTGGCCCGGCCAGAGGGTCTTGCCGGTCAGCGTGTTCCGGTCGCGGAAGTTGGTGTACTGCTTGCCTTCTTGGTAGATGACAAACGGAGCGGTGCGTAGGGCGGCCTCCTTCAGCTGGTCGAGCAGACCATCGCGGCCAGATTGTCCGGCCGCGTCCAACCATCGACGGCACTCGGCAACCGAGCGCCAAAAACGTGTTGAGGCGTGGCTTACCTCGTCCCGATAGGCTGACAAGGCGCGGGGCGTCCACGGCAGGCGAATGACCCCGTCTACGAGCTTGTGGTCGCTCACCAGCGGGCCCTGGGACGGCACGCGAACAGCGATCCGGCCGCTCGTCGTGAGCCCAAGTTCTCCGAGGAAGGCAGGCCGCACACCGGGAGCGTCAACTGGCTGGCTTGGCCGGTCTTCCTCTCGCCAGGTCATTCCGAACAAGGCTTTCATCGCCGCCTCTTCGGTGAGGCGCAAAGCACGGAGCTGGACGTCAGCGGGAACGTGGCCGCCGAGTGTAAGGAGAGTGCTCACCGCCGACGACGGATCTGGTGCGGCGACGGCCTCCCGCCAGATGCGTTCGAGCAGTCCCGGAAAGCCGGCGTCCTCCGCGACGATGTAGTCCGGCTTGACGGCCTCGCCGGCCGGCGTCCCCAAGCGGCTCGGCCTCCGGCTTTGTCGCGCCTTGTCCAGGGCGGCTCGGCGTGACGTGGTGTTTCGATCCAGAGGCATGGTCATGAGGCACCTCCTGCGGCAAGTTCGAGGTCGGTCCACACATCGGTGTTGGTCGGTGACCACTCCTCGTCGACGTAGATGCAGTCGACCGGACATACCATCACGCAAACCGGGCAACCCGAGCACAGCTCCGGAATGATGAAGACATCGAGTCCGCGATCCACGATCGCACCGAACTCCGGTGGGCAGTTGCGGACACACGTGTCACAGGTGATGCATTCCGACGCCTCGATTCGGCGCGGTGGCCGCTTCCAGATCTCGTCGCGCGACCGTGTTGCGATTCGCTCGGCACGCACGGCCGTGGCTCCGGACCGAGCGTTCTTGCCCCAGGGCATGCTTACTCCCCACCCTTGGCTGCTGATCTCGACGACTCGTGGTCGGTTGGGAACGGACGAATTCATGGCGGCGTCCGCCAGAATTGCACAGGCGAAGCAGCCGAACAATGACAGCCGCGGTTGGAAGGGTCATAACCGCGGCGCTACCGCAGTTGAACACCTGGCCTGGCAGCCCTAGTCGCCCATGCCAAAGAGGAAGACCGCGCCGACGGCAAGTAACGTGAGGATGGCCGCGGTGACGCCAACCACCAGGACTCGGCGGGGTAGTTTGTCGACGTACACAAATGGATCGAGCATCCACTTCCCGCTTTCCCTTTAGGTCGCAACTGAGAGCTAGCCCAATTCTTAGTGTTGCTTCCGGAGAACGTCTACTGGCCCAGCAGCTTGAGATCCTGGCGACGTGCCGTGGCGGCGGAGCGCCTGAATTACTAAGTGTCTTAGGATTACTAATCAACCTAGTAGTTAAGGCTATCGTTCGGCCGAAGATTGGGCGCGGGGCCTAACCATTTTTTGCTCGCGTGATCCGGCTGGATCCCTGTAACGTGAAGGCGCTGTTTGTTCAGGTACAGGCTGTTCCCGCCAGAGGGGAGCCACCCCTCTGGAAGAGGTGACCTACCAAGCATGCAGAGGGGGATGCTTCATGCTAAATCGGGCCAACCTGCCGATCGACGTCTACTCGCACGCCAACCCCACCGGTCCAGATGAGGACCCGCTACCGGTTGCTTCGACCGAACGTGGTGAAGTGACCACAGTACAAATCAGCTCGCTGGTTTTTGGGCATTCGCCGAGGCTGTCCGGAGAGGATCCCAAGCACAGCCTCCTCCTCGCCGAATCGGACGATGAGCTTCCGCCGATCACGGTTCATCGGCCGACTATGCGGGTGATTGACGGAATGCATCGAGTTCGTGCCGCTCTGTTGAACGGCAAAAGCGTGATCCAGGCCCGTCTACTCGATTGCGATGAGGAAGTTGCGTTCGTCCTTGCTGTGACGGCCAATATCACTCACGGCCTTCCGCTTTCGCAGGCCGATCGGAGGGCGGCGGCGGCTCGCTTCATCGCGGTTCACCCGAACTGGTCGGATCGGGCGGTGGCCGCGTCAACCGGTCTGTCCGACAAGACGGTGGCGAGGATCCGCGACAGTTTGATACCGGAAACGTCGCAGTCGAACACCCGGCTCGGCCGAGACGGACGGCGTCGCCCGATCAACAGCGAGTTGCAGCGACGCCATGCCGCCGCGCTGATCAGTGAGAAGCCAGACGCTGGGCTGCGTGAGATCTCTCGAGCGACGGGCCTCTCCGTGGCGACGGTACGAGATGTACGGCAACGCGTTGAACGGCATGAGGATCCGGTGCCTCCGAGGTACCGGCCGGTTGCGAAGGCTGACCCGCCGCCGGTGTCGCGGCTGCCACGCAGGACAGGCGGCCAGCCGCCCCGGTTCGGTGGCCATGACAGCCCGCAGAAGCTGCTGGAGAAGTTGAGGAACGACCCCGCCTTGAGGTTCAACGATGCCGGCCGGAGAACCTTGCGCTGGCTGCATCAGCACGCTGTGCAGCTGGATGGTTGCGACGGCTGGGAAGACGTCGGCCTCAACCTGCCCGAGCACTGTGCCCCGGTCGTCGCGGACCTGGCTCGAACCTGTGCCGACGTCTGGATGAAGCTGGCCGAACAACTTGAGCAGCAGGCTGACGACTACGGCGATTCCAGGTCGCGCAGAGCCGACTAGCAAGGGCGTGAGGTAGGCCGGATCGGACTGGGCGTCTTGTTCAATGGGGGCGTCCAGGCTCGGCGACAAGCCCGGGAGAATCACGTATCGTTCCCCTGGTAGTGATCGGCTTGGCCGAACTACTTCAGCGGCTTTCGGATCGAAGGCTACGTATCCGTTCGTGTCCAAAGGAATTTCAGTAGCGCGCGACCTGAGCGAGGTCAAATGAAGGTCAACGAGATCTATATCGCCGGTATCGGCACTTCTACTCCCGAGTGCATGGATACAGCGGAGGCCGTGAAGCAGGGATGGTATGACGCCGAACAACGTGAACGGAGCGGACTGCTGTCCATCTCGATCGCCGGCGCCACCCCTGCACCGGATCTTGCCGTCGAGGCGTGCGAACGTGCGCTGGAGCAGGCAGAGCACGGCGCTGAGGATATCGGCGCACTGTTCCACACCAGTGTGCATCCCCAGGGTCCCGACGGCTGGTCGGCACAGCATTACATCAACCGTAGGACGGTCAATCAGCCGGTAACGTCGGTCGAGATTCGCAATGGGTGTATCGGCTTCTTCTCGAACCTGCAGCTCGCCGCCTGCTATTTGAACGCGATGCCGGAAAGGCCGGCGGCGTTGTTGACGTGTGCCGACAATTTCGGCACCCCCGCGGTCAACCGCTGGCAAGCGTCCAGCCTGTTCGTACTCGCGGACGGTGGAGGAGCTGTCGTGCTGTCCAGGAACGGTGGACTCGCGCGCGTGCTGGCCATCGGGTCGGTTTCGGCGCCGGAGCTGGAGGAGCGGCATCGCGCCGGTGAAAGCCTGTTCCCGCCGAGTCTCACCGTGGGTGGCACGCTCAACTTCGAGGAACGCATGGGCCGCTTCCAGCGGGAGGTGGAAGAAGGGACGCTCACGCCTGAGAGCGACTTCGGATCGGTCATGATCGAAGCTGTGGAGACCACCTTGAAGGAGGCGGGTGTCTCGCTGGACGACATCGTGAAGGTCGTTCACGACGGCTTTACGCACTGGGCGCTGCACGATCTCTTCCTGGACCCGATCGGCGTCGAGGAAGAACGCGGGATCTGGGAGTTCACCCGCCGGCTCGGCCACGCCGGTCCGCTCGATCAGATCCGTGGCCTGGAACACCTCTGGCGGAGCGGCCAGGTCGAGGTTGGAGACAAGGTGCTGCTGTTCAGCGGAGCGCCAGGGATGGAAGCGGCCGCAGCCGTAGTCGAGATCACCGAGACCCCGGCAGAGACCAGGTAAGGGAGCGTACGTCCGATGGCTGAGGCACTCGACAACGCCTACGACGCTGTCGTCATTGGCGGTGGTCCCAGTGGCTGCGCCTATGGCATCACGCTGGCTCGGAGCAGGCGCTCGGTCCTTGTTCTGGAGCGGGAGAGGTTCCCGAGATTCCACATTGGCGAGGCGTTCCTGCCGTACGTTCAAGACGTTCTGGAGCAGCTCGGCATCCTGCAACGGTTCAGTGGCGAGGGATTCGTCGTCAAGAAGGGCCTGGAGATCATCCGTCCCGACGGGGGGTTCCGGCTGGTTGATCTCGATGTGACCGCGGACGAGGGCTATCGAAACTGGGCCTACCAGGTCGAACGGTCCCGATTCGACAAGATCCTGCTCGGCGCCACGTCAGAGGAGGCCGGTGTCACCGTCCTGGAGGACGCCCGCGTCACCGAGTTGGTCTGCTCTGGCGATCGGATCACCGGAGTCCGATACACCCATGGCGACCGGCAACACAGCGCCACGGCAAGGTTCGTCGTGGATGCGAGTGGCCGGGCGGGCGTTGTCGCTCGCGGGCTGAAGTTGCGGAGGACGGATCGTCAACTCAGGATGGCCGCTGTCTTCAAGCACTTCAGCGGAGTAGATGAGAGCAACAACCCGGGACGCTACGGCGACACCCAGATCGGGGTCCACCAGGACGGCTGGATCTGGGCGATACCGATCCGCGACGACATCATCAGCATCGGTGCGATGGCCCCGGCCGAGATCTTGCGTGCCTCGAATCCTGACCAGATATTCGAAGAACACCTTCGTCGGGTCCCCCGGATCGTCCAGCGCATCAAGGGGACGAAGGTGTGGCGAGGCCTCCGCGGCGAGAACAACTTCGAGTATCACGCCGACACGGTTGCCGGGCCTGGCTACTTTCTGGTGGGGGATGCGGGCTGCTTCTCGGACCCGATCTTCTCGGCTGGGGTGTATCTCGCGCTCGCGACCGGCAGAAGGGCCGCCGAGGAGACCATCAGATACGCCGACGGGGAGCTGTCCGAGGCCGAGATGATCGAACGCTATCAGGCCTTCTACAAGACCGGTTACGAGACGTACTATCGGCTGATCCGGGCGGTTTACGACCGCCGCATTGGCCCGATGGGGACGTATGTCCAGAAGCTTCTGATGGGCGAAGGCGTTGGAGAGCGGGAGCGAGTGCTCGCACTCAACGGCGACCTGTGGACCGACAGTAACCCCTTCGTTCTTCGGCTGAGAAAGGAAGAGGAGTACCGCCTCTTCGAGGACTTCGAGCCCATGTACGGCTGTCCTGTCTATGGGAAGGAAGGACCCACTCGCGTCGTTTCCGCGAGCGGCACCTGATCTCGAGATGTCCGAACCGCCGGGCCTACGGCCGCTCGCTGAAAGGAAGCCTTCTCTTGAGATCTGACCAAGCCGCTCCTGGACCCGGCGGAGCCGGTCGCCGGCCGGTGCTCCGTAAACGCTTGAACGGTATCTCCTACGAACACCCGCTGGCGTTCTGGCTCGGGGTCTCGAGCACGACAGTTGGCGTGCTGCTGCAGTGGCCGAGCTACTTCGCGGCTCACGACATGCGCTATCACCTCGCGGGCATGCCGGTCACCCCCGAGATGACAGTCGGTATGGCGCTCATGTTCATCGGCGTCGGCATCACCGTCTACAGCCTGTTTCCCACGACGACGATGGAGCGGCCGGAGCTGAGCCGGGTCAGTATCGCGCCGTTGGACGACGTACGGATCCGACCGGCGCACGTCGGGCTGCTGCTGGTGATGGCCGCGGCGATCACGATCGATGTGATGAAGACTGTGTCACTAGCGTTCATCGCTCCCGGTGCCGCCGCAGAGTATGGGTTGCGGGGACCGCTGAACCCGCAGGCCGACGCACTGCCAATTGGGCTGTATCCGCTGGCCGGGATCACCGGCACGATGATCGGCTCGTTCATCTGGGGTTGGCTGGGTGACCGGATCGGGCGGCGGGCATCGATCCTGCTGTCCGCGATCATCTTCATCGCGACGTCGACATGCGGCACGATGCCGCAGTACTGGATGAACCTCGTTACGTGCTTCACCATGGGCCTTGGCGTGGGCGGCATGCTGCCGATCACGTTCTCACTGCTGTCGGAGACCGTGCCGAGGAAGCACCGTGGATGGGTGATCGTCCTTATCGGCAGTGACATCGCCGGCGCCTACATCATCGTGAGTTGGCTGTCTTCCACGTTGGCTTCGCCAGGACAGTTCGGCTGGCGCATGCTCTGGCTGATCGGGCTGCCCACCGGACTTCTTCTGCTGCTGCTCAATCGATGGATACCTGAGTCGCCGCGGTTCCTGCTCAAGCAGGGCCGCGATCAGGAGGCCAGAGCGGTGATGCGCAGGTACGGCGCGGCGATCGTGGAGAAGGAGTCCGAGCTCCAGGTCGAGCAGGGTCTCACTCGCGGTTTCCGGCAGCTGTTGACTGGACGGTTCCTCGGCCTGTCGGCGGCGATCGTGCTGCTCGCCCTGAGCATCGGCATGACGCAGTACGGCTTCCAGCAATGGATGCCGTCCAACTTGCAGAAGCTGGGCTTCTCCGAGGTAAACGCGAGCCAGATCCTCCGTAACGCCGCCATCATCGGTTTCCCGTTCAGTCTCCCGGTCGCATTGCTGTATGGCTTCTGGAGCAGCAAGAAGACTGTCCTGTCCATCACCGCGCTGATGGGCGTCTCCCTGATCGCATTCGCGGCGCTGGGTGATCAGGTGGCCGACAACCGCCCGCTGCTGTACGTACTTCTGGTCATACCGGCGTGGGGAATCAGCATCCTGAACTCAGTCCTCGCCGCCTACACAGCGGAGGTGTACCCGACAGTCGTACGTGCTCGTGGCAGCGGGTTGTCGGCCGGCGCGACCAAAGCCGGAGGCGTGCTCATCCTGTCCCTGGTCGTGGCCGCCGTGGCCGCGCCGTCGGTACGTATGACCGCTGCTCTCGGCGTCATCCCGATGGCTCTGGCGGTCATCGCCATTGTCGTGTTCGGACCGGAGACACAGCGCAAACAGCTCGAACGAATCACGGCCGAGGAGCTACACCGCGAGTCGGCGGAAGCCGCCTAGGCCTTGGCGGGAAGGGATTGCGAAATGACCGCAGGAGCTCCTCAGCGTTACGTCGAGCGGGAAGTCCCGCTCGCTGGAGAGGACCCGCTGACCGTGGTCTCGCGGCTTGCCGCGTCCGGACTCCATGAGGACTATGTCGTCTACGAGAATGGTGGCCGCTGGTCGTACGCCGGCGGCGCGCTCGCCGAGCTCTCTGTGGACCTCTCTGGTGCCCGGTTGCGGCACAACGGTGACGAGACCTTGCTGCCGTGGGACGGGTCGCCGTTGCGGCAGGTTCAGGGACTGTTGGACAGCATCCCCATCCGAGAGTGGCGGGCCTATGGGTGGGCGACGTTCGAGCTGGCCTATGCCAAGGACGGTGACGTCAGCAAGGTTGGCGGCGATCGATTGCTGCATCTGCTGGTGCCGCGGACCGAGGTGCGGGTCGGTGGAGGTCTGGCCCGGCTACGTTCGGTTGAGGCGGAGACGCTCGATGAGGTCACGGCCACACTTACCGAAGGCACCATGGGACTCGTCCGAGAGTCGGAGCCCCTTGATGTGCGCCGATCCGGCGCCGTCGACTACCAGCGGGCCGTGGAAGCCGCGGTCCAGGATATCAAGACGGGCAAATATCAGAAGGTGATCTTCTCGCGGGTCGTTCCAGTCGAGCATGACATCGACTTCGTGGCAACCTACGTCTCCGGGCGACGTGGCAACAGCCCGGCCCGCTCGTTCCTGCTCCGGCTGGGTGGGATCGAGGCTGCCGGTTTCAGCCCGGAGATTGTCGTACAGGTGGATGGTTCGGGACACGTCGTGAGTCAGCCGTTGGCGGGGACCCGTGTCCTTACCAAGGACTTCGCCGAGAACGAGCGGCTGCGGACCGATCTGCTTTCGGACTCGAAGGAGATCTACGAGCACGCGATCTCCGTCAAGGTCGCCTATGACGAACTCAAGGAAGTGTGCGTTCCCGGCTCGCTTACCGTCAACGACTTCATGTCGGTGAAGGAGCGTGGTTCCGTCCAACACCTGGGCTCGCAGGTTGCGGGCCAGTTGGCCGCCGGCCGCCACTCGTGGGACGCGTTCCGTGCGGTCTTCCCAGCGGTGACCGCATCGGGTGTGCCCAAGAACGCTGTCTACGACAGCATCCGCACGCAGGAAGGGAAGCCACGTGGGCTGTACAGCGGCGCGGTGCTCACCGTCGACCAGGCAGGTGCCATGGACGCAGCTCTTGTGCTCCGGTCGGTCTATCGGCAGAGAGGCGCGACGTGGTTGCAGGCCGGTGCTGGGATCGTCGGGCAGTCCCGGCCGGAGCGGGAGTTCGAGGAGACCTGCGAAAAGCTCGACAGCGTTGCCCGTTATCTGGTGCCGAGCCAGGAAGCGCTCGCGGCCGCGCACCAGGCCATCAGCCGCGCCTACTTCGCTTGAGCTTCCTGTGAGTATGGCCTGAGCCGATCGGAGGAGAAGTCACATGCTCGACGGATGCACAACCTGGCCGGCGGAGTTCGCGGACCGCTATCGCGAGTTGGGGTACTGGCGGAGTGAGAGCCTCGCGGACCTGCCCCGAGCGTGGGCCCGTCAGTACGGCTCCCGCACCGCGCTTGTACACGCCAAGGATCGCGTGAGCTATGCCGATCTCGAGCATCGGATCAGCCGCACTGCCGCCGGTCTGCGGCGGCACGGAATCAACCCTGGGGATCGGGTCGTCGTGCAGCTGCCGAACATCCCAGAGTTCGTCGTCGTGTGCTTTGCTCTGTTCCGCATCGACGCCAAGCCGGTCTTCTCGCTGCTCGCTCATCGAGGCAACGAGATACGGCACCTGTGCGCTCTTTCGGAAGCCGCCGGCTACGTAGTGCCTGGCATGTTCCGGGGGTTCGACCACTCGGCGCTGGCTGCCGAGGTGATGGCGGAGTCGCCCTCCTTGCGACGAGTATTCGTCGCGGATGGCGAGATCGGCGCATACGACCGTGATGCGTTCGTCCCGCTCACGGCGGTGGACGCAGAGCCTGGTCCGCCGGTGGAGGGCGACCCTTCCGACGTAGCCTTCTTCTTGCTGTCCGGCGGTACGACGGCCTTGCCCAAGCTCATTCCACGAACACACAACGACTACGCCTTCCAGGCCAGGGCGACGGCGGAACTGATCGGCTTGTCAGAGTCCGATGTCTACCTGGCCGCGTTGCCGGTGGAGTTCAACTTCGCGTGGGGTTGCCCCGGCGTTGTCGGCACCTTGTGTTCGGGCGGTAGTGTCGTGCTCGCCGAGGACCCGGATCCCGACGACTGCTTCGCGGCGATCGAAAGGGAACAGGTCACCTTCACCTCCGTCGTGCCGGCCATCGCCCAACTGTGGCTGGAAGCGACCGACAGCGCGCCGTTCGATCTCTCGAGCCTGCGGCTGATGCAGATCGGCGGCGCGCCCTTGCACCACGGAGTCGCCGAGCGGATCGGGCCGGTCTTCGGCTGCGTTCTGCAACAGGTGTTCGGCATGGCCGAAGGTCTGCTCAGCCTCACCCGGCTCACCGATCCGCCGGACACAATACTCACGACGCAAGGGCACCCCCTGTCGGTCCACGACGAGATCCGCATAGTCTCCGAGTCAGGGGTGGATCTTTCGCAGGGAGAGACGGGGGAGCTGCTCACTCGTGGCCCTTACACGTTGCGGGGCTACTACCGTGCACCAGAGCACAACGCGCGAGCGTTCACCAGAGACGGCTTCTACCGCACGGGTGATCTCGCCCGGCTCACCCCGAACGGAGAGCTGGTCGTCGAGGGGCGCATCAAGGATGTCATCATCCGAGGTGGCAACAAGATCTCGGCCGCGGAGGTGGAGGGTCACCTGCTGACTCATCCCGCCGTGGAACAGGTAGCGATCGTGCCGATTCCCGATCCGTACCTGGGTGAGGGCATCTGTGCTTATGTCCGGCCGGCAGGAGGGCCACCACCGACGTTGCGCGAGTTGCGGATGGCACTGCACGACCGAGGCATCGCCGACTACAAGTTGCCCGATCGGCTGGAGATCGTCACCGAGCTCCCGCTCACCGGACTTGGCAAGGTCGACAAGAAGGTCTTGGTGAACGACGCCGCCATGAAGGCGGCCGCCGAAGTCCCCGCACAAGGATGATGGGAAACCAATGGCAAACAACTCCGCGGGTATGCCGCCTACTATCGATGAACTGCGCATGGCTGTCGCCGAGATGATCGGAGCTGAGCCGGGCGACATCGCGATGGATGCGAACCTCGTTCATCTCGGCGTGGACTCGCTGGGAATGATGCGACTGGCCAACCGGTGGCGGCGCGCCGGCATCCGAGTGCCGTTTCGCGAACTGGCCGCTGATCCCACACTTGCCGCCTGGCAGCGGTTCCTGGACTCCAAGGCGGAGTGAGACAGCCGTCGCCTATTTCCGTACCTCAGCGTCGAACGGAGAGACGAGACGGCCTTCGGTCCTGGCCTCCCAGATCTGTTGCTGCGACTCGGCGGAGTTGAGATGTGGGAAGGGTTCGGCTGGCGGCTCGACGCCGAGGAAGTCACACAAGGGCTCCCAACCTTGGCGGACGTCGAACACCAGCAGCCGGTCTGCGGGCAACTCCGCCTTGACCGTGGCTGTGTGCCGATGAAAGGCCGCCACCAGGCCGGCTTCATCCTCCGGCATCTCCGGTCCGAACTTCCAGTCCGGCCCGAGAATGGCTCTGCCTCGCTTGGTCATCAGCGGCGCGATGCGTCGCATGGTCATACCGGCGGCACGCAGTGCCTCTCCCTGTGCCTTGCGTGGCCGCGTCATCAGTGTTCGGAAGCTTTGGTACCAGGCGTGCGGATCACGAACGCTGAGGAGAACCTTCGCGTCCGGGTAGAAGCGCGCCAACTCCCGCCAGAACAGGCCGGCCGGCCAGTCCTGTGCGGACTGGTAGCCGTCGAACACCCGATCCCAGTCCGGGGCATCGTCGGTGTCGGCGTACAGCCAGCGGTCGATATGCTCTGGATGCGCCCGCAGGTCGTGGGCACCGTGGTAGCAGGGCCCGAATCCCAGCCTGTCCAGCGCCGCCTTGATCGAGGCGGTTCCGGTGCGCGGGAGTCCCGCTCCGATGACCTTCAGCATTTCGCCCACCTTTCGGTACTCCAGCTCGACAGCGTCAGCCTATGTCGATCCTGGAGAAGACATCAACAATTGCTGCCGGGTCGGACACCGTTGGATACTTGGCCTTCTGAGCACGGAGGTACACATCCCACATGACCGCGACTGCGCGAATGTCCCCGGATCGTTGGATCGGGCGGTTGGCGAGGTACTGCTGGCGTTCCAAAGCGCTGGTGTTCGCCAGCTTCGGTGGCGCGGTCGCTGGAATGGGCGCGGGCGCTCTCGTACCCTTGGTGGAGCGGCAGATTGTCGATCAGGTGATCATCGCTGGGCGCGTGCCGATGCCACCGTGGATTGTCATCCTGCTCGCCCTCGGAACGGTCAGCTTCGTCGTCGGACTCCTGCGCCGTTATCTGGGCTCCAAGCTGGCACTCGACGTCCAGCACGCCATCCGTCGCGATCTGTTCGGCTCACTGTCCCGATTGGATGGAGTGCGGCAGGACGAGCTGCACACGGGCCAGGTCGTGAGCCGCTCCATCAGTGACATCATGCGGGTGCAGGGGTTGCTCCAGATGCTCCCGACGGTGGCCGGCAGCATGCTCTTGTTCGTTATCTCGCTCGGTCTCATGCTGACGCTGTCGCCGTTGCTCACCCTCGTCATGCTCGGGGTTGCTCCCGCCCTGCTGCTCATCGGCTACCGCAGTCGCAGCCGGCTGTTCCCGGCTACCTGGGACGCCCAGCAGCAGGCCGCCGAGGTTGCCGGGATTGTCGATGCAGCCGTGACCGGCGTACGTATCGTCAAGGGATTCGGTCAGGAGCGGCGTGAGCTCGAGCGGCTGGGGGCGCAGGCTCGGCAGCTGTTCGCGGCACGGCTGCGTGCGATCCGGCTGGCCAGCCGCTACAGCCCCGCTCTGCAGGCTGTTCCGCTGCTCGGTCAGGTCGGCATCCTCGCGCTTGGTGGGTGGCTTGTCATCCGCGGGTCCATCTCGCTCGGCACGTTCCTGGCCTTCTCCGCCTATCTCGTCCAGCTGATCGCTCCGGTCAGGATGCTGTCCAACTTCCTCGTTGCAGGACAGCAGGCCAAGGCCAGCGTGCTCCGGGTGTACGAGGTCATCGACGCCATGCCTGTGATAGAAGAGGCGCCGGACGCGCGGGAACTGCCTCCGGCTTCGGGCACGGTCGAGTTTCGCGAGGTGTCGTTTGGATATCTCGCGTCGGAGCCGGTGCTACGCGACGTGTCGTTTGACGTCCTGGCAGGTGAAACCCTCGCTCTGGTGGGCCGGGCCGGCTCGGGCAAGTCCACGATCTCGCAGTTGCTGCCGCGCTTCTACGATGTCGGCTCGGGTGCCATTCTGGTGGACGGGCACGACATCCGGGACGTCAGACTCGACTCGCTACGGTCGCGAATCGGATTGGTGTTCGAGGACAGTTTCCTGTTCTCGGAGTCGATCCGGCACAACATCGCCTACGGCAGGCCGGACGCCACCGAGGAGCAGATCCGGGCAGCAGCGCGGCTGGCCGAGGCGGACCGCTTCATCCTGGAGTTGCCGGATGGCTACGACACCGTGGTCGGTGAACGTGGTCTCACCTTGTCAGGTGGCCAACGCCAGCGGATCGCGTTGGCGCGTGCCCTGCTCACCGACCCCAGCCTGCTCGTCCTGGACGACGCCACTTCCGCGGTGGATCCGCGCACCGAGGCGGAAATCCACGCCACCCTTCGGCATGTCATGGCAGGCAGGACGACACTCATCGTCGCTCACCGGCAGTCCACGCTACAGCTCGCGGACCGGATCGCTGTGCTCGACGCAGGACAGGTCGTCGATATCGGCACGCACAGAGAACTGTCCGATCGTTGTCCGCTCTACCGGCTGTTGCTCGGAGGGCCAGGCGATGACGTCGAAGGCATCGACGCCGGCGCACCGGACTCCGTAGTCGCGGGGACAGGCGGCGAGCCGAACGGGCGGATCGACGGCGTTACCCCGGACCTGTGGAGACGACCGAGTGACCAGGTGCCCGTCCACCTGACGCGGGTGCGAACACCGACCGGCGCCGGCGGCAGCTTCGGCCGGAGCGGTGTCGGCAGCGGCCGGGGCGGTGTCGGCGGTGCGCCTCCGACACCGGAACTGGTCGCGCAGGTGGAAATGCTTCCGCCGGCCAAGGACGTTCCGGACGTCAGCGCCGAGTTGGCCGAGCAACCGGATCCGGAGTTCGGTCTGGTACGTACGCTCCGGCCGTTCGCGGCGCCGCTGCTGCTGGCGTTGCTGTTCGTCGGGCTGGACGCACTGGCTACGCTCAGCTTGCCGTCGCTCGTCCGGCAGGGCATTGACGCGGGCGTACAACAGCGAGCATATTCCGCCGTCGTGCTGTGCACGCTGGCCGCGCTCGGCCTCGTGATCTGCGTTTGGTCGGCCAACGTCGCGCAGGTCCGAGTGGCCGGACGTGCGGGGGAGCGGGTCCTGTATCTCCTGCGGATAAAGCTGTTCGCGCACCTGCAACGGCTCGGGCTCGACTACTACGAGCGCGAGATGACCGGCCGCATCATGACCCGCATGACCACCGACATCGACGCGTTGTCGACGTTATTGCAGACCTCACTGCTCACGGCAGTGGTCTCGCTTGTCCAGTTCGCCGGTGTCCTGGTGGTGCTCTTCTGGATCAACTGGCAGCTCGCCTTCGCCGTGCTCGTGGTCGTGCCCGTACTTGTGATAGCCACGCTGGTCTTCCGGGCGAAGTCGTCAGTGGCCTATCAGGACGCTCGGGAACGGATCAGCGCGGTCAATGCCGACTTTCAGGAGAACGTCGCAGGCATGCGGGTCGCTCAGGCGTTCGGCCGCGAGGAACACAACGCGAACCGGTTCGCCGAAAAGAGCGACGCCTACCGAGCCAGCCGGCTCCGGGCGCAACGGTACATCGCGATCTACTTCCCGTTCATCCAACTTCTCAACCTGGTCGCGGTAGCGGTCGTGTTCGGCGCCGGATCCGGGCTGGTGCGGACGGGAGCTCTGAGCCCTGGTGCGTTGATCGCCTACCTGCTCTACCTCGACCTGCTCTTCTCACCTGTCCAGCAGTTGTCCCAGATATTCGACGGCTATCAGCAGGCCAGGGTAGGACTCCACCGGATCGGTGATCTGCTACGCACGCCGACCACGACACCGCAGGCGAAGAGCCCGACACGGGTCCGCGAACTGTCCGGAGAGCTCAGCTTCGACGGCGTCCGGTTCCGCTACGATGGAGCGGTCACCGATGCCCTCAGCGGCATCACCCTGCAACTGCGGCCCGGCGAAACCGTCGCCCTGGTTGGCGAAACCGGCGCCGGGAAGACGACCCTCGCCAAGCTGGCGGCGCGTTTCTACGATCCCACCAGTGGAGTCGTCCGGGTGGACGGGCTCGACCTTCGCACTGTCGACCTGGCCGGCTACCGCCACCGCCTTGGATACGTTCCACAAGAGCCGTTTCTCTTCCCCGGCACCGTACGAGACGCGATCGCCTACGGCCGACCGGAGGCGAGCGACGCCGCCGTGGAAGCCGCCGCCCGTGCGGTCGGCGCGCACGACATGGTCGCGCGGATGCGGCACGGGTACTTTCACAGAGTCGGCGAACGCGGTGGCAACCTCTCAGCCGGGCAGCGGCAACTGCTTGCGCTGGCGCGCGCGTACCTGACCAACCCGGACATCCTGCTACTCGACGAAGCCACCGCCGCACTCGACCCGGCAACCGAGGCGCTGGTGATGCGAGCGACGGAAGCTCTGGTCAGGCGTCGGACCACGCTGCTGATCGCGCACCGGCTCACCACTGCGGCCAGGGCCGACCGGGTGGTTGTACTGGAGCACGGCATGGTCGTCGAGGACGGTACACACGCCGAACTGGTCGAAGCGGGTGGCAAGTACGCGAACCTGTGGGCGGCCTATACCGCAAGGCCCCCGAACGACGGCCAGCGGGAGAGGTCGACACCCCAGGCCGGCAGCCTCCGGATGTCAGCCTCGTAGGCGTGGACCAGCAGGTCCTGCAGGCCGTCGGGCCACTGCCAGGATGCCTTGCCGGACGTGGTTCCCGATGCCTGGCCGGTGCGTTCGAGGGACACGGAGACGAGGCCGAGCCGTCGCCACACCAGATCGGCGTGCGCCTGGGGATCGGCGCACACAGCTTCGTACTGCAGCACAAGGATACGTTCGCTGCCAATGGCCTTGGCCCAGGTTTCCAACTGGACGGCGTACATGCCACCCCAGACGGCGTCCGATGTCATGAGATGGGTCAACCGGTGGCGAAGTCGCGGAACCAGATCGTGAGGCTCCCATTGGGTCTGGAGATGCCGCATCGCCGAGGCGAAGCGTTCGATCGGATCACGAAGGAGCACGAGCACCACGGTGTCCTGCCCGATGGCCTTCGCGGCGATCGGTGGAACCGCCGGCGAGCGCAGATAATAGGGTGTCCACTCGCCGGCGTATGGACCGAACAATTCGCGATACGCTGCCAGATCAGGGTCGGGCCGATCGAGTAGATGCAGCTCCTTACGTTTCTGCGCCGACAATTGCATTGTCGGGTGCTGGAGCAGCAGGTCAGTGAACCAAGTCGTGCCCGAACGTTGCGCACCAATGCCTAGCCATGCCGGACCTTGGGGTTTTATCATCACGGCATCACTTTATCGGCGTGAGAGGTTTCGTCGCCAGCCAGCGAAGGGCGAGATATGCGCGTAATGATTACCGCATTGCCAGGTTCGGGCTTTTATCTGCCGATGATTCCACTGGCGTGGGCGTTGCGGTCCGGCGGTCATGACGTCTTGATGGTCAACAACGGGTCGGCTGCGAAGGTGACAGCGGACGCCGGCGTTCCGGTGATCGATCCCTGTTCGGACACCGACGTCTGGGGTGAGTTCATGGCAGCGACCGCCGCCACTGGTGCGAAGTCTGCCGCCTCGGGCGTGACATCGACGACGCCCACCAAGGACGAAGCCGGGCGGCACGAGGCGATGAAGCGAATCGGTCGGCGGTTCGCGCTGTTCGGTCAGTTGATGGGTCCGGGTGCGGTGCGGATCGCCCGGTCGTTCCGCCCGGACCTGGTGATCTCCACGGTGGAGCAGTGGGCAGGTCAGCTGGTCGCGAGCGAGCTGGACATTCCGTACGTCGAGCAATGGGTGCGGTTCTCCCGGACCGGATTCGATGAGGAGTCCCAGCGTTCATCCGGCGTGTCGCGGCCGGTGATCCGTCCTGCCGCGGCCATCGACGTCCGGCCGCCCAGCCTCGGCGGCCTGCAGACGGACGACCACTGGTTGATGCGCTACATCCCTTACAACGGCAGCGCTGTGCTGCCGGAGTGGGTGATCGCCGAGCCGGAGCAGCCGCGAGTGTGCCTGACGCTGGGCAGCGTACTGCCGTCGCTGGGCGGTCTTCGTGGCGTACGCGATCTCGTCGCCGGCATCGCCGCGCTTGACCTCGACGTGGTGCTCGCGCTCGGCGAGGTCGACATCTCCGAGTTGGGTGAGCTGCCGGCCAACGTCAGGGCCGTCGGCTGGATGCCGTTGGGAGCTGTGCTGCCCACCTGTGCTGCGATCGTGCACCACGGTGGAGCGGGCACCTGTCTGACGCCGATGGCCTGTGGCGTGCCGCAGTTGGTGGTGCCGCGGCGCTTCGCCGATCAGCCGGTCAATGCCGAGATCGTCGCTGGCCGCGGTCTTGGGATCGTGCTACCTCCGGAGGAGGTCACGGCTGAGACGGTACGGTCGGCACTGGAGCAGCTCCTCGTCGAGCCGAAATACGCGAAGACGGCTGGGGAGGTGCGCGCCGAGATGGCTGAGCTGCCCAGCCCGGCGGACATCGTGTCCAGCTTGGCGAAGGTTATCCGTTAACTCGTTCAACTGCGGCAAAGCGCAGTCGAAACCGCGTCCGTTCTCGCAGAGGACAAACACTTCGGGTGTCGCGTATGGTTTGGTGAATGTGGCCCGCACGGCCCGTCAACGTCTCCTGGAGTAAGCCGGGTCGGCGGCAATTTCTGTGCTGACCAATGAGCGCAGTGTCGAGGAGCGAGTGTGAATTCCGTGATGAAAGAAGACGGCAAGAACTACGATGCGATCGTGATTGGCGGCGGGCCTGGCGGATCCGCGTACGCGATCACCATGGCCAGGGCCGGATACTCCGCACTCGTCCTGGAGCGGGAGCGATTTCCGAGATTTCACATCGGCGAGTCGTTTCAGCCATACGCTTGCGACGTGCTGGAGCAGCTTGGCCTGCTTGACAAGCTCAGTGGGGAGGGCTTCATCGTCAAGAAGGGGCTGGAGCTGATCCGGCCGGACGGCAGCGTCCGCAGCGTCGACCTCGAGATGACCGCGGACGAGGGCTACCGCACCTGGGCCTATCAGGTGGATCGGGCGCACTTCGACAAGATTCTCCTCGACGCCGCTGCCGAGGAACCAGGCGTCACCGTCCTGGAGGAGGCCCGGGTCACCCAGTTGCTCTTCTCCGGGGATCGGATCACAGGAGTCAACTACACGTGGGAAGGCCGCCCACGCGGTGCCTCCGCGCGGTTTGTCATCGACGCCAGTGGGCGCGCGGGCGTTGTCGCTCGTGGCTTGAAGCTGCGGAAGACCGACAACAAGCTCAAGATGGCAGCAGTATTCAAACACTTCAGCGGACTGGACGAGAGCAACTACGCCGGACGGGCGGGGGACACCCAGATCGGGGCGCACGAGGACGGCTGGGTCTGGGCCATACCGACCCGCCATGACGTCATCAGCATCGGTGTGATGGCGCCTGCGGAGATCCTGCGGGCATCACGTCCGGAAGATGTGTTCACCGAGCACTTGCACAGGATTCCCAGGATTGGTGAGCGGCTGCGGGGGACAAAGGTCTGGCACGGCCTACGCGGAGAGAACAACTTCGAGTATCACGCCGATACCCTCGCCGGACCGGGATATCTCCTGGTGGGCGACGCGGGCTGCTTCACCGACCCGATCTTCTCGGCCGGCGTCTACCTCGCGCTGGCAACTGGCCGACGGGCAGCGGAGGAGACATCGCGGTGCCTGGCCGGAGCCCAGTCCGAGACCGAAGCCGGTAGCCGCTACTCGGCCTTCTACAAAACCGGATACGAAACCTATTACCGGCTGATCCGCGCGGTTTACGACCGGAGGCCGGGTGCGAGGGAGCCTCGCCTGCACCAGTTGCTGAGGGAGGCCGGCGGCGGTGAGCGAGAGCGGGTACTGACCCTGAACGGCGACCTCTGGTCGGACACCAACGCCTTCGTGGTCCGGCTCAGGGAGGAAGAGGATTACAGACTCTTCGAGGCCTACGAGCCTATGTACGGCTGCCCCGTCTATGGCCGCCAGGGACCGCCCCTGAAGGTCCCCGCTCCTGTGGCGGTATGACTAGTCTCTGCTTGGAGTGAGCTTCGTGACTGAGTCCATTACGCTTCCTACCAACCGCAGCAACATGTTCGATCCGCCCGACAGGCTCCGGGAACTGCGCAGAGAGCAACCAATTGCCCCGCTGAGCTTTCCGGACGGTCACATCGGCTGGCTGGTTACCGAATACGCCACAGCCCGCGTTGTCCTCGGTGACCGGCGGTTCAGCGCACGGCAGGAGCTTCGCCACATGCCGCTGGCGTCTGACATGAGAGAGCATCTCAGCGACGCACCCGCCAAGCCCGGCATCTTCATTCATATGGATCCCCCAGCGCACACCCGCTACCGAGGGCCGCTCAGGCGGTACTTCACCGTACGCAGAATGAACCAGCTCAGGCCGAACGTCGAGCGGATCACCACCGAACTCCTGGATGCGATGGAGTCCACCGGTGCGCCGGTCGACCTGGTGCAGACGTATGCCTGGCCGATGCCGACGATAGCGATCTGCCAGTTGCTCGGCGTGCCGTACGCTGCTCGCGAGCGGTTCCAGCGTGATGTTCGGGTCATGTCGAAGCGGGACATGCCCAGGCAGGCAAGGATAGAAGCCAATCTGGACCTCCTGTCGTTCCTGCGTGACGTGGTGCTTCAGAAGCGCGCCGAACCCGCCGACGATCTTCTCAGCGAACTCGTCAGGGCCGGCGAGCTCACCCACGAGGAGATCATCGGCATCGCCAGGGTCGTGTTCTTCGGCGGACACGAGACGACGGCGAGCATGCTCGGACTCGGGGCGTTCGCCCTGCTGCAGAATCCGGATCAGCTGTCCGCGTTCGTTTCCGCGGACGAGAACGGCGTCGACAATGCCGTCGAGGAACTGCTCCGCTATCTCACCATCCTTCAGTTCGGCGTGCTGCGCGTGGCGCTGGAGGATGTCGTGCTCGATGACGTTCTCATCAAGGCCGGCGACACCATCTGTGTCTCGCTGCCGGAGGTCAACCGGGATCCCAAGCAGTTCACCGAGCCGAACACGCTCGACCTGGCCAGACCGACTGCCGGCCGGCATCTGGCTTTCGGGCACGGTGTCCATCAGTGCCTGGGTCAGCAGCTTGCCCGGATCGAGCTGCGGGTCGGTTTCACCCAGCTGTTCCGCCGCTTTCCGAACCTACGGTTGGCCGTGCGGCCTGACCAGGTTCGGCTGCGGGAGGACATGGTTCACTACGGAGTCCACGAGCTTCCAGTCACGTGGTAGGAGACATGAGGATTCGCGTCCGCAGGGAACTCTGTGCCAGCTCGGGCATGTGCGCACTGACCGCACCGGACCTGTTCGACCAGGACGAGGACGATGGCCGGGTTGTCCTGCGCGAGGGAGCTCGTCGCTCCGACTTCCCAGCCGAGGCCCGCGAAGCGGTGCTGCGCTGCCCGTCCGGCGCACTGGCCCTGGAGGAGGATTAGGCCGCCAGCGTTCGTGCGTCGTTCAGCAAGAGAACGAGGATCAGGGCGATCAGCACCAGGGCGAAGGCGAAGTACAGGCGGCGACGAGGGCGCCGTTGCGACCAAACCGCGCGGAGTGTGCTGAGGATCGAAGCGATCGCGATGACATCCACTACCAAGAGGATGCCGAACGTGGGCCGGGCGACGACGCCCAGAAGCGGGAGCACGAACGGCAGCACGAGGTAGCGCGCGACGCAGCGCAGGCCGACCAGGATCAGGGACGTTTCGAACGGAATCTTCCGAGGAGGCAAGGCCTCCGCCCGGTCTTGCGGGCGGAGGCCTTCTTCCAGTCCGCTCACGGACGGGCGCCCGTCGGCTGCGGTTGGCTTGGTGGTTGCACGTGACCGTCACCGCCGGTAAGCGCTCGCTTGTGCCGGTACAGCCAGATCCCAATCGCCTGTCCAGCCAGGACCGTGACGAAGGAGAGCCCGAGCGTCCAGGTCAGGGGTGACGTGGTTCGCAACAGTGCGCCGTAGAAGAACGCATGGAGGACAATCAGGGCGAACAAGGCGTAGTTCGTCCGTTGGAGGTTCTTCCAGCGCCTGGCCTTGAGCTCGCGCAGAGAGCGGTCGTTGGACAGGGCAAGCAATCCGGCGACGATGATCAGTGCGGCGAGTCCGGTCCAGTTCGCCCAGCCAAAGGCGTTGGTCTTGGGTATGCCGCTGGAGTCGAAGAAGTAGAGCCGGAAATTGAACAGCTCGCCAACGTTGCCGTGGACCTGAAATCCGATGACCACGTGGATGACACTGCCGATGAACGCCCAGATCCCTACGTCGCGCGCCAACGAGCTCGAGACCGGGTTGGGCCGGCGGAGCAGGAGGTTGGCCGGACCGATGAGGAGCGTCAACGCGAGGAGCACCGTGGCGACGTACCCGGTGGCAGTGGTGGAGCTCGCCATCAGCGCTCGGATGCCGCCTCCACCTCCTATTGCGATGTCTGGCGACTGGGTTCCGCCGTGGCTCATGGCGGCGGCGGCCTGGGGGAGCACGCCGTCGCTGGTCATGTTCATGGGCGTGGGGTTGGATGGCGCGATCCACATGAACAGGAAGAAGAGCAGGACGCTCGCCGCGGCGAGCGGCAGGTGGTGGAAGAGAATGCGCTGCCGCCAGTCTCGGCCAGTACCAAGAGCACCTTGCCGTTTGGCGACTTGAGCAGTTGATCGCTTAGCCATATTCGACTCCACAGGTTCGACAGGTCGCTTGCGTCAGTGCATCCCCGGACCGTGCATTCCCGGACCGTGCTTCTGGTTCTTCCGTGGCTTCTCGTTGTTCTGGTTGCTCTGCTGGTTCTGGTTCTGGACGCTCGGACCCTGGTTCTGCGCACCCGTACCCGGAAACGCCGCTGCGCCCACGAGCATCGTGGTGCCCAGTACCGCGGCCAGGACGAGGACGATGATTCCCGGTACCCGTGCCCAGACGGGCACACCCTTGCTCGGCGTCTCTCGAGTAGCCATCCGCGTGTCCTCCTCGATCGGTTGTCCTCACGACGTCAGTTCACCAGGAACCACGTTGGGTTGGTGCTAGGAAAACCCCTCACGGCGGCCTAACAACGACCTAACAACACCGGCAGGCAAGATTGGGTGGGTGCGGGTACTGGTGGTGGAGGACGAGCGGTTGCTGGCCGATACGATCGCCGGCGGGCTGCGTAAGCACGCCATGGCGGTCGACGTCGCCTACGACGGTGATGCCGCGCTGGAGCGGCTTGCCGTCAACGAGTACGACGTTGTCGTCCTGGACCGTGACCTTCCACGGGTGTCCGGAGATCAGGTGTGCTCCACTTTGGTGGAGTCGGGCAGCGACACCCGGATCCTGATGCTCACCGCTGCCAGCGCGGTCACTCAACGGGTTGCCGGGCTGGGGCTCGGTGCCGATGACTATCTCACCAAGCCGTTCGCCTTCGCCGAGCTCATTGCCCGCATCGAGGCGCTGGGCAGGCGAGCCCGCCCAGCCGCGCCACCGGTGTTGGAGCGCGCCGGCGTCCGCCTCGATTCTCACCGCCGCGTGGTGACCCGCGAAGGTGAGCCCGTTGCGCTGTCCCGCAAGGAGTTCGCCGTCCTCGCCGAGCTCCTTCGGGCTGACGGCGGCGTGGTGTCCGCCGAGCAACTCCTGGAGAAGGCGTGGGACGAGCACACTGATCCGTTTACCGGCGTGGTTCGTTACACTATTATGATGGTGCGCCGCAAGCTGGGTGATCCGCCAGTCATCGAGACGATCCCCGGTGCGGGATACCGCATCCCATGAGTCGCTGGTGGAACACCACGATCCGTGCCCGGCTCACGCTTTCCTACGCTGGAGCCTTCTTCCTGGCCGGCGCGATCCTCATCGCTCTGACCTACATCTTCCTCGGACAGTCGCTCGACCGGCAACTGGCGACCCGGGTCGGCAATACCGAACAGCACATCACGGCCTATCTGAGTCAGGCGAACGCGCATGCCGGTCCGCGCGCCGCGCAGCTCAAGGCAACGCTGCGAACTCAGTTCGAACAGGACCGCGACGAGGCCCTGCGCAGGATGCTGATCTGGTCGTTGGCTTCACTCGGCGTCGTCGGTGTCGGCGCAGGCGGTTTCGGCTGGCTACTGGCAGATCGAGCACTGCGCCCATTGAAACAGATCACGTCCACCGCACGCCGAGTCGCTGATCGTAGCCTGCACGAGCGGATCGCGCTCGACGGGCCTGGCGACGAGATCAAGGATCTCGCGGACACCTTCGACGCCATGCTGGAGCGGCTGGACCGCTCGTTCGACGGGCAGCGTCGCTTCGTCGCCAACGCCTCCCACGAACTGCGCACACCGTTGACTCTCAACCGCACTCTGATCGAGGTCGCGCTCGACACGCCTGACGTTCCGCGGTCGACCCGTCAACTGGGCACGACGCTGTTGGAGATCAATCGCCGGCACGAGCGGCTCATCGACGGCCTGCTCGTCCTCGTCAGCGGTGAGCAGCGCCTCACCGAGCACACCGTTGTCGACCTTGCTGATGTCGTTCGGCACGTCGCCACGGCATCCAGCCACGCTGCACGCGAGGCGAGGGTTGAGGTCCGCCCCGACCTTGCCACTGCCCCCGTCGCAGGCGATCCCGTCCTGCTGGAACGCCTGGCGTACAACTTGCTCGACAACGCGATCCGATACAACGTCGCCGAGCACGGCTGGGTCTCGGTCACTACCGGCACCGTCGACGACCACGTCGTTCTCACCGTAGAGAACACCGGACCGACAGTGCCGGAGTACGACGTAGGGGGGCTGTTCGAGCCGTTCCGCAGGCTCGCCTCGACCGATCGGCTCACCGAGGCCGGCCCGGCGTCTGCCGGCCGTGGCGCGGGCCTGGGTCTGTCCATCGTGCGTTCGGTCGCACACGCCCACGGCGGCCAGGTGCACGCCCGTCCGCGGCCTGACGGCGGACTTTTCGTATGCGTGCAACTCCCTCCGCCCCAGCCGGACGGTGAACATCCAGTCGGGTCAGCGGCTGCGGAGGGCACGACGTAGGACTTTCACCAGCGACCTACCACGCAGGTTACGTGCGGAGAAAGGGAGGGGCCGGTGCACGGGTTCGGTGACTTGGAGGCCGCGATCATGGACGTGATGTGGGCGGCGCCTCGTCGTCTGGCGGTTCGCGATGTGCGGAAGAAGCTCAACGAGGAACGCGACCTCGCCTACACCACCGTGCAGACGGTCATGGAAATTCTGCATCGCAAGGGCTGGTTGATGCGAGAGAAGCAGAGCCGGGCCTATATGTATTGGGCAACCAGGTCTCGGGCGGACTACGTGGCCTCACTGCTGGATGAAGTGCTGGACGACAGCGGCGACCGGACTGGGGTGCTGCTCTTGCTGTTCGAACGGTTGGATCCACTCGAGTTGATGCAGCTGCGCGCGGCCCTGGACGACCTGACGCTGACCGGGGCTGGTGATCGGCCCTGAAGACGGAGTGGTCACGTCGGCGGGTTGGGGCAGTGGTCGGCGAAGGCCAGAACCACAGTGATCGCGAACCACGCGACTGGTGCAAGCGCCAGCGCGGCAGCAGCGCAACCGGCGAGCAGCCGGGCCGCTGCCGACGCCGGCACGCGGTGGTGGAGCAGCCGGAGCGCGCGGTGCTCCGCTGTTGAACCGCCCGCTGCCAGCATCGAGCTGGGAGCGTCGGCTGAGTCGGACACGCGCAACAGCGCGGCCGCCACGACCTCTCGGTCGTGTACCTCAGCGGCTGTCTCGTCTGCGAGCTGCTCCACGAGAATCTGTACCTCCGTGCGAGCTGCCTGACAAAGTGGTACGAACGGGAACGCGACCGCGAGTGCCTGGACGAGACCCGTCAGCCGATGGTGGTGGCCTGCCAGGTGGGCGTGTTCGTGTGCGAGAACGGCAGACAGCTCTTCGGAGGAAAGCTGTTGGAGCAGGCTCGAGGTCACGACGATCCGGCCACCCGAGCCGGGTACGCAATATGCGACAGCGCGTTCGTGGTCGAGTACGACGGCTCCGAGCACTGGATCGGGCCGTCCCACGACATCGAGCAGGTCGCGGTGGTGGATCCGCTCGGCCCGCGCTCGCCACCACGTGATCCCACCGATCACGCCACACCACCCGGTGAGCGAAACCGCCGCGAGCAGGCCGGCCAGCTCGCTCGTTGACGTATCCGAGTAGTGCAAGTGAAACGCGTCTGCACAGATCCGGAGCAGGTGCAAGACCGACTGATGGACAGGCTCGGCAGCCAGAAAGGCCGTCAGGCCGGACAGCAACGCCGCAGCCAGCATCGAGGCCGCCGACGCCAGCCAGAGCCCAACCGTCATCGTGGGCGAGACGGTGGACGATGACAGCCGGCGCAGCAGCGACGGTGCGAACGCGCCAATGACCAGGGCGTACAACGCGAGGCTGCCGGCCGCCATCACCGTCGGAGTTTCTTCTGCTGAAACGGTCCTGGATGGGCCTGCCGCTGCGCCTTACGTCGCGACAGTCGGCGAAGGGCCGACCGTAGCGCGTCGGTGTCGGCCAACGACATGTCTTCGATGAAATGCAGGAAGGCCCCAGCCCGATCGTCGCTTTCTCGCAGGGCCTCGCTCATCAGGTAGGCGGTGTACTCCTCGCGAGAGGCGATCGCCTCGTAGAGATAGGCCTTGCCGACCTTCTCCCGGCGCAACCAGCCTTTGGTGTGGAGGTTGTCCGCGACGGTCATCACCGTGGTGTAGGCGTAGTCTCGTTCAGGGCTGAGCTCGTCGAGGATCTCCCGCACGGTCAACGGCTCGCCGACGGACCAGACCACGTGCATGATCGCGGTCTCGAGCTCCCCGAGCCTCGGCATGGTCGTACGATACCTACGTCGTTACGAGAGTCAACCGGCCCGCAGCGTGATCGCAGCGGTATGCAGGGCACCGGCGGTTTGGAATTGCAGAAACAGTCGCCAGTTTCCGGCCTTGGGCAGCGTTGCGTTGAATGTCAGCTCAGGGCCACCGCTATCGCCGCCAACCTCGCCCTGTGGATGGAGGTGGGCGAATGCCAGGTCGCCTTCGTGGAAAGCGGTCAGGTGGGCGTAGCTGTTCAAGTAGGGCTGCAGGTTCCTGACCGGCTGCCCGGCTTTGGAGATCTCGACAGTGAGCTTGTGTTCCATGCCGGCCATCAGCTCGCGGGAGTTCACCGTCAGTGTGTAGCCGTCGACTTTCGTGGTCGCCGATGCGGCGGGCAATGGCACCGGGCGAGCTTTACCACGAACGGAGATCGCCCGGCTCAGCACCAGCGGCGTGGTGTTTCCCGAACGGTCCTTGACGATGAAGGAAGCGTAGACCCGGTGCGTACCGGGTTGCACGGTACCAAGGGGTGCGGTCCAGGTGCCATCTGCCGCCATGGCCGGATGCACGTGCTGGAACCCACCAAGATCCGAGCGAATCAGATAGAAGTGCATGAGTTTGGTTTGGTCCGGTTCGAACGTGGTGACCGGTTTGCCGCCCGGGCCGGTGATCTGGAACGTGAGCGAGGTCGGCTTGCCGACGGGCAGCGAGGATGTGTCCGCGGCGAACGTGTAGCCGGATATCGTGGCGAGGAGCCCATCTCCGGTGGGCATGTCCATGCCGGGCATGTCGTCGTGCCCGGATGGGGAGGATGTCAGCGAGTGCTTCATCCCCCCACCCCTTTCATCCCCGAATGGGGGCTCGTCGTTGCCGCAGGCGGAGCCGAGCATGCCAACCGTGAGGATGAGCCCGCCGGAAGCGAGCAGGTGACGTCTCGGCAACATGGGAACCTCGCTTTCCTCTGAAGGCGGTGGCACATTCCAAGGTCTGGTGGACTACCTACGATGCCGGATAGTACGAGAGCGGATCAGAGCGGCGTGCGTCGCGCGCTCAGCTTACGGTAGAGCGGGCTTTCCCACTACGGTTCGAGCTGTATGCCCGCGCCGCTGATCCTCGGTCGACAAGGAGTCCGCTGGAATGATTTCCCGATTCTCCCGCCCTGAGATGGCGAAACTATGGTCCGACGCCGAACGCTACGCCACCTGGGTCAGGGTGGAGGTACTCGCCACGGAAGCCCAGGCCCAGTTGGGAAACGTGCCCGAAGCCGCATTGGCCGACATTCGGCGTGCGCGCGTTCCATCAGTGCTCCGGGTGATGGACCACGAACGCGAACGTGATCACGAGGTGCTGTCGTTCCTCGCCGCATTCTGCGAGGACGTGCCAGCCGAGTCGGCGCGATGGGTGCACCTGGGAATGACGAGTTACGACCTGGTCGATACCGCACTCGGCCACACGTTGGCGCGCTCGGCAGATCTCCTCCTCCAGGCGGCCGGAGAACTTCGCGATGTCCTTGTGGAGAAGGCACTGGAATACTGGGAGACGGTGTGTATCGGCCGTACGCATGGGGTGCACGCCGAGCCGACCACGTTCGGGCACAAGCTCGCGGGATTCGCCTTCGCCGCCGATCGGTCGATCCGTCGGCTGCGCGCCGCGCGGGATGCCGTTGCAGTCGGAACGATCTCGGGATCGGTCGGCACGTACGCCTTGATCGACCCCTTCGTCGAGCAGCACGTCTGTGGCGCACTCGGACTGGGGGTCGAGGACGTGCCCACGCAGGTGGTTGCCCGGGATCGCCATGCCGAGCTGGTCCAGGCGGTCGCGACGCTGGGTGCGTGCGTCGAGCAGATCGGCTTGGAGTTCCGGCTGCTCCAGCGCACCGAGGTGCGTGAGGTCGAGGAGGGCCGTTCGTCCGCATACCAGGGGTCGAGCGCGATGCCGCACAAGCGCAATCCCACATCGAGCGAGCGGTTGTGCGGGCTGGCACGTATCCTGCGCGGTCACGTGACCACGATGCTCGAGGACGTTGCCCTGTGGCACGAACGCGACCTCGCCCACGCCGCGGTCGAACGAGTCGTGATTCCGGACTGCCTGCAGGTCAGCCACTACCAGGTGACGCTGGCGACCGACGTGATATCACGGCTCGAGGTGTTCCCGGAGCGTATGCGGGCAGCCATCGATCAGACCCACGGGCTGGTCTACAGCTCGACAGTGCTGGCCGACGCGCTGGGCGGTGGCATCGAACGCGAGAAGGCCTACCGGCTGATCCAGGCGGCCGCCAACCGTTCCGCGGCCTCGGGCACGGACTTCGCCGCAGAGCTGCGTGCGGAAGGGCTCGATGTCGAAACGCTACGTCCGGAACGCTTTCTCACCCGCCACGACCTGATCCGGGAGCGCCTCGACGCTCTCCGAGATCAAGCCCGCTAAGAGCTTGTCTTACGTGGTTTCGAGCGGGTGATCGGCGATGATCTTGGTCTGTGAGGGATCGGTTGTCGCTGCGGTTGGTGCCGGACGAGTTATGGGTGCTGGTGGAGCCGCTGATTCCCCGGTTCCAGCCACGGCCGCAGGGCGGTGGCACGGCGCCGTTGGATGATCGGGCGGTGCTGACCGCGATCGTGTACGTGTTGACCAGCGGGTGTTCCTGGCAGGACCTGCCGCCGGGCTTCGGGGTGCCGTTCCAGACCGCACATCGGCGGTTTGGGCAATGGACCAAGGCCGGTTCCGCTGCGAGATCCCCGACGGTGACGCGCTGGCGGTGGAGACGAACCTGTTCCGCCAGACCTACAACACCATCCGCCCGCACCAGGCGCTCGGCGATCTTACGCCGAGACAGGCTTATCTCGACGTTCGATCACGGTGAAAGCTCGTCATCGGAGATGTCCTTGCGCATTTCGATCTGTACCGGACGGAACCCTTGCTCCCGATAGAATTCTCCAGCCGTGTGGTTCTGGCTGTGCACCTGCAACGTCACCGCCACCGCCCCATGCTGGCTGGCCAGCTGCTCCAATCCCTTCATGAGCAGAGCACCTATCCCTCGCCGGCGATACTCCCCGGTGACCACGAGGTCATTGACATGCATAACCGGCCCGTCGTAGTTTGCAACCGCCTGCGTGGGCTTAGGTCGGAGTAATCCAGCCACCAGCCCGGCCAGTCGTCCATCGCCGACTTCAGCGACAAGTAGGTGCAAACCGTTGTCCGCGTCGGCATTCGAGAGACCTTCACGGACCGACCCTCGTACATCGGTCATCCTGAAATCTTCCGGCCACTGCTCAGCGTGCCACCCGACCGTCTCCGCGTACAGCTCACAGACTTGGTCAAGGTCATCGGGAAGCCGCGCCGGTCGAATCCTCACATCGCTCATAGCCAAGGCACTCTAGTTCACCAGCCCGCCCCCACGCTGGACAAATGCGACTGCAAGATCAACTCCTGCCACATTCTTGACGCATGACAACCGGACACCGACGACTGACCATGCGCTACGAGCGCAAGGCCCACTCGCGTGCCGATTCCTTCGCAGGCTTCGCGACACGCTGATCGACGTTGTCGTGTGCCCGGTACGGCGCCTGCCCGGGTGACGGTTCGCACGCAGGCCGCCGGATGCTCTGGCCAGGAAGCGTCCAGGTCCGGTCAGCCGCGTGACGGACTTCCCATCGGCTCCCAGGCGGCAGACAAGTTCATCGCTTGCCGTCGCGCCGCCGAACACGACGACGTGATCGATCCGAGCAAGTGGCAGGAGCGTGCGACGGTTGATGTCGGGTCGAACCACGCGGACGGCGTCTCTGTCCAGGTGGAGACTCGTTCCTGGAGCGAGTGCGTAAAACGTGTTGGTGAGTTCACGCACCCGAATCTCCAAGCTCCTGTGGAACGAACGCGCGGCGCCGCATGCGCCATGTGCCGTTCCAGACTTGGCAGGCAATCTTCGCGAAGGGACCAACGCCGGCATCGTGAATCGTCAACCGCAGCCGGAAGTCGCGATGCCGACCATAACCGCCGGACGTCAGCGATGACTGCCTCGACTCGCCCGACAAGCGGTTCACCGGAACACTCGCCAAAGCCGACTCCGCCAGCCCCGAACTGATGAACCACCTCTCCTGGTACGAGGCACACGACTGGACGAAGCCCTACCCGGGTGAGACCAAGATCTACGCACCGAACCAGGTGCCAGGCGCCTACATCCCGGCGACGGACAATGACTGACTTCATGGATCACGCGGTGCTGAACTCTGTCTCAGCACGGCGAACTCCCTCGGATCACAGCACAGGCGGGAAGACCATGGGGTCGTCGCTCGTGTCATGGGTACAAGAAAGCAACTGCTGGTCCGGCCCCAGGATCTGGCAGCCGTCGCCGGCGGGGGGCGGCCAGAAATTGGGATCGTAGAGCCAGATTGTGAACGTATGGGAGACTACATAGCTTCCTGCGCAAGTAATACCCGCGCACAGGATGGAAGCTCCCGAGATGGATCCGTTGCAGTCCTCACATATCCAGGGCTGTGCGACGTCTACGGGGAGATCGTTCTTCCACAGTTTGGCCGTAGCGTCGATCGATGACACGTTGAAGTCGCAGCTGGTGATGGCTTGGTAGAAGCCCTCGATAAGTTGAAGTGTACCTGTCTGGCTGTCGTAATGTCCGACAGCACTGGCGGTGATCTCCCAGCTGCAGCCTTCAGCGTCGGCCTGTTGGATTGGGCCCTCAGGCGTGGCCATCCGTAGATGGAGAGTGCTGCTCTTACGGATTTGAATATCTGTCTTCTGGTGCTCCGGCTTGCTTTGGCTGCTTGCGTGTACGGGACCTGCCGTGAAGCCGATGGTGATCACGCATGCGGCGAGCACGGTGAGCAGGTTCCGCCATCTTTGGAGCATCGTGTCTCCTTCGATAGCGATGACGAATCAGTCGAACGAGCAAACACGTGTTCATCGTATGGTTCGTTCGCACAGTCTCCGCACATCCTTCGTGGCGGCGTCTGCGGGCTACAAACGTCCCGGGGTGCGGCTGCTGCGGGGGCGCTCCGTCGACTGTGCCAGCACTTCCCGACGTTCCCACTATCGCCGTCACGTTGCCGGATTGTCCGGATGACCGACGAACTGGCCGTTTCGCGACTGCGAAGCCATCAACAGCGGTGCGATACCGGCTCACCCGTGCCGCCAGGTGTCGTACCCGGCACGCGTCGCGCCATCGATCCCGATCACCAACAGCAGCAGCGGCGCGGCTACCGCACCAGAGAACAACGGCAGACGTACCCCGCGAGAAGACGTGACCATGCCCGGCCTTACCTTGGCGAACCGTTTGGGCTCATCTCACGAGGGCGTAGCTGTTGGGCGAGGATCGCCTCAGCATCGAGCTCTGTTATGGATGTCGGGCGTTCACCGATGACCGCAAGCGCGGCGGCGTAGCCTCTTCCGGGGTGAAGCTCAGCCATCGTAGTCAATCTTGGCGTGGCGCACTCACCGTAGCTGATGAGTTGTGGCAGCTCGTCAGGGGCGGATACGACGATGCCGGGGAGTTGAGCTGCCAGACCATCGCCGGTTGCCTTCACCACAGCCTCCTTTCGAGTCCAGTACGTCAGGAAGGCGCGGGGCCTGTCCGGTCCTTGGAAGCTTGCGAGTTCGGCTCGTTCAGATGGTGCGAGTACCGCGTCGAGCATTTCCGGCGACTGGGCGGAACGGTCTATCGCTTCTACGTCGACACCGACTTGCGCATGCCGGACGAATGCGACGGCCACTCGGTCACCGGAGTGTGACACTGAGAACGCGATCTCCTCGCCATGCAGGCGTGGGCGGCCGTGCGGTGCGCCGCAACGTTGGCAGCGACGATCCAGCGGAACCTGGGCGGCCGGGAGGCCCAGCAAGCCGGCCAGGACGAGCCGGGAGATGACGCACCCGGCGATGAACCGTCTCCTGTCAGCATCCTGGCGGTAGGCCGCCGCCGTCTCACGCTCGCTCGAACTCAGGAGGGAGGCATAGCCTGCCAGTTTTGAGTTGTGCCGAGCCCACCAGACTTGGCAAGTTCGGATCTCCAGCGGCGGAGTTTGGATCATGCTTACGCACGTTACCGGGCGGGCGGAAGCTCATGGGTCCACTCGTCGGTTCGGACGCTGGTTCGGTGAGGCTTAAGGGCCGTTGTGAGAGGTGGCAGTCGGCAGGGCTCGACGCTGTGGTGGTCTGCAGGTGACGTTCTAGCTGAGTTGTGTGATCGTTGTATGAAGCTCGAGGCGTAGGTCCTCGTCGTGTTTGTGGTGGCGGTGGCGTTCGAGCAGGAGGGCGGCGGTGTGGCGGGCGTGGTAGATGAGGGCTCGCAGTCGTGCGTTCGGTGAGTTGTCGGGTGGGCCGTAGGTCTGCCAGAACGTGTCGCGTTCGGTGCCGGGGCGGCGCAGCGCCATGCGGATCGTCCAGTCGGCGGCAGGGTCACCCCAGCTGGCGCGCTCGCAGTCGAAGAGGCCGCAGATGGTTGGTTGGGGGGCGTTGGGGGTGAGCATCAGGTTGATGGTCCACAGGTCGCCGTGGAGTAGGCGGGGTTCGGTGATCTGGTCCAGGACGCTGCGATGCTGGGTGGCCGCTGCGGCGAGCGTGCGGATGTCGGCGGCCTCCAGCCCCGCGGTGTCCAGGTCGGCGGCGATGGCGTCGAGTTCGGCCAGGAGGGCCTGGCTCCAGGTCGCGAACCACGGACCTGCGATTGGGCCGAACTGTGGCCCGCGTACGTCATGGATGTGGCGTGTGATCGTGCCCAGTTGGCGGTACATCGAGACCCACTCCGGGCGTGGATAGCGGCCGATCCCTTCCGGCACGGGCACGCCGGCCAGCTCGGACTGGAACAGGTAGTCCCGGCCGATCAGCTCGTGGGTGAAGTCGGCGGCCAGCGTGCGCGGCAGCAGCGCCGCGACCGGCGCGAAGTACGGCAGCGCGGCGTACTCGTTACGCAGCAGCTCCCGCTCCGACCGGTACTGCCGTTCCGGCGCGGGTGCGACGCGCAGGATCACCCGCTCAGGGTCCAGGTCGATTCGGTAGGTCGTGTTGTAGCCACCGTTGCCGAGCTCGACCGCCGACCGTATGGACACCTCTGGCCCAAATGCCCGCTCGCACAGCGCGGAGATCTGTGCCGCGGTCAGCTGCTGCTGGAACGCGTCCTGCTCGCGTTGGACCGAGGTGAGCTCCACTCACGTGAGGATAGCGAGCCCAGGTCGGCCAGGGTGGTCTCTGGGCCGCGCGGCCTCGACCATCGTCATCTGGCCACTCAGGACCGGCAGCACCACCCGCAGCCGCTCCACCGGCACCGGCGACGCCTTCCTGGTCATCACCGTCATCCCTTCCTGACGCGCTCACCTCGGACCATCCCGGAAAGTTTGACTCAATAGAGAGAGCTCGACTCCCAGGGACCTCCACACGGTCGACGACAGGGCGGAAACATCGGTCGGCGATGAGGACCCTGCACCACTACGCGCGCTAACTGCCTTGCACCGGCAGGGGTTTACTGCTCCGGCGCCTGCGCGGGGCTGTTGTGGTAAGCGGCGATCAGCCACTGGCCGTCCCGCTTCTCCAGCACCCAGGTGTTGTTCACCTTGGCCGCGTCCGGAACCTCGGTCTGGTTGCCAAAGAGGATGCCGGACTCGCTGACGACGATCGCCGCGTCGCCGCCGACGAAGCGGATGCTCAGCTGCTTGTTGTAGGTCGAGGTGTCCTTGAGCGGTCCCGCGAAGGCCAGGGCCATGTTCTCGCGGATAACGTCACGGCTGTCGCGGAGCGAGCCGGTCATGATGGCGGTCGCGTCCTCGGTGTAGTTGGCGACCATGCCGTCGGCGTCACCCGCCGACCACGCCTTGTAGGAGTCGGCCATAACGGCCTGGATGGCGGCCTGGTCTTCCGGACGGCTGTCTGACATCGGATTCTCCCTTGCGGTTCGGTTCGCCCGCCCCGAGTGCTCCGGCGAGCTCGTCGATACATACCGGCGCCGGGGTCAGAACTCATCGCGCCAGCGGAAAAAGGGTTGGTGCGGTACGAGTCGGCGATACGGTGCGTCACGCGGCTGGTCGGTGGACACCGACGATTCATGCCATGTTGGATCATCTTGACTCGTATCTGCTGAGCACGGCGGCGCCTATCCGGATGGCCGGCAGCAGGGTGAAGTCGGCCGGTTCGGCGCCGAACCGGGAGCGGCCCGGCCCGATCCCGGCGAATCTCTCTCAGGTGGCGCGGCCCAACAGCAACACACCACTCTCGAGCATGGCGCCCATCCGGAACTTGTCGCCTGCGACAGCCCCCGCCCCATGCCGAAAGCCCAGCCACCGGTCGGCGTGCCGTCCTGGCCGTCGGGGTCGGAGACGATGCCGTCCAGGCTGATGAACTCGACAACGATGACCCGGTCCATGGTGGGCTCCCTTCGAGTGGGTCCGGTGATCGGACCATCGGAATTGACCCCAACACAGGCCGCCAGCACCCGCGCGAACTCATCGGTCCGCAGGTAAAGGATTTGACGTGGATGCTCAGACGGGTGGCTTACTCAACCTCTGCCAAGTCTTTCGAGCTCGCCAGTTCGGGGCGCCTGACGCGGAACACGCCGCGCGCGACCTGAGCGAAAGTGCGGATGGTCTCGGTCTCGTGGGCGGTCCACCACAGCAGGGCGAGGTCGATCGGGGGGAGGTCGTGGATGGGGATCAGCACGATGTCGTCGCGGTGTGCGAACTCGGCTGCCGAGGTCACCGTGGCGTGGGCGATCAGGTTTCTGGAGACCAGGGACAGCAGTTCCTGCAGGTTGGTGTATTCCAGCGGGGAACGCGGAATCGGTGTGCCGTCCGATGCGGTCGGAGGGAGGAACGCCTCGCGGATCGCCTGCGGCCTGACGTTCGCCGCCTGTGCCCAGTCGTCCACTTCGAGTACCGAGGCGCTGGTCCGGTTGGCCAGTGGGTGCTTGGTGGAAAGCATCGCGACGCGTTCCGGGCGGTCGATGGTCGGCCCAACGGTGATGCCTGGCTCGGGTGGTGTGCGCCAACTGGCGAGCACGTCTATGTCGGCGTCGCGAAGCGCTGCGTACGGGTCGTCGAAGGGAATCTCCTTCAACTGGACGGTGATCTCTCGGTGGCGGTGTTCGAACGCGCGCACCACCCGGCCCAGGGCCGCGCCGCCGGTGGTGGGAAGGAAGCCGATCCGGATCCGCGGCTGCCCCGCGTCGTGGAGGTGCGCGACGCGGTCGAGAAGGTTCTGGTAGGCCGGGCCGACCTGGCTCACGAACTGTTGTCCGAGCGGTGTGAGCCGTACGTGCCGGCTGGACCGGTCGAACAGGACGCCGCCGAGTTCTCGCTCGAGGGCGGCGAGTTGCTTGCTCACGCGTGCCTGGGAGATGTGCAGCCGCTGACCGGTCCGGCCGAAATGCAGCTGTTCGGCGAGGACGAGGACGAGGCGGATCTGGTCCAGCTCCACGGGCATGCTCCAGCTGTGCGGTCGGGCGCCCAGGATCGATTCCTGGCAGGAATCGATCGTTTCACACATCGCCGTTGTTCACCGACCCCCAGGCGGCGACGATCGACCTATGAACCTGCTGTATCCGCCTGACGGGTTCCAGGCGGTCGTCGACGCGTTGGTCGAGAGAGTGAATGCATGAGCGAGACATGGGAGATCGCTGTGAACGTTGAGCTTGCCGGCAAGAACGCCCTCGTGATCGGCGGGTCCCGCGGCGTGGGCCGGGCCACCGTGGAACGACTGGCCGCCAGCGGCGCATCCGTCGCGTTCAGCTACGTGACGAACAAGGACGCTGCCTCTGCAGTGGTCGAGGAGGTCCAGTCGGCTGGCGGAAAGGCCATCGCCGTCCAGGCCGACCTCGCCAGGCTGGAGGAGATCCACCACATGTTCGACGAAGCCGAGTCAGAGCTGGGACAGCTGGACATCGTCGTCGCCAATGCCGGCGTCGCGGTCATCAAGCCCGTCGTCGACTGCACCGAAGCGGACTACGACCACATCTTCGGCGTCAACGCCAAGGGGACCTTCTTCGCGCTACGGGAAGCGGCCCGACGCGTCCGGGACGGCGGCCGGATCATCGCCGTCTCGACCGGCGGTACGAAGATGTTGTTCACCGGCACGTCGCTGTACCTCGGCAGCAAGGGCGCGGTGGAGCAGTTCGTCCGCACCCTCTCCCAGGAGCTCGGCCCGCGCGGAGTCACGGTGAACGCGTTGTCTCCCGGGTTCACCGACACCGACCTGCTGCCCGAACGCGACCGAGCCGTCGCCGCCGAGATGTCGCCGTTCAAGCGCATCGGCGACCCACTCGACGTCGCCGACGCCGCCGTGTTCCTGGCGTCCGACGCGGCGCGCTGGGTAACAGGGCAGAACCTCGGGGCCGGCGGCGGCGTCTTCTGACCTCTCACCCAGGTCACTTTGGTCTGCGGGAGCGCCGGATGCTCGACCGTCGCGCGGTAGCGTCCGCCGCCCAGGGCCGACAGGCCGGCGTCCTGCCAGGTGGCGCCGTCGTCGACCGAGAACTGGAGCCGGGCCGCGGTCACCGCCGGGCGCGTAGTTGGGTCGCGTCCATGGCCGCGAAAAAATCTATGGTGCCTGGGGTAGAAAATCAGTGGCAGGCGCATGTAACATAGTCAGCACCAACGAGAGATAACGTCACGTAGGCGCGGGAGATGACGAACTGCCCGCGGAGACGGTGATAGCCAGTTGGCCGGGTCCGGCAGGACTGCGGCTCCGGCCAGCTGGCGCCGCCGGTGGGGCCAGCTGGCTCCCTGGCGGCGTGAGCACAGATGTAAGGAACAAGAAGGCACCTTGGACGGTAAAGGAGGGAAGGGCCACATCATTGGATCGCCCGCCGCGGTCGTTCCGCGCGGGTACCGCAGTCCCATCAGATTGGAAGTTGGTGGTTCTCGGTCACACATAGGCGATCCCCGTAGGTGCCGCCCTCGTAGGCGGCCGCGGGTACCCCAACCCGACCACCAGGTCGGATGACAGTGATGAAACCCAACCCTGGGGCCCCGGTGCCATTCCGCACCGGGGCCCCATGACATGTGTAGACCCGCCGTGGAGGCGCGATGACCCCAGAACCACCAGATGCGACCCCGCATATGACCCAGGATGCGACCGCGGCGAGCTCAGAGGCGGCCGACAAGTTCGACGACGACAACTACCCGGCCTACACCATGGGCCGCGCCGCCGAAATGCTCGGAACAACCGCCGGCTTCCTGCGCAGCCTTGACGACATCAACCTGATCCAGCCACAACGCTCTGCCGGCGGACACCGCCGCTACTCCCGCGCCCAGCTACGCCTGGCCGCCCGCGTGCGAGAACTCGTCGACGAGGGAACAACCCTCGAATCAGCCTGCCGCATCATCACCCTCGAAGACCAGCTCCGCCAAGCCCAGCACCACATCGACCAACACCACCAACGGCCGCACGATCAAGACTGAGATCTCGCGCCGGCCACAGCCTCGGGTTCCACGTCCAGATGGCCGAAACGGGGACAGCGCTTGGCTGTTCGGCGGCGCCGACGACAGCTTTTCCGCAACGTTCATGAGGTCGGCAACGCCGGCCGTCGTTGCGGACCGGTGGCGGTTCCATGGCTGCGCTGAACGAGGGCTCGGCCCGCCTGCGACGGGCGGAAGTCGGCTCGGGTCAGGCATCGTGCTGCGGCGACTTTCCCGGCCGCTCGGTCCCCGCGACGGCCGCCTCCACGGACCATGCCGCCTGCTCACTCGAGCGTCCGCTGGGCTGGCACGGGGGAGGCGCCTTCGTATGTCAGGCAGCCAGCAGGCCGGCGACGAGCCGGGTTGGGGGAGGAACGGCGAGTGGCTTCTGTGCAGCTCGAGCGCGAGCAGCCGATCGGCCCTGGCGATCGCCTTGGGTAAGGGGCCCGCGTTAACCCGCGGCCGGTCGTGGACACGGCGATCGCCAGGCAACAGAGGTGAATCACGCGACTGCGTGCGGCCGTAGGCCGACGGCGAACGCGTGCCGTGCTACCGCCGTCGTGGAGCCGAACATGGTGCGAAGTCGTGGGCGGGTGGGTCGAGGTGGTGGAGTTTTGCGCGTACGTCCTCGGCGTCGGGATGGCCGAGTTCTTCGAGGATGTCCAGCGCGTGCTGCCAGCTGATACGGGCCGTGTCGTGGTCTCTGCTGGCGTGTTGGGTCTCGCCGAGGCGGAGGAGAACATCTGCCTCGTGGTAGCGGTGTCCAGTCACTTGAAACAGGTCAAGGGCATGGCGGTAGCAGGCGATTGCCTCTTGGTGGTGACCAAGGTGGTGGTGGGCATAGCCGAGGCTGTCCCAGGTGGCCGCCTCAGCCTCAGGGTCGTCGAGCTGCTCATGGAGTCCAAGGGCTTGCCGGCAGGAGGTGAGTGCCTGCTGGTGGTGCCCGAGCAGTACGTGGGACCAGCCGATGCTGTTGAGCGCATGGGCCTGTCCCATTCGGTTGCCGGCGGCTCGGTACAGGTCTAACGCCTGTTCGGAGTGGTGGAGCGCATCCGTGTGGCGGCCTTGCTGCTCAAGTATCCGCGCGAAGCCGATATGGGCCCGGGCTTGGCCGGTGTGGTCACCGAGCTCGCCGTACAGATCGAGGGCCTGCTGTAGGTGAGTGTGGGCCTCGTCGAAGCGTCCGAGCGGCTGGTAGGCGAGGGCGACATGGCGATGGGTGCGGGCTTGTGTCTCCCGGTCGCCCTGCTGCCGTGCCGCACACAAGGCGACCTCCGCGACGACCGCACGCTCACGCCAAAGTCCGCGTCGGTGCAGGTAGTCGAACAGGGTCCAGGCCAGCTGCCAGGTGTGGGAAGCAAACCCTCCGCTGGCTGCCTGGTCGAGGGCTGTCAGCAGGACGGGGTGTTCGGTGCTGAACCATGCCATGGCCTGCCCGTGGTCGGCGAGGTCTTCGGGTGTCACACCAGCTTGCGGCGGAGAGATGGTGATCTGATCTCGGGTCGGGTTGAGTAGCAGGGCCGCGCGGTGGGCGGTGTGCAGGTAGTGGTCGAGGATCCGGTGCACAGCAGCGGTGCGTTCGGCCTGGGTGTCGTGGGTGTGGGCGAGTTCGTTGGCGTAGGCGCGGAGCAGGTCGTGGAAGGTGTAGCGGCTGGGGGTGTTCTCGCTGACCAGGTGTGTCTGGGTGAGCTCGGCGAGGATGGGGCGAACCTGTTCTGGCGGGATGCCGGCCAGGCTCGCCGCTGCCGGTGCGGAGATGTCCGGGCCGGGGTGCAGGCCAAGGAACCGGAACAGCCGGGCGGCGGCTGGGTTGAGTTGCCGGTAGGACCAGGAGAACACCGCCCGTACGTCACTCCCGGTGCCTGTTTCGGTGCCTGTTTCGGTGGTGGTGAAGGCGTCCAGTCTGGCGTGGGTGTCTCGGAGCTCGGCGGCGAGTGCGGCCAGGGGGAAGGTGGGGTAGGTGGCCGCGCGGGCGGCCACGATCGCCAGGGCGAGGGGCAGGCGGGCGCAGGAGTCGATGATGTCGTCTACGGCTTGCGGTGCGGCGGTGATCCGTTCGGGGCCGAGGCGGCGGGACAGTAGTTGCCTGGCTTCGGTGGTGGTGAGCAGGTCCAGGGTCAGCGGGTGGGCGCCTTGGGTCACGATGAGGCTGGTGAGCTGGTTGCGGCTGGTCACCACCACCAGGCAGCCGGCGGAGCTTGGTAGCAGCGGGCGGATCTGGTCGGTGTCGCGGGCGTTGTCCAGCACCACCAGGACCTGTTTCCCGTCCAGCCGGCTGCGATACAGCGCGGTCTGAGCGGCAAGGTCGACTGGGATCTGTTCTGGCGGTGTTCCGAGAGCGTCGAGGAATCCGCGGACCGCGTCGGTGGGGTTCATTACCTGCCCGCCCGGGTCGAAGCCACGCAGGTTGACATACAACTGCCCATCGGGGAAGCGGTCACGGATGCTGTGCGCCCAGTGCACGGCCAGCGCCGTCTTGCCCACGCCGGCTGTACCGGAGACCGCCGAAATCACCACAGCGGTCGGCTGCTGGTTCGACTCGGCGACCATCGTGTCGAGCCGGGCCAGCTCTGGTTCGCGGCCGGTGAAGGCGTAGGTGTCGGGCGGAAGCTGCGCGGGCACGGCCAGCTGGTTGGTCGTGGCGGCGGGTTGGTCGGGCAGCAGCGGCGGGAGGTCGCCGCGCAGGATCGACTGGTGCAGCGTGGCCAGTTCGGCGCCGGGGTCGGTGCCCAGTTGTTCGGCCAGCCGGTCGCGTACGGCGGTGTATCGATCGATCGCCTCGGCGTCGCGGTCCTCGGCGTGCAAGGCTCGCATCAACAGGCCCTCGAGCGGTTCCACATACGGATACTCCGCGATGACGTCAGGCAAGGTGGAGATCACCGCGGCGGTACGGCCGAGGTGAAGCTCGGCCTGCGCCCACTGCAGCACCGCGTCCAGCCGCATTTGGCGCCAGCTTCGGCGTACCTGCGTAACCCACTCGCCCTGCACGCCGGCCAGCGGAGCGCCACGCCACAGCTCCAGCGCCTCGGTCAGCGCATCCGCCCGCTCGACGTCGGAACCCCGCGGATCGCGACCAGTCTCGATCAGGCGCCGGAACTGATGCAGGTCGACGGCATCAGGATCGACCTCGAGCACGTAACCGGCATACCGGCGCTCCAGAAGTACCGGCGGCTCACCGGTGAGCTTGGCCGCCTGCTTCAACACCCGGCGAATCCGGCTCAGATACGAATAGAGGACATTGCGGGCCTCGACGGGCGGATCCTCGTCCCAGACCCGGTCGATCAACGTCTCGGTCGGCACGGGATGGCCGGCGTCGACGATCAGCGCGGCCAGCACCGCCTGCTGCCGCGGCGTCCCGAGGTCCAGTCGCCGCCCGGCAACAGTGAACTCCATCTCCCCGAAAAGCCGGATCCGCATATCCCCCCACTCTCGAGCTTGCCGATTGGCCTGCTTGGGCTGATTGTGGGCGGCCGTCACCGGTTCTGCAAGATCGGTGCAAGGTGTGGGAGCAGGGTGCGGATCAGTTCCTTCCTTCGCGGACATCCTTTCCCTGTTCGGCGAACGCCTTGAAATCCTGCATGTGCTGTTGCGACTGCTTGTGGAAGGAGCCGGGCATGAGAAGCCCCACCAGCCGCATCAGCAGGCTGCTGAACCGGTATTCGCTCTCGCTCTCCCAGAGCGTCGTGTCCGGATTGGCTTCGGTCAGCCGATCGCGCACGACGCTCCACATGCCCGGGCCGACGATCTCGCGGTCGAAGTGAACGACGCTTTCTTTCGGGATCCCGTGCAGGTCTGCCGGATCCCGGCGTGTGATCGTTTCGGTGCACTCGATCTTCCGCTGCCCCGACTGCATCACGACCCGCGACTTGGTACCGAGCTGCCCGTGGATCCCGTTCACCGGCTCGTGCAGCACCAGGCCCCGCAGCCACTTCGGTATGTGTGCCGGGTCGGCGAGCAGCTGGGCCACCTTCTCCCGCGGCAGGGCGATCTCGATCGAGTTGGTGTACTTCATGGCGCGCATTCCTTCCAGGTGTGCGACAACCTGCCTGCTGTGGGGGTGCCGGTCGGCCCACCGCAGCGGGGATGTCAGGTCGGGTCGGGTGCGTAGAACGTGGTGGTGGCCTCGACCGCGGCCGCGACGTGCTCCGGTTCGCCACCAGCGGCCAGGTGAGCTTCGCCCCAGGCCGCGGCGCTGCGCCGGATGAACTCGCGCCCTTCGGGCGACTTCTGGACCGCCTCGTGGTCGGCGGTCTCGCCACCGGCCAGCAGCCGGGCCAGGGCGAGGAGATGCAGGTCCCAGCCAACGCCGCCGGCACCGGGGCCGTAGGTCGGGAAGAGGGGCTCCTCGACGACCGCTGCGTGGATCAGCTCGAATTCCGTATCGCCGGTCGCGCCCGGGACCAGGCGCACTTCCACCTCGCTCGTGCCGGGCCAAGCGTCGGCGTCCGCTCCGTAGAGCCAGGACACCTTTAGCAGACGCGGCGGTTCGCACTGGAGGATCTCGCCGTGCTCACCACCGTCCAACTCGAACTTCCCACCAACCCGCAGATCCCCGGTGACCGGCCTCAGCCAGCGACGCAACCGCTCCGGGCTGGTAATCGCGTCCCAGACGTCGTCGATCTGCGCTTCGTATCGACGCCGCACCTCGATGGTGTACGCCTTGCCTGCGGGCACGCTGCCCTTGCCCATCGCCCGGTGCGCGGCGGCCAGTTCGTCCACTATGTCTTTCATGTCATGTCCCCTTCGCCGATGGATCGGTCTTGTCCGCATCGGTGCCGGACCCAACCGGTCGGATGGGCGCCCCACCAGCCGGAGTGCGAGCTGCACGCCGGCCCCGGGCCAGCTCGGTTCCCAGAGCGTCGAGGCGTTGATCCCACAACCGGCGAAACCGGTCCAACCACGCGTCAACCTCGCTCAGCGGCGCGGACTCGACGGCGTAGAACCGGCGAGCGCCCTCAGCCCGCACCGACGCGAACCCGCTGTCACGCAGCACGCGCAGATGCTGTGAGACACCCGGCTGGGAGAGTCCGAACTCGGCCCGGATCACGTCCGTGATCGCGCCAGAGGTCTGCTCACCGTCGGCGAGCAGCTCCAGAATGCGCCGGCGCACCGGGTCGCCCAGGATGTCGAACGCGTGCATGGGCCAGGATCGTACCAGTCCTCACTTATATAAGTCAGTGCTGGCATCCTGACCCATGCTCGGGCCCAGATCCTCACATGGCGGACTTGGTTGATCAGGTCACGAGCCTATTGAGGTCCAGAAGGCGCATTGGTGTTCCTGGGCGAGGTCGGCCGAGGTGATTCTTGGAGTGGCGAGTGACTGGACGTGGTCCTTGTTCTGGAATGGCTGCCACCGTGGCAGGCCGGGACCGTTCGGGCTTCCGGTGCGTGCGAACTGCGTCCAGTAGCGCATCATCGTCGTGGAGAGTTGTTGCTGTGCGGGTGTGCTCGGGCCTGGGAGTTGCTCGTCGGTGAAGAGGTACTGCAGTTCGGCGCCGTGGAACGCGCCGGCCGGGAAGTTGGGTTTGGGGAGGGTGCTGAACCACGGAGCGGTCTCGTCGGCGAACTCGTAGGCGTACAGGCGTGTCCGTGCGGCGAGTGCGCGGTCTCGGTCGAGGACCGGGCAGCCCCACGCCCAGTCGGTGACGACGGCCGACAATGCCTCGCCGGCGGAACGGAACTGTTCGACGGGATAGCGGGTCAGGATCCGTTCGGCGTCCGGCTGGTCGAACAGCGTGTGGATTTCTTCGCGATAGCTGGCGGGGGTCGTCAGCTGGCCGGTTGCTGCTTCGATTGCCGCGGTGAACAGGCGGTGCTCGTCCCGCGTGGTTCCCTGGATGATCGGTACGTGGTTGAAGCGGCCGGTTGCGAAGGCGCGATCCGGGCTGAGGGGCAGCATGCCACCGCCGACGGTGGGTCCTGATCCGACGCCGTCGTCGGACCACTTGGTGAGCTGGGCCGTAGGTTTGGCTCGCAGGCAGGCCGCGGCAGTGCGCGGGTCGGAGCAGCCGAGCTTGGCTGCGACATCGAGGCCGTGCTGCTCGCGTTCGGAGCGTGGCAGCGGAAACCAGGTCGGCGGTCCGGGCGACCACTTCTGCCCGGTGCATTGGGCGCTTTGCAGGATCGCCTTCTGGAACAGTCCTGCCGATCCTGGCGCGACCAGCTGGGAACAGACGCTGGTGCCTCCTGCGGACTCACCGAAGATCGTGACGTTGCCCGGGTCGCCGCCGAACGCCGTTGCGTTGCGCTGGACCCACCGCAACGCGGCCTGCTGGTCTTCGAGGCCGAAGTTCCCCGAAAGTTGCCGAGCTCCTCCGTGGTTCAGCGCCGGATGGGCGAGGAAGCCGAAGATGCCCAGCCGGTAGTTGGGGCTGACCACGACGACCTGGCCGCTGTTCGCCAACTGCTGTGCGTCGTACAGGCTGCCGGCTCCGTTGATGAAGCCGTTGCCGTGGATCCACACCATGACCGGCAGCTTGTGTGCGCGGCTGTCGCGTGGCGTGGTGACGTTGAGGTAGAGACAGTCCTCGGTCGTGCTGGCCTCGTCGATCAGCCCTTCGGCCTGGGCACAGCGATTCCCGGGCTTGGTGGCGTCCCGGATGCCACGCCAGGACGCGGCCCGTTGCGGCGATGCCCAGCGGAGCCGGCCGACCGGCGGTGCGGCGTAGGGAATTCCTTGGAAGAGCCGGGCCTCCGCGGTGAGCGTGCCGCGTACTACGCCGGCGTCGGTCGAGACCACGGCGTCCGCGGGAGTTTCCGGCATGCCACGGTCGTTCGTCCTGGCTCCGGCTGCTCCGGCTGCTCCGCCTGCTCCTGCACAGGCCGCCGCCGAGCTCGTGAGCAACGCCGCGGTCAGCAGCACTCCGAGCCGGCGAGAAAGGTCGAACCGCGGTCGTCGCCGACCCGGTCGGTCGTGGTGATCCTGCTGTCCCATGGCGTGCTCGCATTCTCTGTATTCGTGTGTGGGCCACACTAATATAAAGTGTAAGGTACACACGAAGTCAAATACCGAGTTCCGCGGGGCGTGAGGAGCCGACCTGATGCCGCTGACCGACACGATGACCGACGATGCGGACCTGCCACCGGGGCTCGTGCTGGCGTGGGGCCTGCCCGCCAAGTCGAACAAGCTCGGCCGGAAGCCGACGCAGAGCGTCGAGCAGATCGTCGGCGCGGCCCTCGAGCTCGCCGATGCCGGCGGGTTCGCCGCGTTGTCGATGCCCAAGATCGCCCAGAAGCTTGGGCTGACCGCCAACGCGATCTACAGGTACGTCAGATCCCGCGACGAGCTGTTGGTACTGCTCGGTGACGCAGCCTGGGGTCCGGCACCGGACCGGGTCGCCGACGCACCGGACTGGCGAGCCGCGGCGACCGTCTGGACGCAGGCGATGGTCGATCGGTGCGACGTCCACCCCTGGCTCTGCGATCTGCCCATCCGCGGAGCGCCGGTGACGCCGAACATGCTCGGCTGGGCAGAGGCGATCCTGAAGGTGCTGACCGGTGCCGGGCTGAGTCCCACCGAAAGCCTGTCGTGCGCGTTGCTGCTGGACGGTTATGCCCGGCGGATCGCCAGCACGCGTCGCGATGTGCGCGAAAGCACCATGACCTCCGTCCAGCCGGCAGCGGTGACACGATTCCTGCAACCTCGGCTGCACGAACTCGGATACTCGATCCTGGCCGCCCTGATGGCCGGCGACCAGTACACCGACGAGGTCCACGACGCCGACGTGACCTTCGGCCTCGAGCGGATCCTGGACGGCATCGACGTACTGATCGCTCAGAAGCGGTCGCCGCGCCGGCAAGAAGGACCCACCGACCGCCAGACGTAGCGGCAGCGTCAGAGGGCGGCCTGGTCGTCGAGCCCGTCAATCCTGGCGTGCCTGGTTGTGTCACGCGGTCTGCTCGATGGTGCTTGCCTGGTGCGATGCCCGTAGCCGTTGGTACACGACGGATGCGACGGCGATCGCGAGTGGGAAGATGACATACCGGCCGGTGGCGGCCAGCAGCAGCAAGGCAAGGGCGACAGAGACGTACGCCGCGGCGCGAACCAGGCTGTGCCGTGGCAGCAGCCTGGTCGCGGCGGCCGCGCCGGCCGCGTACACCGCCGCGAACGACGCCGACGACGCGAGCACGAGCGGTTCGATCGCGGCGCCGCTGATCGCCACTCCGAGATAGCAGGCGCCGGCGACCGTCGACAGCACGGCGAGGCTGCGGCGCGGGACTTCGCCGACCGCGCTACCGGCAGCGAGCCACGCGGGTAGCGCACCGTCGCGACCACCAGCCGGTCACCGCCGCGGCGCCGGTGCCGAACGCGCGGCGGACGTAGGTGGCCACTCCACCCGCGTCGGGATACCGCGCCGCAAGTCCCGCGAAGGTCGCTGCCAGCGGCACCGAGAGAACGACCAGCGCGAGCCAGGCGAGCAGTGACGCCGGCCCGGCTGCTCGCGCGGTCATACTCGGCAACGCGACCACGCCGGTTCCGAGCACCGCGCCGAGGTACAAGGCGGCACCCTGCAACGCGGTCACCCGTCCCTGGCGCCTGCTTCCGCCCGGAAGCTCCGTCCGATCTGCGATCCGCATGTGCCCGACCTCCGTCAGGTGAGTTGAGCTGAGCGGCGCCGGGTGGTAAGTGCGATCAGGGAGGTGATCACGATGCCGCCGGCGATGGCGAAGACCGCGGCCCTGATCCCGCCGCTGGTGGCGATTCGCAGCGCGTCGCCCTGGAGTCCGCGGGCGTTGGCATTGGCGATCAGGACCAGCACGGCGAGGCCGAGTGCTGCGCCAATCCCTGAACCGGTGGTGACGATCCCCGAACCGACTCCCTGCTGGCGGTCGGGTACACCGGTCGACGCGGCGATGTACATGGTCGTGAACACCATCCCGTCGCCGATGCTGACAGCGATCAGCCCGGGCACCAGCCAGGCGTAGGAGCCATCCGGTGTGAGGGTGAACCCGAGCCAGCATGCGCCTGCGGCGCCTACGGCGAGTGCGCCCAACAGCGTGCGCCGGACGCCGATCCGGGTGACGACGCGGCCGGCCAGTACCGAGCCGGAGACCACCACCGCGGTGGGCAGCAGAAACCCGAGGCCGGTGGCCAGCGGGTCATATCCCCAGACGTCCTGGAGGTGGATGGACAGAAAGTACAGCAGTGACCCAAAGGTGGCCGTGAAAAGGAACGCGACGGTCGTGGCCAGGATGAGGCTGGGGTTGGTCAGCAGGTGGAGTGGTAGCAGCGGATCGGTGCTGCGCCGCTCGATCACCGTGAACGTTCCGAGCAGCAGCAACCCGGCCACCACAGCGGCCACGATCCTCGGTGAGCCCCACCCTGCGTCTGGTCCACGCACCAGCGCGAACACCAGCAGGGTCACCGCGGCGGTGGCACTCAGTGCGCCGGGCAGGTCGAACCGCCGACCCACCTCACGTGCCCGGTCTGCGCCAATGAGCGCGAACGCCAGCACGATCGCGACGCCGGCCAGCGGAACGTTGACGAAGAACACCGCCTGCCACCCGAAGGTGTGGGTGAGCACTCCTCCGAGCAGAACGCCGATGACCAGGCCGGCAGCGCCGGCTCCGCCCCATACGCTCAGTGCGCGATTTCGCTCGCGGCCCTCGGTGAAGGTCGTGTTGATGATCGCCAAAGTGCTGGGGAAGACCAACGCGCCACCCAGTCCCTGCAAAGCGCGGCCGGTGAGCTGGAGGAGCGGCACGGTCGCCAGCCCTCCGACGGCCGACGCCACGGCATAGATCACCAGCCCAGTAATCAGGACCCGGCGCCGGCCGAGCAGGTCCGCGGCCCGGCCACCGAACAGGAACAACCCGCTGGAGGCGATCGCGTATGCGCTGATGACCGCCTGCAGAGTCTGGGCTGAGTAGCCCAGGTCACGGCCGATCTCGGGCAATGCGACCACGACGATGTACTGATCCAGCGAAACGATCAGCATCGCGAACGACAACAGCGCCAACCGTGCGGTCCGGCGATCCCGGCGCGGCGCCGCGGGCACCACCGCGGTCAGTACGGGCTCACGCAACATGGTGTGCACTCCCTTGGTCAGGTGTGGAAGGCGTCGATCCTCGACCGACCGTCAGATGAACTGTACGGCTCAGTTCATGTGAACGCAACCGTTCAGTTCAGCTGAACTGAACGGGGCAGTTCATCAGTCTGGTATCGTGCAGACATGAGTGATGGAGGACGACGGACGCCCACCGGCGAGCGCGCCGATCTCAAGCGTCGGGCAATCGTCGACGCCGCCCGCGTGGTATTCCTTGCTCGCGGCTTCGAAGCCGGCATCGACCTCATCGCCGAACAGGCCGACGTATCGAAGGTGACGATCTACAACCACTTCGGAAGCAAGAGAGAGCTGTTTCTCGCCGTCGTCCACGACGCCCTCAGGGAGGCACTCCAACAGGCGACGATCGCCCTGGAGAAGAGCCTGGCCGAGTCGGACGACATCCAGGAGATCCTCGTGCAGACAGCGCGAGGATGGGTGGCAGGTATGGCGCAGCCGCAGGTGCTTGCGCTACGCAACCTGGTCGCCAGCGAGGCACAGCGGTTTCCCGAGCTCGGCCGAGCATGGAAAGCCAACGGCCCCGGCCCGACATCTGCCATCCTCGCTGAGGAGTTCCGCAAACGAATCGACACCGGCGAGCTCGACATCCCCGACATCGATCTGGCCCTGGTCCAGCTTTACGGACTCGTCCTCTATCCCCACTTCACCCACATCGCCTACGGCGAGCGGATCAACAAGAAGCGCACACAGGAGCTCATCACCAGTGGTGTGGACATGTTCCTCACCTACTATCGAACCGCGCGCCATGCACGGCGCGGGGGTCGGGGATCTTGAACCGCCGTGGACCTGTCGGCAGTGGGATGTATGTTGCCGGCATGTCCGACTTCACGATCCGGGCGCTCACGCCGGAGACGTTCGACGACTTCGCCGCTCTCGTCGAGCGGAACGGGGGCATGTTCGCCAGCTGCTGGTGCACGAAGTTCCATCCGGACTGTGCGGACAAGGGGCAGAGCGCGGAGGGGAACCGGGCGCTCAAGCAACGTCTGGTGGTCGAGGGGATCGCGCACGCGGCGTTGGTCTACCACGGCGACCGGGCCGTGGCCTGGGCGGAGTACGGGTCACCGGAGGAGCTGCCCGACATCCAGCATCGTAAGGAGTACCTCGCCACTGCCGAGCGCCTGCCCGACTACCGGGTCACCTGCATCCTGGTCGAGCGCGGCTTTCGCGGTCGGGGCCTGGCGGCGCTCGCCCTGCGTGGAGCCGTCGGACTGGTCGCGCAGGCCGGCGGCGGCCTGGTCGAGGGCTACCCGCACGACACCGGCGGGGTCCGGAAGAAGAACTCCTCGTTCCTCTATAACGGCACCCGCACGATGTACGAGCGCGAAGGCTTCACCTACGACCGGCCCAAGGGCCAGGGCAACTGCGTGATGGTGCGCGAGGTGGCCCCGAGCCCGCGCGACTGAAGCCCTCCAGCGCTCCACGCGGAAACGCAGGCTGCCCGGGGAGCCTCAGGCGTCGTTTCGGGTGGGGGTGTTGCGACAGGTGCGTGCGGCGATGAGGAGCAGCCATCCGATGGCGCAGAGTACGCCGCACAGGATGAGGGCTGCGCGGAATCCAAGCGCCTCCGCGGTCGCACCCGCGAGAATCCCGGCAACGAGGGACCCGGCGACGGCGGTGTTGGACAGCAGGGTGGTGGCCCGGCCCGGCTGGCGTGGCAGGAGATCGTGGAAGTAGGTGATGCCGAGTGCGAGCACGACCGAGATGGCGGTGCCGCGCGCGGCTTGGGCGGCGACGATGAGCCAGACGCTGCTGGAAACGGCGATGAGGGCGAAGTAGGCGAGGAACAGCAGGAAGCCGAGCAGGATGACGCGTTCCCTGTTGACGTGGGCGGGCATCCGAGTGAGCGCGAGTGCGGCGACGAACTCCACGATCGCGCACACGCTGAACATAAGACCGACGTCGCCGTAGGGGCGGTCGAGCTCGTCGGTGACGTAGAGGGGCAGGGCGACCGAGCCGGCGAACATCGCGGTGTGGAACAGCGCGAAGCTTGCCACGACGAGCGGAACGAGCCACTTCGGCCGGCCTGGCTCGCTTTGATGGGTGCCCCTCGGGACCGACGTAACGGCCCGCGGTACGCGGAGCGGCAGCAGGGGCACCGCGACGAGGGCGAAACAGATCGCCGCGGCCAGGAAGAGCCCATCGAACTCGTAGGCGGCCAGGATCGCACCACCGGCCATCGGGCCGACCGCCCAGGCCATCGACCACATGGACCGTAGCGCGGGCGTTGCCCGTTCAGTTCTGCCGCCCCGGTCAAGATGACTGCGAGCCAGCGCGAACAGTTGCGGGAAAGCCGCCGCACCCGTTCCCAGGAACACCGCGCCGATGACGAGCAACACTGGAAACGATGTCGTCTGCGTCAGCAACAGGTAGCCGACGGCCGATCCGCTGACGGCCAGCAACAGCGGACGGCGGCTCGGATTCCGGTCATAGCGCCGGCCGAGCCAGGTGCTGATCACCATGCCGCTGAGCCCGGTGACCGAAACGAACGTCCCGATGGCCAACGGCGACAGCCGTGCCTGGTCGGCGCCGAACAGCACGAGGTACGGGCCGGTGATCGAGTCGGCCACTCCCAGCAGCAGCACAGCGGCCAGCAACCCTGGCAACGGCCCGGCGATCCAAGCCGCGCGACGTGAACGAGTCCGCAGCGTCAGCTGGTCAGCGGGTGTCTCGTCGACAGTCTTCCTACTCATGGCGTCTCCAGAACGCGAGAGTTGTGGTGGCAGCTGTGACGCTAGCGAGCTCTGCTGACATCTGCTGTCAGTTGCTTTGGCAGAATGTTGGGATGCGGGCCAGCCGGCTGGTGTCCATCGTGCTGTTGCTGCAGTCCCGTGGCCGGATGCGGGCGCGGGACCTGGCCGACGCCCTCGAGGTCACAGTGCGGACGATCTACCGGGATGTCGAATCGTTGAACGCGGCAGGGATTCCGATCGTCGGCGAGGCCGGCAACCACGGCGGCTACTCCCTGCTGGAGGGCTATCGCACCCGGCTGACCGGACTGACCACCGACGAGGCGCAGTCTCTGTTTCTCAGCGGTGTTCCGGCCGCGGCGGCGGCCCTCGGCGTCACCGAGCATGCCACGGCCGCACAGTTGAAGCTCCTGGCCGCCATCAACCCGACCTTGCGCGACCAAGCCGAGCACGCCCAGCAGCGCATCCATCTCGACCCCACGCCCTGGGGATCGGTCAGCAACCCGGAGCCATGGCTGCCCCAGCTCTACAAGGCGGTCTGGTCCGACCGCCTGATCCGCATCCGGTACGGCACCTCACAACGCGATCTGCTCGTCACGCCGCTGGGTCTGGTCTGCAAAGGCGCGAACTGGTATCTGATCGCCATCCGGGACGAGGAGTACCGCACCTATCGGGTCTCTCGCATCCAGCACGTGGTCCCGACAGAGCAGACCTTCACCCGCCGTCCCGACTTCGACCTGGTTGTCCACTGGCAGGCCACAGTCAACTCCTACACCGACACGCTTCCACGGACCGTCGTCAAGCTACGGCTGCGCGGGAGCGCCCTCACCCGTGTGCGTTGGGTACAGGCTCACGCTCGAACCATCTCCGAACCCGACCCACACGGCTGGGCCAACGCCGAACTCGTCCTGGAAGACGAAGACAACGCCCTCACCGTGATCCGAATGCTCGGAAGCGACGTCCTCGTCGTCGAACCACGAACCCTCCGACGCCAGGCCATCCTCGCCGCACAAGCGTTCGCAGACGCTAACACCGACCTGTCCAACCCGACCTGACACTTCGAGTGCGCCGGCATGCTTCGGTGCGCTTGCGCTTGTCGTGCTGCTCAGTCGACTCGTTCCTGTTCGACGGCGGAGGCGGCGTCGAGGCGTGCGAAGGCGGACGGGCCGTCGTGCGGCTTTGGTGGGGCGTCGAGGTGGCGAACGCGGAGCTCGTCCATGAGCTGCTCGACGAACGCCGGGCCCGCGTCGCGGATGAGGTGGTGGCGGTTGCGGAGTTCGGTGCTGCCCGGGCGCCAGTCGAGGCCCCAGTTGCCGAGGGCGCAGATGATCGGCAGGGTCTGGATGCCGGCTTCGGTGAGGCTGTAGCGGGCGCGCTGGCCGCGGGCGGCGGTGCCGCGGGTGAGGATCCCCGCATCGACGAGACGTACGAGGCGGTCGGCGAGGATGTTCGACGCGATGCCCTCCATCGACCCGGTGAGCAGCGCCCGGAAGTGGCGGCGGTCGCCGAAGCTGATGTCGCGCAGGACGAGCAACGACCAGCGATCCCCGAGTACCTCGACGGCGGCGTTGATCGGACACCCGGACCGTGGTTCCACAACTCCTCCTTGACAGGTAGGTCGCTCCCAATATAGTAGTTGCAAATCGCAAGCACTCTGGGGATGAGGTGACGATGGGCCGGTTCGTGTATGCGATGAACGTGTCCCTCGACCTGCGGATCGAGCAGGTCCCGGGGGACAACGGCGCGGGGGAGTGGCTTCGCCTCAGCGAGGAGCTGCACCGCGAGGCCAACGCGCGGACACGGGAGCTCGCGCTGATGGTCCATGGCCGGATCATCTACGAGACGATGGAGGAATATCAGCCGCGGGCGCGCGACGACGCGTCGCTGCCGGACGTTCTGCGTGAGTACGGCGAGATCTGGACCGCGAAGCCCAAGGTGCTCGTCTCCCGCACCCGCCGCAGTGCCGATCACAACACCCGGATCATCGGCGGAGACGACGCGATCGAGCAGCTCGCCGCCCTCCGCGCCCAGACCGACGGCACGATCAGTGTGGGCGGCGCGGCGCTGGCCACCCAGTTGCTCCGCGCCAACCTGCTCGACGAGCTGCTGCTCACCACCCATCCCGCGATCCTCGGCTTCGGCCGGCCGCTGTTCGACGAGTACGACCTGCCCATCGAGCTCGACCTGCTCGAGCAGCGCACGTTCGAGTACGGAGTCACGATGCACCACTACGCCATCCGGGACGCGAAGGAGACGAGCTCGTGCTGAGGCAGGTCGCGGATGGTGTGCTGGTCCACCAGAGCGAGTTCGTGCAGACCAACGCCGTTGTGGTGCAGGGCCCGGCCGGTGTGTTGCTCATCGACCCCGGCGTGACCGAATCCGAGCTGGCCCAGCTCGCGAACGACGTTCGCGAGCTGGACCAGCCTGTTGTGGCAGGGTTCTCCACCCATCCGCACTGGGATCACCTGCTCTGGCACGCCCGGCTCGGCTCGGCACCCCGTTACGGCACGGTGCGTTGCGCGGCCACAGTCCAGGAGCACCTGTCGGACGCAGCTGCGAAGGCCGGCATCGCCGAGCATCTGCTCGAGACGGAAATCGCCGGGCAGGTACCGCTTGACGACCTGTTCGGCCGCATCGCCGGCCTGCCCGCCGACACCGCGCAGATTCCCTGGGACGGCCCGCGAGTCCGCGTCCTCGAGCATCAGGCACATGCCCCGGGCCATGCGGCACTGTTGATCGAGGAACGCGGGGTACTCGTCGCCGGCGACATGCTGTCCGATGTCCTGGTTCCGATGCTCGACGTGGCCGCCGCGGACCCGATCCAGGACTACCTCGCCGCACTACAACTGGTCGAGGACGCGGCCAACCACGTCGACATCCTCGTCCCCGGCCACGGATCCGTGGGCATGGGCGATCAGGTCCGCGCACGGATCCGACTGGACCGCGCGTACGTGCAGGCCCTACAAGACGGCAGCGTCCCCGCCGACCCACGGATCGGCCCAACGGCCAAGCCTGGCTGGGAATGGGTGGCCGACGTACACGAAGGGCAGCTCCAACGCCTCGCCCAACGAAACCAGGACGACGGCACACGGTGAGCAGCTTCAGGTGCTGGTCCCGTCAGCGGTCGTGCCGCTGCTCGTAGGTGCGGCGCACGCTGCTGCCGTTGCTGAGGTCCGCGCCGTACACATGCAGCGTGATCGCGACCGTGTCGCCGGTGTTGCGGACGCGGTGGATGTCGTCGGGTGGCGCCACGCCGCTGACCGAGCCGGCGGGCCGGTGCCGCTCGCCGATCTCGACCAGGCGGTCGCCGTCGATGTCGTACAGGGTCTCGGTTTCGGAGCCCTGCAACACCACGAACGAGCACCACACCAGGTGGTCGTGGATCTCGGTCACCTGGCCCGGCCGCCACACCACCGCGGACACCGAGAACGCGGCCTCGGCGTGCAGGGTGTGCCGGGTGTAGCCGTCGGGCGAGCCGGCCCGTTCGGCCTCGGTCAGGAGGTCGACGTCCGGCCTGGCCTCCGCCAGGACGTCGGCCACGTCTTTCGCGATGGTCCGCGGGTCCGCCCGCCGGCGGGTGCGTGACTGGATACGGGCGACCAGCTCGGCCAGGCCGGGCCTGGGCGGCGAGTCGACGGGGATGGTCATCTGCTCTGTCATGACAACAATGCTCGCTGCCAGCGGTCATGACGTCCAATGCCAAATCTTCCACACATCAATAGATAAACTTGATGGATGAACCTGACGCACCTTCGGGTACTCGAGGCCGTCGCACGCCACGGATCGGTGACCGAGGCGGCCAAGGAGCTGCACTACTCCCAGCCGTCGATCAGCCATCACCTCGGGCGGCTGGAGGCCTCGATCGGTGCCCGGGTCATCCAGCGCGTTGGCCGCGGCATCCGGCTCACTCCCGAGGGCGAGCTGCTGGCCCAGCGGGCCAGGGAGATCATCGGACGGGTGGAGGCGACCTCCGTCGAGATCGCCGCCCAGGTCGGGCTCCGGGCCGGGCGGGTGCGGGTCGCCGGCTTCCAGACGGTCCTCAGCACGATCGTCCCCAAGGCGGCGGCCGAGCTGGCCACGTCGTACCCGGGTATCGAGCTGAACCTGGTCGACGTGCACCCCGTCGACGGGCTGCGAATGCTGCGCGCCGGGCACGTCGACATCGCTCTGGTCTTCCGGCACGCGGACACTCCGGACGAGGAGGCGGGCTTCCGGCTGACCCACCTGCTGGACGACCCGCTCTATCTGGTCAGCCAGGAGGCGGACCAACGCATGGAGGACCACCGCGACTCCGCCTGGGTAGGCGGATGCGAGCGCTGCCGCGCGACGATGGTCGCCGCCTGCAGGCAAGCCGGCTTCACTCCGCGGATCGCGTACTCCAGTGACGACATCGTCGTGATCCAGTCGCTCGTGGCAGCCGGCATGGCGGTCGCCACCCTGCCCGGCCTCGCACTCCAGGCGCACCGCACGCCGGGGATCCACACCACCGAGATCGATGGCTTCACCCGGCACATCTACGCCGTCACGTACGGCGAGCCGCCCGACCCGCCCGCGACGACCGCCATGCTCGAGATTCTCAAGCCGACCGCATAGCCGCCTCGACGAGCTCGACAGGCCGGCCGGCGGGCTGTTCGTGGCCGTCGAGCATCGTCGCTCCGCACCGATGCTGCCGCTGCGCATCTTCGCGTCTCGCCGGTTCTCCGCGGGCACCGCAGCCGGCCTGATCTTCAACTTCTGTCTCTACGGAACGCTCCTGTGCGTATCCCGGTTGCTGCAGGGATCTCTTCGGCAGACCTCGTTCCACGCCGGATGTCGATCTTCCCGCTGACCGTTGCGATCGGAGTCGGTGCGTTCGCCAGCGGGCGCCTGACCGCACGGTTCGGTTCGCGGATCCCCATGCCGGCCGGATACGCGTTCGGCGCGGTCGGCGCCGCGGTGCTGCTGACCACGGGTCCGTCCGGGCCGTTGCCGACCGTCGTGCTCGGTGTCACGCTGCTGGGTTTCTGCTCGATCGCCATGCCTGCGATGAGCGCGGTCACGCTGGCCACCACGGCACGCCGCGACCAAACCTGAACACCAACGCCTCAGGTGGCCGGTCAGCCTTGCTGTCGCGGTACGGACGCCACGACCCGTTGCGCCTCCTGGAGTGCCTGTGCCGGTGTCTTGGTGCCGGTGATGGCGGCCTGGATCGCCGTCCAGATCGCCTGTGAGACCTTCGGGTAGTTCGCGCCGTACTCGGTGGTGCGCGGCCGGGCGGTCAACGACTCCTGCGCGAAGACCTTGTACTCCGGTCCGCCCTTCAGGAACTCCTCGGTGACGGCCGGCTTGGTGGGCAGGTAGTACATCGCCTTGGTCATGTGCTGCATGACCGACGACTCCTGGAGTCCCTTGACGAACTCCCAGGCCAGCTTCTTCTGCTCGTCGTCGCCGGAGTTGCCCAGCGTCCAGGTTTCACCGCCGAGTGGGGCGATGACCTTCTGGCCGGGTTGCCGTACGGGGATCTCCGCGATGCCGTAGTCCTGCTGGTACTTCCAGCCGGCCTTGTCCAGATCCGGGAGGATCCACGGCCCGTTGATCATCATGGCCGTCTTCTTCTGCAGGAACTGCTGGGTCAGCTCCGGGGCCTGGTCCCACTGCAGTATCGACTTGGACGTCGAGCCCTGCTCGACCAGCGTGGTCCACAGCTCGAGGGCCTGGACGAACTGCGGGGAGTCGACCTTGCTCAGGCTGGCCCCGTTGGTCCAGAAGAACGGCTCCAGCTGCCAGGTCGCCTGCTCGTCACCCGGCGCGGAGAACGCCATGCCGTAGGTGGGTTGCTTGGTCAGCTGCTTGGCCGCGGTCACCAGCTCGGCCCACGTCTCCGGCGGCTTGACGCCGGCCGCGTCGAGCATCTTCTTGTTGTAGAACAGGCCGGTGGAGTTGGCGCCCACGGGGTAGCAGTAGTGCTTGCCCTGGAACGCGCATTCTTTGATGGCACCGTCGTAGTAGCCCGCTGTGGTGTAGCCGGGCAGGTCGTCGAAGGCGCGCAGCTGGCCGGTGGCCGCGACCTGCTGCACGTTCGGGTTGTCGATGATGACGATGTTGGGCAGGTCGGAGGCAGTTGCCGCCTGCAGCACCTTGGGCATCAGATCGCCGAACGGGACGCTCTGCCGCTTGACGTCGACGCCCGCGTGTTCGGCTTCGAACTTCTTGATGTACCAGTTCACCGCGTCGTTACCGCCGCCGGTGGTGTAGTAGTCCAGCATCGACAGCGTGACCTTGCCGCTGTCGTCCGACGACGAGCCGCAGGCGGTGACCGTCGTGACCGTCATGGCCAGTGCGATCGCGGCCGCACCGGCGCCGAACAACCGGCGCCGCGGTGTTGTCCTGTGCATGGAGTCCTCTGCTTTCCGGTGCAGGCCGTATGGGGCCTATCCCTTGACTGAGCCGACTGTCAGGCCGGCCGCGATGTAGCGTTGCGCGGCGATCAGCAGCATCGCCGCGGGCAGCAGCCCTATGACCGCCAACGCCATGGCCGAGCCGAGACTCTGCTGGAACTGGCCGATGTAGGAGAAGATGCTGAGGGTGATCGGCGTCATGCCGCTGCTGCCGGGCAGCAGCGTCAGCGCGAAGATGAAGTCGCCCCAGCCGTTGAGGAACGCGAACACCGCCACGGTGATGATGGCCGAACGACTCATCGGCAGCACGATGCTGGTGAACGTCCGCCACTCGCCGGCGCCGTCGACTTCGGCTGCCTGCAACACATCGGCAGGCAGCCCGAGCATGAAGGCTCGCACGACCAGGATGGCGAACGGCACGGCGTAGCTCGCGTCGGCCAGGATCAGCCCGGGGTACGTGTTCAGCAGGTCCAGCTTGTGGTACAGCAGGAACAGCGAGTTGGCGATCACGATCGACGGGAGGATCTGCGCCACCAGCAGCCCTCCGACGAGGATTCCCGTCACCCGGAAGCGATACCTCGCCAGCACGTGCGCGGCCGGCACCGAGATGACCAGGGTCAGCAGCGCTGTGCCCACGGCGATCAGCAGCGTGCTGGCGATGTGGCCGCCTTGCACGTCGATCACGTTGCGGTAGTTGTCGAGGGTCGGCGTCGGCGGGAAGAAGTTGTAGCGCGCGCCGATGAGCTGCTCGTTGGTCTCGAACGAGGCGATGATGACCGCGTACAAGGGAAACAGCAGGACCACCAGCGCGAGCAGTGAGCCGATCGTGGCCAGCACGGTGGTGACGGGTCGCTGTCGCCGGTTCATGACCCGCCTCCTCGAAGCGACTCCCGGTTGAGCCAGATGTAGACCGGCGCGGCCAGCAGCGCGATGAGCAGCAACACGGTGTTGAGCGCCGCGCCCGCGCCGTAGTTGAACTGCTGGAACGTCAGGTTGTACGCCCAGGGTGCGAGGAGCTGCGTGGTGTTGGCGGGGCCGCCCTGGGTCAGCCCGATCACCACGTCGAACACCTTCACGGTGAAGACGAACCCGAGCACGAACACCACTTCGATGACGGGCCGGATGATCGGTATCGTCACCCGGGTCAGCCGCTGCCAGGCGTTCGCGCCGTCCAGCATCGCTGCCTCCTGTAGCTCGATCGGCACGTCCTGGAGCGCGCTGAACAGCAGCACAGTGAAGAACGGGATGCCGATCCAGATGTTGGCCACCAGGATGCTGACGAACGCCAGGTTCGGCGTGAGCAGGAACCCGATGGGCCGGTCGACGAGGTGCAGGTATTGAAGGATCTGGTTGACCGCGCCGGCTTCCTGCTGGAAGAGGAACTGGAAGGTGAAGCCGGTGATCAGCAGCGGCAGCAGCCAGGGGATGATCACCAGCGAGCGGGCCAGCCGGTTCAACGGGAAGCGTAGGTTGAACAGCAGCGCCAGGCCGAACCCGATCAGGAACTGGAAGACCAGCGACCCCACGGTGAACACGAACGTCCGCACGATGACGCTCTGCGTGGTCGGGTCGAGCAGAACCAGCTTGTAGTTTTCCAACCCGGCAAACGGTGCGACCAGCTCGGAGATCGTGGCCGGCGACGTCTGCTCGAAGCTCAGAACCAGGTTGTAGACCACCGGTACGACGAACGCGAACAGCACGTAGATCGCCGCCGGCACGAGGAACGCCAACCGGACCCGCCGGGTCAACCTCACCCTCGCGTCGCGGTTGCGCACCACCCGGTCCGAGACGCGCCTCGTCGGAGCCAGACCGGCCCTGATCGTAGGCTTGGCCACCGAGCTTCACCTCCCACGGACCCGAACGAGCCGTAGTGCGTCCGGTATCCGCCGTCGCACGGGCCTTTCCCCCAATACCACCACGAGCGCGCCAAGACCGGGCAGGAATTGGCACGCTCGTGGTCAGCGCCCTGGCTCGTGGACGGATGGAGTGAGGAGCTACGAGCCGAAGGTGACGACGAGGTGGCCGTCGGCGGCGAAGGACCAGTGCAGGGCGCCGGCGTAGGAGGAGCAGCGGGATCCGTTGGTGCCGGACCAGAACTGGTTGGAGCTGTCGGCGTCGCCGATGATGCGGTCGTTGGTTCCGGATGAGCTGCGGCAGGAGGTGTTGTTGCGGAACACCGAGGTGCCGCCGTCGAAGGAGAAGTTGCGTTCGGCGTTGTCGATACTGACGTTGTCCGACACGGTCATGGTGCCGAGGTTGCGGTTGTAGGTGAAGCCGTGCTTGCCGTTGTGGTAGGCGATGTTGCGCCGGACGATGTGGTTGACACCGATGTCCTCGCCGCCGAGCTTGTAGCCGTTGCGGTCACCGTTCCCGGCCTGGGAGCCGTCGCTGAGCGTGCCGTTGTTGTACGACAGCGAGTCCTCGATCGTCACCACTCCGATGGGACCGGTGTCGGGCTTGGTGTAGAGGTCGTAGCCGTCGTCGATGTTGTTGTGGGAGACGGTGTAGCGGAAGACGTTCCCCGGTCCGACGGTGAGTTTCGGTGCGAAGCCGTCGGCGTCCTCGCCGTCGGAGTCGGCGTTGTCGTGCGACTCGGCGCTCAGGATGAGGTTGCCGGCCGGCCACTGACTCTGTGGCGTGTCGGACGCGATCCGCGACAGCTGGAGCCCGGAGTCGCGGTTGAAGCGGGTCACCGTGCGTTCGACGATGTTGTTGCTGCCGCCGACGAAGATTCCGTTGTCGCCGGCGTGCTCGACGACGATGCGGTACAGGCGCCAGTACGACCCGTTCAGTGCCAGTCCCCGGTTGGCGGAGTCCTCGGCCTGGGCGGAGAAGTTCAGTACCGGTGTCTCGTTCTGGTAGGCCGACAGGGTCTTGCGTGCGCTCGAGGTGCCGCTGTTGCCCGGGGCGATGGTGACGGTCTGGGAGTAGCCGTACGTTCCGCCGCGCAGGTAGATCGTCCCGCCGGGCTGGATGCGGGTCAGTGCGGAGGGGAGCGTCGTCGGGTCCGAGAGGGTTCCGGACGCGGAGTCGCTACCGCCCGGTGCCACGTAGAGCACCGACCCCGCCGGCGGTGTAGTCCCACCGACCTCGACGTCGAGGTAGTCGACGTTGGGCAGCCCGCCGGACCCGGTGGCGGTGAGCCGGATGACGTTGCTGCCGGAACCGACCGGAACCGTGAGCGTCTTGGTCGCCCACGCCGACCACGCTCCCGTGCCCTCGAACGACGCCGACGCGGCGGACGAGCCGTTGACGGTGACGTTCGCCGGCCGAGCGGTGGCCGTCCCGTTGGCGAACCGGACCGAGAGCGTCGCGTTGCCGGCCTGAGGCGCGTTCACCGTGAACTGCGCCGCCACACCGCTGCTATTGGTGGTGTTGCAGAATCCGGTACCGGAGAACCCGGGGTAGTTGGAGTCGATCGTGCCGTCACAGGTGGCCGGAGAACTTTCCGCCTCGTAGCGCACAGGAGCGGCTTGCGCGGCATTGACCGGGACCAGCGCTGCGGAGGCGGCGAGCAAGCCGGCAATCCCGGTGGTCAGAGCCATTCTCACGTTACGGGCCATGGCCTTCCCTTCTGTCATGAGAACACGGCCATGCTAGGTCGTCACGCGTGAACTATTACGAGAGAAATGTGGACTATCACGCGCTGAGCGTGACTGGACTTTGTGACATGTCAGTTCTGTGTCGGCGCGGTGCCGTAATGCCCGACATGTGGAGCTTGCCGCCGGCTATGTATCGACAGCCGGAAGCACTGGGTCGCCGGCCGCGGTAAGACTTGAGGCATGAGTGAGGCCAGCGCCGGCTATGACTACGAGATCGTCTACGGCCCGGCGGCGGACAATGTGATCGAGGTCTGGGAGAGCCGGTCGGAGCCGGTCATTGCTCAGCTTGTCGTCATCCACGGTGGCTTTTGGCGGGCCGCCTACACTCGGCGGCACGTCAGGCGGCTGTGCGCCGCGCTCGCGAGGGCCGGAAACACCGTGTACTCGATCGAGTATGGCAGGCCGGGCGGTGTCGAGTCAGGATGGCCCGGCACGTTCCGGGACGTCGCTTCCGCTGTTGACGCGTGCGTATCCCATGCGGTCACGGCGAGCCCGAACGGCAGGATCGTGCTGCTGGGGCATTCGGCGGGCGGTCACCTGGCTCTGTGGGCGGCGTCCCGGCACCGTTTGCGGGAGGCGCCGGCGGGGCTGGCCGGATGTGCCCCGCCTGTGTTCGCGGGCGTCATCGCGCTCGCGGGCGTCTCCGACCTGGGTTTGGCAAGCGGCCTGGGGCTCGGGAACCGGGCCGTCGACCAGTTCATCGGCGGCGATCCGTCCTCTTGCGCGGAGCGGTTCGCGACGGCGGACCCGACCAGGTTGGTGCCCACGGGCGTTCCCAGCATCCTGATTCACGGCGAGCTGGACACGAGCGTTCCGCTGGAGGTGAGCCGATCGTATGCGGCTGCCGCCCGGGCCGCCGGAGACCGTAGTGACGTGTGGGTGCTGCGCGGGACCGGCCACCTCGAGCTGATCAACCCTCACTCCGGTGCCTGGCCCTTCGTCCTGTCCGCCATCGCCACGTTGGCCGTCGAACGCGTCGAACCTGTTTGACAGCACTGGTGCGCCCCGGGCTCGCCGACAGCTGTCCGCTCCGTACACAACCGGCTCAGGTGGTGTCTGTCGAACTACTCGGACGTGGCGGAGGATCGCCGGGACGGGCTGTCGTCGGTGGCGAGCAGCTGGGATCCCTCGGATTCCGCGGCGAGCACGAGCTTGCGCAAGAGACTCGACAGCTGCGAGCGCTCGGATCGGGTCAGGGCCGAGAGCAGAGCCTTCTCCGCGTCGATGTTGACTCCTATCGACTCGTCCAGAGCCGCGTGCGCCTTGTCGGTCAGCTCGATCAGTAGTCGACGGCGATCTGAGGGATCGTGCATCCGCTTCACGTATCCGGCATGCTCGAGGCGGTCCAACCGGCTGGTCAGTGTCGCGGGATGAATTCCGGCGCGTTCGGCGATCAGGGTCGGTGCGCCGCGGTACGGCGCGCCGAGGGCGCGCAAGTGCCAGATGATGTCGTACTCGAAGCTCTTCAGGCCGTGCGCGGCGACCGTGCCGGCCCGGAGTCGATGCATGCGTCGGACGAGCACCTGCATGCGCACGACGGCACCCTCGACGACCGGATCGAGTCCGGGCACCTCGCGCTTCCACAGCGCGATGTGGCGGTCGATCGAGTCCCTCTTGGTCATGCGAGGGATCCTACGGCGTAAGGCCGGGATCGTCGGAGAGAACGCCGGATCGGGCAATGGTATGGATACGGATATTACCATCTCGTATCATCATCGGGATCGCCAACGTGTGAAGCGAGTTTGCCGATCCGCGCCAGCGCGGCGCCAGCAGGAGGGAGCAAACTCCATCCGACAACCTGTGTCGGAGATCTCCTACTTCGAAGTGGAGGTTCGATGAAGTCACATCGTGCTCGCCGGGCAGCCTTCCTGATCGCGCTGGTACTCCTCACGACGCTTGGGTGGTCGCCGGGCTTGGCGTCGGCCAACACCGTGGGCACTGCCCTGTACTCGGTCGGGCCCAACGAAGGCGTTACCTACGCGCGGGTGATCCGGCTGGCTCATTCGGGGGCGGCGAACGGTCGTCTGCTGGCGACGTTCGAGTTCGGTGTCAACGACGGCGAGGCCAGGGTGCCGGTCCGGCAGAGTCTGGACGACGGGGCTTCCTGGTCGTCACTGGCCAACGTCGCTGACGGGCAGACCGGCGCCGCGCATCCCTCGTCCAGCATCTATCAGCCGTTCCTGTACGAGTTGCCGCAGCAGGTGGGCGCCTATCCCGCCGGCACCTTGTTGTTGACGGCGAACGTGATCGGCACGGACAACTCCACGAACTTCCAGCTGTGGCGCAGCACTGACCACGGCGCGACGTGGACGTACGTCAGCATGTACCAGTACGCGCGCAACGCCGACGTCGGCGGTGACGACCCTGGAATCTGGGAACCGTTCCTCACCCTGAACGGCGCCGGCAAGCTGGTCGCGTTCTTCGCCGACGAGCGGCAGCGAGCCACGCACTCGCAGTTCGTCGGCCATGTCGTGTCCAACGACGGAGGCGACACCTGGAGCGCGAACCCCGACGGCAGCACGAACTACGCGCCCGGGTTGGTGAAGGATGTCGCGTCGCCGCCGCAGGTGGAGCGGCCGGGCATGCCGACGGTCACCCGGCTGCCGAACGGCACGTTCGTGCTCGCCTACGAGATCTGCTCGACCAGCCGGGGCGCCTGCGAGGCCTACCTGAAGAAGTCCATCGACGGCGGCAATGTCTGGGGGAGCGGACCGGCGGACCGGGGCACGTTCGTGCAGACCACGGATGGCCGCTACCTCGGCTCCAGCCCGTACGTCACCTGGAGTCCTGGCGGTGGGCCGAACGGGCAGTTGCTGATGGCGGGCATGCACGTGCGCTACACCGCCGGCGACGGGTTCGCGTACGAGAATCACGAGGCGGTGTTCGTCAACACCAACAACGGTGACGGCGCCTGGTCGTGGTTCCCGGCGCCGTTGCAGATCCAGGACGGCGGGCCGGGCAGCCTGTCCAACTACAGCCCGAGCCTGCTGCCGTCGGTCGATGGCCGCGAGGTGCGCTACACCGCTCCGTCGAACCTCGCGGGTCAGCCGAGGTCGGAACGGACCGAGAGCGCGAACGCGGGTGTGCTGCCCTATACGGCGCCCTGGACCGGCGGTGCGTCGGGTGGTTCGCAGAAGGGTTGGAAGCACTATGGCGGGACCTGGGGTCTCAGCGGCGGCGTCATGTCGGAGAGCGCCGGTGGTACCGGCGGCAGCAAGTCGCTGGCCGGCTCGACCGGATGGACCAACTACGTGCTCGAGGGCGACGTGCGCCGCAACTCGGCCGGAGCCAACGGCAACGCGGGCCTGCTGCTCCGGGTCAGCGATCCCGACATCGGCACCGACGCACTGAACGGCTACTACGTCGGCGTCGGCGCCACCGGCCTGATCCTCGGCCGGCAGGCCTACAACTGGACCCAGCTGACTCCCGCCGCCGCGATCCCCGGCGGCTCACCGGTCGGCACCTGGATCCACGTAAGCGCACACGTGAGCGGCTGCACCATCAGCATCTCCGCCAAACGCGCCGACGATCCGAACGCGCAGCCGGCTACGGCGACCTACACCGATCCGGCCTGCTTCACCGCGGGCGCTGTGGGCGTCCGTACCTTCGACGGCACGGCTTCCTGGCGCAACGTGACGGTCGATCCGATCTGACGTCGTACAGGGGCGGACACGTTCGAGGTTGCGGTCCGAACCAGGCGTCACTCAGGCCGGCCATGGTCTGGAAGTCGGCAGGCGGTCTGCCGGACCGATCCGGCAGACCGCCTGCCGGTCGCCACTCGCTCAGGCGTTGCTGGGGTAGTGGAGGACGAGGCTGGTGCAGTTGTTGTTGGGGTCGTAGACCCAGGCGTCCATGATGTAGCTGAACTTGGTCTCGTGGCTGTATTCGCGGGGAAGCCAGCCGTACTTGTTGTACCGGTATGTGCCGTCTGCGTATCGGTCCCAGATCGAGATGGGTCCGGATGCCCGGCTCCAGATCGACCACGTGTGGTCCTGGAGTACTTTGCCCTCGAATCGCCAGCCTTCGCAGGGTGCGTAGTCGCCACCGAAGAAGTATCCAGGGCCGGTGTAGTGATCCTGACTCCAGATGCATACCTGGTAGTCCTCGCAGCCTTCCCAGTTGGTCTGGGTCACGTATGTGGCGTAGGGCGTGACGGTGGGGCTGATGGCTGTCGCCTGGGTGGCTCCGAGGGCGTCGGCGAGTGGCCGCATGGGCGTTGGCACGTATGACACCTTCACCACTCGGCCGTCGATCGAAGCGGTTCGGACGGGGTTGGCGGTGTCTGCGCTGGCAGTGAGAGCACCGCACAGGCCGGCGGTGCCGAGCGCGACGACAGTTACGAACCTTACGGCGAACCGTCGTGTTCTGGTTCGCCACATGTGTTGTTGGTCGGTCATCGGTGCTCCTGGAATCGGCGGGTCCGAACTCCAACCGCCAAGGATCATGTGATCTGGCGGCCATCACGAACCAGTACTGGTCCGACGCTCGGACGGTCTCACATCGCGCTGGCGGCACACTGGCGCGACCAGCCTGCCGAGAGCAGGTCGTAGGGCTGGCTCGTCTGGAGGTTTGGAGCAGAAATGGCTGGTCCGGCGCCCGTTCGCGTGCCATCCATCGCAGAGAAGGAATAGCCGGCCACCTCGGACGGTTGGTGCGGATACCCCTAAGGGTATCGGGCCAAGGAGTGGCGCAATGGACCAAAGATGTGAGCGATCGACGCTGTTGACCGGGTGCGGTCGCAGAGTCGACGTCGGCCAGTTCGTCATCGCCGAGGCGGCGGTCGGGCGGGTGGTGCTGCGGCTCGGCCCTGACCAGGACGGTCGGCAGCCGGCGTGGGTGACTTTCACGGCGGCCGAGGCGACCCGGCTGGCGAGCGCACTGCTGGAGCAGGCGACCGCGATCAGGCGTACGTGCCCCGATCGGTTGGAGACCAGCCCGTTCAGCCGATGAGCGCGTCGAGTGCGGCACGAAGTCGCCGGTTGGCCTCCTCGGCGATCGGAGCCAGGTCGGCCTCGCCAGTGAGTTCGACCATCGTGCCGGGGTCGAGCGCCTCGACGAGTGTGCTGTCGCCATCGGCGCGTACGACCACGTTGCATGGTAGGAGCATTCCGACCTGGCGGTCGACAGCCAGCGCCCGGTGGGCGAGTGGCGGGTTGCAGGCGCCGAGGATGAGGTAGTCCTCCATCTCCTCGCCGAGCTTCTCCTGAAGCGTGCTCCGGACATCGATCTCGGTCAGCACCCCGAAGCCCTGCTCCCGCAGCGCTAGGCGGACCCGATCCACTGCCAGGTCGAACGGTGCCCGCATCCGCACGGTCAGTCCGATGTTCATCAGCCGTCTCTCCTTTGTACCCCAGGGGGTATCATTGCGATGAGACCAGGATACCGGCAGGGGTATCGATGAGGGAGTGGGAATGGCCACTCTCCTCGATCCCCACGCTGATGGCGATCAGGGACGGTGTGGTGCTGTACGCCGAGCCTGGTGCGCTGCCGGCGCCCGCGCTCGAGGAGCTGATCGGCAAGGTTCAGGGGCTCGACATGGACCAGGTGCGCGCGTCGATCGCCCAGCGGAAAGCAAGCTGACCAGGAACACTCACAGAGGAGTTCGGTGTGGAGTTGAACGAGGATGTGCTCGCCGACGTGGTCAAGCGGCTGCGCCGTGCGCAGGGACAGGTTGGCGGGCTGGTTCAGATGATCGAGGACGGCCGCGACTGCAAGGACGTGCTGATCCAGCTGGCCGCGGTGTCGCGCGCACTGGATCGGGCGGGGTTCAAGCTGATCGCGAGCGGGCTGGAGCAGTGCGTGGCCGATGACACTGAGCAGGGCGCGGCCGACCGGGCTCAGCTGGAGAAGCTCTTCCTCACGCTGGCCTAGTACGACAGCAGTAGGTCAAGGTGTGGGCGAGCATGCTGGGGGTGGCCCAGCGGTGCCAGGAGGTCCGGCCGGGCAAAACACGACCCAACCCGCAGCATCAGCCCGGCCAACCCTTTCTCCCAGCCGGCAACCTCCACGCCAAGCGCAGCGGCCATCGCGGCCATGTCCGTTGTCTTCACAAACACCGACGATGCAGCGATGGCCGCGCACTGTCACTCGAGCTGTCGTCCAGCTTGGAAGCCGAGTCCATCCCGACACCGGCCGTACCGTGTTGTACGGCAGCCTGAAGTACGAGTACCTGTACCGGGCGCCGATCGACGACGGGGCGCGCTCGCGGTGGAGACCAGCCGGTTCCGCGACATCTACAACCGCGTCCGACCCCACCAGTGGCTCGGCGATCGCGCTCCTCATGAGGCCTACAGTGCCGGCGATAGCGCGGTCGCGCTCAGCCGGAGAACTCGTTGACGCCGAGGGCGAAGTCCCAGTTCCCCACGCCGTGGCGGGCCAGGCCCATCGTGACTACGCCCGCGCCTTCCAGCCAGTGCGCCATTTTCAGGCCGCCGACGTCCAGTGGGCGCAGCCCGAGGCTCTTGACGAATGCCGCCACGTCCGCCTTGGCCTGTGCATTGTCGCCGGCGATGAAGACGTCGGGACGGCCCTTCTCCAGGACCTGCCGGAAGATGGTGTTGAAGGCCTTTACCACGCTGGCGCTGGCCGGGGCCACCTTGGCGACTTCCTGCGCGATTGAGGTCTCCTCGCCGTGGACCAGTCCGTCGAACGTGGCGTTGAAGGGGTTGCTGATGTCGACGATGACCTTGCCCGCGAGGGCGTCTCCGAACTCGGCGACGACCGGAACGACACCGTCGTACAGCAGGGCCGTGATGACGATGTCCCCGGCCGGGACGGCGCCCCACTCTCCTGTCGTGGCGCTGCTGCCGAGAGCCTTGGCCAGGTCGGTGGCCTTGGCCTGGTCGCGGCCCATGATCTCGACGGTGTTGCCGCCGGCTAGGGCCAGCGCGCCGATGGTGCGGGCCATGTTCCCGGTGCCGATGATGCTGATGCTGCTGCTCATGAGTTGTCCCGTCTTTGATTTGACGAAAAGAAAAGGTTGACTGCTCTGGCTTTCTGCCGCTCAGATCGCCGCGGTGCCGCCGTCGACGGCCAGTTCCATCCCGTTCACATAGCTCGAGTCGTCGGAGGCGAGGAACAGCGCGACGGTGGCGATCTCCTCGGGGCGGCCCATCTTTCCCCGCGGGATCAGGGATTCGAACTGCCGCTTCGTGTCCTCGTCGAACAGCTCATCCTGTTTGGGCGTGGCGACCTGGCCGGGGGTCAGCACGTTCACCCGGATCTGCCGGTCCTTCAACTCCGACAGCCACACGCGGGCGTAGGCCTGCTGCACGGCCTTGCTCGCCGCATACACGCTCCACTCCGGATAGCCCTTGAGCGAGGCGTTCGACCCGGTCATGAAGATCGAGCCGCCGTCGTTGAACAGTGGCAGTGCTTTCTGAACGGTGAACAGCGTGCCGCGCGCGTTGAGCCCGAAGGTGGCATCGAAGTGCTCCTCGGTGATCTCGCCGAGCCTGCGCTGCTCGCCCATCCCGGCACTGGCCCACAACACGTCGATCGCGCCCTTTTCCTGCTTGACCGTGTCGAACAAGCGGTCCAGATCGTCCAGGTTGGCCGCATCGCCCTGCACGCCGGTCACGTTCCGGCCGAGCTGCTCGACGGCGTCATCCAGTGTTTCCTTCCACCGGCCCGTGATGAAGACGTGCGCTCCTTCTTCGACGAACAGCTTGGCGCCGGCCAGCGCCAGACCGCTTGATCCGCCCGTGATCACCGCGACCTTGCCATCGAGCTTTCCCACGATCACTCCCATTGAATTGACGACGTGTTATGTACACCGATCTGTGTGCCTAACGTATAGGACGATCGGCCGGAGCGCAAGCTATGTACACCGGGCGTTACCCAACAAGCTATGCTGGAGGCATGACGGAGTTGGAGAAGGGGCCTCAGGGCAGGCGCCGCGGCAGGGGCGCGCGCGAGCGCATCCTCAGCGCGTCACGACAGCTGTTCCGCGAGCAGGGCATCAACCACACCGGCATGGACCAGCTCTGCGCGGTGGCCCAGGTGTCCAAGCGCACGGCCTACCAGCACTTCGCCGGCAAGGACGAACTCGTCGCCGAATATCTGCGGCGATTCGATCCCGACGTCATGCCCGGCGTTTTCGACCGCGCCGACCTCACACCTCGCGCACGACTCCTCGCGGCCTTCGAGGCGCCCACGACCGCGACACAGGGGACCGAGGACGTCACGCCCCTGTGCCCCTACATCGCGGCGTCCGTCGAAATCCGCGACCCGCACCACCCCGCACGCCAACGGGCACACGACTACAAGAAAGCCGTTGCCGCCCGCCTCGCCGACACCGCCCGCGAAGCAGGCGCCACCGACCCCGAACAACTCGGCGAACAACTGGCGCTGCTGCTCGATGGCGCCTCAGCCCGCAACCGAGCCCTCAACGCCGAAACCTTCCCCACCGCCGCCGCCATCGCCGCCGTGCTCATCGACAACGCCATCCCCGCGTCATCTCCTCGGCAGTCCAGCGACGACCGCGGAGCTACCGGGTCTGCTCCCGTTTCGATGGGAGGCCAATGACGGCCCGATCAGGCCTCGTCGGCCGGAAGACGACGTCGTGTTCGGCGAGGCCGGAGCGGTAGCTGCCGGGACTCGGGATCCATCGTTATGCGCGTCCCCGTGGGGATCTGCTTGCGAGACGAGTTGATCTTTGGGCTCAGGCGGCTCGCTGTCCCAGCGCCATCGCCGCTGGCCGTTCCTCCTGTGGCGCATCGCTCGCGGCTTACAGCGATTGCGGTCACCAAACACGCTTCCTGTGCAACACCACTACCGTCGTCTCGCCGCACACGCAGGTACCGGCGGCCGGAACACGCCGGCAAATCCAGGAGAACATCCAAGCCGGCAAGAGACGCGCCCGCACTGGACGAACACCACGTCCGCACCCGGACCACCTGGCACCGCTGGGCCACCCCCAGCGTGCTCGCCCACACCGTCCCGGCCGCCACAGCCGCACACGCCCGCTCCCAGCCAGCACCCGCCCCACACACGACATCGTGCACATCACACGATGGAACGATTCCACCGACACCACCGACACCAAGCGAAACTCTGCCACTGCCACAAGCGACAACAACGCGATCACGGCCTACGGCTGTAGTACTAGAGGAGAAGCCCTAGCCGCCTGCGCAGACGGGTGGGAGCGGGAACCACCGCAGTGCTTCGAAGTCCTCCGGCAGTCCGGTCGGTCCGTCGTCGATGTTGTCGGGCCGGCCTTCCAGCAGCCGGCGGGCCTGCTCGAGGTGTCCGGCCAGGGCCGTTTCGTCGAGACTGCTGTTTCCCGAGGCCACCGCGGCGCCGCTCGCGACCAGTCGCAGATCGACCTGGACCGCCGGTTTGGACACGCCGTCCCTGTGCCGCCACAGTCCCCTGCGCGGGTCGAACCGGTAGTCCGGCAGGAGCCGGTGCCCGAGCCTGGCGACCAGGCTCACGGCGTCCACGAGGTAGTCACGTACGACGTCGGAGATGAAGTAGTTGAAGTTGACCCGCACCCAGCCGGGCTTGACGCCGTCGCAGCCTCGCTCGATCTCGCGTTCGAAGGCGTGTGAGTGCTCGGAGTCGATTGCCAGGAGTCGATGGCCGTAAGGGCCCGCGCACGAACAGCCGCCGCGGGACTGGATGCCGAACAGGTCGTTGAGTACGGCGACGACGAAGTTGTGGTGAAGATAGAGCTCGCCGGCGCGGACACGGAACGAAACGATCGACAACCTCGACGCGTTCGGGTTGCCGAGGATCTGGATACTGGTGTTGGTTTCCCAGCGGGCCAGGGCGTACTGCCACAGGCGTTGCTCGCGTTCCTGGATCAGGCCCGTACCCACGGCGTCCTTCACCGCGAACACCAGACCGGCGCGAATCGACTCGACGATCGCCGGGGTGCCTCCTTCCTCGCGTGCGATCGGATCGTCGAGGTAACGGTGGCCGAGCGGATCGACGTAGGCCACCGTTCCGCCGCCAGGCGCGGTGGGCACTGGATTGCGAACCAGTGTTCGCTTGACGACGAGCACTCCCGGTGTCTGTGGGCCGCCGACGAACTTGTGCGGCGAAAGGAAGATGGCGTCCTTGTGGTCGCCGCGGCCCGGCCGGCTCTGCCTCATCCGGATCGGGACGTACGGCCCCGCGGCGGCGTAGTCCCAGAACGACAGGGCGCCGTGCGAGTGCAGGAGGGCTGCGATCCGGTCGGCGTCGGAGAGCACGCCGGTGACGTTGGAGGCCGCCGAGAAACTGCCGATCAGCAACGGGCGGCCGGCGAACTCCTCGAGTCTGGCCTCCAGCTGAGTCAGGTCGATGTGGCCGTCGACGTCCTCGTCGATGACCACGACGTCGGCGATCGACTCTCGCCAGGGCAGCTCGTTGGAGTGATGCTCGTACGGACCGACGAACACGACAGGACGTTCCTCGCGAGGAATCTGCTCCAGGAGGCCGAAGCGCTCGTCGAGGCCGGCGGGAAGGCGCAGCTCCAGAATGCCGATCAGCTTGTTCACCGCGGCGGTCGCGCCGGAGCCGCAGAAGATCACCAAGTCGTCGTCAGTGCCACCTACTGAGTCCCGGATCAGCCGGCGCGCCTGCTCGCGTAGCCGGGTCGTCCACAAGCCCGTACCCGAGCTCTCGGTATGGGTGTTGGCGTAGCGAGGCAGCACCTGCTCGCGGACGAAGTCCTCGATGAAGTCCAGGTTCCGGCCCGACGCGGTGTAGTCGGCATAGGTGATCCGTCGAGGCCCGTACGGACCATTGAGCACGGCGCTCTCTCCGATCAGTCCGCTTCGGATCCGTTCCAGCAACGGCGACGAGGGCTCGGTCGTTGCCGGCCGGAGCGTCCGGAGGCACTCGCTGTCGCCCTGCAACCGCAGCCGGCGTTCCAGCCCGGCGTTGCCGGTTGCCTGGCTGGCGTGCGCGGCGATCGCCTTGCGCTGTCGCGAGCGGTCGACGAGGAGGTTGTGGTCGATCTCGGCATCGGCCCGGCCCAGGAAGGTCGTGCCGAGCTCGGCGTTCAGCGCGTCGGCGACGGCCTTCGGTAAGGTCCATCCGAGTACGGGCAACCCGAGGATGCCGGCCGCGAACAGCGCCGCCTCGGTGGCCTGCTCGTGATCCGGATGTCCGGTCACCCCACCTTGATCGAAGCACAGCAGGTGACTGGGCCGCACCTGCGCGGCGAACTCGAGTACGTGGCCGGCCAGTTCCGGTAGGGGAACTGTGACCAGCCGCCCGTCCGGGTAGGCCAGCTGCCGGGCGGGAGCGAGTCTCAGCACACGGGAGGCGGCCTCGAACTCCACTGTGCGTGTGGCCGCCAGGTCAGCTTGGTCGCCGCCCAGGGTCGAGGTCTCGCCGCGGGTGAAGCAGAGCACGGACGCCTCCGCTCCGGCGCGCACCAACGCGTCGAGCACGGCTCCAAGGCCGAACGTCTCGTCATCGGGGTGAGCCACGACCGCGAGTACCTTGCGTACGTCACTCAGGTCGGTGTCGATTCGTGTCATGGCCGCAAGCCTCCTTGCCCACAGCTTTCTCCTTGACGACGAGGATACCCCCGGGGGTAGCTGGCGTGGTGATGTGTTACCACCAGCCTTGGGGTCGACTCCATGCTCTGTCCGGACGCCGGAACGGCCTAGGGGCCTATGGCAGCTGGGCGTACCGCCATCGGTCGCAGCTTCGGGACGTTCGGCGGCAGAACGAGGGCGTTCGTCACCCGGGCAAAGGGCGACAGCCGGGTGCGGCGGGCGGGAACCCAAGCGCACAGTGGGGTTCAGAGGTAGCCGCCAAGACGGCGATGGTGGGTGCGACATGAGGGTACTGGTGACCGCGGCGAGCCGGCACGGCTCCACCGCCGAGATAGCACAACGGCTGGCCAGGACGATGCGCGAGTTGGGCCTCCAGGTCGACGTACGTTCTCCGGAGGACGCCGGCGATCCCAAGGACTACGACGCCGTGATCATCGGGAGCGCGGTGTACGACGGGAAGTGGCTCGACTCGGCGCTCGAGTTCGTCCGGAAACACCGCGAGGTGCTGATGGACCGGGCCGTGTGGCTGTTCTCCAGCGGACCCACGGGCGAGCCGTACCGGCCGGAGGAGGACCCGATCAGGATCGAGCAGGTCGAGCACCTGACGCTGGCCCGCGAACACCGGCTGTTCGGCGGCAAGCTGGACTTGCACGCGCTGCGGTTGTCCGAGCGTTCCGTCGTGCTGGCGATGCACACGCCGCAAGGTGACTTCCGCGACTGGGATGCGATAGACGCGTGGGCGGACGGGATCGCCGGTGAGCTCCAACGCGGAGTCATCAACGTGGACGGGTGGGGTCGAACCTGACCAACGCCGGCCGCGGCCGCCACCCGGTCAGCCCGGCACGATCGTCACCGTGCAGAAGGAGTTGTGCAGCACGGACTGAGCTACCGAGCCGAGCAGGTGCTCGGCGAGCGTCTCCCGGCCATGCGAGCCTACGACGACGAGCTGTGCGGATCGCGACTGTTCGACGAGGATGGCCGCAGGGTGTCCACCGATGACCTCTGTCGAGATCGAGACTTTGGGATGTGACGTTCGCCGCGGCGCCACGAAGTCGACCAGCCAGAGCCGGGCCGCCTCTCGGGCGGAACCGGCGTCGGCATCGGTCCAGACCGGGAGATCGATGGACTGGAACGGCCGCCAGACGTGGACGACCTCGAGCGTCAGCCCGTGCAGCGCGGCCTCCTCGACGGCGAACGCCAGGGCGTTCGCCGAGGCCGGCGAGTCGTCCACGCCGGCGACGACACGAGGTGGGAGCGGCCTGGTCACTCCACCTCGGACGACCATCACCGGGCAGTGGGCCAGGGCCGCGACCGCGGAGCTCACCGTGCCCATCACGACAGGCGAGGCTTTCGACTTCGGTCGTGAGCCGACCACGACCAGTCCGGCTGTGGCCGAGGCTTCGATCAGCGCGGTCGCGGTGTTGCCGCAGGTGAGCTGGCCGTGCACGCGGGGGCCGGCCAACCGTTCGCTCGCGTACACGACCGCCTCGTCCAGTACCTCCTTGGCCGTGGTGCGGGCCAGCTCGTTCGAGTGACGAGCCGGTGAGTACGCCATCGGCCGGGAATCGTCGTAGGCGGTGATCACGTGCAGTGGTGACCTTCGGCAGCTCGCCTCGTCAATCGCCCAGCGCAACGCGTTCCTGCTTTCGCTCGTTCCATCGACACCGACGACGATGGGCGGGCCGGCTACCGTGGTCATGGCTAACTCCTTGCCGGGTGGTGTGTTTCGGCCGGCTCCGGCCGACCCAGGCCGAGCGCGGAGCGGCGTCTGGTGTACGCGATGGCGGCGATGATGGCGGCCACGGCCGCGATCGCCACCGTCGTGCGCAGGAGAGTGTTGTCGGCGTAGGCCACGATGCTGGGTGCGATCAGGAGCGCGACGAGGTTCATGACCTTGATGAGCGGGTTGATCGCCGGCCCGGCGGTGTCCTTGAACGGATCACCCACGGTGTCCCCGATCACCGCGGCCGCGTGCTGCGGGGATCCCTTTCCGCCGAAGGCGCCTTCCTCGATGTGCTTCTTGGCGTTGTCCCAGGCGGCACCGGAGTCGGCGAGCAGGATCGCCATCAGCGTGCCGGCGGCGATGGCACCGGCGAGAAAGGCGCCGAGCGGGGCGTAACCGAGCGCGAATCCGAGTGCGATGGGGGCGAGAACCGCGAGCAGGGCAGGGGTGACCAGCTCTCGCAGCGCGTCCCGGGTGCAGATGTCGACGACCCGCCCGTAGTCGGGTTTCTCGGCGTACGTCATGATTCCCGGCCGGGTGCGGAACTGGTCGCGCACCTCGACCACGACGCGTCCCGCCGCCGTGCCCACGGCCCGGATCGCCAGGCCTGCGAAGAAGAACACCACGGCCGCACCGAGGATCAGGCCCACGAGCACGTTGGGACGGTCGACGGAGAGGTTGAACGTGCCCTCGCCGACGCCGTGCCGGGCCAGTTCGGTCTCCACTGTCGTACGGAAGGAACCGAACAGCGCCGTCGCGGCGAGGACGGCGGTCGAGATCGCGACACCCTTCGTGATCGCCTTGGTGGTGTTGCCGACGGCGTCGAGGCCGGCCAGCACCGCGGCACCTTCCGCGCCGACGTCGCCGGACATCTCGGCGATGCCGCCGGCGTTGTCAGTGGCCGGTCCGTAGCTGTCCATCGACACGATGACGCCGACGGTAGTGAGCAGGCCGGTCCCGGCCAGTGCGATGGCGAACAGCGCGACCGTGACGTTGCCGGCGCCGAGGAGAAAGGCACCGAACACGGCCGCGCTGATGAGCAACGCGGTGTAGACGGCGGCCTCGAGCCCGGTGGCGAAGCCCGAGAGCACAACGGTGGCCGCGCCGGTCTGTGTCATCTCCCCGATCTCCTGGACGGGCCGGTGCCGACGCTCGGTGAAGTACGCGGTCAGCAGCTGGATCCCGCCGGCCAAGGCCAGGCCGATCAACACGGCCACGAAGGCGACGAGCCGCGGGTCGCCATCCGCTGTACGTACCGAGGCGCTCACGCCGGGCAGTTCGGCGAAGCTGGAGGGCAGGAACCAGAACGATGCCACGGCGACCAGGAAGACGGAGATCCCTGTGGAGACGAAGAATCCGCGGTTGATGGCTGTCAGAGCCGACCGGTCGCCGCGGCGCGGTGAGACGGCCAGGATACCGACCACGGACGTGAGCACGCCGATCATCGGGATCAGGAGCGGGAACACCAAACCCTTGTCGCCGAAAGCCTCCCGGCCGAGGATGAGCGCGGCGACCAGGGTCACGGCGTAGGACTCGAACAGGTCGGCCGCCATGCCGGCGCAGTCACCAACGTTGTCGCCCACGTTGTCGGCGATCGTCGCGGCGTTGCGGGGGTCGTCCTCAGGGATGTTCTGCTCGACCTTGCCCACGAGGTCGGCGCCGACGTCGGCGGCCTTGGTGAAGATACCGCCGCCGACCCGCATGAACATGGCCAGCAGCGCGGCACCGAAGCCGTAACCTTCCAGCACCGGCAGCGCGTCGCCGCGGAACACCAGCACGACGACGCCCGCGCCGAGCAGGCCGAGTCCGACAGTGAACATGCCGGTCACGCCACCGGTTCGGAACGCTATCCGTACGGCGGGCCGGTTGCCCGCGGATCGGGCGGCCGCCGCTACCCGGAGGTTGCCGCGTACCGACAGCCACATGCCGAGGAACCCCGTCAGCCCGGAGAACAACGCGCCGATGAGGAAGAAGGCCGACCGTCCCAGCCGGACGCCCCAGTCGTCAGCGGGCAGCACCAGCAGCACGATCGGGATGATGAGGGCGAACCAGACGATCGTCCGGAACTGCCGGGCGAGGTAGGCCGCGGCACCTTCCTGGATCGCCCGTGCGATCTCGCGCATCTTCTCGGTGCCCTGGTCGGCGGCCAGCACCTGGCGTACCAGGCCGGCCGCGATCACCAATGCCATCACGGCAACGGCGGCCACCAATCCGACCAGAAGCAGATTTCCGCCCGCGATCGTCGCTTCCGCAGATGGCGTTTCGGAGCTCGCCAGTTCCTGAACGTTCACAAACATCAGGGCACTCCTTGCTCGTGTGCCGCGCCGCACCGAAGTCAGGGCAGCCGACACTGCCACTGTCGTCGCAAACGCAGCTTCGTGGCAGGAGCCACTGGTACCGAATCAGCGAAGAGTTCGGCCCAAGGGCGAAGGGCCTTCTCGACGTTCGGAGGAAGGGCCGGTTGCCATTGCGGCCGGCTCCCTTGCCGAGCCGTTGGCGCCGGCGCAGGCCGTACCAGCCGGGCTGTGGGGTACGAGCGCCACCGGGCAGGCGGCCTGGCCGATCGCCGCTCTGGCGAGGCTCCATGCCGCGAGCCCTCGCTCGCCGGTTGGGCCGACCAGCAGGCCAGCGCGACTCGCCGCTCGGATCAACTGGGTGATCGGTCCTCCGGCGTGGGGTTCGTGGAGCACGGTGACGGGCACGTCGGGGGAGCCGGAGGCGAGGCGGCGGAACGTCCGCAAAGCGGCGCTGGTGACGTGATCGCCTGCTCGGCTTACCGGTACGACCTCGACGCGGGTGCCGTGGAGGGCCGCGGCCGCAAGCGCGAACGGTCCCGTCGCCTCGACGGCGTTGGCGGAGTCGATGGCCAGCAGAATCGGAGCTCGACCGCGGTGACCGCGCATGCTCTGGGCATCCGACTGGACCAGCACGACCGGCCGGGCGAGCCGGTCGGCATCCACGCCGTCGAGCAGCAGGTCGGCCATCAAGTGCCGGCCCTGACTCCTGTGATGCTGTCCGAGCACGAACAGGTCCGGGTCAGGAACCGCATCCCGCAGCACACGGGCGACCGGTCCGAGGGCGGCATACGGAACAACCTCGATGCCGGGTGTCTCCAACTCCGCGGCCCGAGCTGCGTCGAGAGCGATTCGCCAGGCCCGGTTACGGAGAGAGCCGTCGATCTCCCATGGTCCGGAATGGGCCGGTTGATAGGAATGGCAGACCACCAGCGGGAGGCTGCGTGCAGCTGCTTCTCGCGCCGCCCACAGCAATGCGCTGTGGGAAGGACCAGAGCCGTCGACGCCCACCACCACGGCGCGGTCGGGCAAATCTCGCTGAGCGCCCATCGTCGCCCTCCACACCTACAAGGGCCGGATACCGCCAGCCTGCCTGCAAACTGTGAATGCCGGTAGCGGACCTTCGTCCCGAGTTGGGAGGGCCGGATGGATCGCGACGCCGGCCTGCCCGCTTTGCGTGGCAGGGGTTTCCACGCAAAAGCGGGCAGCGAGACTCCGGGTAGCACCGGAACTCGTTCAGCCGAGGTTGGCGATCTTGTAGGAACGGTAGGCGGTCCAGCCGCCGCTGTTGCCGGCGGTGTCGGTCACGATGACGCGTAGCGATACCCACGGGTTGGTGATCGTGCTGGGATGGCTCACGTCTGCCACCCACTCGCCGGAGTCGTTGCCGACCGGCACGGTTGTCCAGTTCTTGCCGTCGTCGTACGAGACTCGAACCGTCACTGTGGCGACCTCACCATCCGTACCCGCGATGTTCAGCGTCAGCGGGAACACCTTGCCGGCAGGCGCCCGGCCCCAGCCGTCGAACGCGCCGGAGACCCTGGTGGAGATGACCGGAAGCGACCGACTCTGGTCTGTCGGTGCGGTCGACGTGAACGTCCAGGTTCCGGAGACCCTGGGCACGTAGCCGGACCAGAGCGCCCGCCTGCTGGCGTGCATGATCGCGGTGTAGGTGGCAGTGCCGCCGGCCTGGCTGGTGGAGACGAAGTACGGATCGTCTGAGTCCGAGATCACCACGCCGTCGCGTTTGAGCACGACGTCACCCTGTACAGGGTTGGGGTAGTTGTAGGTGTAGATCCATCCGCCTCCGGATGAGTTGAACGGCCCGAAGTCGAGCCCCAGATAGGCGTCGCTCTCGTGGAATCCGAGTGCCTGCGGGCTGAACGCGGCCGTGCTCAGCTTGACTGTCGCCGACTGCCCGGGCTGGTATCGCCCTTCACCCAGGTTCTCGTCGTAGGCCCAGTCGCCGGTCTGAGTGTAGGCGGTCATCCCGCTGTACCAGGTGATCGGTGTACCCAGAACCGAAGTGGACACCAGGTGATGCCTGGTGGTGGGCATCGTGATCTGGAACTGGTGTCCACTCCAGACTGGTGTGTCGTCGGAGTTGGTGGCCAGCTCGTGAAGATAGGTGCCAGTCGCCTTCACGTTGTGGGCTCCGATGATCATCATCAGGTCGGCGAGATCGCTGTCCGATACGGGATAGCTCGGATCGGCGGGCAGCGAGCCACGGTTGCCGAACGCCAGCTCGTACGTGCGATCCGCCGCCTGCAGCGCCTGATGCAGGTTGAACTGGTACATCCGGCTGGTGGCCGGTGACGGCATGACGTAGGCCTGCGGTTCACCCGTCTCGCTGGAGACGGCGATGTCCGTCCACCAGATCTGCGGTCCGATCTGCTGCACCAAGGTTGTGCCGACCTCGGTGGTCCTGGCACCGGCCACGTCCACTACCGCGGTTGCCCGGTTGGCCTCGCGGGCGTCGAGCTTCAGCGCGACCGGTGCGGTCGCGGTGATCCTCGGCACGGCGTAGAGCGTGCTGCTCGGTGTTCCGCTCGCGGTCGGTGTGAGCAGGTGCAGTGCGATCGTGTAGGCGCCGCGCGGAGCACGCACCACCCAGGAGCCGTCCCTTGGCCGAAGCAGCAGCGTGCGGTCGTAGTTGGCCAGGTCGATCAGAACGGGGTCCTGCGCCAGCTGGCCTTGTTCGTAGCTGGTGACCTTGTTTCCGTTGCGGTCGGTGATGTCGAGCGTGACCTGGTAGGTCTCCGGCTCGATGTTGACCGAGACCGGTGTGCGGACGACGACGCCGCTCGCGGTGGCGTTGATCCGGCCGTGGTAGAGCAGGCCGGGCTTGCTCCTGGTCGGATCGATCGTCAACGTAACTTTGGCGGTGGTTCGTGGAGGGATCGTCACCGATGTCGGCAGCCCGAACACGCCGGTGGCTACCGCGTTCCCGTACTGGTCCTTGGGATTGAATCCGAGGTTCAGCTGCAGCGGACTGGCGCTCGGGTTGCGATAGGTGAGGGTTCGGGTGGCCTTTTGTGTATGCGGCCAGCGGAGGTTAGCGCTCAGGCTGCCTTCCAGCGTGAACACCTTCTGCGTCACGGCTCTGGAGACGTCCAGAAATCCCGCACCTTGGCGGAACACCGTGTCGCTTGCCGGCAGCTTGGCGGTGCCCATCAACGCGGCCTTCAGCAGGCGGGCACTCCACGTTGGCTGCTGCTGCGCGAGGATCGCCGCGGCGCCCGCGACGTGCGGCGTGGCCATCGAGGTGCCCGAGGCCTTCACGTAGTACTTGCCGACCGGCGGGCCGAGCTCGGTACCGGCTGCCCTGGCGGCCACGATATCGCGCCCGGGAGCAGCGATCTCGGGCTTGACGGCGTAGTCACCGAGGCGTGGCCCGGCACTGGAGAAGTCCGCCACGGTCTGGTCGCGGTCGGTCGCGGCCACCGACAGTGCCTCGGTCGCCGTGCTGGGTGTGGTGACGGTGTAACGGCCTGGTCCGCCGTTGCCTGCCGCGACGACGAACAGCGCGCCGGAAGACCGGCTGAGTTCGTTGAGCGCCAGGTCGACCGGGTCGAGACCCTCGTTCGGCCACCCGCCCAGACTTAGGTTGACTACTCGAGCCTTCTGCGACACTGCCCACTCCATGCCGGCGATGATCCCGGACTCCGTGCCGTAGCCTTCGTCGTCGAGGACCTTTCCGTTCAACAGCGCGGCATCGGGTGCCACACCCTTGTACTTGCCGCTGGAACGCGCACCGGAGCCGGTGATGATCGAGGCGACATGGGTGCCATGACCGAACCGGTCAACGGCGTCCGGGCTCTCGCTGAAGTTCGCCGACGCGGTGACCGCGCCTTTCAGGTCGAGGTGGGTGCTGTCGATCCCGGTGTCCAGCACCGCGACCTTGACACCCTTGCCGGTGTAGCCCTTCTTCCAGGCCACCGGCGCACCCACCTGGGGGACCGAACGGTCCAGGGTGGCTCGCATCCGGCCGTCCAGCCAGACGGTACGCACACCGTCGGTGAACGCGCCGCCAAGGGTGGACCGCCGGCCGGGCAGCGACTTCGTTGTCCCTGTCAGCCATGTCCAGAAGCTCGTGGCCGACTTCTTGTCCTGGCTTGTGACAGTCGAGCTGGCGCTTGCCAGTTCGCGTACCTTCGTGGCACCGGCCGGGAGCTTGGTGACCGGTTTTCCCTTACTGTGCTGAACTATCAGCGGAATCGTGCCGCGTACCTGGTCGCCGTACCCCTGTGCGGCCAGCGCCGAGACCTCGAACAACCGTCGATCGAGCCGGCCCGACGCGATCAGTGGAACAGCGTCGTTCGGGTATACCCAGAGTGTGTCGCCTCGTCGTTGGGTGCCGAACACAACTCCCGTACGACCGGGAGCTGGTTCGGCGATGGCGGAGTATCCGCCGGCCCGCTTCGACAGCCACACCTGGTCGCCTGTGATCAGCGTGACCGTTGTGACGGCGTTGCCGGCGCGTATCGGACCTCCCGCGGGGTCTGCCGGCCCTGCCGAGGCAGGCAGAACCACCGCACCCGTGAGGATCGCGAGGCCGCCTGCCAGCAGGGCCAGCAGCGTCCTCCGTATCGGTTTTGGCTTGCTCATGACTACTCCTGAGGTGGGCTGACCGCGCCCGGTGGAACGAGGTCAGCCCAGGTTGGCGATCTTGTAGGAGCGGATCGCGGTCCAGCCGCCGGTGTTGCCCTGGCTGTCCGTCACGACGACGCGGAGGGAGACCCAGGCGCTCTTGGCGACGGCCGGATGCGTCACGGTGGCGATCCATTCGCCGGTGGCGTGGTTCACCGGCACGGCTGTCCAGTTCTTGCCGTCGTCGTAGGAGATTCGCACCGTGGCGTTGGCGATGGTGGCGGCCGTGCCGTTCACGTCGAGCGTCAACGGGAACTTCCGGCCCGCCGGCGCGCGCCCCCAGAGGTCGAAGGCACCCGAGACCCGGGTGGAGAGGATCGGCAGTGCTGTCGACCAGTCGGCCGGTCGGGTCGACTGAAACGTCCAGGTGCCGGATACTCTCGGCACGTACCCGGGCCACGGGGTGCTCCTGCCGGCTCGCATGATCGCGGTGTAGGTGGCAGTTCCGCTCGTGTTGCCGAGAGAGATGTGGTACGGATTCGTCGACGTGGCGACCGTGACACCGTTACGTTTGAGTGTGATCCCACCGTTCGACCCGCCGGGGCTGGTGGTGATCAACCCTCCGCCAGAGGAGTTGAACGGCCCGAAGTCGAGCCCTAGCCAGCCGTCCGTCAGATGGATGCCGTGTCCTTGTGGGCTGAAGGCGGCTGTGCTCAGCTTGACCGAAGCCGGATAGCTCGCCTGGTAGGACCGCGGCTCGACGTACTCGAAGTAGGCCGGCGTGTCCGTTGCCAGGTTGGCGTTCAGATCGGTGGCCCAGTCGATCAAGGGTCCGCCCATGTGATGAGGAGACGCCAGGTGGCGCCTGGCCGACGGCAGCTTTACTGGGTAGGCACTGGCGAAAGCGAACTCACCTCCACCGGGCCCGACGAAGCCCCAGCGGCCGAGTTGGCCCACCCCCTTGACGTTCTGTGTGCCGAGCAGGATCGCCTGATCCGACAGCTCCCAGTCGTGCACGCGATAGACCGGGTCCTCCGGTATCACGCTTTCCTCCCACTGGAGCAGCTCGTAGGTCCGATCCGGCGCCGCCATCTGCTGGTACAGCACGAAGAGCACGAAATGACTGGTCCTGGGCGTACTCACGACGTAGGCCTCTGGCTCGACGGCCGGGTCGGACAGCTGGACCAGGTGGAGCCACGACGAGTTGCCGGACCTCTCGTACAGAGCTGTGCCGACCGACGTCGTCCTCGCATCGGCGCTGTCAACCGTCGCCTTCGACCGTCTGCCCTCGCGGGCGTCGAGAGTCAGCGTGACGGGTGCTGTCACGGCGATCCTCGGCTCGGCCAGCAGCGTAGAGCTGGGCGGGCCTCCGGCTGTCGGCGTCAGCACATGGGTAGCGAGGCTGTACGCCCCGCGCGGGACCCTTGTGACCCACAGGCCGTTCTTCGGGACCGGGACGTACTCCCTGTGTGTGGTCAGGTCGGTCAGGTACAGCAGATCCGCGAACTGGCCGGTCGTCCCGTCGACGATCGGGGTTCCGTTGCGATCGATGATCGCGAGGGAGACTTCGTACGACTCGGGTTCGAGCGTGACGGACACGGGCGTACGGACGACCACTCCGTTCGCGGTCGCGGTGATCCGGCCCTGGTACTGCAAGGCCGGCTTGCTCTTCGTCGCATCGATCGTCAACGCCACGCCGGCCGTGCCGCGAGGCGGTACCGTCACCTTGCTCGGCAGGGCGAGCACGCCGGTCGCCGCCGGGTTGCCGTTCTGGTCCCTGGGCTCGAATCGCAGGCTCAGCGTCAGCGCGGTGGCGCTCGGGTTGCGGTAGGTCAGGGTCCGCGTCGTTCTGCTGTACGGCCATCTCACGTAGGCGCTCAGGCTGCTCTCGAGCGCGAACTCCTTCTGGCCGACGGCTCTGGCCACGTCGAGGAAACCGGCTCCCTGCCGGTAGACCGACTCGTTGACCGGCAGCTTGGCCGTGCCCATCAGCGCTGTCTTCAGCAGCCCGGCGTTCCAGGTCGGCTGCTGCTGCGCCAGGATCGCTGCCGCGCCGGCAACATGTGCGGCGGCCGTTGACGTACCGGACAGCGTGCTGTAGTACTTGCCGACCGGGGCACCGATCTTGCCGTCCGCGGCCCGGGCGGCGACGATGCCCCTGCCGGGAGCGGCGATGTCGGGCTTGGATGCGAAGTCGCCACGCACCGGCCCGGCGCTGGAGAAGTCCGCGGTGGACTGGTCGCGGTTGGTCGCGGCGACTGTGAGCGCCTCGGAAGCCGTCCCCGGCGAGGTCACGGTGTACCGCCGTGGGCCGGCGTTGCCTCCCGCGATGACGAACAACGCACCAGAGGAGCGGCTCAACCGGTCGACTACGGGCTCGAACGGGTCGTTGTCAGTCGGCAACGCGGTCAGGGCGACGCAGATGATCCTGGCCTGCTGTGCGACTGCCCATTCCATCCCGGCGATGGCGCTGGACTCGAAGTCTCCACCATCGTCATCGAGCACTTGCCGTTCAGCAAGACCGCATCGGGCGCGACGCCCTTGTACTTGCCGTCGGATGCAGCACCGTCGCCGGCGATGGTCGAGGCGACATGGGTGCCATGACCGTAGCGGTCCGAGGTGCCCGGGCTGTGGCTGAAGTTCGCGGACGCGACCACCGCGCCCTCGAGATCGGGATGGGTGGTGTCGATGCCGGAGTCCAGCACCGCGACCTTCACGCCCTTGCCGGTGTAGCCCTTCTTCCAGGCCGCCGGTGCGCCGATCTGTGGGACGGACCGGTCGAGGGTGGCGGCCGTCGGGCCGTCCAGCCAGAGGTGCTGGACCTGGGCGGCGTAGGCGCCTCCCAGTCTGGCCCGCTGGCCTGGGACGGTCTTCGTGTGGCCTGTCAGCCACTTCCAGAACTTGGTGGCCGTTCGCTTGTCCTGTTCGACCACGGTCGAGCTGATGCTCGTCAGCTCCCTGCCGGTCACCGCGCCCGTGGTCAACCTTCGCACCGGTTTGCCCTTGCTGTGTTGAACGATCAGCGGAATCCCGGGTCGCGCGTCGTCGCCGTATCCGTTCTCGGCCAGCGCTGAGACCTCGAACAGCCGCTCGTCCAGCCGCCCGGATGCGACCAGCGCGACGGCATCCGACGGGATGACCCAGACCGAATCACCCTGCTGCCGGACACCGAACACCACGCCGGTACGTTCGGGCGCGGCGATCCCGACCGCGCTGTAGCCCTTGGCCCGCCTGATCAGACGTACCTGGTCACCCGTGACCAGAGTGACCGTCGTCACCGGCCCGTCCCGCCCTGCGGCCGTCGTTTCCGGCCGCGCCGAAGCCGGTGAGGTGGCGAACGCGCCTGCCGTCAACCCGCAGGCGAGCAGCCAGACCAGAGTCCTTCGAATCGGCTTGCCTGCTCTCGATGGTCCGTGTGCGGGGCTCGGCTCCGCGGCACTCACCAGTCGCATGAGTGTTCCCTCCCAAGAATGTGGGACCACACGACGACGCTACAAGCCGCTGGCCGAATGCGTAGGAGGCATCATTCCCACCCCGCATGGTTTTCGGATCAAGAATTTCCGGGCCGGAGGGCCCGATTCGAGACACAAGCCAGCAATTCCGCGCCGGAAGTCCCAGTTTCGCTTTGTGCGAAGGCACTGCCGACGGTTCGGGCGTATCGTGTAGCCGCTGGAAATCAGACCTCGAATGCTGGCGATATTCATCGTGACTACGACTTCCTGATGGGGGTCACCGGCGCATCGATGCTCCGGGCGATCAAGCTGTCGCTGGCGCGGCTATCCGGTGCTGGCGTTCGGGATCATCGGGCCGCCGGAGTGCGGCATCCTGACGGGATACGACCAGGACGGCGACGTCATCCTCGGATACTCCTATTTCCAGGAGCCGGACGTCGTCGGCTACTACGAGCAGACCGACTGGGGTCATCGCCAACGAGCCCGGCCTGACCGGGGCATGCGGACGTGTCCGGTCAGGCCGTAGGCGGGTACGGATGTGGGCCACTCGGAAGATGCGGGGTCACCCTCACAGCGTCAGGCTGGAGCTGTAGAAGCTTGCTTGGGGGAGGAACGACGATGAGTGCCAAGCGACATCTGCTCACACCGGAACAGGAGCGTCTGGTCGTCGCCGCTGCGAACGAGGCGCCGTGCCTGGTAGGAGAGCGCGCCTGGCGGGTGGTGGTTCGTCCACAGCGGATCGACATTCGCACGGCCGGTGACGCCCACACACGCAGGGAGGATCCGCACCGGCGCTCGACTGTCATGTCCTGCGGTGCGGTAGCGCTCAACGTGGGAACGGTCCTGCGGGCACTCGGCCGGTCCGTGGCGATAGGTATCCTGCCGTTGCGTGCCGACTCGCCGCTCGTTGTGTCGATCCGGATCGGCGGCCGGCGCGACCCGACGTCGTACGACCGGTTGCTCAGCGATGCCGTGATGGGTGGTGACGGTTACGAGACCGGCGTCGGTGAGCTGAGCGACTACTGGTCCGGGGCCATGACCAGCCTGGAACGTTCGGCCCAGGAAGAGGGGGCCCAGCTCACGTTCCTCACCGATTCCGAAACGGTCGACGTCAACGGCCTGCTGTCCAAGACCGATCCAGGCTTCGAAGAGCTCGTGCAGGACCACTACGCCAAGCTCGCGATCCTGTCGACCTCGGCCGACACCCGAGCCGCCTGGGTGTGGGCCGGCATCGCGTGGCAGCGGGTGTTGCTGACGGCGAAGCTCATCGGCCTGTCGACCTCGTTCGTCAGCACGCTCCTGGATGTCGGCGAGACCCGCTGGCACGTGCAGGAGACGGTCGGGGAGTCGACGTGGCCGCAGATCGTCCTGCGCTTCTCGACCCACCAGGACAGCCCGTCGCAGGTGCTCTCCGGCTCGGCAAGGCGTTGACGCGGCGGACGTCGTACCCGGTGAAGACGAACAGATCGGCACCGCCGACGGAGGACCTTGGCCGGATGCGCCACCCACGTGCTGTCGGAGACGGTAGGAGGGAGAGGAGGCGAGAAGAGATGGCCTTGACTCGAAAGGATATCGGCGCCACGCTGTTCACCGGTGCAGCCGTGGGCGTGTATGTCGCCTACCTGCAGAACACCGACGTCACACTGATCTCGTCGGTACGCGGAGCGGCTGGTGTCGTGCTGTTGCTCGGGATCTTCGGTTGCGCCTTCAGCGACGCGAGCGCACTGTCCCGAGGGACGTCCGTCGGTGGCTATCGCGCCCTCATGGCGACGGTGGCATCGATCACGGGAATCGCGGGCTTGCTGGCGATCATCCTCGGAAACGCCCTGATGCTCGCGATACTGGTCTACGGAACCGCCCTCATCTGGCTGATCGCGACCTTCCGGCACGTGTCCACAACCACGCCGGCGAAGCCTTCGGACTTCACCCATGCCAAGGGCTGAGAGGGCGTCATGAGCAGAGCCAAGAGCTGGCGGGTGCAGGTCTTCATCGACGAGCACGATGACGACAGTACGCGCGCGGAAGTCCGGCTCGACACCGGCGACACCCGGCTCGTCGGCGTGGGTGTCGCCCGCCGAAACCCTGGTGACAAGTCCGTCCCCGAGATCGGCGACGAGCTGGCGGTCGCGCGCGCCCTGTCGGAACTGGCGCACGAGTTGCTGAGTGCGGCCGCGAGAGACATCGAGGGCTTCACCCGTCACCCCGTACACCTCGAACGGTAGCGAGGCAGCAGGCTCGCCCCGCCGCCGCGAGACGGCTCGGCGAGCCTGCCACCAGAATGACGGCGGACGTGGGAACCAGCCCTCGCTTGGAGGAAAGATGTTCCCAACAACGTCGACCCTCTCCTTGAGCTCGGTAGGACGACTGGTCGCCGCCGCGCTGGCCGCACCCTCCATGTACAACACGCAGCCTTGGCGGTTCTCCATCGGGCCCGACCGCGTGCTGCGGATCTGTGCGGACTCTGATCGGCTGTTGCCGATCAGCGACCCGGGCGGGCGGGCGTTGTACCTCGCCACCGGTGCGGCGATCCGCAACCTCCGCCTGTCCGTCCGGCGGATCGGTTACGAGCCCGAGGTGCGGTATCGACCGGATCGAAGCACCGCGTCGGTTCTGGCCGAAGTCAGGCTCGGCGACCGTCCGGCCGGCTTCACCCGTGCCGAGGAGGTGCTGTTGCACGCCGTCGCGCGGCGGCACACCAACCGGTTTCCGTTCGCGAGGAAGCAGATTCCGGCGACCAGCCTTCGGCAGCTCAGGGACGCCGCAGACGGCGAGGGCGTCTCGCTCAAGCTGCTGTCCGTTGCCGAGGCGAGCGGCGCGCTGGCCTTGGTCACGCAGGCCAACCGCGTGCTGGAGTCGGATTCGCTCTATGCGACCGAGCTGGCTTGGTGGACGAGGCGTCAGGACGATCGCCTGGACGGTGTGCCGGTCTCGACGTTCGGCCGGAAGCCGGAGCATGGGGAGCTGCCCATGCGGAACTTCGCACTGGGCATGCCCGGAGCACCTGTCTGGACCGCGGCGTTCGAACCCGAGCCGGAGTTGTTCGTGCTGGCCACCGAAGGCGACGAACCGGAGGACTGGCTGCGGGCGGGCGAGGCGTTGCAGCGGCTGCTGCTCGTGGCGACCGCGGGCCGCCTGAGCGCGTCGTACTTCTACCAGCCGTTCCAGATCAACGAGTTGCGAGCGCGGATGCGGCATGTGACGAAGACGGACGGCCATGCGCAGATGCTGTTCCGGCTCGGTTACGGCCGCGCCGTGATCGGACCGAGGCGGAGGCTACCGTCCGACGCGCTTCAGTTGTCGTGACGCTGCTACCGGCCTCGTCTCGGCTGGGAGCGCGCTGGTCAAGAACGACACGATCGTGCACCTCGGAATCGCCCTCGATCTGAGGCTCCTGGTGCCGTTTGTACGTCGTGGCGGCCGTCCAGTTGTGGCGGCGGACGGCGTGGGGTTTCGTACTCCGGCACCAGAATCACCCGCTGCGCGGGTGGGCGTATTCGGGTCGCTCCAGCGCTGCGGCGATCAGGAAGAGGCTGCCGACCGTCAGAGCCGTCAGCCCTACGACGCCGGACGGGCCCTGAACGGCGAAGCCGGCCAGCCCGCCGGCCGCCAGCTGCCTGACGAGGCCCGCACCGAGGTTCGCGAACGCGACGATCAGGAGCAACCACCCCGCACGCGCCGGCCGGCGCGATCCGAGGGCGCCGAGCGGGACGCCGGCCGCGAATCCCGCGAGGGCGCCGACCGGACCGACCTCGTCCTGCGGAACGATGCCGAACGCCGCATCCACGAGGATGAACGCCGCCACCACGCACGCGAGAACGCTCAGCACCGGTGCCGCCCATCCCGGCCGCAGCAGGGCGGCCGCGGCCAGGACCACCATGGGCACGAACCAGACCGCCGACACAAGGACACCGGTGAGCCCGCCAGGGTCCGCCAGCGTCTCCCCGATGATGAACGCACAACCGAAGACGGCCAGGACGTCCATCAGCCCGAAGCCCGCGTACCGGGCCACCGTTGCCATCTTCGGCATGTCCTCCACCTCCACGACGGGCCAGTTACGAGCATTCGCCACCTGCGCGACGGCCGGCCAGAGTCGATCGCACCCTGCGGCGTACCGCCGATGAGCCTGCCGGTGAGGGACGTTGGACCGCTGGCCGTCGCCTCTCCGCGGAGGGATCATGAACGTGGGCTTACAGGGTGAACGAGAAAGCCGGCACCCGAACAAGGCACGGCCAGTGCACGTGAACGCTGAGCCGGAGACCGCCGGGGCCGGCGTCCTCGAGCCGAGGCAGGTGTCGGATCCGGCCGAGACCGTCCCCTGCAAGCCCCTCTCGCGGGTGGGCCGAACGAGTGAGGGGCACCTGGTCCGGACGAGGGATGCGGTTCCGGCAGGGCAGCCTGGATACTCGGGTGACGATGACTGCCCTGTTCTCGCGCGCGACACAACGGCTGCGGCGGCTGCCGCTCTCGCCGTTCGTGGTTGATGTGGTGCTGACCGCTGCCGTCACGGTGGCGACGGTGTTGCCTGTGCTCCTGCCGCCGCGGCCGTGGTGGATCGTGATGCTCGCCGTACTCGCCTCGGTTCCGCTGCTGTGGCGGAGGCGGGCGCCGATCCCGGTGGGGATCGTCGTCGGCGTGGCGATCACCGCGCTCCTGTCCGTTCAGCCGCCGCTTCCGATCGAGCTGCCCTACGGCACGTTGGTCTGCGCTTACACGATCGCGGCCAACTGCACGCCGCGGTGGCGCCGGCTCACGGTCGTGTTCGGCGGTGCCGGGGTCCTGATCTCGCTGCTGATTCCCGCCGAAGGCCTCGAAGGCTACGGTTTCGCGGCGATGTCGTTCGTGACGGCCTGGGCGATCGGCACCGGAGTGCGCGCGAGGCGTTCGGAGATCGACGCGCTGCGGGAACGCGCGCGGCGGCTGGAGGACGAACGTGCCGCCGCCGTCGACCGGGAGCGGATCCGGCTCGCGCGGGACATGCACGACATCGTGACGCACTCGGTCGGGCTCATGACCGTACAGGCCGAGGCCGGTGCCGCCGTCGTGCGCCGCGACTCCGCCCGTACGGAGGCCGCCCTCGATGTGATCGCCGACACCGGACGCGAGACCATCGCGCAGCTGCGCAGGCTGCTCGTCACGTTGCGTTCCGGCGACGACTCGTCCACCCACCAGCCAGGGCTGGACTCCTTGCCGGACCTGCTCGCGCGCACCGAACGCGCGGGACTGTGTACGACGTTGACGGAGTACGGCGAGCCGCGGCCGGTCCGCGCGGAGGTGGCCGTGACGGCGTACCGCGTGGTGCAGGAGGCGCTGAGCAACACGCTGAGACATGCGGCGGCGACGAACGTAGGCGTGTCGCTGAGCTGGTCGGACTCCGCACTCACCGTCGAGGTCGTCGACGACGGGCGCGGACCTGCGGGCCAGGCGGCCGGCAACGGCTTCGGGCTGATCGGGATGCGTGAACGCGCGGCGACCTGCGGCGGCACGCTTCGTACCGGACTCGGTGAGGACCGGCGCGGGTTCGTGGTGACGCTCACCATACCGATCGCGGTGCCGATCGCGGTGCCGATCGCAGGGGAGGGCACTCGTTGAACAACAAGGATGACGTGATTCGCGTCCTCGTCGTCGACGACCAGGACCTGTTCCGCGCCGGCTTCGCGATGATCCTCGACGCGCAGCCGGACATCGCCGTGGTCGGCGAGGCCGCCGACGGGCTCGAGGCGATCCGCCTGGCCGAGGAGCTCGCCCCCGACGTGGTGTTGCTGGACGTCCAGATGCCCCGGCTCGACGGGGTACGCGCCGCCGAGCGGATCTGCGCGAGCACCGAGGCGAAGGTGGTCGTGCTGACCATGTTCGACCTCGACGAGTACGTCTACGACGCGCTCCACGCTGGCGCCAGCGGCTTCCTGCTCAAGGACATCAGGCGCGAGGAGCTCGCCCACGCGATCCGGGTGGTCGCCGCCGGTGACTCGCTGCTGGCGCCGTCGGTGACCCGCCGGCTGATCGCGGACATGACCAGCCGGCGCCGGACGCCCCGCCCGGAGCTGGCCGGCCGGTTGAACGAGCTGACCGAACGGGAACGCGACACGCTCGGCCAGCTGGCCCGTGGGCTGTCGAACGCCGAGATAGCCGACGCGTTGGTGCTGTCGGAGCACACGGTCAAGACCCATCTGAGCAACGTGCTGACCAAGCTGCGGCTCCGCGACCGGGTGCAGGCGGTCGTCTTCGCCTACGAGTCCGGTCTCGTCGACATCGACCGCTCGTAAGGACCAGGACAGGTTCACCGGTTTCGGCGATCCGCGGAGCACCTCGGGGCGGTCAGCATCGGAGCGTCCGTTCTCCGATGCTTCGAAGGAGCTCCTTGCGATGAGACGCGTTCTCTGGGCCTGCGGCGCAGTTGCCGTTTCGGCTCTCCTGCTCCGGTACGGCGGCATGGGCCTGCACCCGGTGCCGGGGCTGCTGCTGCTCGCGCCGCTGCCCGTACTCCTGCTGGCGCCACGGGTGAACGCCACGACCGCGGTCGTCGCGGCGTTCCTGGCCTGGCTGCTCGGCGGCATCGACCTGTGGGCGTACTACACGGCGACGCTCGAGCAGCCTGTCCCCGTTGCCGTCGGGCTGCTGGCCGGCTCGGCGCTGGTGTTCGCGGGACTGGTCGCCGTGACCCGGGCGCTGCTGCGCCGTGGGCGGTACGTCTCCGCGGCGCTGGTCCTGCCGGCCGGCTGGGTCGCGCTGGAGTACGTCGTCTCGCTGGCGACGCCGTTCGGGACGTGGTGGAGCATCGCCTACACCCAGGCCGACGCGCGGGCGCTGCTCCAGCTGAGCGCGCTGACCGGTCACTGGGGCGTCACGTTCGTCGCGCTCGGCGTCCCGGCCGCGATCGCCGCCGTCGCCGCACCGGGTGCCGCCGGCCGGGTCCGGGTACGCCTCGGCATCGCTGTACTGATCGTCGCCACCCTCGTGATGGGGTACGGCGCCTGGGCGTCGGCCGGGTCGACAGGAGAAGGGGAGCGGGTACGGGTGGCTGCCCTCGCGGTCACTCAGCCTCCGGAGTACCTGCCGGTGGACACGCCGGCCGGCCGGATCGTCATCGCCGAGTTGGTACGCGAGATCGGGCGGCTGGCCGACTCGGGCGCCCAGGTCGTCGTACTCCCGGAGAAGTCCCTTCGGGCGAACGAGAAAACCCTTCCGTTGCTCACCGGCCCGCTCGGCATGGTCGCGCGCGAGCGCGGCATCCACGTGGTCGCCGGGCTCGTCCTCGCCCGGAACGGCACGTCGGTGAACGCCGCGATCGACCTGCCCTCGGGCGCGGTGTACGCCAAGCACCTCCTGATCCCGGGACTCGAGGACGATCTGGAACCAGGTGATCGGCGAGTCCTGGTGCCCGGACGGCGGTGGGCGCTCGCGGTCTGCTTCGACCTGGAGAAGGCCGACCTCATCCGCGCCTACCGCCGTGACGGTGCCCGGCTGCTCCTCGTGCCCGCGCTCGACTTCGAACGCGATGCCTGGCTGCACAGCCGGATGGCCGTCACCCGCGGCGTGGAGTACGGCCTGGGCGTCGTCCGGGCCGCCCAGCTCGGCTCGCTCACCATCAGCGATGCCAGGGGCAGAGTGGTCGCCGAACAGCGTGCCACCGTCACGTCCACCGCGTCCATCGTCGCCGATCTGCCTGCCGATCCCGCTCTCACGCCCTACGCGCGGTTCGGAGACTGGTTCGCCTGGCTGTGCATCGCGCTGGTGCTGGCCGGCTCGCTGGCCGTGGGACGACCTCGCCCGCTTCGAACGGAGCGCTGAAGCCGACCGTACGAACTGCCGCCCGAGCCGGTCTTCGCCTGCGACCGGCTCGGGCAGCGGTTCGCGCAACGCTTCACGGCGTGGTGAACCGGGCCATGTCCCAGGTCAGGAAGCGGTAGTGCAGGCCGGTCGTCGACTGCTGCCAGTCGCCGACGGAGTCCGGTGGTCGCCCGATGTCCGGTGCGTAGGTGTCGCCCTCGAAGGGCTCCCGGATCTCGGTGACCACGATCCGGTCGGCGAACGGCAGAGCCGCCCGGTACACCTCCGCGCCGCCCATCACCCAGACGTCTCCGGTGACCGCGGCGAGGGCCGACGGCAGGTCGGGGAAGGTCTCGACGTCCGGCTGCGGTGTGCGCGACAAGACGAGGTTGCGCCTGCCCGGCAGCGGGCGGAACCGCGGTGGCAGCGACTCCCAGGTGTGCCGGCCCATCAGCACGGTCGCGCCCGCGGTGAGGGTACGGAAGTGCTTCATGTCCTCCGGCAGGTGCCACGGCAGCGTGCCGTCGCGGCCGATGACGCCGTTGGACGACTGCGCCCACTCGACTCCGATCCTGGGCCGGATCACACCGGTCACACCGCCACCGGGGCCTTGATGCCGGGGTGCGGGTCGTAGCCGTCGAGGGTGATGTGCTCGTAGGTGTAGCCGAACAGGCTGTCGGCAGGCTTCAGGCCCAGCGTGGGGAACGGCCGCGCCTCGCGGGCGAGCTGCACGCGGACCTGGTCGATGTGGTTGTCGTAGATGTGGCAGTCGCCTCCGGTCCAGACGAAATCACCCACGTCAAGCCCGGCTTGCGCAGCGATCATGTGGGTCAGCAGCGCGTAGCTGGCGATGTTGAACGGTACGCCGAGGAACAGGTCCGCACTGCGCTGGTACAGCTGGCAGGACAGCGCGCCGTCGGCGACGTAGAACTGGAAGAACGCGTGGCACGGCGGCAAAGCCATCCGCGGGATGTCGGCGACGTTCCAGGCCGACACGATGATCCGGCGGGAGTCGGGGTTGTCGCGCAGCGTGCGCAGCACCTCGCTGATCTGGTCGATGTGCCCGCCGTCCGGCGTCGGCCACGACCGCCACTGTACGCCGTAGATCGGCCCGAGATCGCCGTCCGGCGCCGCCCACTCGTCCCAGATCGTGACGCCGTTGTCTCGCAGCCAGCCGACGTTGGAGTCGCCGCGCAGGAACCACAGCAGCTCGTACGCGATCGAACGGAAGTGCACCTTCTTCGTGGTGATCAGCGGGAAGCCGTCGGAGAGCCGATAGCGCAACTGGTGACCGAAGATCGACCGCGTGCCCGTGCCGGTGCGGTCCTGCTTGTGGCTACCCGTGTCCAGGACGTGGCGGAGTAGGTCTTCGTACTGCGTGTCCGGCATGTCCGCGAGCCTAGTCGAGCCGGTCCGGGTGCCTGGCAACACCAGGGCCAATACCAGGACCGGCTCGACGACGCGTCGGGCTAGGGGGCGGCGCTCAGCTCAGGTCGACGCCGCAGCGGTCCTTGGCGTCCTTCTCGAGGGTCTCGAGGGCGGTCTCCATGTCCTTGCCGAGCCGCTCGGCTTCCTTCGGGTCGACCTTGGCGGGGTCCTTGACCATCGCCATCCCGTCGTTCACGGACTTCCACTCGTCCTCGATGTCGCCGGGAGCGGCGTCGCCGATCTCCTTGAACTTGGCGATCACCTTGTCCACGACCTTGGGGTCTTCCATGTTGGCCGTGCCCGACAGCGTCTTGTCCTTGTCGGCCTGCTCGAGCAGGCCGCAGTACTTGTCGTCCCCACCCGCGCAGCTCGTGAGGCCGGCCAGCGCGAAGGCGACAGCCACGAGCAGCACAACAGTACGTCGCATGACGTTCCCTTTCTTGATCATCTTTGATCGGAGCGGGAACCGTACTACAACGCTTGATGGATTGATGCGACGCGAACCTGCAAAAGCGCGACACCTTTTCAGGACGACTTTTCAGGACGACCAGGTGTCCTGCCGGATGGTCTGGTCGGCCGACTGCCACCACCAGTGGTGCGTCGCCCCCGCGGGGTTGGTGGCGAAGACGTGTCTGGAGTTGCCGCCGAAAACAAACCCGGCCGGATCGCCCACGGCTGTGTCCGGGGTGCCGACCGCCGAGGTGGTCCAGTCGTCGGCCAGCAACGTGCCGTTGGGGCGGATCGCGATGTGGGCAAGGTGGTTGTTCGAGGCGTCGCGGAAGAAGATGTGGCGTTCCGCGTCGGGAAAGGTGCCGTAGACAAACTCGGCAGGGTTACCAGCCGCCGAGATGCCGGTCGCGGCTGTCAGGTCGCGCCAGGTCGAGGTGCCGGCCACTTCGTCGTACGACCACAGGCGCAGGTGGTTCTGGGTGTCGCGGACAACGACGTCCTGCACGTTCTCCACGTAGCCGGTGCCCGCCGGCCGGGCCGACGCCGCGAAACTCCCACCCAGGTTGAGATGCTGGACGCGCGGTGCTCCGGCCGGTCCGGGGTCGCTGGGCTGCCACCACCACTTGTGCAACGCACCGTCCGGGCCGACCGCGAAGACGTTCTGGGTCCTGCCCCACACGAACGCGACCGGATCGCCGGCGATGCTGCCGCCCCACGAGTCGGCCACCAGCCGCTGCGAACCCGCGTCCCAGTAGATGCGGCGGAGCTTGCCGTCGGTTCCGCGGAGGAAGACGTGCTGGTTCGCGCCGTACGCGAAGCCGGCCGGGTCGCCCGCCAGTGCCGAGCCCGGCGTGCCGGTCCGGGCGCTCCAGTCGTCGTGGCTCCAGGTGTTCGTGGCCGGCTCGTACCAGGCGTGCTGCAGGTTGCCGTTCGTGCCGCGGGCGAAGACGTGCAGCTGTGTTCCCGACACGTACGCCAACGGCCGTCCTGTCACGGGAACAGACGTCGCCACCGCGGCCTCTTGTACAGAAGGCAGTCCGGACTTCCAGTAGCGCCTGCGCAACTCGCCGTTGGCACCGACGAAGAACAGCTGCTGCGAGCCCTGGTAGGCGACAGCGGGAGAGCCGGGCAACGACGTCGCGCCGGGGTCGTTGCTGGCCGGTGTCTGCACCACGCCGGGCGCCCGCCCGATCGCCGTGAACAACGTACGGGCCGCGGTGATCGTCGACGTCGGCTTGGCGATCGTCCAGGCCCGCTCGGCCAGCGGACGATCCAGCGCCAGCAGGTCGAGCTCCAGCGGGCCCGGCGGCTCGTGCATCGCGCCGTGCCAGGTGTTGAGCTTGATGCCATCGAACGCGGGACTGTCAGCGCCACCCGGAATCGTCAGCCCGCCGTGGAAGACACCCGGGTCGAACGTCGTCCACAGGTCGGTGTCCGTGGCGTTCTTCCCGCCCGGCTTGTGCTCGTCGAAGTAGAGGTGGTCCTGGTTGGAGTTGATCAGATGGTGTCCGGCCGCCGCCAGCTGCGCGGGCTTCAGAGCCGGCGCGTAGTTGATCCAGTGGTCCACGACCACGTCGGGGTCGAGTTTCGCGGCCGTCGTCGGAACGAGGTCGTCGTTCCAGATCCGCATCTGCTTGCCGTGTGCCTTGGCCAGATCGTCGACGTGGTTGAACACCTCGTTGTAGAGCGCGGCCGCGGGGAACTGCTCGGATGGATACTTCGCCTTCGCGGCCGCGTACAGGTCGGGCGCGTTCGAAGCCGTCACCTTGTCGTTGCGGAGGTACCACATCGGATACTCGTCGCCACCCGCGTGCCAGATCGGCGCCGTCTGCAGGTCCATGTAGCGCTCGATCTGGTCGGTCGCCCACGTCACCGCGGCCGGCTTGGTGATGTCCAGCGTCGAGGAGCTGGGAGCGACATTCCCTTGCTGGTCGGCGACTCTGAGTCGGTAGGGCGCGGGTACGCTGCCGGGATCGGGGGAGGGTTGTAGTGCGTGGTGTTGAACCAGCCGACGAACTTCACGTGGTACCGGTTCGCGACGGTCTGGATCTCCCGGATCTGCGCGTCGGTGAGGTGCGACAACGCCGACCCGGTCGTGATCTCGTTGAGCTTCACGTACGACATGTCGCGTACGAGGTTCACGAACCAGCCGGCCGGGAAGTCGTACAAGCTCACCGAGATGGCCCGCACTTCGAACCGCGGCCAGTCCGCGACCGTCGTCGCGGGCAGGGTGCGCTGCTGCCGCAGCAGCTGCAGCACCGTGCGCGTTCCCCAGAACGCGCCGGTCTCGGTCGGTGCGCTGATCGACAGCACCGGGCCGATCGTCATGCCGTAGCCCTCGGTGCCGAGCCGCGCGTCGGTGTTGCCCAGCGACAGCGTGATGTCGCCGGGTCGTGCGGTGTCCGGCGCGCCGTTGACGACGGCGGGCGCCGGCCCGTCGAGCAGCCCGGCGAGGTCGGAGGCGAACGTCCGCGCGTCCGCGGCCAGCGGACTGCCGGCGCTGGAGTTGACGACGATCCGCGCCCCGGCTGCCCAGGTGTAGCCGGCTCCCGAGCCCGGCGTCGCCTGCTGGACGGACGGAACGGTGAGCGGCAGCGGATCTGCGGCCACCGCGGGAACAGCGGCCGACCCGCCGGCCGCGACCACAGCCGCGAACACCAACGTGGTCAGGCGAAGGACGAGGTTTCTCAACGACATCAGGATCCTCCCCGGTGAGTTCGTCGATCAGAGTGAGGCGAGTGCGTCGTCGACCGCGGCGAGCGTCTGGTCGACGTGGAGCCGCGTGTGCGCGGCCGACAGGAACCACAGGCCACGCGGCACGGTGTTGACGCCGCGTTCGAGCAACAGCTCGTGCAGCCGGGTCATCCGCACCCGGTCGCATGCCGCGAAGTCGCGATAGTCGCGAACGGCCGGCTGCTCGGTGATGTAGACCTGGAACACCGCGCCAGGACCTTCGACCAGTAAAGGGACTCCGTGCCGTTTCCCGGCCGCACGGATCCCGGCCATCAGCCCTTGCCCGACGGCGTGCATCATCGGAAAGACGGCATCCCGTTGTGTGTCGAGCACTTCCAGCACGGCGGCGGCCGCGGCCAGCGCGACGGGCTGGGAGTTGAACGTGCCGGCGTGTGCCACCCGGCCGTCCGCGATCGCGTCCATCGCGAACGACCGCCCGGCGATCGCCGACACCTGCATGCCGCCTGCCATCGCCTTGCCGAACGCGGCGAGGTCCGGCGTGACACCGAAGAACTCCTGCGCGCCACCTGCCGCCAGCCGGAAGCCCGTGATGATCTCGTCGAACACCAGCAACGAACCGCTGGCAGTGCACAGGTCCCGCAGGCCCTCCAGATAGCCGGGCACAGGGGAGATCACGCCGGTGTTGCACAGCAACGGCTCGCAGATCACCGCGGCGATGTCGTCGCCGTAGGAGGCGAAACACTTCCGTACGGCCTCCAGGTCGTTGTAGGGCAGCACGATCAGATCCCGCGCACCGTCGGGAGGCAGCCCCGCCGACCCCGGTACGGCAGCCGGCGACGACGCCGGGCCGGCGAGCGCGAGGTCCGGATGCACGCTGTACAGAACGGGATCCAGCCAGCCGTGGTAGTTGCCCTCGAACTTCACCACCTTGGGACGTCCCGTGAGCCCGCGAGCCAGCCGCAAGGCCCCGTGGACCGCCTCCGACCCGACGGTGTTGAACCGCACCTTCTCCGCGCCCGGCACCATCGCGCAGATCCGTTCCGCCACGACGGTTTCGAGCTCGTGCTGGGCGGAGTATGCGACGCCGCGCGTGACCTGCTCACTGACCGCGCGTGCCACCACAGGGGAGGCGTGCCCGAGTACGTTCGGCCCCTGCCCGAGCACGTAGTCGATCAGCCGGTTGCCGTCGACATCCCACAGTTCGGCGCCGGCCGCGTGGTCGACGAACAGTGGCGTCCCGGAGGCCCGCCTCGCGTCGCTGGACACACCGCCCGCGATCGAGTGGCACGCCCTCGCGTACATCTCCTCGGCGCGATCGTGACGAGGTTGGTCAGGCATCCGATCCCCTCCCTGTAAGCCGTGAGCGAGCTCAGCCGGACAGGCTCTCCGGTGGTCCGGGCATCCGGCCGGGCAGCAGCCGGAACCGCTGCCGAGGCCGGCCGCCACCGGGCGACGGTTGCGGCGGCAACGGCCAGGCCAGCCCGGCCTCCACGAGTTGCTTGAGCATCCGCCGCCCGGTGCGGTCGGTGACGCCGAGCGCGGCGCTGACCTCCTCCACGTCGACGACCGCGGGCTGGGCATCAGTCAGCCCCGGGCTCGCCGCGAGGATCCGTTCCAGCACGGCCGCTGCCCTGGCCAGATCACCGTCGGCCGGCTGCGCGACGACCTCGGGCGCCTCGGTCGACAGCAGGAGCTCGGCCTCGGACTCGTCGACGTAGACCGCGACCTCACCCCGCCGTTCCAACGCCGATTCCAGCCCGGCAAGGGCGTTCGCATCGGCGTTGCGCGGCGTGTGCCCGGCACCGAGCCCGACCGCGAGCGGCACGCCGAGCTGCCGCCGGGCGGCGGTGACGAACGGTGCGTGCTGCAGATGCGAGGTCAGCGTGTCCAGCCCGCCGTACGTCGTCGTGATGCCGAACCGCGTGTCACCGCGCCGTACGACGGTCGCACCGACCGTCCGCGCCTCCTCCAGCAGGATCCTGTGCACCGACAACGCGGCGTCCTGCTGCCAGTACGTGCTCGCACCGGCCGGCGACCCTTCGGTGAGCAGCTGGACCGCGATCATCGCGATCTGCTGGTCCTCCAGCTTCGTGCCACGCCCGAGCAGGACAGCGGTCTCCAGCGCCTCGCGTACGGTCGCACGGGTCGGCTGGATCCGCAGCACCGGAAGGCCTTCGGCGCGAAGCGACTGCTCGACGCTGAAGATCGTCGTGAGTGCCGTCGTCACCGCACCGGATCGCAGCAGCCGGCGGTGGAAGCCGGCGAATCCCAGGGCAGACGACGGATCGGTGTAGGGCTCGCAGTGCACGCCCTCGGTCGGCACGCCGATCTCCGCGTACGACTCCTCGACCGCCGCCTGGCTGAGCGAGTCGATGCTGAGCCGCGTGATGTCGAGATCGTCGTGCAAGCGGCCGCGCAGCAACGTGGAGTAGAGCGCCGCGCCACTGAGCTTGACGTACGACGCCGGCACCGACAGGTAGCCCGCCTCCCGCGCCAGGTCGTAGTGCATCGGCCCGGGAAAGACTGCCGCGTCGATCCGGCCGGCCAGCCGTACGTAGCGTTCGGCGGCCTCGGACAGCTCGGTGTGGCTCGCGCTGACGAACTGGATCGAGCCTCTGGTGCCGCGGCCCGCGATCCGCTTGCCTTCCTCGGCCATCACCTTGACCACGGCCCGCGGCCCGAACAGTCCGACCGCGAGATCCGGTGAACGTTCGCCGACCGCGTGCAGCATCCGGTCGTGCGCGTGGTCCTCGGTCATGCTCGGCCCCCTTTCTGCTCTCCGGTACGGAGTCTGCCGAACAACCGCCTGGCGGTGCCGCCGAGGACGGCCGCGGCGGTGTCGGGCGCGAGCCCTGCCCCGGCCACCCGCCCGAGCGAGAAGCGCTGGTCGATGAACGGGAAGTCGGAACCGAACAACACCCGGTCTGGGCCGGCCTCCGCGACGAGCCAGCGCAACAGCGCGCCGGTCATCGACGAGCCGCAGATCTCCAGGTAGGCGGACGGATGTGCGCGTACGACCTCGAGGGAAGCGGCCATGCCGGCCGGGCTCACGCCACTGTGGCCGAGGACGACGCGGACTTCGGGGTGCCGGTCCAGCACCGCGCCGGCCTGGGCGGGATCGTCGAACCTCGAGCCGTGCCAGGTGTGGGTGAGCACTGGGAGCCCGGTCCGGCTGGAGCATTCCCACACCGGCTCGTACAGCGGGCCGGTCAGCGGATACTCGTGCAGGTCCGGGTGCACCTTGATGCCGGCGAAGCGCGGATCGGTCTCGAGCCGGTGCAGTTCGCGCTCGGGCCGCTGCCAGGGGTTGACGACGGCGTACGCGGCGATCCGGCCGGGGAAGCGGTCGGCTGCGCGCAACGCCTCGGTGTTGCCGGCGTGCGCGTCCTGCTGGATGGCGCGGTTGGAGGCCAGCACCGCCTGCCGTACGCCGGTCCGGTCCATCACGCCGACCATCGCGTCGATGCCGGAGGAGGGGATCAGGAACAGGCTGTACGGGCCGAGGTGCGCGTGTGCGTCGACGACATCCACATCGGCCAGCGGTTCGCCGGCGAGCATGGCCGCGAGCAGAGGATCGGCAGCCGGCGCGCTCATGCCAGTCTCCCGAACAACCGTAGGGCGTTGTCGTGCCCGACCAGCTGCCGCGAGGCCGCGGACAGCCCTGACCACTGCAGCCGCGCGACCACGTCAGCGGGGTCGCGCAGCGGCGTTCCCGTCCCGAGCAGCAGCCGTTCGGCGCCGAACTGCCGGACGAACCACTCCCAGCCTTCGTGGGTGGCGAAGTTGACCGTGTCGGCGTGCAGGTTCGGATGGCGCCGGAAGACCGGCGCGAGCTGCCGCAACGCACGATAGCCGAGCGCGGAGACGATCACCGGAAGCTCCGGCCAGCGGTCGGCGATCCGGTCGATCGCAGGCCAGCCCGCCTCCGGAAGCTCGACGGTCAGCGGAAGTTGGTCGGCGACAAGCTTGGCGTAGAACGCGTCCATCGACGGGTCCAGCGGATCGAAGTCGTGCGTGCCCGGATGGATCCGCGCGGCCACGGCTCCCGCCGCGACCGCGTCGGCGAGCAGCGCCGCGGTGTCGTCGGTCTCCTCCGGCGTGGGTGGGACGGCGATCACGCACGGGTGCAGGCCCGCGACCCGTCCGGCGTCCAGGGCGTCGGCGTTGCCGTGCACAGGATCGTGCCAGACAGCGGTCGTCGAACCGACGACGGCGGCCCGGATCCCCAGCCGGCGCAGGGATTCCGAGAGCTCCTCGGCGGTGCTGCCGTTCGCGTACGCCCGTGGGTGCGCGCCGACGGACGCGTGCACGTCGATCAGCTCCGGCCCGCTCGTCATGGCTGCCCCGCGATCGGGGTGACGACGGTGGTGAAGCGGCCGTACGAACGAGTCAGCGAGAGCGTGTGAAGCGGCGCGTACTCGTCGGTCCGGGTCACCGGATCGGGCAGCCGAGCCGAACCCTCGGACGTCGCGACGGTCGTGTCGCCGAGGTCCTCGACGTGCAACCGGACGCCCGGGTCGCCCCCGGCACGCCACTCACCGTCCATCCAGCGCCAGGGCGCGGGCGCGTGCCAGAGCAGCTCGTACGTATGCCGGCCGGGCGCGTCGATCCAGTCGTCGACGGTCAGCCGCACCGGCTCGGACCGGCGCAGCGTCAGCCGCCGCCGGTGTTCGAAGCGACCGGTGCGGACCCGGGCGGAAAGGACGACCTCGCCGTCGGACTCCTCGAAGTGCTCGACGGCCACGTCCCGGTCGGCGCCCACGTCGTGGCCGTCGACCAGCACGGTGTTGTGCCCGCGGCCGGCCTGGAACCACGACTGGTACCGCTCGTCGTCGTAGTCCGGAGGCCCACCCGCCTCCCACAGCAGCGGCCGGCCCCAGCCCTCCAGGATGATGTCCAGGACCGCGCGATGCGAGTGCGACTCCAGCTCGTGCCCGACGTACGGCCCGGCGTTGACGACGACTCGGATCTCGTGCTCGCGGGCGCGCAGGACGGCATATCCGCTCGGCTCCAGCCACACCGAACGCGACGGTCGTGGTTCGGTGGCGGCACCGCTCCAGACGATCCCGGAGTCCTGCAGGTGTGGCACCCAGCCGGCAGGGCTGGTCAGCTCGCGCAGCCAGTCGTGCATCGCGGCGACCTTCGGGTGCGCGTCCAGGCCGGTGCGGAGGTAACGCTGGTCGATGGCCGTCGCCAGCCGCACCTCGGAAAGGCACATCGCGTGGTAGCCGGGGGAGCGCTCGTGATGCCCGCCGTCGGCGTAGAAGTCGTTGTCCAGGTGCTCGGCCAGCCGCTCCAGGCCGCGCCGCCTCCACTGCTCCGCCTCGGTCAGGCGTGGGTAGACGGACCCGGCGTGCAGCAGGTGGACGGCCGAGACCAGTTGCCAGTTGCCGTTGCGGAACGTGTCGTGCTCGTCGCACGCCCAGCGCGCGCCGCCGATCAGCGTGCTCATGACCTCGCCCCAGGCCGCGTCCGACAGCGAGCCGGCCAGGACGTCCAACGCGGGGAGCAGCAACGAGGCGCGGGCCCAGGTGCCGAGGGAGTACCAGATCAGGTCGAGACCCGGCCAATCGCCGATCAGCCCGTCCCGGCCGCGCATCCATTCCCGGAATAGCTCCTCGAACGTCCAGACGAAGCGATCGTCGCCCGTGAGCGCCCACGCCCGGACCGCCGGCTCGAGCCAGCCGAGGTAGTGGAAGCCGTAGCGCGCCGAACGTCCGAGCCCGGCTCCGGTCACGTCCGGCGGTTGGCGCCGCAAGTCCTCCGCCGCCGCGATCACTGCCGCGGCCTCGTCGCTGCCACGAGTCTCCGTGGCCCATTGGCCGATCGGCCAGAGCGCTTCGCGTGTGCCGGGTGCCACCCATGCCCGCAAGTCAGCGAGGTCGTGCACGCCGGCAGGGTTGCCGAACGCGTCGAGCAGCTCGGCCGGTCCGATCGAGGTGATCCGCTCGTCGATGTGCCGGGGCTTCTCCGGCGAGGTCGCGGCTGTGCTCATGGCAGGCTCATGGCAGGCTCTGGCAGGCTCACAGCACGCCCACCGGCAGGCGGGTACGGATCGACTCGTGCGCCGCCTCCAGGACGGCCGTGACGTCGCGCGAGCTCTCCACCGAGACCAGCGGCCGGGCACCGGTCAGGCAGCAGTCGACGAAGTGCCGGATCGCGTCGCGGTACGCACCGGCCGGTATGCCGTGCTGCACGCGCTGCAGCAGGTTGCGCGGATAGGAGTAGGCCTGCGGCGTCGCCAGCACCACGTTCTCCTTCTGCCGGTCGAGCTGCACCACGCCGTCCTCGCAGGCGAGCGTGACGTAGGAGTCGACCATCGTGGGGAACGTCTCGGGATAGATCCAGGCCGACTCGAACGTCGCGGTCGCGCCGCGGGAGTACTCCGCCTGGATCTGGATGGCGTCGGGCGTCTCGATGCCGAGGTCGCGCAACCGGCCCCAGCGCGCCGACGCGTAGACGCGTACCACGCGATCGCCCACGAGCCAGTTCATCAGGTCGATATCGTGGCTGGACAGGAACCACGCACACGTTGTCTGGTCCGCCCAGCCGAGCATCTTGGTGGGGACGTGGATGGTGTCGTTCTTGCGGGCGTAGCCGACGACCGCCTCACCGAGATCGGCGGTCAGCTCCTTGGCCTGTGCGTACGCGGGAACCCAACGGTGGTTGAACAAACACATCGCGACCACGCCAGCCGACCGGATCGCCGCGACCGCCCGGTCGGCTTCGGCGACTGAGGTGGTGAACGGTTTCTCGACCAGGATGTGTTTTCCGGCCGCTGCGGCCGCGACCATCATGTCGCCGTGCAGGTGGTCCGGCGTGGTGAGCACGACAGCATCGACGTCATCGCCGGCGAGGAGCTCGTCGAGCGACTCCGCGACCCGGACGGGCCGCGGCTGGCTCGCGGCGAGCGCCTCGGCCGACGCGCGCGTACGGCTGGTCACCGCCGTCACAACGACGTCCCGCTCGCCGGAGATGGCCAGCGCGTTGCCGCGTCCCATCAGACCCGCACCGACGATGCCGACCCGCAGCCCGTCGCCCGTTCCACCCATGAGTCGCCTCTCAGCTCGGCTTCGCCAGTTCGGCGTTCCACTGCTTCTCGGCCTCCGCCAGCGCCTCGGCGGCGGACTTGCCTCCCGACATGTAGGCCCGCACCTGCTCGTCGAAGAGGAGCCGGAGGTTCTCGTCGTTGCCCGAGCCGAGCGAGGCGTCCACGATCGACGGGAACGTGTCGACGAGCACTTTGCGCGCCTGGTCGGCCGGAGTCCTGCCGCTGACGTCGGTGAAGAACGGGTCCTTCAGTGTCTGAGGCGTCGAGGGATAGATCGCCACGAGCTTGCAGAACTTCAGCTGGTTCGCAGGAGAGGTGACGAACTTCAGCCACTCCGCGGCAGCCGCCTGGTGCTTTGATCCCGACGGGATTCCGAACACCTGCTGCCCGGCCATGAGCTGCGTGCCTGACGGGCCGGTCACCGCGGGGGCCACCACGCTGTCGGCGTAGACGTCGGGCGCGTTCTCCTGCAGGCCGAGCAGGTTGCTGGAGGTGTCGGACGGCATGAACGCGATCAGCTGGTTGGACAGGTTCTGCGGGTAGGCTCGCGGGTCCTTGCCGAGAACGCCGGGAGCGATCGCCCCACTGTCGAGGTACTTCTTGTACTTCTCCAGGATCTGCACCGCCTGGGGCGTGTTGAACGTCGCCCGCTTGCGGTCGGCGGAGATCAGCCGGACTCCCTCGCTTTGCATGGTGAGGCTGTAGGCCATCACGTTGGCGCCGTAGCCTCCGCCGCTGTCCTTCACCTTCTGGGCCAGGGCTAGCGCGTCGTCCCAGGTCTTCGGCGGGTTCGCCGGGTCGAAGCCGGCCTTGGCCAGCACCGAGCGGCGGTAGACGCCGAGGCCCGCGCCGCCGTTGTACCAGGGCACCGCGGCGACCTTGCCCTGCTGGTCGGTGAGCGGCTTGACGAGCGACGGCGCGTACGCCGCGAGCTCGTCCGCGTCGAAGTACGTGCGGAGATCCGCCATCTGACCGGCGAACAGGCCGGTGGTGGTGGAGGCGAAGTTCACCGCGTCCGGCACCTTGTCGCCGGCGATCGCGGCCAGCAGCTTGGTTGTGATGTCCTGGCCCGGCACGTCCACCCAGCGGATCTTCACGTCCGGGTGCTTGTTCTCGTAGGCACTGATCAGGCCGTTGATGTAGCCGGAGTAGTCCTTCTGCAGGTTGATCGTCCACCACTCGATCTCGCCGCTGAACTTCTCACCACCACCCTGCGCCGGCGGTGGCTTCTGCTCGCCGGAGATGCATCCGGTGAGCAGCAGGGCGGCAGCCAGCAGCATCGAGCCGACAGCGGCCAGGGCGGAACGGGATCGCTTCATTACGACTCCACTTGCCGGATAGTCCGAAACATGGGCTACGGACATCTCAATGTGGTGGCCTTTGCTGTGGTTCGTCAAGACCCTTCTCTGCTTGAGGCGCGTTCTTCCACTTGACGCGCTCGGAGTGCAAGAGGATGGTGTTCGTGGTGGGACCGTAAACCTGGCTTTTGGACATCGCAGCGTGATGGCGGCGAAGGAGCCGTGATGGCAGCGACAGGACTCTCGGCACCGGTACGTCCGGGCCGCGGCGATCCACGTCGAGGCCCGCGCCGTACGGTCGGCCAGCGATTCTGGACGCCGTACCTGTTCCTGCTCCCCGGCCTGCTGCTGTTCGCCGGCCTGTTCGCCTGGCCGGCGATCATCGCCCTGCAGATGTCGCTGTCGTCGTACCGCATCGTCACGCCGGTGACCTACGTCGGCCTGCGCAACTTCGCCCGGCTGGCCGCGGACCCACAGTTCCAGCACGCGGTCGTCAACACGTTCGCGTTCATGGCGATGTTCCTGCCGTTCGCGGTGATCGTGCCGCTGTTCCTGGCGATGCTGGTCAACCGCAGGCTGCGGGGCATCCGGTTCTTCCGCGCCGTCTACTACCTGCCGGTGGTGACGAGCATGGTGGCCGTGGCGGTCGCGTGGAGGTTCCTGCTCAGCCGCGAGGGCGTGCTCAACTGGCTGCTCTCGCTGGTCGGTGCCGGGCCGATCGACTACCTGCTCGACACGCACTGGGCGCTGCCGTCGCTCGCCGCAGTGGAAGGCTGGAAGAACATCGGGCTGTTCATGGTGATCTACCTGGCCGCGTTGCAGGCGGTACCGCGTGAGCACCTGGAGGCCGCGGCGGTCGACGGTGCCGGACGGCTTCGCCGGCTCTGGCACATCACGCTGCCGGCGATCCTGCCGTACGTCTCGGTGACGCTCACGCTCGGCATGCTCGAGTCGACCAGGTCGTTCGAGTCGGTCTACGTGCTCACCCGCGGCGGCCCGCAGGACAGCACGCTGACGCTCGGGTACTACATCTGGCACACGGCGTTCGAGAAGTACGACATCGGGTACGCCAGTGCCGCCGGGCTCTTCCTGTGGCTGGTGATGGTCGTGCTCGCGGTCGCCAACCAGCTGCTCGGCCGGCGACGGGACGGGTGAGGAGCGCGATGGTGCTCACGGTGCAGCGCCGCCGGACGGCCGGCACGTACGTGCTGCTGGCCACGATCGGGCTGGTGTTCGCCGGGCCGTTCCTGTGGCTGCTGGCGACGGCGCTCAAGCCGAGCGACCAGCCGGTGTTCTCGTTCCCGCCCGACCTGATCCCGCGGCCGCCGGTGCTCGACTGGTTCGGCGAGGCGTGGACGACGATCCCGTTCGGGCGTTTCGTGCTCAACTCGACGCTGTATGTCGGCGTGATCGTCCCGGTCTATCTCGTCGTGTCGGCGATGACGGCGTATCCCCTTGCCAGGATCGCGTTCCGGGGCCGTCAGTTCTTCTTCATCCTGTTCCTGTCGACGATGTTCCTGCCCGGCGAGCTGATGCTGATCCCACGGTTCCTCGTGATGCGCGAGCTGGGGCTGCTGGACAGCTACGCGGCGGTGATCCTGCCGGCGATCCTGTCCTCGCTGGGTATCTTCCTGCTCCGGCAGACGTTCGCCGGGATCCCGGAGGAGATCGTCGAGGCGGCCCGGGTCGACGGCGCCAGCGAGTGGCGGATCTTCTGGTCGATCGCGTGCCCGATCGCGCGGCCCACACTTGCCGTGCTGGCGATTCTCGGCTTCGTCTCGGTGTGGAACAGCTTCCTGTGGCCGCTGATCGTGCTGGACGACCAGGCGAAGTTCCCCATCGCGCTCGGAATCGCTTACCTGTCAGGCGTCAGTGGCGCCGACGTGCGTGGCCTGGCGGCCGGGACGGTGCTTTCGCTGATCCCGGTGCTCGTCGTGTTCGTACTTCTGCAACGCCACATCCTCAGCAGCATGGCCGGAGCGGTCAAGGGCTGAGGTCACTCATTCAGCTTTACGAAGGGGGACTCAAGATGAACGACGTCAGGTGGTCTCGCCTCTCCCGACGGGCTCTGCTCGCCGGCGGAGCATCCGCGGTGGTCGGGGCGGGCCTGCTGCGAGGCGCCGCACCGGCCGGGGCGGCGACCTACGACTACACCTCGCGGGCCGATTTCGACCGATTCCTGGCCGACTACGAGGCGTCCGGTGCGGACGGACAGCCCGACGACAACAACGAGGACGGCGCGCTGGCGTGGGGCAGGCCTATGTCCTGCTGGCTCTGGTGCGGATGTACGAGACCACGAAGGACACGGTCTACCTCGATCACCTGATTCGGAACGCGGACACGGTTCTCGCCCAGCGAGACCAGGAACGAGGTGTGGCGGACTACCGAGGTGTCTCCGGTCCGGTGTGGCGTGCGACAGGTGACTACAGCGCGGCGATCGCGACGCTGAAGGACGCGACGGGCAAGCCGCTGCTGCAGGTACGTACCGCGCAGCCGTCGGTCAACAACCGAGCCACGGTCGAGGTCCGGCAGACCGGTGGAACGACGCAGACCTCGCCGTTCACGCTCGTGTTCCGCGGGGCCGACGGGTCGGCAGTGACCGCGTCCGACCTGAACTTCAACACCGCGAGCCCGAGGTACGTGTTCAAGTACGTCTACAACAACGTCTACAACCAGACGACACGGTGGAGCGTGAGGGACGTCCGGCCCGACCACTCCAACGCGATCGGCCTCCCGGTCGCCGGTACGACGAGGCTGCAGCCGGCCCCGTTCGTCTGGGCAGTGCACACCGGCCACATCCTGTACCCGCTGGCGTCGTTCGTCCGGCTGGTCTACCTCGACGCGGCGCTGCGAGCGAACCCGACCTACAGTGCCAAAGCCGACGAGTACCTGGAGGCGGCCGAGGCCGGGCTCGACTTTCACGAACGGGAGTACTGGATCAACGATCGGGGCTTCGGCGCGTACAAGTTGCTCAAGGGGTCGCCTGTGCCGTGCGACGGGAGCAACGAACCGCACAACCACATCAACGCGATGGCCATGACGATGGCCGAGCTCTACCGTGCCACCGGATCGGCCACGTGGGGCCAGCGGGTGATTCAGATCAAGAACCACCTGCGGTACAGCATGACGTTCGTGAACGACGCCTACCGGTGGCCGTACTGGCCGGTGCTCTCCGCGGCGTACAACGGGTGGACGCAGACCGGCTACACCGCACAGGACATCTCGTCCTTCACCCAGACCTACAGTCCAGCCAGGCAGGCCGAGGACCTCAGCCACGCGGCGCTCAACCTGGAGTTCATGACGGCGGCGTACCGGACCGGGCTCGCCGGAACGTTCACGTTGACCGACATGCAGCGCGTGTCCAGGACCTACACCCTGAATCTGATCAATGGTGCGACAGGCGCGCATCTGAAGGTCGACGGCACCGGCACCGCCCCGGCGTCGTACCTGCAGCAGATTCCGCGCTGGATACCGGCCGCGTTCTGGAACACGGGGGTCTTCACCCACGCGCTGGCGGTCACGCGGGCGCAGGCGCTGCAGCCGGTCATGGGTTCCGTGGTCGCCGGCTTCGCCTACTGCGTCTGGGCGGCGAACGGCTACGGCCGCGGCTGACCGGGAGCCGGGCGCTGGGGCCAGGCGCGCGCACGCCTGACCCCGACTCCGTCCAGACGTGTTTCGACATTCGCCGGGCGAGTGTCGTGTTCGGCCCACGGCCGATCGTCAGAAAGGAGAGAACGGACAGTTCCAGGAAGGAGTCCACCCGATGACCCAGACGACGCCCGCCCCACCGAGGAGTACGGCCGAACGCCGCGAGCACGCGCTGGCGCAGCTCGCCGGCCGGCACGAGGTCTGGCTGGCCACCGGCAGCCAGACCGGCCCGCACCTGATCCCGGTCTGCTACGTGTGGGACGGCAGCCACCTCACGATGGCGACGTTCGAGCACAGTCCGACCGTGGCGAACCTCCGTGCCAACGGCACGGCCCGGGTCGCCATCGGACACCACGACGACATCACGATGATCGACGGGACGGTCGAGCTGGTCCCGGTGGCCGAGATCGAACCCGGCATCGCCGATGCCTTCGCGAAGGTGTCGCACGACCCACGCGTGCTGCCCGGGTTCGTCTACCTGCGCCTGACGCCCGGCCGCGTGCAGGTCTGGAACGGCTTCCACGAGTTCGCCGGCCGAACCGTCATGCGCGACGGCAGCTGGTCGGTCTAGGGGCGGGCCACCATCAGCCAGCTGACCTGGATGTCCGGTGTACGGGTGGGCGCGATCTCGACGACGATCCGGCCGTCTTCGCCGACGGTGATACCGGCGTACTCGGCCGCGGTGTAGTCGCTGGTGAAGAGGCGCTGCTCGTCGACGACCTGGCCGTTGGCGCTGACCTGGGCGGCGCGGTTGGCCGACGGCCAGGGGTCCCAGTAGCCGGCGTGCACGGTGTACGTCCCCGGCTCGAGGCCGCCGAAGGTGTACGTGAGCGGCTCGCGGTTCTTGGCCCATCGCAGCGTGCTGTAGAGATCGCCCGACGCACTGCCGTACGTTCCGCTGTCGCCGGTGAAGCCCCAGGTGGTGCCGGTCTGCGGATCGACGCCGAGTGGCTGTTCCGGCGCGGAGTTGAGCAGCGCGCCCTCCGTCCCGGCGACGTCCATGGTGCGCTGCCAGTCCGCGGTGGTGGCGCCGCCGGCGTTGACGGCGTAGCACAGGCCGTGCGGAACGACGACGACATCCCTGGTGAAGCCGCGGCCGTCGTCCAAGGTGCCGCGCAGCTTGGCGAACCCGGGCGTGGCCACGGAGGCGGCGTCCCAGGTGACCCGGTGCGTCGCGGTTCGGCGTCCGGTCCGCACGGAGACCTCGGCGGGCAACGTGCTGGTGTCTCCACGCCAGACATGGTCGGGAATCGGCGTGGTCACGCTCCACAGCTCGTAGGGCTGGAGATCCCGCAGGCTCCAGGGGGCGTCCGGGCCGATGGAGAGCGCGCCGGCCTCGCCGAAGCGCATCGGAAGCCAGACGTACGGCGAGGTCGCCAGCGTGTCCGGCGTCCAGCGATCGCCCATGAAGACGAACTTGTTGTGCTCGCGGTCGTACGGGATCACGTTGGTGCTCTGCGACCGGTACGTGTTGGCGCCGGCGGGGCCGGAGACCGGGTTGCCGCGGTCGGTCCAGGCGCCGAGCATCCGCGTCGCCGTGGCGTAGCGGGCCGGGTTCGGGTCCCAGCCGGTCGCTCCCGACGTCAGCAGGTAGTACGTCCCCTCGGACTTGAACATCGCGGGCGCCTCACGCTGGCTGCACGGCAGCGTGCGCACGAAGTCCCTGCCCTGGACGGCGGTCTCGGGCGGCGCCGACAGGTAGGTGTACGACCGGTTGAGCCTGGAGATGTACATCGTCCGGTTCTCCTCGGACGAGTAGATGACGTAGCCCGTCCCGTCGTCGTCGACGAACAGGTTCATGTCGCGCGCCATCCCGCCGGCCGGGTCGAACGCGGGAGACGTGCCGCACCACGGCACCGAGTCGCTCGGGACGCGGTTCAGGCGGTACGACCCGAGCCAGCGGAAGGGTCCCTTCGGTGAGTCGGCGACGGCGACGCCGGCCTCCGCGCGTGCGTACGTCGACGTGCTCGTCGGTGAGGACGGCCCGTCGGAGTGCACCCACATCACCCACTTGCGGGTGGCCTTGTTGTAGACGACCTTCGGTCGCTCGAGGATCGACGGCCGCGCCCAGCCGTCGGTGCGTACGGCGTTGGTCGACAGGTCGCGCCACACCATCTCACGTTGCTCGGCGGTGTAGTTCCGGTACAGCCGCGCGAAGTACCTGTCGTCGGTGAACTGGTCCTGGGAGCTCATCGCACGCAGCGCGAGCCCCTGGTCCGTCCAGTTGTGGAGGTCGTAGGAGGAGTAGAGGTGTACGCCCGGGCTGTCGAAGTAGCCGTTGCTGCGATCCTCGCCATACCAGTACCAGATCCGCCGGCCGTCCCCACCCACCTCCCCGGCCCTCTCCACGGCAGGGACGACCTGCCCGCCGTGGGCCTGGATCACGTTGCCGGCGGTGTCGCGCCATTCCGCGCCGGGGCTGAACGTATCGGACCTGGCGGCGTCCGGCTCGGGGGCGGCGCCGGCAGGTCGCGAACCGGCAGACCAGGGCAGAAGGGCCGAAACGACGGACAGCAAGGCGATCAGCGTCGCGGCCACGGGTCTCCTCATAGCCTCCGGAAGCTAGTTGGGGGGCCGGGACCCGTCAACGCTCGCGCCGGTCCCGGCCCTCCACTTCCGGACCGCGGCCCCTTACCGTCGAAGGAGGAGGCGGCGGCTCGTTCGCCAGGGGAGGAAACTGCCGGAGACGAGGAGCAGCAGGGCCAGCGCCGCGAGGGCCAGCGCGCTCGAGCCGGCGTCCGGCAGCCGCCGGCCCGGCGCCGGCGCCGGCGGTTGCGTGCCGCCGGGCCTGGTGATCGCCACCGGGGTGGCGCATGCCCCGGCATCGGCGCAGGTCCCGCCGGCACCTCGGGGCACCACGGCGTTGGCCGGGTTGATCCGGTACAGGCGGTTGCCCTCGCCGTACACACCCCACAGATATCCGCTGGCCCACACCATGTCGGAGATGTTGGGCACGTTGGCGGTCAGGGCGATGCGGGTGGTTGTGCGGGTGTTGACGTCGACCGCGTAGAGGTTCCGGTCGGAGGTGGCCAGCCGCACGTACAGCGTGTCCGCGGTGTCGCCGGCGCCGAACGTGCCCTGGTTGTAGTTGAAGGTGCTGTCCGTCAACCCGACCTGGCCGACCCGCACCAGCCCGTTGTTGTCGTTGATGGCATAGAGGTAGATCCGCGTGGTGTGGCTTCACTCACATACCGGTCTGAAACGGACACGTAGCCCACCCCCGGAGTGTTGTGGATCTGCCGCCGCCTCGTCAGCGGAGCGCCAGCGAGCCGCCAGCGGTCACTGCGAAGGTCGGAACAGAGCACCTTCTCGAACGGGGAGAGGGGCATTCGTGGAAGGGGAGTTCTGTGAATCGAATAGCTCAGGCCGTGGCTGTCGCCGGAATGGCGGCCGCGTCGATCGTTCCGCTGGGGGTGGCGGCGAACGCCAGTCAGCCGGCACCGCAGCGGATCGGCCCGGCGGGGATCTGCCCGCCCGGCACGTGCGGACCGTACGGAACCAACGGGGCTTGTGAGGTCAACCGGGCGGAGGTCATCGCCGCAGGGGGACGCGCGCCGGAGCCCTGCTACTACTACGGCGTCGTGCCGGACCAGGGCTGGTACTTCTACCGGATCCGCTGACGAACCGGCCGGGAAGGCGCGCCGCGCCTTCCCGGCTCGTCTGCTCAGGGCACGGTCGGGAGGCCTTCACCCAGCTACGACATCAGATCGTGTCGGCACGCCGATTCGACCCCAACCTGCCTGGGCATCACGGCCGGCCGCGCCCGCCGGTGAGGCGGCGGACGGCGGAGACCGAGGCCAGCACGGCGCCGCTCGTCAGTGTGACGATCAGCCAGAGGTCGGCGAGAAGGTGCCAGGCCGAGCCGCCCGGAGCGAGGTACGGAATGGTTCCGGGCGCGACCGTCTCCAGCGCCCCGAGCACCAGCCCGACGCTGACGAGTGAGAGCCAGGCCGTCCACAGCTGTCGCATGAGCGCGTGGTTCGCGGGCAGCCTGGACGGCACCGTCTGCACAGCCTGCGCAGTCGGCACAGGTGCCCGCCGGTCGCTGTCCGGGCTGGGAAGATCGCTCACCAGAGCGGTGACATCCGCCTGGTTGGTCGCCTGGCCAAGCAGGCCGATCCGGTGACGCAGCTGTTCGAGGGTGAGCCGTCCCTCGACATGAGCGTTGCGAAGCTGGACCGCGACGAGCTCTCGATCGCTGTCCGAGATGAGGACGTCCGGGTGGCGGGGCATGTGCTCAGGATGAGCCCTGGATAGAGGCCGGGCATCGGGGAGATCCCTTGGTTCACCCCCTATCGCGGGCATTGATGCGGAAGCCTTGACGCTTCCATCGGACTTCCATCGGGCTCCCATCGTTTGTCAATCGCCGGGGGGCACAGTCCTCGTACGTGATTCTCCGTGAGCCAGATGTGCTCGCGTACGAACGAGGGTGAAACAGGCATGGCGAGTACTACGGTGTCCGAATTCGAGGTCGGATGGTCGTCGTCGAATGCCGCTCTGCTCGGCAGCGACGTCTCCGACTTCCGGGTCAGCGGCACCGGCAGCTTGCGGCTCACAGCGCGGGCCGGCGCGGCCGGCGTGACCGCGGCGTTCGCACCGGCGACCCAGCTGGACCTCCGTGCGTACGACGAGTTTCGCCTGTGGACGTACGCTTCTCGCGCTGCCGACGGCTCGCCGCGGGCGCCGTTCCTGCTGGAGCTCTCCTACACCGATGCCGCTGACACACCGGGCGAGGAACACCGCTGGCTCGTTCCGGTCAACCGCCGGCGGACGTGGGAGCAGCACCGTTTCGGCATCGCCGGCGACAGGCGCGGCCGGATCACCGCGTTCTCGCTCCGCTGCCTGACCGATGAGCCGTTCCAGATCTTCTTCGACGAGTTCCTGGCGGTTGCCGACGAGCCGTTGCAGGATGTGGAGACCGCGCTGGCGGATCTGCTCGACGGGCTGCCGTTGCCAGGTGTGGACGCGCTGCCGCTGACCGCGGCGGCGGCCGCCGACGCCAGCACGATCGTCGTCGCGCGGAATCGTAAGCTGCACACGCGAAACCGGATCACGGTCGACGCCTCCGGCGCCCAGCATCAGGTGACCGGCGCCGTCCACGACGACGTGGCCGGCACGACCACGCTCACGATCCAACCGGTGCTCGCCGCGGCGATGAGCAACGGCGCGACCATCTCGGTGACGGCGCCGATCCGGTTCGAGGAGAGCCCGTTCAACGAACCGGCCGACACCGGCGACCTGCCCGATCCCGTTGTGCTGGTGACACAGACCGACCAGCGTGAGGAGCCGCAGCGGGCGAGTGACATCCCGCAGCGCGACTCCTTCCGCGTACGCGACGGACTCACTGTCTGCAGCCTGCGCCCGGCGCCGCGGCCGGTTCTCGCCGAGTACCAGATTCTTCCGGCGGCGAGCGACCGAACGCAGTCGCTCGCACTGCGTACGGAGATCCTGCGCCGCGTCGGTGTCGACACCGGCCTGCGCGTCAACGGCACTGTGCTGCCGGTACGAACACTGCTGCCGCCGCCGTTGGACATCCGCGTGCGCGCGACCCCGGCACCGATCTATCTCCACGTCGGCACGCGCATCGAGACAGGCGCGCGAGTCGAGGTGCCGTGGGTGCGCCAGGGCCAGGTGCTCTCCGGCCAGCTCGGCAGCCCCGAAGACCAGGAGGGAATCGTGCTGCGGCTATGACGGCTACGACCACTTACCGCCTTCCCGGCGAAGCGTCGCTGGTCCTCCGCGTGAACGACGGATCGTGGCAGACGTTCACGTTCGAGCCGGGCGAAGCCACCGGCGAGGAGCTCGCCGAGGCGGTCGACGGGCTGGACGGGATCACCGGATCCGTCGACGCCGAGGGCAGGCTCGTCCTGGCCACGGTGGAGACCGGCGAGACCACGGTGCTCGAGGTCGACGTGCGCGCCTCGACCGCCGCGGTCGCGCTCGGACTCGCGACGGCCATCGCCTCCGCCACCGGCAGCGGTCCCGGATCCGCGCGGCTGACCAGCCTGCGAACCGCGCCGTACGCCCTACCGGCGAACGCCACCATGACGATCCAGGTCGACGGCAAGTCCCGCAAGGTGAGCTTCGGCGAGGACGAGCGCCCGGACTGGACCGCCGAGGACGTCGCGGCGCACGTCAACCGGGTGCTGCGCCGCAAGGTCGCGAGCGTCACCGGCGACGGCCACGTCCGTCTGATCTCGCCGAGCCAGGGCGTCGGCTCCAGTCTCGCCGTCACGGCACCGGCCGACGACGACCTGCCCGACGCCGCCGCCGTGCTCGGCTTCGAAGCCGGGCAAGCCACCAGCGAGCCCTACCGCACCGAGCCGGCCGCGCTGACCTGCCGCCCGGCCCCAGAAGACGCTGAGAACACAGTCGTGGAGAACCTCACCTCCGCTCCCATCGAGTTGCAGCTGCCGACCGGCCGCTGCGTTCTGCCGGCCCGTGGACGCCTTGTGGTCGCCCGCGAGATCGCGGCCGACAGCCTGCTCCTTCGCCTCGGCGCGCAAGGAACGGTTCGGATGTCGCCAGAAAGGACTTCGTAGCGATGCCACTCCAGGTAGGCGTCAACGTCACCGAGGTCGACGGCCGGGCCAGTCCCGTACTGCAGGCCGCACCCACCTCGGTCGCGGCCTTCGTCGGCCGCACCCGCCGGGGTGTGGCGAACCAGGCCGTACGCGTGACCAGCCTCGACCAGTTCGCCGCCCGATTCGGCGGCCACCACCCCGACGGGTATCTGCCGCAGGCGGTTACCGGGTTCTTCCTGAACGGTGGTCGCGAGGCGCACATCGTCAGGGTCACCGGCGCCGGCAGCCTGCCGGCCACGGCCACGCTCAACGATCGCGCGGGCAGTCCCGCACCCACGTTGCGGGTCACCGCCGGCTTCCGCGGCGCACCGGACCCGGGCACGTGGGCACAGGCGCTCCGGATCGACGTACGCGACGACCCCAGAGCCAGCACGACGGTCAGCACCGCCGCGGCCGCGACGGCGACGACGCTGCAACTGGCCTCCACGGCCGGCGTCGGCGTCGGCAGCGTGCTGCGCATCGTGTCGGCGACCACGCTGTTCCGCGTCGTCACGGCGGTCGACCAGGTGACCCGTACGGTCACCATCGGCGCCGCGACCGGAGAAGCGGTGGCGGCGAACGTCGTGGTCACGAGTGCGGAGTTCCGCGTGCTCGTCCGGCTGCAGGACCCCACCACCGGCACGTTCGACGTCGTCGAGACCTGGCCGAACCTGTCCATGCAGGCCGGCGTGGCCGACTACGTGCTCGACCGGATCAACCATCCGGTCACCGGGTCGCGGTACGTCCTGGCCGCCGACGTGTCCACCGCCGCACCAGGGGTGGACGTCCCGGCCGTGGTCAGCGGTGTCGCGCTGACCGGAGGCAGCGAGACGGCAGCGGCGGCCGGCGACCTCACCGGTGACACCGCCGCGCGCACCGGCCTGCACGCGCTCGACACGGCCGGCGTGCAACTGCTGGCGGTTCCGGACGCGCACCTGCTTTCCGCCACCGGCCGTGCGCTGGTCACCAGGGGAGCGCTCGACTACGCCGCGGCCCGCGGCGACTGCATGTACGTCGGCTCCGCGCCCGACCGCGGCGCCACCGAGACCGTCGCCCACTACACCGAGACGGTCAAGACGTACGCGGCGCAGTTCCAGGGCAGCAAGGTCTACGGCGCGCTGTACGCACCATGGATCCAGGTCGCCGACCCCGCGGGCGTCGGGCCCGCGCCGGTGAAGTTCGTGCCGCCCGACGGTCACGTCATGGGCGTCTACGCGCGCACCGAGCAGGAGCGCGGCATCCACAAAGCACCGGCCGGTGACGCCGCGACCGTACGCGGTGCGCTGGCCCTGTCGGCCGGCTTCAGTCAGGGTGAGCACGACGATCTGGTCCGCAACGGCCGGACCAACGGCATCCTGTCGCCCGGCGGCCGAGTCCCCGCCGTCGCGGCGAGCCGGACGCTGTCGACCGACACCCGCTGGCAGTTCGTGAACGTCCGGCTGCTGTTCAACTTCGTCAAGACGTCCTTGCGGGACGGCCTGCGTTTCGTCCGGCATGAGCCACACACCGAGGCGCTGCGCAAGATGGTGCGCTTCAACGTGATCACGCCTTTCCTGCTTGGCCTGTGGCGGCAGGGCGCGTTCGGGTCGGACCCGGCCGAGCAGGTGTTCACCGTCAAGTGCGATGCCGAGAACAACCCGGCCTCCGATGTGGACCTGGGGTTGTTCAGGGTCGAGGTCTTCTTCTTCCCGGTCCGCCCGGCGGAGACGGTCCACATCATCGTCGGCCAGCAGCCCGGCGGCGGCTCCGCCGCGGAAGGTTAAGGGACAAACAAGATGACTATCAATCTCGGTGTCACCGTCGTCGAGGTGGACGGCAGATCCGCGCCGACGATCACCGCCGCACCCACGTCCGTCGCGGGGTTCGTCGTACGCAGCCAGCGAGGCGTACCTGACAAGGCGGTCCGGATCCGTGGCTTCACCGACTTCGTGAACGTCTTCGGCGGCCACACGCCCGAGGCGTTCGGGGCCTTCGCGGTTCGCGGCTTCTTCGACAACGGCGGTTCGGACGCGTTCGTCGTCCGCGTCGTCGGGTCCGGAGCGCTCACCGCCGCGGCGACCGTCAACGACCAGGCCACCGCACCCGTTGCCACGCTGCGGCTGCAGGCCGGAACGCGAGGCACCGCCGATCCCGGCGCGTGGGGCAACGAGCTCAGCGTCGCCATCGAGCGGCACCCGCTGGGCCAGGCCACCGTGCCGGCGCAGGCGACCGGCGGCAACGCCGAGCCGTTCGCGCTCACCGACGGCTCAACCGCGACGTTCACGGTCACCACCAGGGGCGTCGACCAGGCGACCACCGTCACGTTCCGGTCCGCCGACTTCGCCACGATCGGCGCGGCCTCGGCCCAGGAAGTGGCGGCCGTCATCAACCGCCAGACCACGGCCGTACGTGCCGCGGTGACGCCGGCGGGGAACCTCAACGTCGCGGTGGCCACGACCGACCCGCGCGTGTGGTCCCGGCTGGCGATCACCGCCCCGGCGAGCCTCGGCTTCACCGGCGCGAACGCCAACAGCGACGCGGCGCTGGCGGCCGGCAGCACGACCGCGGCGCTGTCGTCGGCCAGCGGCTTCCGGACCTCCTCGGCGGTCCGCTACGCCGTCCGCGGGCACGTGATCGCCGTCGCGGCGCTCGCGGCCACCGTCGCCGACAACTCCGGCATCCTCGTCACACCCAACGGTGGTGCGGGCGAGACGATCGTGTTCCACACCTCCGACTTCGCCAACCCGGCGGCCGTCACGATCGCCGAAGTGGTCGCCGCGATCAACCGGCAGGCGGTCGGCTTCGCCGCCGAGATCACGGCCGGCAACCGGCTCGCGCTGCTGTCCAACACCGACGGCACGGGCTCGACGATCGCCGTGGCCGCACCGGCCGGCGGTGTCGGCGACGCCCGCACACCACTCGGGCTGACCGGTGCGACTCCGGTCGCCGGGTCGCAGGCCTTCCGGACGCTGACCGCAGCCTCGGAGACCTACCGGCTGATCGGCTGGCCGGCCGCTCCGGCGTTCCCGGCGATGCCGGCGGCCGCCACCAGGATCTCGAGCGTCGAGTTCGACCTGATCGTCCGCCGCGCGGGTGCTGAGGTCGAACGGTTCGGCCCGGTCAGCATGGTCGACTCCCACGACTCCTACGTGGAGGCCGTGGTCAACGACCCGCAGCGCGGCTCGGCGTTCCTGGTCGCCACCGACCTCGACTCCGCATCCGGCCCCGGTGTGGACGCGCCCGCGCCCGGGATCTACCCGCTGACCGGCGGCAACGACGGCGCGGATCCGGCCGACACCGCCTTCCTCGGCGACCCGGCCCTGCGTAGCGGGCTGGAGGCGTTCAACGACGTCGCGATCCAGCTGCTGGCGGTCCCGGAGTCGACCTCCGTGGGCGTCGCGGCCGGCGCGATCGCGTACTGCGAACGCCGCGGCGACGCGATGTTCATCGGCACCGTCCCGTTCGGCTTCGATCGTGAAGGAGCCAAGGCGTACGCGGCGGCACTGCGCGGCCGCAAGGTCTTCGGCGCCCTGTACGCGCCGTGGATCCAGGTCGTCAATCCGGACCCGGCCACGGCAGCGGTCCAGCCGCTGGTGTCGGTCCCACCGGTCGGCGAAGTGGCCGGCGTGTACGCGCGGATCGCCGACGCCCGTGGCGTGTGGAAGGCGCCGGCCGGAGACGAGGCCCGGATCAACGACGCGCTCGGCGTGGAGTACGACATGACCGACGCCGACCACACCGACCTGGTACGCAACGGGGGAGTCAACGGCATCCGCGCCCTCCCGGGTGCCGGCATCGTCGTCGACGCGTCCCGCACGTTGTCGACCGACACCCGCTGGCTGTTCGTCAACGTGCGCAGGCTGTTCAACTTCGTCAAGGCGAGCCTGCGCGACAGCCTGACGTTCGTCGCCCAGGAACCGCACGACGAGACCCTGCGCAAGATGGTGCGCTTCAACGTCGTCACACCGTTCCTGCTCGGTATCTGGCGGCAGGGCGCGTTCGGGTCGGACCCAGCCGAGCAGGTGTTCACCGTCAAGTGCGACGCCGAGAACAACCCGCCGGCAGACGTCGCCAACGGCGTCTTCACTCTCGAGGTCTTCTTCTTCCCGGCCAAGCCGGCCGAGGCGATCCTCATCATCGTCGGCCAGCAGGACAGCGGCGCCACCGCCGCCGAAGCCTGACACAGGGGCCTGACACACCGAAAGGCAGAACGACATGGCAGAGCTGACGTTCCAGGAGTCGTACCGTACACACGGGTTTCTCGTGGAGATCGAAGGCACCCAGTGCCCCGTCACGAAGGTCACCGGCCTGAACGAGGGCATGACCGAGACGATCGAACAACCCGACGGCGGTTCGCCCACCGTGCACAAGATCTCCAGCGGTGTCATCAAGTTCGACACGCTGGTCATCGAGCGCAACATGGACGGCAGCCGTTTCGACGCCTTCTTCAAGGACTGGTTCGCCGAGATGTTCCAGCTGAACGGCGAGAGCCGGACGTCGTCCGTGCGTCGCAACATCGCCGTCATCAAGGAGGAGAACAAGCAGGAAGTCCTGCGGTTCGCCATCTACGGCGCGTGGGTGAAGTCGTCGAAGTTCACCGACCTCGAAGCCGGGTCCTCCGGCCTGTTCAAGCAGACCCTCGAGATCGAGCACGAAGGCATGGAGCGTGTCTCATGACCGTGGCCGGGTTCGACGCCGTGGCCGAGGTGAGGCCGCGCCGGCCACGCGAGTACGAAGTCGCGCTGCCCGTCGGATACCTCGACCCCGACGGGCGGCTGCACCGCAAGGCGACGTTGCGCAAGCTGACCGGCCACGAGGAGGCGCTGCTCGCCGACCGCAAGCTGCGCGCCAACGCGGGAAAGCTGGTCACCGAGCTGCTCAACGGCTGCCTGCGCTCGCTGGGCGACCTGACCCAGCTGAACCGGCAGGTGATCGGCGACCTGACCAGCCCCGACCGCAACTTCCTGCTGCTGGAGCTGCGCAAGCTGACCTTCGGCACCGACCTGGAAGCCAGCTATACCTGCCCCGCCTGCCGGGAGACCACGATGGCGATCGAGGACCTGGACAGTTTTCCCGTCCGCGTCTCCGACACCGCCGGCATGCCAGAGATCGTCGTGGAGCTCGAGGACGGCTTCGAGGACCGGGGTAGGGGAAGGGGCACAGACGGCTGGTACGACGTGCTGCGGTTCCGGCTGCCGGTCGGCACCGACGAGGAGCGCGTCGCCTCGGTCGCGCGGGAGAACGCCGCCAAGGGCACCAACGCGCTACTGGCCCGCTGTCTCGTCAGCGTCAGCGGGGACGGTGAGGAGATGCCCGAGAACCGCCGCGAGGCGCTCGGAACCAAGCTCCTGTCCGACCTGACGATGAGCGACCGGGCTCGTATCGAGCGCGCGTTTCGCGACGAGATGCCCGGCGTGGACCTGAGCCGTGACTTCGACTGCGAATCCTGCGGCCGTCCGATGCGCACCACGCTGGACCTGACCAGTTTTTTTACCCCCAACTGACGGAGATCGAGCAGCTCCGCCAGGAGATCTTCGCCCTCGGCTTCCATCTGCACTGGGGCCACGCCGAGGCGATGGGACTCGAGATCGACGAGCGACGCGCCTACACCCGGCTACTGGCCGGCGTGCTCGCGGAACAGAAAGCCGAACTGGAGCGTGCCCGCGCCCAGGCCGGCCACTAGGACCCACCGAGAAAGCCCACCGAGAAGGAGGTGAACCACGATGCTCGGAGTACTGCCGCTCTCACTGACGCTGACCGACGACAGCGCGCGGCTCGTCGGCGCGTACACCCGCCGCGGCCTGGTCGACGTCGTGCGCCCGCCTCTCGACCGGATCAACCGCCAGCTGCTCGATATCGGCAACTCGCTGCGGATGCTCAGCATCGACGTCATCGACATCATGAAGGGCGTCAGCGACCGCCGCCTCAAGGTCCAGGTGATGAACGAGGACCTGCTGGACCACCTCCAGGCGACGCGTTGGGCCGTGGCGTACTTCAGCTACAACACGTTCCTGGAGCTGCTCGAGATCGTCCGCTACATGAACTGGCTGAACTGGCGATCTCACCTGCACCTGCACGACCTCATCAACCTGATGTACGACCTCGAGAACGAGATCGGCGGCCTGGGCTCGATGCAGCTCCAGCAGGGCTCGATGATCATCGACCTCCTGACGCAGATCCTCGACCAGCTCAGGCAGGGGATCGTGGTGTCGGGCACGATCCTGATCAACATCACCGGCGCCGATCCGCTGAAGGACCTCGACCTGCTCAAGCTCCTCGGCCTGCTGGGACTGCTGGCACTCGGGCTGGCGATCATCGTCGGGTTCCTGTTCGGTGTGGGCGCCGCCCTGAAGACGTTCGGACTCGGATCGATCGTCGCGGCGACCGCGGTGGGGATCCTGATCAAGGGTCTGCTCCCGCTGATCGAAGCGCTGGTGAAGCTCGGCGGCTGGGACTTCCTCAAGCTCGCCGGTGGATTCACGCTGATCGCCGGGTTCGTGGCGGGACTGGGCAAGGCGTTCCAGTTGTTCACCACGGACCTGGAGAAGATCGTCCCGCAGCTGAAGGCGTTCTTCGAGGCGATCTCGAAGCTGATGACCACGTTGGTCGCCTTCAAGGGCACGGACTTCCTGAAGATCGGCGTCGGGTTCGCGGCGATAGCGGGGTTCGTCGCCCTGCTGGGGTTGGCGTTCCAGCAGTTCAAGACCGACCTGAGCAAGCTTCTGCCAGGGCTGAACGCGTTCTTCGACTCCATCGGGAAGTTGATGGCGACGCTGGCGAGCTTCAAGCCCGGCCAGATCATCAAGATCGTCGTCGGGTTCGCGGCCATCGTCGGGTTCGTCTTCCTGCTCGGTAAGGCGCTGGACACCCTGACCGACAAGGCCCTCAAGGTGATCGAGCCGCTGGCGAAGTTCTTCACCGCGATCACGACGCTGATGCAGGCGCTCGCGGGGTTCGGCTTCTGGGACTTCGTGGGCATAGCGTTCGGGCTCGGACTGATCCTCGGGTTCATCTGGCTGCTCGGGAAGGTCCTGGACAAGCTCTCCGACAGGGCGCTCAAGGCGATGGCACCGGTGACCGCGCTGATCACCGCGCTCACCGGGCTGGCTTCCACGCTGGGCAACATGAGCGGCCTCGACATAGCGGGAATGATCATCGGCCTGGGTGCACTCGCCGGGTTCGTCTGGCTCATCTCGAAGTCACTCGGGTCTATGCCGGGGCCGCTGGGGACGCTGCTGAAGCTGTTCGGCGGACTCGGGTCGGTGCTCTCTGTCGTCACCGGCATCGCCGGCAAGCTGTGGGACGGGCTGTCGGCCATCGGCAACGGCCTCGGCTGGCTCGGTGGAAAGCTCGGCGGGTTCCTCAGCGGTGTCGGCCATGCCATCGGCAAGGTCGGCAACTTCATCGGCGACGCCGGCAGTTGGTTCGGTGGAGCCGTCAGCGACGCCGCCGGCTTCGTGACCGACAAGATCGGTGACGCCGCCGGCTGGGTCGGCGGGAAGCTCGGCGACGCAGCCGGCGCGGTCGGGGACTTCTTCGGTGGCATCGGCGACAGCCTCTTCGGGTCGATCGACATCGACGCCATGATCAAGGCACAGCTGCCGTCGGCCACCCCTCCGCCGCCACCGACGGTGGTCGCCGCGGCTCCGCCGGAAACCGGGACGCTCGGCCCGGGCGGTGCGCTGGCGGCAGCACCGATCGGCGGGCCGGTGACCGTCGACCAGACCGTCAACGCCGGCGGCATCAACATCACGATCACGGCCGACCGGCTGGAGGCCAACTCGGCCCAGCTGCTCACCGACGACATCGTGGCCCAACTCCAGGCTCGCCTCGGCGCGCTGCGGGCCACCCAGGACTTCCAGGCCGGCGCGCGTCCGGCTGTGGCGTAGGGGGAGGAACGGATGGGAAATCTCCAGCAACGCACTCCGTCCCGCGGATTTCTGCTCAGCGTCGACCTCGACCCGGCGATCCAGGTGATGTTCCAGTACAACCCCGAGAAGCTCACGGACAAGCGCTCGGTCAACTACGCCTCCCTCAACGCGCCCGGCATGCTCATGCCGGTCCGCCAGTACAGCGCGGGCGGCGACCGCACGCTGACGTTCACGGTTCTCGTCGACGGCCTGTTCGACGGCCCCACCTCGATCGCGCTCGACGAACGTGGCGGGATCATGCCGGAGCTCAACAAGTACAAGGCGTTCGTGTATCCGCGGACCGAGGACTGGCAGGACGCGAACCAGGCGCTGGACGGCTTCTCCGGTCTGTTCACCGGTTCGGAAACCGTGTTCGCCGCCCCGCCGGCCTGCCTGCTCAGCTTCGGCGATCGCGTCATGGACTGTGTGGTCACCGAGGTGCAGATCACCGAGCAGCTCTACAACCTCAACCTGGATCCGGTTCGCGCGGAGGTCCAGGTGACGTTGGTGGAGCTGACGCCGTACGACCCGGATCCCGCGGCAGGGAGTGTGTTCTGATGCCGGTCCCGCAGAGGTCCCGGTTCGCCGGGCTCCCGGTCCTCGAGGTCACCGCGCCGGACGGTACGCGCCGGCACGTCATCGGCCTGCGCCTGACCGCGACCGGCGCAGCGAGCGAACAGACGCATCGCGTACTCCAGGGCGAGGAGATCGACCTGATCGCCCGTCGCCGGCTCGGAGACGAGCAGCTGTGGTGGCGCTTGCTGGACGCCAACCCCGTGCGCTACCCGCTCGACCTGACGCCGGGGGAACAGCTTCGGCTGCCGGAACCGGCCCGCGTGACCCGTGCCAACCGGGCGAGGAGCTTCTAGATGTCGCCAGGACTGCCGGCCCGCGTTCCGTACTTCTCGGTGGTGATCGAGGGGCAGGACGTCACGCCATGGGTGTCGTCGGTACAGGTCGTTGAGGACGACAGGCTGACCGACAACGTGTCGCTGACGGTGAACGACCCACGGATGATCTACGCCGACGCGCTGATGGAGGGCTGCCGGGCCGAGATCGACCTCGGCTACAACGAGCCGGACCAGCATGCGCTGCTGCTGCGCGCGCTGATCACCAAGGTCGAGCTGACCTACCCGGACAACGGCGTGCCCCAGGTGAAGATCAAGGGCGAGGACAAGTCGATCGAGATGGGTATCGAAGAGCAGAAGAAGCTCTGGACGAACACGACCGTCAACGCGATCGTCAGGAAGATCGCCGAGCCCTACCGCTTCGCCGGCGTGGTCGCCAACCTCGACCCGGATCCCAAGATCGTAAGGGAGAACCAGGACGCCAAGACCGATCTGGCGCTCCTGCAGGACCTGGCGAAGAGATACCAGGCGAAGTGCTTCGTCGAGCTGAACGAGAACGACCAGGAAGTTCTGTACTTCGTCCCGGACCGGCGCATCCTGCGGCTGAACCGGGCGGACAAGCTGGTGCTGCGCTACCGGCAGGGCGTCGGCAGCAACCTGATGTCGTTCACTCCGACGTTCGACGCCAGCCTGATCGACCGCCAGAAGGAGGTCCACGACCTCGGCCAGGGCGGCCAGCGGATCAAGACACCGCCACCTCCGCCGGTCGAGGTCTTCAGCTGGGACCTCGCGTCCGACCTGGCGAGCCGCGCCAACCGCGCGGACCTGGACCGGATCGACGTGCTGTTCCAGGCAGGGCAGCGAGCGAGGGAGAAACTCCAGCAGAGCTTGGCCAAACCCAAGCTCACGACCGGTGCGGTCGCGCCCACCCAGCAGCAGCTGGACGACACCGCGGGCGCGCTGGAGTCGCGGCGGCTGGGGATGTCGGCGTCGGGTACGACCGTCGGCTCGATCTTCATGCGCGCCAAGTGCAACGTCTCGATCACCGGGGTGCACGAGCGGTTCGTGGGTGACTGGTACGTCACCAGCGTCACCCACACGATCGACGCCTCTGGTTACAAGTCCGACTTCAAGGCCGTGCGGTAGAGGAGGGAAGTCGTGGCTGACCTGTATTTCGGAAAGTATCGCGGAACGGTGGCGGACAACCGGGACGCCGGGAAGTCCGGGATCCTGCAGGTGTCGGTGCCCGCGGTCCACCCGGACGAGGTCGTGCCGGCCGAGGCGGCGTTGCCGTTCGGCATGTTCTTCGTTCCGGAGAACAAGGCGAACATCTGGGTGGAGTTCGTGGGCGGCGACTCCACGCAGGCGATCTGGACGGGCCTGCAGCAGGACGCCGAGACCTGGGCACCGGAGGCCGCCAAGAACCCGCCGACCGTACGCGCGTTCAAGACCGTGTCGGGTCATCTGCTGATCTTCGACGACACGTCCGGCAGCGAGTCGGTCGTGCTGACCGACGGCAAGCACACGCACAAGCTGACGTTCGACCAGAACGGCGTCAAGCTCACCGACGGCGTCAACAAGCACGAGATCGAGCTGACGTCCGGCGCCGTGAACATCAAGCACGGCGGCGGAGTCGCCAAGGTGACGCTCGAGGCCGCGGCCGTCAAAGCCGAGGCCGGCGCGTCGACGCTGGAGCTCAGCGCCTCGATGGCGAAGGTCGACGGCCCGACTGTCGTGCTCGGCGCCGGCGCACAGCCGGTGCTGCACCTGACCGACCAAGGGGTGGGGAACCTCGGCGCGCCAGTGCCGATCACCCTCAGCAGCCAGGTCAAGGTCCTGGCGTAGGGGGAGACGGCCATGGGTTTGGGAACGGACAAGACGACCTGCGCGACCGAGTTGCGCGAGGCGATGCGTGTGCGGCTGAACGCGATGGATCCGCCCGCGGGCGCCAACGTCGACAGCGACCAGGTGCGGCCGAACTTCGACGCGCTCGGCGAGGCGGTCTTCAGGATCCTCACGATCGACGCGGAGACCATCTCCGCGGCGGCTCAGGACTCGGCGTTCTGGCAGTTCGTCACCGACCTGCGCGACGAGGTCGACGCCCTGCGCGCGTTCGACGCCGGGCTCAAGACCGCCTTCACCGCTTGGGATCCGGCGCTGCCCGCCTCCGGTGCGACGCTGAAGAACGCGATCTCGAACCTCACCGTGCCGGGCTCCACTCCGGCCGCGCCGGCGAGCTTGAAAGGCAAGGTGCGATGACCACGCTTCGGGGGATGTCCATGCCGTTCCGGATCGAGAACGGACACGTCCGGCAGAGCACGGGTGCGGCCAAGGTGTCCGACGACGTCCGGCAGCTGCTTTCGACCCGGCTGGGTGAGCGGGTGCTGCGCCGCTCGTACGGCGGTGGTGTGCATCAGCGGTTGCAGCAGCCCAACGACCACACGTTGCGCACGCTGATCCGGCACGAGATCGAGCAGGCGCTGCGCAACCATCTCCCGCTGGCGCGGCTCACCAGCCCGATCCGGCTCACCCACAACGAATCCGAACTCACCGTCACCTTCGACTACGCCATCGACTCCAACGAGCTGGCGCAGCACGTGGCGCTCACCTTGCCGAGGTCCTCATGAGCGAGGTACGCGGGCTTCCCATCGACTACACCAACCTCGGCTACGACGCGCTGCGCGAGTCGATGCTCACGATCGCCCGGCAAACGCTCCCCGAGTGGACGGACCAGACCGAGAACGACCTGGGCGTGCTGCTGATCGAGCTGTTCGCGTACGCCAGCGACATCACGCTCTACTACCAGTCGCGGATCGCCTCGCAGCTGTTCCCGGCCACCAGCGACGAGCCGGAGTCGCTGGTTCAGCTGCTGCGGTTGCTCGGGCACGAGCTCCGCCCGGCTCCGCCGGCGACGGTGGAGCTGGCGGTGGCTGTCGACGCCGGACAGGCGCTGCCGTTGACGATTCCCGCCGGAACGGCGTTCGCCGCACAGCTCACCCCCGACCGGGCAGACGACACGGGTGAGCGGATCCAGTTCGAGTCCGTCCGCGACGTCACGCTCACCGCCGCCGTCCTCGGCCCGACGATCGAGGACAACCTGCGGTGGTTCCTGCCGGTCAGTGCCGTGGAGGGGAGCACCGTCGCGAACGGGTTGCTCGGCAGCTCCGACGGCAGCCCCAACCAGCTCTACCAGCTCGGCAAGCGACCGGTGATCGCCAAGTCGATCTCGGTCACGGTCACCGGGCCGGGCGGATCCACGTTCTGGCACGAGGTGCGCACGCTGGCGGCCGTCGGTCCGGTCGAGCGCGGCTTCATGGTCCAGCGCGGCGCCGACGGCACGGTCTCGCTGCTGTTCGGCGACGGTGTGAACGGCGCGATCCCGCCGAAGGGCAGCGGTCTCGACCAGGTGGAGGTGCACGCGACCTACCGCGTCGGAGGTGGTCCGCAGGGCAACGTCCTGCCGGGTACGACGTTCACGTCGTCGATCAGCGCGCTGCGGCGGATCGTCGCGCCGGCCGGAGGCAGTGGGGGAGCGGTCGCCGAGACCATCGAGACAGGCCGCGACCTCGCGCCCCGGCTGTTCCGCGCGCAGGACCGCGCGGTCACCGCCGACGATTACGTCGAGCTCGCACTGCGAACGCCGGGCGTCGGCAAGGCCCGCGCGGTCGCGCTCAACTGGAACGACGTGCTGCTGTACGTCGCGCCCAGCGGGCGGGTCGAGCAGCCGCCGGAGCTGCTGCGGCGCGACCTGCTGGCCGCGTTCGAGGAGTCGCGGATGGCGACCAGCGTGATCCGCGTGCTCGGTCCCGAACCCGCCGACATCTTCCTGCGCGCGACGATCCGGGCCGAGCCGTTCTTCCTGCAGGACGACGTGCGTGCCGCCGTCACCGCGGCCACGGCCGGGCTGATCGCGTTCGACGTCGTCGACTTCGGCCAGTCGCTGTTCCTGAGCCGGGTCTACGACGCCCTGCAGAGCCTGCCGCAGGTGGCGTCGTTGACCGTCACGCAGTTCAGCCGGACGGCGGACGGCGGCGTGGACGCCGACGGCGTGATCGAGCTCGAGCCGTTCGAGCTGCCCAGAGCCGGCTACCCGGAGACGATCCAGCTGGTCATCGAGGGCGGGGTGAGCCGATGAGCCGGGAACCGACCGGTGCCCGGGCCGTGCCGAGCCTGCTGGGCCACAGCGTGGAGCTGACCTGGACCAACCCGCCGGCCTCCGCGTTCGGCGGAGGCTCCCTGGCCGGTGTCCGCGTGGTTCGCCGCGAGCGGACGTTCCCGCTGGATCCCGACGACGGCGACCTGGTGTACGGCGAGTCCAGCCCGGTCGTCCAGGCGCTCACCGACACCCGTCTGACACCGCTGACCCGCTTCTACTACACGGTTTTCGCCTTCGACGGCACCGACTTCCACACTGGCGACGGATCGCGCGCGAGTGCGCTCGCGACCGACGACTACGGCCTGAGCGAGCGCTTCTACCGGCTGCTGCCCGCCGTGCTCCAGCGCGACGACCGGCCGTTGCGGCCGGACGAGGTACACGCGCTCGGCCCTGACGTTCAGGCGGGCTTGGGCGCGCTGCCGCCGGCGCTGCGCGATGCGGGGCAGCTGCGCCGCTACCTCGCTGCCGCGACCGCGCCGCTCGGGCTGATGCGCTCGACCGCCGAAGGGTTGCGCCAGCTGCGCGACATCGACCGCGTGCCGCCGGAGTACTTGCCGCTGCTGGCCGCGTTCGTCGACTGGCGTACCGACCGCACGTTGCCGATCTACCAGCAGCGCAACGAGATCCGGGCGGCGACCGGGCTCTACCGTACGGTCGGCACGGTCCCGAACCTGCGCTCGATCGTCACCCGCTACACCGGCTCGCAGGTGAACGTCGCGGAGTACGCCCAGCACATCGGCCGGTCGCAGCACGCGCCGCAGCTGAACGTCTTCGCGCTGCGCGAGGCCGGCAGCGGTTGGCTGGCGGCGCGCGACGCCGCCGACCTGCTCGGCTTCGCTCCGCCCAACACGGGTGAGGGCCTCGCCAGCGTCACCGGTACGGTCGCCGGACCGTTCCCGCTGAGCGCGGGCCTGGAGTTCACCGTGAGCACGGACGCGGCCGGACCGGTCGCCGCGCGGTTCGCCGTCACCGACGCGGTCAACCTGGCCGCGGCCACCACGGCCGAGGTGGCCGCCGCGCTCAACCGGCAGTTCCAGGACGTCACCGTGACCGCGCTGAACAACGGACGGCTGAGGCTCGACGCGCCCGCCGGAACGCTTCGCGTCGATGCCGCGGAGACCAGCCTGGTGACGCTCGACCACGCGCCACGTGGCCGGATAGCCGTCGTACCCGGAGCCAGCAGCGCGTCGTTCCGGCTGTTCCACGCGGTCTCCGACCCACTCGCGCCGGCCGACGATCGCGCCGCCCGGCGGGTGGTGTCCGGGCAGGCGTTCCCGCGGCCGCCGGTGCCGGGTGAGCTCGGTGTGCCCGTCAACGACTTCTCCGGCTCGCCGTTCCTGCCGGCCGCGCCGATCGGACGGATCCACCTCAAGCCGTATCGCGGCGGACAGTGGGGCGACTCGGTAGCCGTCTTCAACGGCAGCGAGCCGGCGGCCGCCGCCCTGCCGCCGGCCGGTGGCGGGCAGCCCGGCCGGATCCTGCTGGCGTGGGTCGCCCGGCATGGAACGCCGGACTCGCAGATCCGGTTCGCGGTCGGCACCACCAACCAGCCGGCGCCGGCCGTCCTCGTCGGCGATCGCGGTACGCCGTTCGCCTTGCGGCACGGGTCGTTCCTGCTGCTGCGGGACGCTGGAGGCCGTGCGTTCGGCGCGCAGTTCGCCCGTGGTGACTTCGCCGATCCCGACGCGCCGAGCATCACCGACGTCGTGGCGGTCGTCAACGAACGCTTGTCAGCGGTCGTCACGGCCGACGCCGCTCCGGGTGGAGCATTGCGGCTGACCTCGCTCGGCGTGGGCGGCGACGCGGGCCTGACGATCGACCTGGCGGCCTCCACGGCAGCGGCGGCGCTCGGGTTCGGCCCGGCCAACCACACGGCCACCGGCGACTGGGGAGACCGCATCGACTGGGGTGCGGTTCAGCCGCTCACCGCCGTTTCGAACGGGCGGATCGCCGACCTGGCCGCCACGGCCGACGGAGCCGGCGTGCAGCTCGCGTACGCACGACACGACGGCGTGGCCTGGCAGGTCCGCACGATCCGCTTCGACGGCGGCGTCTGGGCGGGCGACGAGGCGCTCTCGAGTGGAGCGCTGTCGAGCCGCGAGCCGAGCCTCGGCCGCGACCCGGACGGCCGGATCTGGGCCGTGTGGGCGCGGCAGGGCTTCGTCGGCGGCGCTGCCTGGTCGTTGCGGCAGCGCAGCAAGCCGGCCGGTGGAGCGTGGGGCTCGGAGGCGGCGCTGACCGCGGTGCCGGCCGCCACGACGGCGGGGGATCGCGAACCAGGGTTGACCGTCCGGCCCGGCCTGCCGCCTCGGGTGTTCTTCCGTTCCGACCGTTCCGGCGGCCCGGACCTGTGGTCGATCCCGATCGGAGGTTCCGCCGCGGTGGTCACCGCCGGCGCGCCGGCCGACACCTGGCCGGCGCCCGTCACGGTCGGCGGCCAGCAGTGGCTCCTGCATCGCAGCGATCGCTCGGTCGGTCTCGCCGGAGCTGGCGCCGGCGCCAGCCGGTTCGAGGACGCCGGCACGCTGCACCGCTACTCGGGTTCGACGACTGTCGTCCTCACCGACGCGGATCGGCTGGACCGGCTGGGCGCGCTGGACGACCTGGTTGCCTACACGCCACACCGGCCGGCGGGAGAGCTCGCCGAGCCGCCGCTGACCGACGCCGAGGTCTACACGCGGAGCACGGTCGGCCTGTACTTCACGCAGGCCGGCTCGGGGCCGCCCGACGAGAGCATGGCCGAACGGCTGCGGGCTGTGCTGAGCCGGTTCGTCCCGGTCAACGTCCGCATCGTCGTCCGGCCAACGCCAAGCGGGCTGGAGCGGACCGCCGCCGCGGCGACCGCGGCCGACCCGGCCGGGACCTTCGACGACCTCACCAGTCCGCGCTGGTGCACGCGCCGGCCACCACTGCGGTGACCGCGGAAACCGAACGATTTTAGGAGCCCGATCGCATGGCCACCATCACGCCGAGCACGTTCGATCCGCTGCTCGCGCACGTCAACGTCCGGCTCCAGCAGGGTGTGCCCGTGGTGGACGCGGACGTGAACACGCTCGACGACATCCGCAAGTTCGAGTTGCGCGCGTTCCTGAAGTGGTACGTCGGCGACGGAGTGCCAGACGGCAACGACGGTTACCGGATCACCGGCGGGCTTTCCAACGACGTCACGATCCGCGCGGGCCAGCAGGGCCCGACGGTAACGCTGCCGAACGTCGAGACCGCGCTACGCCAGGTCGGCCGGTTCATCGTCGACGGCCTGGACGTCATCCTGCGAACGGATCTGCTGTTCTCGGCGCAACCGCTGCATGCGAACCAGCCGGGCTCGTCCGCACTGGCGGCCAGGCTCGGCGTGCCGGTCATCACACCGCTGACCACGCCGGGGTCCGACGTCCAGATCCTCGTGGAGATAGACGTGTGGGAGCGGCTGCTCACACCGGACGAGGATCCGTCGCTCGTGCACACCGGGCTCGGCGTGGAGACGTGCGCGCGCACCCGCCGCGAGTGGGTCGTGCGGGCGTACCCCGCATCGGCACCGGAGGCACGCCTGACCGGTCACTCGTACGCCACGCTGGCACTGATCAACCGGATCGGCGGCCAGGCGACCATCTCCGACCGGCAGATCGTCGACGCCCGCCAGCGCCGGCTCCTGATGCCGCCGGCGAGCCTGGTCGAGGACGTGCTGGGCACCGACCCGTACGACTATCGTGCCGGGATAGGCCGGCCGCCGATCAGCATCCGCGACGCCGTCAACGCACTTCTGGCCGGACAGCTGCCCACCACCGAGGACCTGCCGGTCTCACCCGCACCCGGCTCGGACCAGATCCGCAGGGCGTTCGTGCTCGACACTCTCGGCGGGCTGGCGGCATTCTGGACCTCGCCGCGGGTGGGCAGTGTGAACCAGATCTTCGGTACGCGCATCGACCTGGCCACGCCCGGGACCGGCTTCCTGCCTGCGGTCCCGATCACGAGCGGCACGACCCACGAGCAACCGACCGCAGTGCCGTTGCCCAACGGTGAGTTTCTCGTGGCGTACCAGAACGGTGCGCTCGGCGAAGGTCCCACGGACGTGGTGTTCAAGCGCGCGACGCTCTCCGGCCTGCCCGGCGCCTCGGAGCAGATCCTCTCGGCGACCACGGGCACGGCCGACGAGACACCGTTCGGCGTGCTCGCCGGCGACATCGTCACGTTCTTCATCCGGCAGGACAACTCCGACACCTGGTTCTTCCGCCGGTACCGGCACACCGACAACACCTTCGTTGACACCGCTCCGGTGGCGCTCCCGGCCCCCGCGGGTACCGGTGTCGCGGGCGGCCTGCACGCTGCGGCGGCTGGGGGAGTGGTGTGGTTCGCCTACGTCACGAACGCGACCAACACCATGACGATGGGCCGGCTCACACCCACCGCACCGGCCAACTCCTCCTCCGCCGTGGACCACATCATCCCCGCGCCACTGGCCGGATCAGAGCCGTTCGTGGTCGGCGTCAGCGGCACCGAGGCGATGGTGCTCTACAAGGACACCGGTATCAAGGTCGTCAACGCGTCGAACGGGTCCTGGAAGACCGACCCAACAGACATCGTCACAGTCCCGAACAGCAACGCCGACATCCAGCCCGCCGTCGCCCGGGACGCCAACGGGACGGTGTTCCTGCTGACCACCCGGCCCGTGGCAGCGGCCAGCAACGAAATCTTCCTGCGCCGGCGCGACCCCGCCTCACTGGTCTGGGGCTCGGCTCAGCAGGTGATCTCCAACCCGTTCAACGACCAGAACCCGCACCCGGTGCTCGCGCCAGGACAGGGGATCTGGGTCCTCTGGCGAAGCGACCGGCCCGGGCCAGGGAACTTCGACCTCTTCGCCAAACGCATCGTCACCGCCATCTAGCGATCAGCACATCCGAAAGAAGACACCATGCCAGCCATCCAACCGAACACCCCGCTGGAGCCGAGTTACAACATCGCGGGCTCCAAGGCGTTCGTGGCCAACGTCCAACTCAACTTCAACGACATCGCGCGCAACTTCACGATCTCCTTCCCCGACCCCGCGCCGGCCGGGCTGGCGATCGAGTTCGCCCGGATCACCGCACCCGGCGGGTCGCTGGATCTCATCGCGCTGGCCGCGACCCCCGGGCGGGTGGACGACACCAGCATCCCGGGCCGCGCCGTCAGGGCGTCCAGCAGCAGCGCCGGCGGCATCACGTCGCTCACGTGCAACATCCAGGACCCGTCCGAAGCCGGGGTGCTCAACGAGCACTACGAGATCCGCACTTCCGCCGGCGGTCCGGTCGCCTGGGCCTACACGGTGGACAACGCGGTCATCTCCCGCGTGATCAGGCTCGTGTGCGACCCGGTGGCCTCCTACAACGGCCTGCCCGGCAGCCTGCTGGAGAAGGAGCTCCTGACCCTGACGGCGAACAACGCCGTCGGGCCGTCTGCGACGCCGACTGTCGTACGCAACACGAGCACGGCAAACGGGCTGATCGTGCTGCCGGCGCCGGTGCCGACGTACCGGTTCGGGTTCGACGCCCCGATCTCGATCCTGGGGCTGCCGTCGCAACCCCAGACGAGTCAGTCCTATCAGCTGGTCGACGAGTTCGACGAGCCCGTTCCGCTTCCGGGTGTGTACGCGCCGACACCGGTGCCGTTCACGGTGGACGTGGTGTTCCCGAACATCGGCGGCGCGGCGCTCCTGACCAACCGCGGCACCGCGAACTCGACGATCAACGCACGGCCGCAGCGAGTCCAGCTCATCCTCGACCGTTCCGGCAGCATGGGTGCAGAGCACCGGTGGGACAACGCCAAGACCGCGGCCCGGATCTTCATCAACTTCTTCGGGGAGTTCCGCGCCGGGGTCAACGCCGACGATCTGATCGGCGTCACCGTCTTCTCCGATCCCCTCCAAACGTTCCGCAGCTCCGATCCCGCGGGCCCGCCGTTCATCACCGATGTGATCCCGCTGGACTCTCCCGACAAGGTGGCCAGCGGCGACCTCGGGCCGGGGGTCTTCGGCCTACCCAACAACGCCACGCCGATCGGCGACGGCCTGTACTTCGGCCTGCAGAAGCTGCAGGAGCGGGGATTCCCGCCGAACGTCCACTTCACCGTCGCGCTGATGTCCGACGGAGAGGAGAACTGCGGGCGGATCAAGATCAGTCCCGGTCCGGATCCGCTGGGCGGCAACCCGATCACGTTCGACCAGGCCAAGCAGGAAGCCCCCATCCGCGAGATCATCAATTCGGGTGCACTGAACCTGTACACGATCGCTCTCGGGTCGGCGCCGAACTTCCCCGTGCTCGACGCCCTGGTCGCCAGGAGGCACTTCGTTGCCGCTCTCAACGTCTCGAACCTCATCAACGGCTACGCGACGATGTTCAGCGACTCGCAGGAAGCCAACAAGCTGGAGACGCGACGTAACCGGGTCGACACGGATCCGCCTTCGTCGACCGAGGTCTTCTTCGACACCACCCAGGCACAACGGTTCGGCGTGGCCGTGCTGAAGAAGCTCGACGCCGCACCCACCGAGGTGATCGACGCGGTGGAGATCGCGCTGTTCGACGGCCAGGACTTCCAGGTCCAGGGCATCAACGCGATCGAGTTCGAGGGGCACTTCTACATCGGCGTGCCCAACGCGAGCGCGTTCGGCGACGACGGCAGCGCGACCTGGCGGATCCGGCGTTTCAACAACGGGACGGCCCAGCCGATCGTGCCGGAGGACGTCATCGCGTTCGAGGACCTGCACGTCAAGTCCGCGTTGTCGCTGGACAAGAAGAGCTATCTCACCGGCGAGGAGATGAAGCTGGCCGTGGAGATTCGCAACGACGCCAGGCCCGTGCTCGGTGCGACCGTGCGGGCCGTCCTCGACGCACCCGCCGAGGGCACCGGCTCGCTGCTCTCTGCCCTGGATGCCGACGACCTGCAACGGCAGCAGCGCCGGATGGGTGGGGAGGACCAGCCCGCGCCTCGGCAGGCGATGATCGAGGCGGTGCTGGCCAAGTACGACTGGGACGGCCTGCCCCGCTGCAATCCCGACCCGGGCGGCCTGTTCGTCGACGGCTCCAGCGAGCTGCACGACGTCGACGGCGACGGGATCTACACCAACACCTTCGACAAGGTGAACGCTGACGGCGTATACAACTGGACGCTGTTCGTCAGTGGTGTGGACGCCGCCAACAAACCGTTCAACCACCAGCTGGACCAGTCCACGCTGGCCGCCGTCAGCATCAGCCGTAAGCGGACGACGATCCGCCAGGAGAAGCTGCGGGACCAGCCGCCCGGCTTCACAGCGGTGAAGGTGACCATCACGCCACAGGACGACTTCCGGGAACTGCTCGGCCCGGGCTTCGACAACGTCGTCATCTGGTCGATCCGAGGGGACGCCGTGTTCGAGCACGTCAAGAACAAGGTGCCGCCGCCGGTCAACACCGACGGCACGTACACCCGCACGGTGATCTTCCGGCGTCGCGAGCGGCCGACGCTGCTGGTGTCGGTGCGCGGGGTGATCCTGCCGACGATCGACCTGACCGACGAGCATCACCACTTCGACGACGATGACAGGGACGACTGAACGTTCTTGTGATCGTGGCCGATCGCGGCGGACGGGTGCCCTCGGCTCTGGCCGGGGGCACCCGTCGATCGCCGCCATACCTCGACGACCTCGTCGAAGGCGGCGAGCTCGTCGAGCCGGTGGGTGGCCATCAGGACGGTGCGGTCGGCTGCCGCGGCGAGCAGGTCGTGTACGAAGGCGGCCGCGGTTGCCTCGTCCAGGTGGGCGGTGGGCTCGTCGAGCAGGAGGACGGGAGCGTCGACCAGCAGGGCGCGGGCCAGCGCGATCCGCTGGCGTTCGCCGCCTGACAGGCGGACGCCGCGCTCGCCGACCAGGGTGCCGAGGCCGTCCGGCTGCTGCTCGACCCAGTTCGCCAGCTTGACCTGGCGCAGCACCCGGAACAACTCCGCGTCGCTCGCGTCGGGGTGTGCGATCCGGAGGTTGTCGCGGATCGAGGTGTCGAACAGGTGGGCGTCCTGTTGGCACACGGCGACCGTGCGCCGGAGCGCCGCCTCGGTGAGGTGCGGAAGCTCCACGCCGGCCAGCCGGATGGTGCCCTTCTCCGCCGGCAGGAATCCCAGCAGGGCGGCGATCAGCGTGGTCTTGCCGGCACCGCTCTCGCCGATCAGCGCGGTACGGCTACCAGGAGGCAAGGTCAGGTTGATGTCGTGGATTGCGTTGGCCGGAGCGTCCGGCCAGCGCACGTCGACGTGCTCGAGCTGGACTTCCACCGGCCCGGGCGGCAGGTCGCGCGTTCCCGCCGCGGCCGCCGGCCGTGGGGGCACGCTCAACGACCGCAGGCGATCGAGGGACCGGCCGCCACGTACGAGGTGCTGCACAGCGCTCGGCAGTACGAGGGTCAGCTCGAACGCCGTGAGCGGAACCAGCGCGATGACCGGCAGCCAGACCGGCGGCAGCTGACCCGACCGCACCGCGGGGATTCCCGCCAGCAGCTCGGCGACGACCGTTGCGCCGAGGGCCGCGGTCGCGAGTGCGTTGCCGAGACCCGTGCCGAGGGCCGCGCGCCGGAACAGTCCCGTCAGCGCCTGGTCGTGGGCATGAACGCGTTCCAGCCAACGGGAGTTGGCCCGGAAGGCGGCCAGGTCGGCTGCTCCGTCGAGCAGCTCGAGTACGGGGATCGCGAGCTGCCCTCGTTCCGGCGCGACTCGCGCCTCGGTACGCGCGGCGACGGCAAGCGTCACCATCGGTGCGACCACGCCGGCCACGAGCAGCCCGGCCAGCAGGACCAGGCCGGCCGCCGGCAGGATCGCGCCGAGCAGCAGCACCGATGCCGCACCGGTGCACACAGCGACGGCGATCGGCAGCAGGCCGCGGACGAGGAAGTCCTGCACCGCTTCGACGTCGTTCACCAGCCGGGCGAAGACGTCGCCGCTGCGCAGCTTGCCCAGGCCTGCCGGCGCGGTGCGCTCCAGCGCTGCGTAGACCTCGACCCGCCCACGTGCCATCACCCGGAACGCCGCGTCGTGGCCGACCAGGCGTTCGCAGTAACGGAGCACGCCCCGCCCGATGCCGAACGCGCGCACCATGACGATCGCCACGGTGAGGTACAGCACCGGCGGATGCTGCGCCGCCCGGGCGATCAACCAGGCGGCCGCGGCCGTCAGCCCGATCGCGCAACCCTGAGCCGCCGACCCGACCAGCGCGGCCGCGACCAGCCGCCACGCCTCGGGCCCGGCCGTCCGGGCCAGCCACCTGACGTTCATGCTGCCACCGCCGTCGGCGGCGCTTGCTCGAGGTGCACGATGTGGTCGCAGAGTTCCAGCAGGGCTGGGCGATGGGTGGCCAGGACGACCGTCCGGTCATGGGTGATGTCGCGGAGTGCCTCGAGGATGGCTCGCTCGGTGTGCGTGTCGACGCCCTCCGTCGGCTCGTCGAGGAGGAGTACGGGTGGATCGTTCAGCAGCGCTCGGGCCAGCGCGACCCGGCGGGCCTGCCCGGCCGACAGTCCGTTGCCGCGCTCGCCGAGCAGGCGGTCGAGCGGCACGTCTATCTGGGCGATCCGCGCGGCTCGGTCCACCGCGGCATCGCCTGCCGCCGGGTCACCGAGCCGGATGTTGCCGGCCACCGTGCCCGCGAACAGGCACGGGTCCTGCGGCAGCCAGCCGACCCGCTCCGGCCCCACCTGTTCGAGCAGGTGCCGGAGTGCCGTGGTCTTGCCGGCACCGTTGGGCCCGACCAGGCCGACCGTCCGGCCGGGCACCAGCTCGACCGCCGCGCCGGATGTACGCGCCGGCCGGCCGGGCTCGTCGAGTACGGCGAAGATCCGCTCCGCCGCGCCCAGCCCTTCCGCACTCGCGTGATAGTGCAGTCCGACCTGGCGCAACGGCAGGTACGCCTCCGGCGCGACGATCAGCACGAACAGCGCGGTCTCGAAGCCGAGCGTCCCGTCCACGACCCGCAGCCCGATCGAGACGGCGACGAGTGCGACGGAGAGCGTGGCGGCGACCTCGAGCACCAGCGCCGACAGGAACGCCAGCCGCAGCGTCGCCTGCCCGGCCCGGCGCTGCCGCTCGGCCAGCCGCCGGATCGTCTCGACCTGGATCCGCGAACGCCCGAACGCCTTCAGCGTCCCGAGCCCGGACAATACGTCGAGGAAGTGGTGCGTCAGCGACTGCAGCGTGTCCCACTGCCGGTCGATCCGTTCCTTCGTCGCCTGGCCGACCAGGATCATGAACACCGGGATCAGCGGCAACGTCACCAGAACGATGAGCGCGCTCTGCCAGTCGGTCGCGAGCAGCCAGGCCACCAACGTGAACGGAACCAGGCAGGCCAGCAGGAGCTGCGGCAGGTAACGAGCGAAGTACGCGTCCAGCGCATCGGTCCCGCGCAGCACCAACGTCGCCAGGTCGCCGTTGCGCTCGCCGGCCAGCCAGCGCGGCCCGAGCCGCGTCACCTGCTCCATCAGCTGTAGCCGCAAGATCGACTTGACGGCAGCCGACGCGCGGTACGCGACCAGGTCGGAGACCCACACCAGCAGGGCGCGACCACCGAACACGACCGCCAGCACCGTCAGGTCACCGGCCACCTCGCCCAGTCCGGCACCTCCGGCGAACACGGCCGCGATCACGCGCGCGAGGAGCAGGGCCTGCACGACGACGAGAACGACCTGTGCGAGGCCGATCACCGCCGACAGCAGCAGGAACGTCCGGCTCGCCGCCGCATGCCGCAGGAGCCTGCGGTCGACCGTTCCCATCAGCCGGCCGAGCCCTCGACGCCCGATCCGGCCGGCACCGCCGGAATGCTCTCGCGCCCGATCCGCTTCCGGAACACCCAGTAGCTCCAGCCCTGGTAGAGCAGGACGATCGGCGTGAACACGACCGCCACCCACGTCATGATGGTGAGCGTGTAGCCGGTCGACGAGGCGTTGTGCACCGTCAGGCTGTACGCCGGGTCGAGCGTCGACGGCATGACGTCCGGGTACAGCGCGAGGAACAGCGAGCAGACCGCGAACCCGATCGTGACCGCCGTACCGATGAACGCCCAGCCCTCCCGGCCCAGCCGGTTGGCCACCAGTGCCCCGACGAACGCGAGCGCCGCCACCGCCGCCACGAGCGGCGAGCCGTTGGCGCTTCGCGTGAACGCCGTCCACAGCAGGAACGCGACCGCGACGACGGCGGCCACCAGCCCGAGCCACCCGGCCAGTGCGTTGGCCCGCGCGCGGATGTCGCCGGTGGTCTTCAGCGCGAGGAAGATCGCTCCGTGCGTGGCGAACAGCGTGAGCGTGGTCAGCCCGCCGAGCAGGGCGTACGGGTTGAGCAGGTCGAGGACGTTGCCGGCGAACTCCGAGTCCTTGCCGATCTCGACGCCGCGCACGATGTTGGCGAACGCGACGCCCCACAACAAGGCGGGTAGCGCCGAGCCGAAGACGATCGCGGCGTCCCAGCGACGTTGCCAGCGCCGCTCCGGCCGCTTGCCGCGATACTCGAACGCGACACCGCGCAGGATCAGCGCGACCAGGATCAGCAGCAGCGGCAGGTAGAAGCCGGAGAACAACGTCGCGTACCACTCCGGAAAGGCCGCGAACGTCGCGCCGCCGGCGACGAGCACCCACACCTCGTTGCCGTCCCAGACCGGGCCGATCGTGTTGATCAGCACGCGACGGTCGGTGTCGTCCTTGCCGAGGATCGGGAGCAGCATGCCGACACCGAAGTCGAACCCCTCGAGGACGAAGTAGCCGACCCACAAGACGGCGATGAGGATGAACCAGACGGTTACCAGTTCCACGTCAGATCCCTTGCCTGTGAAGGTTGGAGAGCTCAGTAGGCGAACGCGAGTTCGTCGGACTCGCCGCTCGGCTCTTGGTCGTCGGCCTCGGGTGGGCCGGCCTTGGCGTACTTCACCAGGAGCCCGAACTCGATGACGGCCAGCACGCCGTACAGCACGGTGAACACCGCCAGCGAGGTGATGACCTCACCGGTGCTGACGCCGGGCGAGACGCCCGCCGACGTTTGCATCAGGCCGAAGACGATCCACGGCTGCCGGCCCATCTCGGTGAAGATCCAGCCGAAGGAGTTCGCCAGCAGCGGCAGGAACGGCATGACCAGCGCGGCTCGCAGCAGCCATCGGGACGTCGGTGTCCGCTCCTTCCCGCCCCTGGAACGCACTGACCAGAGGATCAGCAGCGCGATCAGAGCCGCGAGGCTCCCGAAGCCGATCATCAGCCGGAACGTCCAGTAGGTCACGGGGATGTTCGGCTTGTACGAGCCCGGACCGAAGCGTTGTTCGTACTCCGCCTGCAGGTTGTTGATGCCTTCGACCCTGCCGTCGAAGCTGCCGGTGGCGAGGAAGGACAGCACGCTCGGAAGCTTGATGGCGAAGACTTCCTCCGAGCCGTCCAGCGTTCCGATCGTGAACAGCGAGAAGCTCGCGGGCTGCTCGGTGTCGTAGAGCGCCTCGGCGGCAGCCATCTTCATCGGCTGTGTCTCGGTCATGATCTTGCCCTGGATGTCGCCGCTGACGAAGACCCCTGCCATCGCGACGATCGTGACGACAGCACCGACCTTGGCGGCGGACCTGAACTCCGCAGTGTTCCTGCCCGGCCGCCGGACCAGGTGCCACACAGCGATCCCGGCGACCAGCGCACCCGCGGTGAGGAACGCGGCGAGGATCGTGTGGGGGAACGTCACCAGCACGACCTTGTTGGTGAGGACGGCACCGAAGTCGTTCAGTTCGGCCCGGCCGGTCGCCTCGTTGAAGTGATAGCCGACGGGCCACTGCATCCAGGAGTTGGCGGCCAGGATGAAGTACGCCGACAACACCGTCCCGATCGCGGCCAGCCAGATGCAGGCCAGGTGGACCGCTTTCGGCAACCGATCCCAGCCGAAGATCCACAGACCCAGGAACGTCGACTCCAGGAAGAACGCCAGGAGGCCCTCGATGGCAAGGGGCGCCCCGAAGATGTCGCCGACGAAGCGGGAGTAGTCACTCCAGTTCATGCCGAACTGGAACTCCTGCACGATGCCGGTGACCACGCCCATCGCGAAGTTGATCAGAAACAGCTTGCCGTAGAACTTCGTCAGCCGCAGCCAACGCTCGTTGCCGGTGCGGACCCACGCTGCCTGAAACCCCGCGACCAGAAATGACATGCCAATCGTGATCGGTACGAAGAAGAAGTGATAGACCGTCGTGATCCCGAACTGCCATCGCGCCAGATCGAGCACATCCATGTCCGCGCCTCCACCAGCCGCCGTTCGCCATCGGTTAGGTGCGAACGGTCGCCCGGACGCACTCGGCAATCCTGCGTTGCGGACCAGGTCCACAGCTAGGGGCGACCGTCACGGTCTCCAGGGGCCGATTGCCCGAGCCGGATCCGGTCCAAACGGGCGGTCTTGCCCAGGCGGCGAACCACGTCCACTTTTCGGTCGAGTTCTCAAAGGGTGGCGTGGCCGTGGCCTACAAGGAGAGCGGCTGGGCGATGGAGCCGTACGTGCACTGCACCGGCACGACCTGGTGCCTCACGTAACCGTGTTCCGCGTCGCCGAGTGGACCTGAGCTTTCCGGTGGCTTTCTGATCGCTGTCCGGGCGCCGCGGCCCTGCCGTTCGCGCCGCTAGGCTCGGCGCCCGGTTCACGTGATCCGGCAGGAAGGTTTGGGGGATCGGCATGCTCGCACGTACGCGCGCCACTGTGTTCGCGGCGGCAACGGCGGTGGCTCTGCTCGCAGGGACGGTCGGCGCGTGGGCCGGTTCCACGTCGCTGGATCTGGCAGGCCCGTCCGACGCGGAGTTCTTCGGGCTGCTGGACTACGCCGGTACGCCAGGGCTCAGCCGGGTGAAGGCCGCGGTCGACAGCGGCGACTACGCGAAGGCTCAGCAGGAGCTGCTCGCCTACTACCGGAGCCGGCCGGCCAACGACGCCGGGAAGTTCAGCCATGGCGACTGGCCCGGCGCGAAGGAGCTGACCCCCGACCACATCTGGACGCTGGGCTCGGGCGAGGTCTACCTCACCACGCTGAGCCTCGGCACCACGGCGTCGACGCTGACGGCCGACGTCACCGGGACCGTCACCGGCGCGGGCGGCGGGTCCGCCGGCTTCCTGCTGATGAGCAGGACCAAGGACGCCACCACCGCGTACCTCAACAGCGGCGAGCAGACCTCCGGCCGGCCCACGTTGCGGCTGACGCTGGCGGACGGCACACAACGGACGCTCGTCGCCACCGACGACACCTATATCAAGGCCGGCACCGACACCGGCACGGTGTACGGAGCGCAGACGCTCCTGCGGGTCCGCGACCAGGGTGCCGGACCGTTCACGGCCGAGACGCGCAAGGCGTACGTGCAGTTCGACCTCGCCGGTCTCTCCGGCGTGCGCAGGGCCGAGCTCGCGCTGACCGGCCGGGCGGACGCGGCCGGCAAGCAGGTGATGCTGTTCAGCAACGCCGAGACGTTCGACGAGCGCACGCGCACCTGGAACACCACCGTGCAGAACACCTACTCCTGGCAGGGCGATCCCGGTGGTTTCGACTGGCTGCAGCCGGCCGGAGCCGACAAGGAGTACGGCTACCAGCTCGCGCGGTTCTACTTCGCCGGACCGCTCACGACGGCGTACGAAACCACCCACGACGAGAAGTACGCCAGGGCGCTGATCGGCCTGATGCACGACTTCATCGCCGACGCCGACGGCTACGACACCACGTACGGCGCCGGCTCCTACCCACGCAGCCTCGACACCGCCCGCAGGCTGGAGAACTGGCTGGCGGCGTACGAGGTGCTGCGTACCAGCCCGTCGCTGGACGCCGAGACGAACACGCGGATCCTGAAGACGATGTACCGGTCCGGCGCGTTTCTGCGCGAGAACGTCAACGGCAGCCCGAACTGGATGCAGACCCAGAAGTTCGCGCTGCTGCGAGCCGCGACCTACCTTCCGGAGTTCACCAGCGCGGGGGACGCGCGTACCAACGCCGCGGACTTCCTGGCCGAGCAGCTCGACGAGTCGACCTACGCCGACGGTGGGTACCGCGAGGCGACCAGTGCGTACGCGCGCGGCTACGTCGCCCAGTACATCGAGATCGTCGAGCTCATGCAGGCGCACGGAATCGCGTTCCCCGCAAGGGAGAAGCTCCGCAAGCTCGGGCATTTCCTGATGGACCAGACCATGCCGAACGGCTACACCGCGAACTACGGCGACAGCGGGAGCCAGGACCAGCGGTCGGTCCTGCGCAGGCTCGGCGAACTGCTCGACGACGCCGAGCTGATCCACGCCGGAACATCCGGCGCCTCGGGAACGAAGCCGGCGCACACGGCCGCGTTGTATCCCGACACCAGGGTGGCGGTTTCCCGGTCCGGGTGGGGCGCGGGCGACTCGTACCTGCGGTACAACATCGACCGCGGCAACCACAGCCACCCCGACGAGCTGGCGCTGTCGGTGTTCGCGGGCGGGCGCGAGCTGCTGGTGGACCCCGGCGCGTACACCTACAGCTCGGACCCGCGCTCGGAGTGGCTGCGCAAGAGCACCGAGGCACACAACACGATCGAGATCGACGACAAGCCGCAGAACTCCACCGCGGCCGGCGCGATCACGCACTTCGTCACCAATCCGGCGTTCGACCTGATCAGCGGCAACACCGAGGCGTCGGCGGGCGCGTGGCACGCCAGATCCGTGCTGGCGTTGCGTTCCGGCGTGTGGCTGGTGTCCGACCAGCTCCGGCCGAGAGACAGCGGGGTGCACCGGTACGAGCAGAACTGGCACTTCCTGCCCGAGGCCGGGCTCGGCCTGGCGGGCACGTCGAAGGCGACGGTGACGGCGTTCGGGACGGGCGCGAACCTCACCGTCGTGCCGGCGGATCCGGCGCGGCTCAGCGCCTCCGTGCGCGACGGGTACTACTCGCCGGCCCTGTACCACGTCAGCGACGCGAAGTACTCCTCCTACGTCAAGCAGGTCGCGGGCCGGACGACGTTCGACACGCTGCTGCTCGCCTCGAACGGACCGGCCGACAGCGCGGCGCGTGTCAACCGGCTCGCGGTCGGCTCGCTGTCTCCGGATCTGGTGACCGCGCTCGACCTTCGCTACGGCGACGGCAGCCGCGGCACGTACTACAAGTCGTGGGCGACCAAGGCCATGCGTTCGTTCGGCACCTACAGCTTCGACGGAAAACTGCTCTACGTCGAGGAAACCGCCGGGGGAGTGCCGCGGTCGATCGCGCTCTACGACGGTGCGACGGTCAAGCGGGGTGGCAACCTGCTGCTCGAGGCACCGGCCGCGGTCAACGACCTCGCGGTCACGTACTCCGCCGACGGTTCGACCATCCGGATCGACGGTGACGCGCTGACCGCCTCGACCGATCCGGCCAAGGCGATCGGCATCGCCGCGCCGAACGCGAGCAAGGTGCTGCTGAACGGTCAGCCGGTCGAGTTCACCCGTTCCGGCGGCCTGCTCTACGCCGCGGCCGCCACAAGCTGAGGACCCGCGATCGACTCGTGGGGATCGGCTCTGGCGCGGCGCCGGCGTGGAATCCGACCGCGGCCACGATCACGCCGAGCAGGGTGAGGCCGCCGATCAGGGCGAACGCGGCGTGGAAGCCCCCCAGACCGGAGCCCGTGACCAGCACGGTCGCCACGATGGCGACGCCGGCCGCGCCGCCGATCTCGCGGAGAGTCTCGACGAGGCCGGAAGCCAGGCCCGCGGCCGACTGGGTGACGCCGGCCAGCGCACCGATCTGGATGGCCGGGCCGCAGAGTCCAAGGCCGAGACCGGAGAGCAGGAACGCCGGCAGCAGGTCGGCGAGGTACCCGGCATCGGCAGGTACGCGCGCCAGCCACCAGGCGGCGGCCGCGACCAACGACAGGCCGGCGACCAGCAGCCACCGCACACCGATCAGCGAGGCGAGTCGCGAGCCGGCCATCGCGGCCACGAAGACCGTGGTGGTCGTGGCCAGCCAGGCCACGCCGGTCTTGGCGGGGGAGAAGCCGAGCACCTGCTGCATCAGCAGCGAGCCGGCGAAGATGAACGCGAGGAAGCCGCCGAACGTGAGGAACCCGGTGACGTTGGCGGCGACCAGCGTCCGGTTGCGTAGCGTCTGCAACGGCACGAGCGGGGCAGTCGAACGTGCTTCGATCCGAACGAACGCGACCAGCAGCGCAACGGCTGCGGCGAAGAACACCAGCGTGGAAGCCGAGAACCAGCCGTGCCCGGAAGCGTGGTGCAGCGTGTAGACGAACAGCAGCAGGCTTCCCGTGACTGTCGTCGCGCCGCCGATGTCGAGCCGCTTCGTACGGTCGGCCGCCCGGTCGGGCGCCAGGAACACCAATGCAAGCACGACGAACAGTGCACCGGCCGGAACGTTGATGAAGAACGCCCAGCGCCAGCCGGGACCTGCTGCCAGCAGGCCGCTGGCGACGACGCCGACCGACCCGGCGGCACCGCCGACAGCGCCGAAGATGCCGAGTGCGCGGTTGCGCGCCGGTCCGGCCGCGAACGTGACGGCCAGCAACGACAGCGCCGCCGGCGCGATCAGCGCGGCGCCGAGTCCCTGTACGGCCCTCGCCGCGATCAGCAGTCCCGCGTGGTGTGCGGCACCGGCCAGGAACGACGAACCGGTGAACACGACGAGGCCGGCGAGGAAGACGCGCCGGCGGCCCAGTTGATCGGTCATCCGCCCACCAAGTAGAAGGAATCCACCGAGCAAGAGTCCGTACGCGACAACGACCCACTGCAAGGTGCCCGGGCTGCCACCGAGGTCGCGCTGGATCGACGGCAGCGCTACGTTCACGATCGCCGCGTCCAGGCCGACAATCGCCTGGGCGGCGCACGCCAGCGCCAGCACCAGACCGCGCCTGACCCGCCTGACTCCGCGCACTCCGCCGACTCGGCGAGACGTCGCCGGCTCATCGCCGACTCGGACAAGAGTGCTGGTAGTTGCCTCGGGCATGGTTTCGATGTGCGACATCGCTCGCTCCTTCGTCAGATCGGATTTCGCCCAACCGACGAAGGGGGCAGCCCAGGATCGACAACGGGCGCGGAATCGGTCCAAAGGAACGCGCCGAGGGTTCTCCGGCTGTCCCATTCCGGTCTCGGAATACGTACCCATAACCTTGCCGAGCCGGTCGGCCGCTGCGATAGTCATATCCGATATATGGCGCTCGAACTCCACTATGCGAAAGCGTGAGGCATGTCTGACGCGACGGCAGTGATCTTGCACGTGTCCGATGAGATTGCCGGCCCGCCTGTCGACTGGGCGGCAGACCTCCTTGTGCGCGAACTGAACGGCGAGCTACGGCGAACCGCATCCGACGAGCCCGGCGGTGCCGGCACGTCGATCGTCGCCGCCAAAGGCGACGTGGGCCCGCAGGGCTTCGCCTACAGCCTTGCGGGTGACCGGTTGCGGATCGTGGCGAGTGACGCGGTCGGTGCGTCGTACGCCCTGGTCGGGCTTGCCGATCACGTCCACTCGACCGGTGATCTGCGGCAGAGCTTCGAGGAGCTCGACGGCCGGACCGCCGCGGCGGCGATGCCCGTCCGCGGAATCATGCGCTCGTTCTCCAGTGTTGACGAGGACCTGCCGTGGTACCGAAGCCGCGAGTTCTGGGGTGAGTACCTGGACTGGATGGCCCGGTCCCGGTTCAGCCGGTTCCACCTGGCGTTCGGCATGCAGTACAACTACGGCGCCGACAGGAACGGCGCCACCGACAACTACTTCTGCTTCGCCTATCCGTTCCTGCTCGACGTGCCCGGCTGGGACGTGAACGCCGAAGGCGTCACCAAGCAGGACCGCGACACCAACCTGGAGCTGCTCCGGTTCATCGCGGCCGAGACCAGGCGGCGCGGCATGGAGTTCCAGCTCGGACTGTGGAACCACGCCTACGACTACGGCCGCAACTCCCAGCACCGCTTCCCGATCACCGGGCTGACGCCGGAGACGCACGCGGAGTACTGCGGCGCGGCGATCTCGGAGTTGCTGCGGCAGTGCCCCGACATCGACGGCTTCAGCTTCCGTGTGCACTACGAAGGCGGTATTCCCGACGAGGGTCACGAACGCTTCTGGAGCGTGGTTTTCGACGCGCTGTCGGCGTCGGGGAAGCAGTTGCAGGTCGACATGCACGCCAAGGGTGTGGACGACGCTCTGCTGGACGCCGTTGACAAGCCCGGCCTGCATCCCGTGCTGGGCGCGAAGTACTGGGCCGAGCACCAGGGCCTGCCCTACCACCAGGCGTCCATCCGCCGGCGCGAGGAAGCCAAGCCGGTGCCGCCGGGCCACGAGCTGACCGCCATCACGGAGTTCTCGCGGCGCTTCACCCGTTACGGCTACGCCGACTTCCTCGGCACCGACCGCCGCGCCGACCTGATCTTCCGGGTCTGGCCCGGAACGCAGAAGCTCCTGCTCTGGGGCGATCCGGCGCTCGCGTCCGGCTACGGCAGGATGTCGACGTTCGCCGGCGCCATCGGCGTCGACGTGTGCGAGCCGCTGTACTTCAAGGGCCGCAAGGGCAGCGGCGTGCCCGGGCGGCGGGACCCGTACATCGCGCCGGATCTCAAGCTGGGCCTGCGGGACTGGACGAAGTACGCCTACACCTACCTGCTCTGGGGCCGCAAGCTCTACAACCCCGACGCTCCGGCCGACGAGTGGCGCGGCTACCTGCACGACACCTACGGCGAGCTCGCCGAGACGGTGGAGCAGGCGCTGGCACCGCTCAGCCGGATCCTGCCGCTGGTGACGGTCGTGCACGGTCTCGGCGGCTCCAACAACGGCAACTGGCCGGAGGTCTACACCAGCCTGCCTGTCACCGAGGGCGCCTATGCCTCGCACCACGGACGCGACACCGAGTCGCCGCCGATGTGGGGAACGGTCAGCCCGTTCGACCCGACGACGTTCTACATCATCAACGAGTGGGCCAAGGACGCGCTGGCCGGCAAGCTGGACGGTCGTTACACGCCGCTGGAGGTCGCCGGCTGGATCTCCGGCTTCGTCGACGCGGCCGCTGAGCATGTCGCCAAGCTGGGATCGGTCACCGATCCTGATCCACAGCTACGCAGGACGGCGATCGACGTGACGATCCTGTCGGGCCTCGGCCGGTTCTTCGCGGCCCGCTTCCGTTCGGCCGCCGACTACGCGATCTACCAGCGCTCGGGCGACCTGTCCCGGCTGCGGTCCGCGCTCGCGCACAACCAGGAGTCCCGCGACCACTGGATCCAGCTCGTGGACGCCGGCGAGGGCATCTATCAGGCCAACCTGCGATTCGGCCCGGAGCGCAGCGAGCACGGGAGCTGGGCCGACCGGCTGCCGGGGATCGAGGCAGACGCGGACGCCATGGCCGCCGAACTGAAGGCGGCGGTCGAATCCGGATCCGGCACCGGCGGGGTCGTCAAGCTGTCCTTGCCGGACCGACCGAGCGTGTCCGGCGTGGAGCACACGCCACCGGCCGGATACGTACAGGGGCAGGACCTTCTGCTCACGGTGTCGCCGGCGTCGAACGTGTCGGCCGTACGGCTTCGGTACCGGCACGTGAACCAGGCCGAGCAGTGGCAGGACCTCGACCTGACCGGCGGTCCGGACGGCTACAGCGGCGCGATCCCCGCCGAGTACACCGCTAGCACCTATCCACTCATGTACTTCTTCGCCGTCGAGTACAACGACGGCGCCGTCAGCCGGCACCCGGGGTTCGAGCCGGACCTGGCCAACCAGCCGTACCACGTGATCATGCCGAGCTGATCTCGGCAGGTCGCCGGCGGCGTTCACCTTGCAACGACGAAAGGTGTCCTGATGCGTAGGGACATATCCAGGCGGGACCTGTTCGCCCTGGCCGCTGGAACAGGGCTCGGCGCCGCCGGCCTCAGCGGCTGCAGCTTCTTCTCCACCGAGGCGGTTCATGACGACCCGAAAGCCAAAACGGCAAAGGGCAAAGAAGCGCCGATGCTCGCCGCCAAGGTCAAGGCCGGCAAGCTGCCGAAGGTGAGCGAGCGGCTGCCGAAACAGCCGAGGATGATCAAACCGCTGGAGAAACCCGGAATCTACGGCGGTCAGCTGCGAACGGTGCTGGAGAGCACCGACCCGAGCTGGCTGTGGATGACGGTGACCAACGACCATCTGGTCACGTGGGATCCGGACTACAGCAAGATCATCCCCAACGTCGCCCAGGACTTCCAGGTCAAGGAGGACGGCCGGACCTACGTCTTCCGGCTGCGCGAGGGGATGAAGTGGAGCGACGGGAAGCCGTTCACCTCCGAGGACCTCACCTGGTGGTACGAGAACATCCTGCTGAACAAGGAGATCACGCCGGTCCTCCCCACCGCGTTGAAGGTGCAGGACGGGCCCGTTGAGGTGACCGCGCAGGGCGACTGGCAGGTGACGTTCACCTTTCCCACGCCGAACGCGCTGTTCCTGGAGGAGCTCACGCCGCATGGCCCACCGTTCTGGCTGGTCCCCAAGCACTATCTCGAGAAGTTCCACAAGAAGTTCAACCCGGACCTGAAGGACGACTGGGCGCAGGACTTCCTGGCCAAGATGGACCAGCTGGAGAACGTCGACCTCCCGGTGGTCAGCGCGTGGGTGCCGAAGAACCCGCACGGCGACGGTGGCCGGCAGATCTGGGAGCGGAACCCCTACTACTGGAAGGTCGACAGCGACGGCAGCCAGCTGCCCTACATCGACCAGGTGGCGTTCACGTTCTTCACCGACCCGGAGCCGCTGCTGCTGTCGGCGGCCAACGGAGACGTGGACTTCTACACGCGCGCCGAGGTGACCATTCCGCGGAACCGGCCGACGCTGAGTGCCGCCCAGAAGCGCGGGCACTACAAGCTGATCACCGAGAAGGACCCGAACCACAACACGATCGGGTTGTGCCTGAACCTGACCCACAAGGACGCGGCCAAGCGGAAGATGTACCAGAACAAGGACTTCCGGATCGGCCTGTCGCACGGGATCAATCGGAAGCAGATCATCGATCTCGTCTACCAGAAGCAGGGCCGGCCGTGGCAGACGGCTCCACGTCCGGACGTACCGTTCTACTCCGGAGACGAGTTCGGCACGCAGTACACCGAGTTCGACCTGGCAACGGCCGAGGAGCATCTGAGCCGGGCTGGCTACGCCCAGCGCAACGCCAAGGGCGACCGGATCGGCGAGGACGGCAAGCGCATCGTCATCACGGTGCTGTGCCAGTCTCGCTACCCGGACACGATCGACGCCATGGAGTTCGTCAAGAAGACCTGGCGCGAGCTCGGCATCGAGCTGCGGATCGACACCGTGAGCCCGGACCTGGTGACCGAACGGCTGACGGCCAACAACTATGACTGCACGCTCGACAAGGGCGAGCTCGGCTACCTCGACCTGGTGATCGACCCTCGCTGGCTGTTCGCGACCGGCGGCTCTTCGTACGCTCCGCTGTGGTCGAACTGGTACGAAGGCGGAACGCCCGCCGAGGAGCCGCCGGAGGCGATGCGGCGGCAGATGCAGATGTACCGGGAGCGGGTGATCGGCTCGGCGAACCAGGACGAGCAGTACGCGGCGCTCAAGGAGATCATCGACGTCGCCAAGGACGAGTTCTGGACGATGGGCGTGTCGCTCCCCGGAGATCCGTACGCCATCAAGAACGACCGGCTGCACAACGTTCCCGGAGACGGGAAGATGTGGCTCTCGTTCAAGGCGCCGTATCCGGCGGTGACGAACGTGACCACCTACTACCTCGATCCGCAGTGAGACCCTCTCTACCCGCTCGCAAGCGAGGGTGGTGATTCCGTGCTCAGATACGTGGCGCGCCGGCTGCTCTACATGATCCCGACGCTGTTCCTGATCAGCGTCGTGGCGTTCGCGATCATCGTGCTGCCGCCGGGCGACTACCTCACGACGCTGATCAGCCAGATGCGGGCACAGGGCGGCGGCATCGACCAGTCCAGGATCGCCTTGCTGGAGGCCAGATACGGGCTCGGCGCTCCGGTCTGGGAGCAGTACCTCAAGTGGATCGGCGGCGTGCTGACCGGCGACTTCGGCGAGTCGTTCTCGCTGAACCGCCCGGTCAGCACGGTGCTGGCCCAGCGGCTGCCGCTGACCGTGGTGATCTCGCTCTGCACGTTGCTCTTCACCTGGGTCATCGCGCTTCCGATCGGCCTCTACTCGGCGGTCCGGCAGTACAAGATCGGCGACTACATCGCGACCACGATCGGCTTTCTGGGGCTGGCGATTCCCAACTTCCTGATCGCACTGGTGCTGATGTACATCGGCTATCGCTACATGGGGCAGAGTGTCGGCGGGCTGTTCTCTCCGGAGTTCGTGGACGCGCACTGGAACATCGGCAAGCTGATGAACCTGCTCGCACATCTGTGGGTTCCGATCGTCGTGCTCGGCACAGCTGGAACGGCCGGGCTGATCCGGATCCTCCGCGCGAACCTGCTGGACGAGCTGCGCAAGCCGTACGTCGTGGCCGCGCGGGCTCGCGGGATCCCGAAGCGGAAGCTGATCCTCAAGTATCCGCTCCGGGTCGCGCTGAACCCGTTCATCTCGACGATCGGCTGGACACTGCCCGCGCTGGTTTCCGGCGAGGTGATCGTGGCGACCGTGCTGTCGCTGCCGACGACCGGGCCCGTGCTGCTGAGCTCGCTGGTGAGCCAGGACATGTACCTCGCGGGCTCGATCATCCTGCTGACCAGCGTGCTGACCGTGATCGGGACCCTGTTGTCGGACTTCGCACTGGCCTGGCTGGATCCGCGGATCCGGCTGCGGATGGCGGGGTGAGCGGGCATGGCTGATCCAGTGGTCGATGCCGTCCATCCCGGTCCTCCGGTGGACGAGGTGGCGACGCCGGCTGGCGGCTCCGGGCCTGGTTCCGGTGCCGGTGGGCCGGGCAGGTCCGACACCGCCAGCCAGGCGCGGCTGATCTGGCGGGGCTTCCGCAAGCATCGGCTGGCACTCGCTGGTGCTGTGGTCACCGCGCTGCTCTATCTCATCGTGTTGTTCGCGGAGTTCCTGGCGCCGTACAGCACGGGTCTGTTCCACGAGGACTACCCGTACGCGCCGCCGCAGCGGGTGCACGTTCTGTCCACCGAGGGTGGCAGCTTCGACGTAGGGCTGTACGTCTACGGCTACAAGCAGAACCTCGACAAGGAGTCGCTGGCGGTCAGCTACACCGTCGACCGGACGCAGAAGATCCCGCTGCGGTTGTTCGACACGTCCGAGGAGTCGTACCGGCTGCTCGGCGTCTTCGAGACCAAGGTGCACCTGATCGGGCCGGTGAACGACAACCAGCCGATGTATCTGCTCGGATCGGACCGCAACGGGCGCGACCTGCTGTCGCGCATGCTGATCGGGACCCGCGTGTCGATGACGATCGGCCTGGTCGGCGTGACGCTGGCGTTCGTGCTCGGCGCGACGCTGGGCGGCATCTCGGGATATATCGGGGGCAAGGCCGACACGGTGATCCAGCGGCTGGTCGAGCTGTTCATGTCGCTGCCGACCCTGCCGCTCTGGCTGGGACTGGCGGCGGCGATGCCCCAGAGCTGGGGTGCCGTACAGCGCTACTTCGCGATCACGTCGATCCTGGCGCTGTTCGCCTGGACCGAGCTGGCGCGGGTCACCCGTGGGCGGTTCCTGGCCTTGCGGGAGGAGGAGTTCGTGACGTCCGCGCGGCTGGACGGGAACCGGCCGCGCCGGCTGATCTTCCGGCACCTGCTGCCGTTGCTGACCTCGCACCTGATCGCGTCGCTGACGTTGTCGATTCCGGCGATGATCCTGGCGGAGACGGCCCTGTCGTTCCTCGGGCTCGGCCTGCAGGCGCCCGTGGTCAGCTGGGGCGTGCTGCTGCAGGAGGCGCAGAACGTCCAGGTGATCGCGACCGCGCCGTGGCTCATGCTGCCCGGCCTCGCGGTGGTGATCGCCGTGCTGTCGCTGAACTTCGTCGGGGACGGCCTGCGGGACGCGGCCGATCCGTACAAGCACTGAGCGGTGAGGAGCGGACCATTTCAGCGCCAGATTCGGTAGTAGAAGAGAACGTGCTGGAGATCGAGAACCTGCGCACGCACTTCACGTTCGACGACGGACTGGTCCGCGCGGTCGACGGAGTGAGCTTCGAGATCGCCGCCGGACGTACGGTGTGCGTCGTCGGCGAGTCGGGGTGCGGGAAGAGCATCACCGCCCGGTCGATCCTCGGGCTGATCGACCGGCCGGGGAAGATCGTCGATGGCCGGGTCTGGTGGCAGCCCTCCGCTGACGGCGAACGGATCGATCTGGCCAAGCTCGACCCGGACGGTGAACAGCTGCGGCAGATCCGCGGTGGTGAGATCGCGATGATCTTCCAGGAGCCGATGGCTTCGCTGTCGCCGATGTACAGCGTCGGCAACCAGCTGACCGAGGCGATGCGTGTACACCTGCCGATCTCGAAGGCGGAGGCGTGGTCGCGTGGGCGGGAACTGCTGCGGCAGGTCGGCATCCCGCGGCCCGACGCGACGATGGAGGCGTATCCGTTCCAGCTGTCGGGCGGGATGTGCCAGCGGGTGATGATCGCGATCGCGTTGTCGTGCCGGCCGCAGTTGCTGATCGCGGACGAGCCGACGACCGCGTTGGACGTGACGACGCAGGCGCGGATCATCGACTTGTTGCGGGACCTGCAGCAGAGCTACCGGATGTCGATGATGTTCATCACGCACGATCTCGGGGTGGTGGCCGAGGTCGCGGACGACGTGGTGGTGATGTACCTCGGGACGGTGGTCGAGCGCGGGCCGGTCGACGCGATCTTCCACGATCCGCAGCATCCGTACACGCGGGCGTTGCTCAAGTCGGTGCCTCGGATGGGGCGGGGGAAGCGGCAGCGGCTGGCGACGATTCGGGGGCAGGTGCCGCATCCGTTCGCGTACCCGTCGGGGTGTCCGTTCCACCCGCGGTGCGATCAGGCGGTTCCCGGGCTGTGTGACAGCAGCGAGCCGCCGACTGTGTCGCTGGGGCCGGAGCGGATTACTCGTTGCGTCCTGCCCGAGCTCGAAGCGGGCCGGTCGGCTCGGCAGTCGGAACTGAAGGAGGCGTGATGACGGAGCCTGTTCCTGGGCCTGTTCCTGGGCCTGGTCCCGGGCCGGCTTCTGAGCCGATCCTGCGGGTCGAAGGGCTGTCGATGCGGTTTCCCATCCGGGGCAGGGGATTGTTCGCGCGGCGGACCGGATGGGTGCACGCGGTCAACGGAGTCGACCTGGAGATCCGGGCCGGTGAGGTGCTGGGGCTGGTGGGGGAGTCCGGGTGCGGCAAGACGACGCTGGGGCGGTGCATCGTACGCAGTGAGCAGCCGAGCGCTGGGGCGTTGCACTATCTGTCGGGAACTGGCGGGTACGTCGATCTTGCGACGCTGTCGGCTGGGGCGTTGCGGCCGTACCAGCAGGAGATCCGGATGATCTTTCAGGATCCGTTCTCGTCGCTGAATCCGCGGATGACAGTGCTCGACATCGTTGGGGATCCGCTCAAGGCCACAGGGCTGGCGAAGGGGTCGGAGCTGCGGGATCGGGTGGCGGTGATGCTGGAGAAGGTGGGGCTGTCTTCCGGGCACATGCGGCGTTACCCGCATGCGTTCTCCGGCGGGCAGCGACAGCGGCTGAACATCGCGCGGGCGTTGATCACCAACCCGCGGCTGGTGATCGCTGACGAGGCGGTGTCGGCGCTCGATGTGTCGGTGCGGGCGCAGGTGCTCAACCTGTTGCGGGACCTGCAGGATGAGCTCGGGTTGACCTATCTCTTTATTTCGCACGACATGTCGGTGGTGGAGAGTATCTGCGACCGGGTGGCGGTGATGTACCTCGGTGGGATCGCGGAGGTGGCGGACACCGATGCGATCTATGGGGGGCCGCGGCATCCGTACACCGAGGCGTTGCTGTCGGCGGTCCCGCGGCCGGACCCTAGGTTGCGTGACCAGGGCCGGCGGATCCGGTTGTCCGATGAGATTCCCGATCCGGCGGCACCGCCGAGTGGCTGCTTCTTCCGGACGCGGTGCGTGTACGCGGATGAGGAACGATGCGTGGAGGAGCGGCCGGAGTTGCGTGTGCTCGGGGCGGGGCGTCGGGCGGCGTGTCACCATGCGGAGGAGCTGAGTCTTAGCGGCGTCCTGGCGTCCTGAGGTCGCAGCCCGTTCTCTGGCTGGGGTGCGCCAGCACAGTCCAATCCCTGGCTTCCCGGAACCTCACCCGTCGGACGCGACATGCTTGCATTGAGCCGGCGTTGCCCAGGGATGCAAGGCCCCAGCTTCGGTTTGCCCGTGCTGGGGCAGCCTTGCATCCCTGGGCAACGCCGGCTAAACCTTCGGTGGCGCGTCCGGCGGGTGAGGGGCCGGGAAGCCCCCGGTTCCGAGCCCTGAGTGTCCGGCCCGCCGGAGGCAACCCACCAGGGCAACGCCCCGCGAGCAGACAGCAGCCGAAGCGGCGAAGAGCCCACCAGAACAGCCGCCGAAGTCAGGCAGTCCGTCGTCGTGCCGAGGGCGATCGTGCCGAGGCTAGAAGCTGAGCGTCCCAGCGTGCTCGACCTCGACGAGGTAGATGATGCGGTCTTCGCGGAGTGGGTAGGGGCCGCCGATGTACTTGTCGGCGATGGCGTCGATGATCTGCCAGGCGCGATCACCCTCTACGCGTTCGGCGATGCGGCCGCGGAGGTAGGCCATGTCGTTCGGCTTGTGGCGGTTGGTGATCGAGATCGCCACTCTCGGGTCGTTGTCCAGGTTGCGGGCCTTGCGGGAGCCGGGGGAGGTGAGGAAGGCGAGCCGGTCGCCTTCGCGGCCGATCCACATGGGGACGCTGTGTGGGGCGCCGTCGGGGAGGAGGGTGGCGAGGTGGGCGGTGTTGGGTTCGTCGATCAGGCGGAGCAGGTCGGGGGTCAGCTTGCTCATTGGTCATTCCTTTGTGTGAGTGGGATGGACTGGTCGTGGCGGAAGCGGTTGCCGGGGTCGTACCGGCGCTTGGTCTCCAGGAGCCGCGGCAGGTTTGTGTCGTAGTAGGCGGTCAGCGGGCGGGGTAGGCCGGGGTCGGCGAAGTTTTGGTAGGCGCGGCCGGACGTGTGGGGTGCGAGCAGGTCGCCGGCCGCGGTCAGCCACTGGGAGCCGGGAGTGGCGGCGAGCTTCAGCAGGTACAGGTCGCGGCGGTGTACGTAGGCTGTGGCGTCCGGCGCTGGGCGGTTGTAGGCGCCGCCGAGTGGCAGCAGGTCGATCTCTCGTTGCTCACCCGGCCGGCGTTCGGTGAGGGTGAGGTCGACCAGGCGCTGGATCACCTGCTGGGGCAGGGGATCGGTGACGTACAGCGAACGGGAGCGCATCGGGCCGCCGTCCGGGGCGCCGAAGGTTGCCAGGTGGTCCTTGACCTCGTGCAGCAGGCCGGAGCGTTCCCGGGCGCCGACGATCGGAAAGCCCAGGTTCGGTGACATGGCGCCGGCGATCGTCGCGCCGATGAGGGTGAGGCCGGGGGCGGTGGCGGGGTCGGCCGGGCTCGTCAGCTTGACTTCCGCGGAGACCTCGGGCGGAGCGTCGGGGAGCCAGGACTGCCAGGTGCACAGGAGATCCGTGGCCGACTCCGCTGCGTAGGTCTGCTGGAACGCGGTCGCCGCGGGCTCCGGGACCGTCGCGAATCGCAGTGCCGTCACGACGCCGAAGCTGCCGGAGCCCGCGCCCCGCAAGGCCCAGAACAGGTCGGGTTCGTGCTCCGCGTCGCAGTGGAGCAGGGTGCCGTCGGCGAGGACGATTTCGGCGGCGGTCAGGGCGTCACACGTCAGGCCGTGCAGGCGGCCCAGTACGCCGAGTCCGCCGCCGAGCGTCAGGCCGGCGATGCCGACGCTCGGGCCGCAGCCGGCGGGGATCGTCCGGTGGCGGGTGTGCAATCCCTTGTAGAGCGTGGAAAGCATGGTTCCCGCGCCGACGGTCGCCTGGTCGCCGTCGAAGGTGATGGTGCCGAGGCCGGTGGTGTCGATCAGGACTCCGGTGGTACGCGAGTGGCCGGCGAAGCAGTGCCCGCCGCCGCGGATGCCGGTCGGCAGGTCGTACTTCTCGGCGAACCGCACGACCGCCGCCACGTCCAGCGGGCCCGCGACCCGGGCGATCGCGGCCGGCAGTTGGTCGTTGCCGCTCGCCATCGGCCATCGCGCGAGCGCGGGGAACGCGGCGTCGGTCGGTGTGAACAACTGGCCGGTGAGATCCTGGCGTAGGCGGTCCCAGTCCGCGGCGGCGGTCATCGGCGTTCGCCTTCGGCTGGTCCCGTGCTCGCGCGGATGACGAGCTCGGCAGGGAGCAGGATCTGCCGCTCGGTCACCATGTCCGGTTCGAGCAGGATCAGGCCGACCGCCCGGCCCCGGTCGGTCATCGACTGGTGGACGGTGGTCAGCCCGGCGGCGGTCGCCTCGGGGATGTCGTCGAAGCCGATCACCGAGATGTCCACGCCGGGGCGCAGGCCGCGGGCCCGGATGGCGTCGAGAACGCCCAGCGCCAGCACGTCAGTCGTCGTGACGATCGCGGTTGGTGGGGTGGGCAGGTCGAGCAACTCCGCTGCCATCGCCTGGCCGGCCTGCCGGGCGTTCCGTTCCGCGGCAACGGGAAGCAGGTCGGCGCCGGGCAGGGCGCGGCGGTAGCCCCCGTACCTCGCCCGCGCGGACTTCCCGGCGACGGCGAGGACGCGATCGACGTCCAGCGACGCGGTGCCGTCGGCCGACGGGTCCTGCGCTGCCTGCCAGCGGTCGATGATCACGGCGACGCGGTGGTGGCCCAGGCCCGCGAGATACTCGCCGGCGGAGTACGCCGACGCCTCGTCGTCGATTCCGACGTACGCGAGGTTCGGATCGTCGGTCGGCGTCGTCGTCACGACCGGCAGGCTCCGCGCCCGGATCACCTCGACGGCGGGATGTCCGTCGTCGACGCAGTAGAGGCAGAAGCCGTCGACCATCGCCTTGCGTACGGCTTCGACCGCCGTGTCGATCGGAACCAGCAGCAGGCTGGTCGAGTGCCGCTCCGCCGTCTCCGCGAGACCCTGCAGGAAGCCGACGGCGTATGGATCGGAGAACGCGAACGACAGGGTCTCGGTGAACAGCAGCCCGAGGGAGCCGGTCCGCTTGCTCCGCAACGACCGGGCCGCCGCGTCCGGGCCGGTGTAGCCGAGCCGCCTGGCCTCGGCGAAGATCCGCTCCCGCAGGTCGGCGGTGAGCTGCTCCGGCCGGTTGTACGCATTGGAGACCGTCGTCCGGGACACCCCCAGCGCCTTGGCGATCGTCTGCAGGGTCACGCTCGGCATCGCCTGCCAGCCTCCGTCCGTACCTGTGCTGAATCGATTTGGTTGATCGATTCAGAAGACTAGGCCACAAACCGGCGGCACGCAAGACCTCAGTCCCTGACGCAAGCAAGCGGCGAGTGCCTGCTCCCGGAGGGGGCGCCGGGAGCAGGCACTCGCCAAGGGTGATCCGCGCTCAGGAAGTGGTGTGATCTACCTGGATCGTCTCGGTCACCCAGTCCCAGTAGAAGTCGGTCGTGGTGTAGACCTCGTTACCGTTCAGGCAGCCTTCTTCACCGGGTCCGCGGCTGTCGACACCGACCAGACGCCAGACGCCGTTGACCTTCCAGATCAGCGGGCTGCCGGAGTCACCGAAGCAGGGACCCGACGTGCCGCTGTTGGTGTCCATGCAGACATCTCCGGGCGTGATGTCGTACGGGTCGCCGTTGATGCAGTCGGCGAACAGCAGCAGCTTGGCGTCGAGCTCCTGCAACTGCCGGGGCGTCGACGCTGGGTCGTCCTCGACCGTACGTCCCCAACCCAGCATGCGCAGCGGGGTGTTGGCCGACGGGTGCAGGATGTTCTGGATCGGCTGCTCGGTCGCCGGCTGCCTGATCTTGATCAGCCCGATGTCGCCCGCGCTCTCCTTGCCGGCGGCCCAGTACGGATGCGCGGCGAACTTCTCGATCTGGTGTACCGTCCCGCCCTGATGGTCGGTCGAGCCGATCCGTACGACGTACTTCGACGGCTCCAGCAACGTCCCGTCGCCCGTCGCGACGCAGTGGGCTGCGGTCACCAGCCAGTTCGGCGCGATCAGCGCGGCGCCGCAGCGGATGGGGCTCGGCCGGTCCGGGTCGACGTACTGCATCGAAGCCACGAACGGATACGCCTCGGACGCCGGCTTGCCGCCGATGATCTGCGGCGCCGGACCTTCGTAAGGCTTGGCGAATCCGACGTCGCTCGTACTGCCGGCGTGCGCGACGCCGGTCAGCGCGGACAATGCCGCCACCGTGGTCGTCGCGAGGACGGCCAGTGATCTTCTCGTCATGATCACGAAGCTTCGCGGCCCACGCTGGCGCAGCCCTGGCGTCTCGCTGTCAGCAGAGTCACGCCGACGGGAACTCGGGCTGGAAGCGGACCGACCGTCAGGTGACGCGGGCCTTCTCGTGGGCGAAGCGTTCGTGCCGGCCGTTGGCCACCAGGTCGCGCATCCGGGCCACCGCGTCCCAGACGTCGGTGAAGCGGGTGTACGCGGGCGAAGGGCCGACGCGGATCCGGTCCGGCTCGCGGTAGTCGCAGATGACGTCGGCATCCTCGGCCAGGGCGCGGCAGATCCGCCAGGCGTCCGGGTGCCACAGGCTGACGTGCGAGCCTCGCCGCCCGGGGTCGGCGGGGGAGGCCAGCCGGAAGCCCAACGGCTCCAGCCAGCGGCCGGCCAGCTCCACGGTCAGCTCGCCGAGCAGCCGTCCCTTCGCCCGCAGCCGGTCGACGCCCGCCTCCTCGACCAGGTCGAACGCGGGCGCCAGCGCGGCGGTCGACAGCATCGCGGGCGTGCCGGTGAGGTAGCGCTCGATCCGGTCGACCGGCACGTACTCCGGTCCCATCGCGAACTGGTCCTGCTGGCCGAACCAGCCCTGGATCGGCTGCCTGAGCCGCTCCTGCAATCCCTGCCGGACATAGAGGAACGCGGGCGAGCCCGGCCCGCCGTTGAGGTACTTGTACGTGCAGCCGACCGCCAGGTCGGCGCCGTCCGCGGCGAGCCGGACCGGCACCGCACCCGCCGCGTGCGACAGGTCCCAGAGCACGAGCGCGCCGGCCGAACGCGCGAGCTCGTTGACCGCCGCCAGGTCGACCAGCGCGCCGCTGCGATAGGCGACGGCCGACAGCACCACCAGCGCCACGTCGTCGTCGAGCACGGCGGCCAAGCGGCTGAGGTCGAGGCCCGTGTCGACGTCGGACTCGATCACACGAAGCTCGAGGCCACGTTGTTGCGCCAGGCCCTGGGCGACGTACCGGTTGGTCGGGAAGTCGTCGGCGTCCACGACCAGCGCGCGCCGACGAGGCTGCAGGTCCAGTGCTCCCCAGGCGAGTTTGTAGTGGTTGACGGTCGTCGAGTCGCTCACCACCACCTCGCCCGGCTCGGCACCGACGACGTGCCGGGCCAGCCGGTCGCCGAGCGCACGGCCCCAGTCGATCCAGTCGTTCCAGGACCGGACCAGCCCGCGGCCCCACCCGTCGCGTACGAACTCGGCCAGGAAGTCCGGCGTGCGAGCCGGCAGCCGTCCGAGCGAGTTGCCGTCCAGGTAGAGCAGGTCGGGATCGGCGATCACGAACCGTTCACGGAGGTACGCGAGCGGGTCGGAGCGGTCGAGGCGTTCGGCTTCGGCTCGGGAGCCGTCGGGCGCGGTGGTCACGACTCCATCGTGGCCCGCAGGCCGGGCTTGCCGGTGAGCAGCCCGCCCGCGCCGGAGGCGACGACTGCTCCGAGCGCCCGCGCCACCGCGTCACGTACGTCGGTCTCGGCCGGAGCCGGCTTGCCTTCGGTCTGGGCGATCCGGGCGAGCGAGGTCATCTCGGTGTCGGGAAGGCCGCACGGGATGAAGCGGGTGAACGCGCCGAGGTCGGGATCGACGTTCAGCGCGAAGCCGTGGCTGGTGACGCCGTGCCTGATCCGCATCCCGATCGACACCAGCTTCTGGTGGCTCGGCGTCCACACACCGACCAGGCTCTGCGCGCCCTTCGGCGTGTCGCGGCGGATTGCGTCGAAACCGAGCGTCGACAGGGCGTCGGTCAGGCCGTGCTCGAGCCAGCGCACGATGTCGACCGGGCCGCGGTCACGCTCGCGGTCGCGGAGGTTGAGGACGAGGTAGCCGACGAGTTGGCCCGGACCGTGGTAGGTGGCCTGACCTCCGCGATCGACCTCGACCAGCGGGATCGGGCAGTCCGCGGTCGGCAGCTCCTCGGGCGGAGTCCGCGAGCCGTACGTGATCACCTCGGGATGGCTCAGCAGCACCAGCCGGTCACCGATCTCGTCGTCGCGGCGCTGCTGCACCCACTCGCGCATGGCCTCGATCGCTTGGGTGTAGGGGACCTCGCCGAGGTCGACGCGTTCCAGCATTGGCCGCCAATCCGTTCGTTACGAGCCCACCGGCCGATCGCCCTTCGACGTTACCCCGGCGCTCCCACCGTGGCTCTTGTCTCCTGGCTCGTGGCTCGGGGCGATGGCGGCCGGTGAGGGTCCGTAAGCCGAACCGTCAGCCGTAGTTCGGCGGCCACTGCTGCTGCGGCCCGCCGCCCTGTCCCTGCTGCCAGGTCTGCTGCTGCGGTCCACCGGCTTGGCCTTGTTGCCAGGCCTGCTGCTGTCCACCCGGGCCCTGCTGCCACCCCGGCATGCCGGGCTGCGTGCCCTGCGGCGGGTTGCGCTTGGCGATCACCGCGAAGATGAGCAGCCCGGTGCCCGCGACGTTGAAGAGAACCGAGATCAGGCTCCACAGCGCGACCGTCGTACCGATGCTCATTCCGCTCGAACGGACCAGCGACGGCATGAAGAAGCCGAGAGTGGCGTTGAAGATCAGGCCGATCAGCAGCAGGACGCAGCCCACCATGCCGAGGACGGCGGCGCTCCCGTGGTTGGGCCGGTTGACAGCCATCAGGATGATGCCACCCAGGAGCACCAACGCCATCACGGTGGAAGGAATGAACTGAAGCACCTGCACATGAACTCCCGCGGGCTAGGGGCTTGGGATCGCTTGAGGGTACGTGGTCGGAGACTCAAGATAGCGTGTCGTCGTCCGCGCGGAAGCCCAGGAAGATCGACATCACCGCCTGCATCTGGGCGCGGCGGCCGGCGTTGAACTCGACGAGTGCCGGCCGGTGTCGCCTCGCTCGAGGCACATGCGGCTTACCTGGCAGCGATTCCAGGCCATCCCGCGCCGGCCGACTTCATCCCGAAGATCCTCGCGATGAACGGCAAGGCGATGGGTGTGGAGAGCGCCGTCCTGTTCTAGGCCCGTGACCTGGAGGCGCCGCCGCCGATCCTGATCGACGCCATGCGGGAGTAAGGCGAGCCGGCCGACTATCGTGGCGCGGATGATCGAATTGGCCTTCGACACCGACATCGGAAGCGACGTCGACGACCTGCTCGCGCTGGCGATGATCCTCGGCTCGCCGGAGCTTCGGCTGCGGGCGGTGACCACTGTCTACGGCGACACGTTGCTGCGGGCCCGGATGGTTCGCCGTGCGTACACCGTCACGCGGCGGCCGGCGCCGCCGGTCGCGGCGGGGGCGCGGGAGACACGTTCGGGGCGCGCGGTGTGGTGGGCCGGACACGAGGGCACGTTGGTGCCGGACCTGGCGTCCGAGCCGGTCGACGAGACCCTGGACGTGACCTCGCTGCTACGTGAGTCCGCTGTCGTCGCCGCTGTGGGCCCGCTGACCAACGTCGCGGAAGCACTGGAAGGTACGCACGGCATCGAGCAGCTGGTGGTGATGGGCGGCGACTTCACCACGGACGGGCCGGAGCACAACATCGAGTGCGACGTGACCGCGGCGCAAGCGGTGTTCGCGGCCGGTGTGCCGGCGTTGGTGACAGGCTTCGACCAGACCAGGCGGGTCGCCGTGACCGACGCCGAGGTCGACACGATCGCCGCGTCGGGCGCGCTGGGCGAGTGGGTGGCCGCGGAGATCCGGCAGTTCCGGAGCTGGATCGGCCATCCGAACAGCCCGCACGACCCGATCGCGGTGCTGGCAGCCGTACGCCCCGAGTTGTTCACGTTCGCCCGCGGTGTCGTCCGGGTCGACGCCGACGGGGTGACCACCCTGGAACGCGACGACAACGGGCCGCACCAGGTGGTGGTCGACCTCGACCTCGCGGCGGTCGAACAGGAGATCGTCGGCCGGATCTGCCGCGCCCAAGGCTGACCCCGCAGCTCTTGCCGCGTGGTCGGCGCGCCGCTCCGGGCAGGTCGGCCAGGTCAGCCAGATCGGCCAGCTCAGCCGGCAACGACGCTGACGTTGCGGAACGCTGCCGTTCCGGCGTGGTGGCGCAGGCCGGCCAGACCGGCCGGGAACGAGTCGTACGGGTCGGTGACCGTCACCGTGGTCGGCGTTCCGCCTGCGGCGGGCTGCAACGTGGCGGTCAGCCGGGAGCCGTTCACCTGGAACGACAGGCGGTACCACGTGTCGCGCTGGACGCCGCCCGCCACAGGTGCGGACGCGAGCGGCACGTAGGCGTACTCCTGCCGCGCGATCACCAGCTGCTGCGAGCCGGCGTCGAAGAACGCGTGGTAGCCGTGGTGGGAGTCCGGGCCGTCGGCCGGATCGGTCACCCTCGCGAGCACGCCCGCGTCGCCGGTGGCAGAGGTGAGCTGGACGTCGGCGGTGACGGTGTAGTCGGTCCAGCCGGTCGAGCCCGTCAGCGCCTTCGGCCCGGCGCCGCCGTCACAGGTGTTGGAGTAGATGCCTGCCTGCACCGACCAGCAGCCGCCGTAGGTGTTCCAGCCCGCGTCGCCGTTGCCGGCGAAGGAGTCGTGATAGGGCAGCAGCCCGACCGACGCCGCGCCCGTCGCCTCGCCGCACGGGCCGGTCGCGCCTGTGCTCGTCGGCGCGGTCAGCCGGACGACGCCGGCCGGGCCTTCCGGCATCAGGTGCGGGCTGTAGTTCGCGTTGCAGGACGGCGACGCGTTCGACACCCGCCACGGCGCCGGCGCCCAGTCCCAGCCGCCCTTCTCACCTTGGGTGTTGAGGAAAACGGCGCGGTAGTCCTCACCGGTGGCCTGATCGCCGACGACCGAGAACACGTGCTGCGCGCCGAGTACGAGCTGGCCCGTGCCGGCGCCCGTCGGCACCCAGGTGATGTACGGGCTGTGCCCGAGGTAGCGCCCGTCGCTGGTCTCCGGGCGCGCTCCGAGATCGGCGGGGCCGGACCAGCGAGCGCCGTCGGTGGAGTACTTCAGGCGTACTTCGCAGTGCGGGCGTCCGCAGACCTCGTAGGCCAGCACGAACTTGCCGTTCGGACCCAGCCTCGTGACGGTCGGCATGCCCGGCCGGTCGGCGGCGACCGCGCTCGCGACGTCGCGGATCACCGGTCCCCAGCTGGCCCCGCCGTCGGTCGACACCGTGTGGACGATCATCTGGCTGTGCGCGGGCGCATCGCGTTCGTCGGAGAAGTACATCAGCAGCCGGCCGCGCGCGTCGAGGGTGAGGAACGGCTCCCAGATGCCGCGGCCGAACGTGCCTCCGAGCTGCGTCTCGCCGACGGGAGTCCAGGTCACGCCGTGGTCGGTGGATCGCCAGCCGAAGAACTGCGTGTACGAGCCGTCCGCGGGCACGAGGTTGCCCATGAGCAGCAGCGTTCCCGCGGGGTAGGCGCCGAGCGGTCTCGGGAACTCGAAGAGGTAGGGCTGCCACATCCGTGAGACCGGATGGCCGGCCCCGGTTTGCGGATCGCCCACGGTGGCGAGAGTCGACCAGGTGCCGCCGGCGTCGTCGCTCGCGCGGATCACGAACGCGGACGGGGTTCCGTCTTCGTACCAGTGCTCGAACGTCGACAGCAGCCTGCCGTTGCTCGCGCCCGCATGCTCGAGCCGGATCGTCCGCGCGTACGCGTTGGACTCGTTCGGCGTCGTGGGTGTGTAGAGGAAGCCGCCCGGTGAGTCCGCCGCGGCTGGAACGCCCAGCCCGGCAAACGAAATCCCGGCCAGCGCCAGCAGCCCGACGAGTAGCCCGCTCCGTGCCCGCATCGCCGTCGCCCTCCCGACCGTCCGACGTCTGGACGATCCTGAGCGTGGCACCGCGTCTTCAACGTTGCAAGGCCTGGGGCCACAACCGGCCGCTAGGTGGCGACAGTCACCCGCTCGACCTTCGAGATGTAGTACTCCTCGTCACCGTCCTCACCACGAATCTCCGGCGACTCGTCGAGCAGGGCGGCCTTGATCGCTTCGTAGAGCTCCTCGCCGGCGACGGGCGTAGGCCCTTGCGGGTCGACGTTCTCGACGACGACGTTGAGCGTGATGGTCACGGAATCCTTGGCCATGACAGTCCTCTCTCGCGGTGCCGGCGGAGTTGCCGGCGCGGGAGATCCTCGCAGGCAGCACCGACATAGCGGCGTCAGCGGAGAGCGGCGCCTCCACCGGCGCCCAGCCCGGGACGATCACGGCGCTGGCGGCCGAAAAGGCGCTGCCGGCTACACGCTGTTCCTCTTCTACCCCGAGGGCTGAAGCCCGCAGTAGAGCGAGCGTGAGGGCCTAGCCCGGGAACTCCCGCAGCAGCGCGTCCACAGCGCCGAGCGCCTCCCGGGCACAGTCATCGGTGAACGCGGCCAGCAGCTCGGCGCCGGCCTCCGCCCGGCCGTTGTGCAGCAGTTCCCACGCCTGCTTCTCCACGTCCGGCAGTTGCGCGAGCCAACGCGCCTCCAGCGGATCGAAGGCCTGGCGAACCATCGGCCGGCGTTGCTCGAAGTCCCACGCCAGGTCACTGCCCTTGACCCGCTCCAGCAACTGCGCGAACCGCCACCAGTACGAGTCGCGGCTGAACGTGTCGGCCGGTACGTCCTCCGGGCGACCGCGCCGGGCCGCGCTGCCCGCGCGGGTGAAGCTCTCGGGAACGCCCGCCGCGTGCACGAACACGGGTACGTAGATCCCGGTGCACGGCGTCAACGGCGTCCACCACATGTACGGCAGCCCTTGGTCCGGCGCCGGCAGCACGCACACCACCGAGCTCGCGGTGTTGCCCCAGGTGAATCCGGCTGGATGGGAGTGCATGCAGAGGCTCAGGAAGTCGGGCAGTGCGGCGCTGAAGTAGGGCCCGCCGAGGAACGTGTCCTCGTAGTGGTCGCGCAGCACCCGCTTGGCGTCCTCGACCCCGACGCCGCCGGCGGCTATGGCGTCACCGAGCAGCTGACGGGACCTCGCCAGCCGGATCTGCGAGACCTGCAAGGGAGTTCCGGGGTCGGCGTAGGCTCGCGCGAAGTCGAACGGCGCACGTTCCGGCGGCCACCAGCCACTGTCGACGGCGTGCCGTTCGAGGTCGGCGCTCGCGCGGTCCCACGCGGTGCGGATCGTGGGCAGGTTGGAGACCGACCAGCTGCTCTCCTCGACCCGCTTGGCCACCCAGCGCCGCCCGGACGTCTCAAGCACCCATGCCTCGTGCGGATCGGCGACGAGGAAGGAGTTGTCGTACGCCCCGTCGGCCGGCGAGCTGCCCGGCACTCCCGAACCCCATTGGCCGTACTCGGAGACGATGCCCGCCATCACCTGGACCGCCTGCTCGGCGGTCCGCCCGCGTTCCAGCCCGAGCCGGACCAGCTCCATTCCGAGCACGCCCGCGGTCACGTTCCCACCGCGTTTCACCGCCGCCACGCTGCCGGCGACGTCACGGGTGAACAGCGCCTCGTTGCCGATCGCGACACCGAACTCGTTGAGCCCGACCTCGTGACCCCAGCACCAGTACGGCGATCCGCCCAGGTGCGCGTGGGTCTCCCCGTCGTCCTGGATCTCCACGTAGGCGAGCCGCAGTCGCCTGGACGCCTGAGCCGGGCGCCGGGGCAGCAGGCGCAGTGGCTGGGAGTCGAAGATGGGCCGGTCGCTGTTCTTGCCGAGCAACGCCCGCCCACCGCGCGTGGCGGCGGCCGAGACGACGAAGGTGTCACAACTCCAGGCACGCATGATCTTCACTCCAAGCGACTGCTACTGCTACTGCTACTGCTCGAAGCTACGCTCCCACCGGACCTCGCCGTCGTGCAATCGGCCGGTGGACTCCAGACCCGCGGCAGCGGCGACGGCCGCCGACGCGTGGTGCCCGGGGTGGACGTGAGCGATGACCGTCCGCACCGGCTGCCTCCGCAGCCAGTCGACGAGTCCGCGGGCGGCCTCGGTCGCGATGCCGCGGCCCTGCCACGGCGTGCCCACCACCCAGGCGATCTCAGCGGTGAGTCCGTCAGCACCGGACGGGCTGACCGTCGCCTGGACCGTGCCCGTCAGGCAGTCCGCCTCGCGCAGCCGGATCACCCAGTTCAGCCAGGCCACGTCCGGGTCGGGGGAGCCGGCGGCGAGGCGTTCGTAGCGTTCGTGCAGGGCCTGTGGGGTCGCCGGCTCCCCGCCGATGAAGGCGTGCAGAGCCGGATCGGACAGGACGCCGGCCATCTCGCCGGCATGCTCGACGAGCAGTGGCTCCAGGTCCAGCCGCGCGGTTCCGATGGCCTCGGCCGTGATGGTGCCCACACCGCTCCTTCTCCTCCGACAAGCCCCGGCCGGTCAGAAGACGGTGAGCGCGACCAGGTGCCAGTGCTCGCCTTCCGGAGCGGACAACACGATATCGACGTCGCGGCCCGCCGTGCCGCCGTCCAGCGCGAACGTGAGCCAGGTGAACTCGTTGCCGAACAGGAACCTGCTCTCACCGACGAGCTCGCCGTCGACGTGAACGTATGTCGCGAACGAGCGGACGTCCTCGTCACCCACGAGGAGGTAGGTGTCGTGGACGCCCGGCGGAACAGCGACGCGGAGGGTACGGGTGGCGCTGTCGTTGACGAAGTCGCGCAGCAACGGGTCGGAGCCGTCGGCGCCGCGGTCGCGGGACTGCGGTGCGCCGGCCACCCAGCCGAAGCCGGCCGCCGGATCCCAGGCGTTGTCCGGGGTGAGCCGGGTGTAGCCGGGCTGCAGCGGGCTGGTCGCCGGCCCGGCGTCCAGGGCCAGCACGCAGCCCTGCCCGTCGGGAGCGGTCAGGATCTCGGCGGTCTCGACCAGTTGCTCCAGGTCGCCTGCCTCGACGCGCGCTCTGATCCGCCACTCGGCCGGCTGAGGGCCGGGCTGCACAGTCACGGTGACCTCGGTCAGCTCGCCGGCCGGCAGCGAGACGGGCGTCCTGCTCGCGTTCCAGCCGTCCGGAACCTCCAACGAGGCAACGGCGTTCACCGCGGCCCGCGACGCGTTGCCGACGGTCAGGCGCACCTCGTAGCTCGTTCCCTCGTGCATCGCTCGCGGCGGCTGGACGTACTGCGCCTGCACCCAGGACCGGCGCTCGTCGAGGATCCGGCTGTGTGCGTACCAGTACGACAGCAACGTGTCGCGCCACTGCCTGGCGTGTGCGACCTGCCGGTCGAGCCGGTCGAGGATCTCGCGGTAGCGGCGTGCGTCGACGTACGCCCGCTGTGCCTGCCACGACGCGCGCAGCCAGGCCGCACCTTGCAGGCCGTCGAAGTGCGAGTCGTAGATGTGCTGGATCACCGTCTTGCCCGAGTGCAGCCGGTGCGTGTACGGCACGTGGTGGAAGAACAACAGCAGCTCGTCGGGGCACGTCTCGAGCGACTCCAGCCGGTCGCGAACCGGCGGGTGGTAGAGGCCGGTCACGCCAGGGCCGGTCGCGATCGTACGGTCGAAGCCGAGGCCCTCCGCGTCGGACTGGTGCCACGGCTCGTTGCACGCCAGGCAGGGGTCGAAGTGGTCGCCTCCGCCCTGGACGAAGCCGGCCGCGAGTGGTGAGTTGTAGCTCTCGTAGATCGCGCGCGACCGCAGCAGCATCTGGGAGAGCAACTGGACCTGGCGCGGGTCCGGCCCGAACGTCATCCGGGCCCATTCCCCGGCGAGGTCGGCGGCCTTCAGCGCCGGGTTCCAGGCCAGCCGGCCGTACCCGTGCGTGTTCGCGGCGGCCAGGTGGTGGCCGGTCCAGCAGGTGCTGTCGCCGAAGTTCATGACGCCGGCGACACCGCTTCGGCTGTAGCCGTACGCCGATCCGCTCACGATGTCGGCGACGGTCGTTCCGGCGCCCGCCGCGTGGGTGTCGAAGTCGTAGACCTCCTTCCACAGCGGGACGAGGTAGCAGACGTGCGTCGACTGACCGGTGTACTCCTGCGTGACCTGCAGCTCCATCATCGAGTTCGTGTTGGGCAGCGCGCCGAACAGCGGGTGCACCGGCTCGCGGACCTGGAAGTCGATCGGGCCGTTCTTGATCTGCAGGATCACGTTGTCGGCGAACTGGCCGTCGAGCGGCTGGAACGTCTCGTACGACTCCTGCGCCCAGGTCGACGGCCCGTGCCAGACGAACGCGCGCCAGACGACGATGCCGCCGTACGGCTGGAGGGCGTTCGCGAGCAGGTTGGCACCGTCGGCATGGGTGCGGCCGTAGTCGACCGGGCCGGGCTGGCCCTCGGAGTTCGCCTTGACCAGGAAGCCGCCGAAGCCGGGGATGCGGTCGTAGATCTCGGCAGCCTTGGCGCGCCACCACGCGATGACGGCCTCGTCCAGCGGGTCGGCGGTCGGGAGGCCACCCAGCTGGATGGGGCCGGCGAAGTTGGCGGAGAGATAGAACGTCAGGCCCCACTTGCGGAAGACGTCCGCCAGCGGCGCGAGGCGTTCAAGCCAGTCGCTGTCGAGGAACTTCGCGTTGGCGTTGACGTTGTTGACGACCGCGCCGTTCATGCCGATGGAGGCCAGCGCACGGGCGTAGTCGGCGTAGTGCGGCTTGATCTCCGGCAGGTCGTGCCAGTCGAAGATGGAGGTGCCGGCATAGCCGCGCTCGACGCTGCCGTCGAGGTTGTCCCAGTGGTTGGCGAGTCGCAGCGGGTTGGCCGGTCGTTCGCGGACGTCGAGCCGTTCGATGTCCTGATGGGTCTGCAGGCGGCGGAGCAGGTCGAACGTGCCGTACAGCGCGCCTCGGACGGTCTTGGCCGCGACGAGGATTGCGTCGAATCCCTGTACGCGTTGGCGTTTGATCCGGTAGCCCTCCGGGCCGAGGCGTTCCAGCTCGGCCTGGTCGATCGTCTTCGCGATGATCGGAGAGGTTTCCGGCGTTCCGACGATCACGGCGCCGTCGCGGCTCGGCGTGGGCTCGGCCGGGATGGTACGGCCGGTGAGCGCGGCCAGTCCTCGTTGTAGCTCGCCGGCGGCCGAACGCAGCACGTCGTCGTCTCCTGGTGCGACGACATGGGTGAGGGCGCGGCGGTACGCGCTCAGCCGGACGGAGTTGTCGACCAGGCGGTAACGCAGCCAGAGCTCGTGGCCGTCCTCGTCGGCGGCGGCCAGCGCTTGTGCTTGCGTTTCGAACGCTTCGGCCCACGCGATGGGCGAGGGGAGCAGGAGCCCTCCGGCCGCGATCGCTCCGCCACCGGCCAACAGCCGGCGCCGGCTGAACTCGATGCCCATCGTGCCCTCCAGGAACTTGCTTTCGTTTCGCTGCGGCCGACTGGCCGGAAATCGATTGCCAGACTTGTTGGGAAACGTTGAACGCGTCAACCCCGGGTCCGCGATCGGCCTTCTGCGATTGGGAAAACGCGGCCTGGATGTCGCGTTTTTCGTCGTTGGGTCGCATCCTTCCAAGAAATGCCGTGCCGGGCGGGCCTCGGATAATTGGCTTCGACGCCGACGGCGCCCGCCGCTCCCTGCGTTCGTACCGCGCCGCCGGCGGCCCTGGTGTCATCGGCGAGGCGGAGGCCTACGGCGGCCTGCCCGACGCGCTCGCCTACCTCGCCGGCCAGGCCTACTCCAGCCTCGACGAGGCTCTGCCGCCCGAGCTCCGCGCCCACTCGACCCGCGAGACCGTGCTCCTGCTGAGCGACCCGCCGTCGCCGGATCTGTTCGAGCAGATCCTGGCCCTGGCGGCGAAAACCAGCTGAGACGCCCTGACTCTGGCGGTTAGCCTTGCGCTCGATGAAGGACGAACCGGTTGGGTTGACAGCAGGCCTGGTGGGCGAGTGGCTGCGGAAGCGATGGGGGATTCGCCCGGCGGAGTTGAGCTATGCACCGGTCGGGTACGCCAGTTACCACTGGATCGCGGCGGACGAGGGAGGGCCGCGCTGGTTCGTGACCGCGGACGACCTGACGCGAGACGTGGATCATCTGCCGGACACGGTGGAGGAGCGCTTCGCCACGCTCTCGGCGGCCGCGGACACAGTGCGGCAGCTCGCCGATGAGGGGCACGAGTACGTCCTCGCCCCGATCGCCGGCAGTGACGGGACGGTCGTCCAGCGGATGTCGCCCGGCTGGGCGCTGCAGGTCACTCCGTACGTACACGGCTGGAGCACCGATCAAGGCGCCTGGGACGATCCGGCCGAGCAGGCGGAGGTCGCGCGGTTGGTCGGCCGGCTGCACGCGGCCACGCCGCCGAGCTCGGTGCCGCGGTGGGACTTCGCCGTTCCCGGCCGTGAGGTGCTGGAGGCGTCGCTGGACGACCTCGGCCGGCCCTGGGAAGGCGGGCCGTACGCCGAGGCAGCCCGCGCCTTCCTCATCGAGTCGCTCGAGTCGATCCGTGGGCTCCTGCGCCGCTACGACGACCTGACGCTCCAGCTCGAGGCCGACCCCGATCCCTGGGTCGTGACCCACGGCGAACCCGACAGCGACAACGTGGTCAGGGGCGACGACGGCCGGACGTACCTGATCGACTGGGGTTCGGTGAAGCTAGCCCCACGCGAGCGCGACCTGGTGGAGATTCTGAACGGCGTGGCCGACGTGCAGCCGGACTACCTGACGGGCGCCGGGCGGCACGCCACGCCGGCGCGGGCGGCGGGGCTCGAGCTGTTCGGCATCGGCTGGAGCCTGACCGAGATCCGGCGGAAGGCTCAGCTGTTCCGCGGGCCCGTCGGCGATCACGTCCCGACGGTCTCCGACCTGGAGCGCCTTCGGGAGCAGGCCACCAACCCCGGTGGCTGGTTCCGGCCGGCGTCCACGCGGATGTCCTAGTTCGCCTGGCATAGAGGACACAGGATGTCCCGTACGTACGGCATCGTAGGTCGCGGAGAGGAGCCGGATGGTGGACGACCCCGCGGTCGAGTGGTTGCTGACCTCCGACGAGCCCGCCGTACGCTACGTCACGCGCCGCGACCTGCTGGCGGAGTGTGCCGAAGCGGACGCCGGCCGGATCCTCGACGGCCCGAAAGTGTCCGCGTTGCTCGCCGGCCAGCGGCCGGACGGTGGCTACGGAACGTTCGTCACGCAGGTTGGGCGGTACCGGGGCGCGAGCCGCAGCCCGGACAACCTGATCAGGGTCGAAACGGTCCCGGGCAATCCGGACCGTGGGTGGACCGCTCCGATGTGGCGGCTGATCGCGCTGACCGAGCTCGCCGTCCCAGCTGACGACCCGCGAGTGCGGGCCGCCGCCAACTACGTCCTCGAGCTGGTCCTCCGCGATCGGCGGCACCATGGCCGGCCGCTGGTGAAGAACGGACTGGTGCGTGCCTGCGCCGGTGGTGAAGGTGCGGCGCTGCGCATCGCCTGCCGGCTCGGCATGGCCGAGGATCCGCGCGCCCGGCGGCTCGCCGAGGCGCTGCTCGAATGGCAGTGGCCGGACGGCGGCTGGAACTGCCACCGCAACGCCTCCGGCCGGCGCTCGACGTTCAACCATTCGCTCAATGCCGCCTGGGGACTCCACGAGTACGCCCAGGCAACCGGAGACACCCGAGCCGCCGACGCCGCCGACCGGACGGCCGAGCTGTTTCTCGAACATCGCCTGCTCTTCAGCCTGGGCACGGGCATCCCGAGCCGGTTCCGGCCCAACCCGCCGCCCAAGGGCCGGCTGATCAACAAGCGCTGGGCCCAGCTGGGCTACCCGGCCTACTGGCACTACGACATCCTGGCCGTCCTCACGTTCCTCACCCGCTTCGGCCGAATCGACGACCCGCGCGCGAGCGACGGCCTCGACCTGCTGGAGAGCAAGCGCCGCAAGGACGGCCTGTGGGCCGCCGACCGCCAGTGGTGGGCGCCGACCAAGGATCGCTGCAGCGACGTGGTCGAGTGGGGACGCGCCCACCAGCCGAGCGAGCTGATCACGCTGAACGCGCTCCGCATCCTCCGCGCCGCCGGTCGGCTGCCGGCGACGACGTGACGACCTGCCTCTAGCGCGCTGCTGTTTCCATACTGGCCGGTAAGGGGTACGCAGGGGGGAGGCCGAGGAAAGGGTGTGCGGTGGAGTCGAACGAGGCTGCCACTGTCCTTCGGGATGTGCGCGTGTTCAACAGCCGGACCGCCACGATCGGCGGGGCGGAGCAGGTGCTGGTGCGCAACGGACGGATCGAGTCGGTCGGCCCGCTGCGGGACACGACCGATGATGCCGCGACGGTCATCGACGCGCGCGGGCAGACGCTCATGCCCGGCTTGATCGACGCGCACTGGCACTCGATCTTCGCCGCCACCCCGTTGCAGACCGCGACCTATGCCGACGTCGGTTTCCTGCACATCCTCGCCGCCAAGACCGCGCACGACACGCTGCTTCGCGGGTTCACGTCCGTACGCGACGCCGGCGGACCCGCGTTCGGACTGAAGCAGGCCATCGACGCAGGCCTGACCATCGGCCCCCGGATCTACCCGTCCGGCGCGATGATCTCCCAGACCGGCGGGCACGGCGACTTCCGTACGCTGCACGACCTGCCGCGAGGACGCCTCGGCCACCTGTCGCACGTCGAGCTCGTCGGCGCGGTCTGCATCGCCGACGGTTTCGAGGCAGTGCTGCAAGGAGCCAGAGAACAGCTGATGCGCGGCGCCAGCCAGCTGAAGCTGATGGCCGGCGGCGGCGTCGCCTCGTCCTACGATCCGCTCGACGTCACCCAGTACACCGAGGCGGAGCTGCACGCCGCCGTCGAGGCGGCCGAGAACTGGGGCACCTACGTCATGGTGCACGCCTACACGCCGCGTGCCGTGCGGCAGGCGATCCGCGCCGGCGTCAAGTGCATCGAGCACGGCCAGCTGCTCGACGACAATACCGCCGCGCTGATGGCCGAGAACGATGTCTGGTGGTCGCTCCAGCCGTTCCTGGACGACGAGGACGCCGTGCCCGTACCACCCGGGAGCGAAGCGAAGTTCGCGCAGATGGTCGCCGGCACCGACAACGCGTACACGCTGGCCAAGAAGCACGGCGTACGACTCGCGTGGGGGACCGACACGCTGTTCGATCCGGTGCTCGCCGCCAAGCAGGGCAAGCAGCTGGCGAAGCTGACCCGCTGGTTCACACCCGCCGAGATCCTGGTGATGGCCACCGCCACCAACGCCGAGCTGCTGGCCCTGTCCGGCCCGCGCAATCCCTACCCGGGAACGCTCGGCGTCGTCGAGGAGGGCGCGCTGGCCGACCTCGTCCTCGTCGACGGCGACCCGCTCGACGACATCACGTTGCTTGCACGGCCCGGTACCGCGTTCACCGTCATCATGAAGAACGGTGAGGTCGTCAAGAACACGCTCACACCCGCGCAACGATGAGCCAGCCGAGGTACGCCACGTACGTCGCCACGAACAGGCCGCCCTCGATCCGGCTCAGCCGGCAGCCCACGACGACCACGCCGAGCCCGGCCACCAGCGACACCATCCGGACGGCCACCCGGCGTTCGTCGCGTCGCACCGACGCCGACACGGACGCCACCGACGACGGCGGAACGCCGCGACCCGCCGGCGGCTCCACCTCGTGTGGCCCGCGTACGGTCATGACGATCAGCGCGCCGAGGTAGAAGCCGCCGTACCCACACAGCCGGAGCCCGTCGGACGTCGACAGCGCGCCATCCGCGCCGAGCATCAGCAACAGCACGGCCGCACCCGTCATGACCGGAAGGTCGAAGCGCAACGACCGCCGTTCGAAGCCGACCGGCCTGAGCAGGGCGCTGAGACCGAGAATGAGCAGCACGTTGACGAGGTTCGTGCCGACGATGTTCCCGACCGCCAGGCCTGCGTTGCCCTGCTGCGCCGCGTTGATGCCGATCGCGAGCTCGGGAAGGCTGGTGCCGAGCGCCACGACCGTCATCCCGACCACGATCGGATGCACACCGAACCGGGCCGCGAGCGCCGATCCTTCTCGCACGACGAGCTCGGCGCCCGCCACCAGGGCCACCAGGCCGGCGATCAGGAGCAGGGCCGCGGTCACGCCTGTGCCAATGCCCATCCCTACGCCTGGAGAACCAGCTGACCGGCTCCGGACATCGCCGCCGGGCCGTTGACCCGGAATCCGGTGGGTGCTACTTTCGCAGGAAACCACCGTTGGACCGGTCCAACAGCGTACGAGGATTGGACCGGTCCAACACCCAAAAACCAAAAGCAAACCGAGTCGGCACAAGGGACGTGAGCCCGTGGCACGAATGACGATCCGCGAGATCGCCCGCGTGGCGGGCGTCTCGAAGTCGACCGTGTCGCTGGTGCTCAACAACAGCCCGAAGGTCGACCCCGCCACCCGCGACCACGTGCTGGCGGTGATGCGCGAGCACAACTACGTGCCGAACTTCCAGGCGACGTCGCTGGCGAAGGGCAGCAGCCCGTTCATCGGCATCCTCGTGCCGGGACTGTCGTGGGGCATGGTCGCCGCGATCAACTTCGGGGTCGCCTCGGTGCTGGAGCCGACGCCGTACGAGATTATCCTCTACACCAGTACGAACGAGCGCGACTACAGCAACGTTGTCGACCGGATCCTCGCGACCCGGCTGTCGGCTGGGCTGCTCGTTGTCACGCACTACCAGCCGCTGGAACCCATTGTGGAGTTGCGAAATCACGGACTTCCGGTGGTCGTGGTCAACACGCTCAGCACTCCGGTCGACCTGCCGTGCGTCGAGGCCGACAACTACACCGGAGGGTGCCTGGCGGCGCGCCACCTGCTGGAGCTCGGCCACACCAGGATCGCCACGATCCAGGGGCCGATGACCTATCGATGCTGCCGCGAACGCCATCAGGGCTTCCGCGACACGCTGACCGAGGCAGGCGTCAAACCCAACAACAGGCTCGTGAAACAAGGCGGTTTCGATCCCGATACGACGAGGGACCAGGCGAAGGAGCTGCTGAGCCTGTCGAAACCGCCAACTGCCATCTTCACCCACAACGACAACATGGCCTACGCCGTGATGCAGGCGGCCGCCGACTGCGGGCTGCGGATCCCCGAGGATCTCTCGCTGGTCGGCTTCGACGACAACCCGTCGTCCACCGATGTCCGGCCGGCGCTGACGACCGTCAAGCAGCCGTTCCGGGAAATGGGCCGGCATGCGGCCGAGCTGCTGCTGGCCGAGGTCGAGGCCGGCGGCGAGCCGAACAAGCAGGCCGACAACATCGTCAGGATGCCGACCGAGCTGGTCGTACGCGCGAGCACAGCGCGGCTGTCGACCTAGCCGGCCCCGGCATCCACCCAGCAAAAGGGTGAGCGCGAGTACAACCGCGTTCGCCGTAGCGCGTCATGTCCGTACCTGTTCCGGCACCAGCTCGAAGGGGAGCAAGCGCATGATGACGAAGAGAGCCCGGCTGTCACTGGCCGCCCTCCTGATCGCGGCGCCGATCGTCGCAGCGGCCCTGCAGGTTCCCGCCCAGCCGGCCAGGGCGGCGGCACCGTTCGACGTTCTGCCCGCCGATCCGCTGGCCGCGTTCACCAACCTGAAGGGCAACCCGGCGCCGCAGACCCAAGTGGTGGACATCAGCGGAAACCCCAACTTCAGCAAGGCTCTGCAGATCACGACAACGGCGAGCCCGCAGAGCCAGGGACTCGACGGCGAGTACGAGTTCACTGCCGGCGTGCTGAGCTCGCAGCCCGTCAGCCAGGGCGATGCGATGCTCGCGACGTTCTGGGCCCGCTCGACGACGCCGATCGCCGGCGGCACCTTCGGGCTGGCGCAGTTCGTCTACCAGCAGAGCAGCGGCAGCTTCCACACCTCGGGCCGGGCGGCGCTGAAGTTCACCTCGGAGTGGCAGAAGTTCGAGTACCCCTTCCACATGGACGAGTCGGACGCCGCCGGCGCCACGCACTTCAACCTCTGGCTGGGTTACGGCCCGCAGTCGTTCCAGATCGCCGGCCTGTCCGTCAAGGACTACGGCCAGCCCGACCCCACCGGCTTTCCGAAGGTCACCTACCAGGGCCGGGAGTCCGGCGCCGCCTGGCGTACGCAGGCACAGGCCAGGATCGAGCAGTACCGCAAGGGAAACCTGACCGTGAACGTCGTCGACGCGGCCGGCAACCCCGTTCCGAACGCGGCCGTGCGGGTCGACCTGCAGAAGCACGCGTTCAAGTTCGGTACGGCCGCCGACGGCGCACACGTCGTCTCGGGCGCGTCCTACAACCCGAAGTACCGCCAGGTCGTGACCGACGACTTCAACCAGGTGTCGCTGGCCAACGACTTCCTCTGGCACCACTGGGAGAACCTCACCGAACGCAACAACGTCGCGCTGCCGGCCCTGAAGTGGGCCCAGGAACAGGGCCTGTTCGTCCGCGAAGGCCACCTGGTCTGGCCGTCGTGGGGCTACCTCCCCGCCGACGTCTACACCCTGCGAAACGACCCGACCGCGCTGCGCCAGCGCGTCGACAACCACATCGTCGACGAGACCAGCAACCTGCGCGGTGAGATCCCGACCTGGAACGTGCTGAACGAGCCGTACTCCGAGCACAACCTGCAGGACATCCTCGGGCAGAACGAGATGGCGCGGTGGTTCCAGCTGGCCAGGCAGGGCGACCCGAAGGCCCGCCTGGTGCTGAACGACTACGACATCCTCGAGGGCAACGGCTGGAACGTCCGCCACCAGAACTACACCTACAACGCCATCAAGCTGGTGAAGGACTCCGGCGCTCCGATCGACGGCATCGGGATCCAGGGCCACTTCCGCGGCACGCAGCCGACGGCACCGGAGAACCTGCTGCCGATCCTCGACCGGTTCGCCTCGTTCGGGCTGCCGATCGAGATCACGGAGTTCGACCTCGACACCGCCGACGAGCAGCTGCAGGCCGACTACACCCGCGACTTCATGACGATGGCGTTCAGCTATCCGAAGGTCACCGGCATCAGCAACTGGGGCCTGTGGGAGTCGAACATCTGGTGCCCGGACTGCGCGCTCTACCGCGCCGACTGGTCGCTCAAGCCGAACGGACAGGTGCTGAAGGACCTGGTGCACAACCAGTGGTGGACGAACGCCTCCGGCAGCACGAACGCCGCCGGAAGCTATGCCACCAAGGGCTTCCTCGGGGACTACCTCGTGACGGTCACCGCCAACGGTGCGACCGAGAAGGTGCACGTCTCGATGCCCAGCAACGTCGGCAAGGCGATCACGATCCGGGCCGACGGCACCTCGTCCGACGACGCCAACCTGCTGAAGAACGCCGACGCCGAGCTCGGATCGGCCGGCTGGTACGGGTTCAGCCCGAGTACGGCCAAGGCCACCACCGACCAGCAGCACCTCGGGAACGTCTCGATCCGCTCGTCCGGCCGGACAGCCGAGTGGCAGGGACCGGCGGAGGGCGTGCAGGTCGTGAACGGCCAGACCTACGTCTCGAACGGCTGGGTCAAGCTCGCCGGCGGCTCGGACACCACGGCCCAGGCCAAGCTCAAGCTGACGTTCACCGACGGCACTTCGCAGACCATCGCGCTGGCCTCCGCGACCGCGACCGCGAGCGGCTGGACGCAGCTGCGCGGCGGCATCGTGCCGGTCAGCTGGAGCGGCAAGACCCTCGACCACGCCGAGTGGTGGCTGAGTACGACGTCCGGCACCGCGGACCTCTTCGTCGATGACGTCGCGTTTCGTAACGCGGCATAAACAAGGAGAACGGCAATGAGCACAGCGAAGGTGAGCCGCCGAACGTTACTGGGTGCGGCGCTCACAGGAGCGGCCGCTACTTTCGGCACGGCGGCCTGCGGACGGGGTACGTCTGGCAGTTCGTCGTCGACGGAGAGCCTGCGGTACTGGGACTACTACGTCAGCCAGGCCGGCTGGGTGGACAACGAGATCAAGCTGTTCCAGCAGGCACACAAGGATGTCCGGATCGAGAAGACCACCCAGGTCACCGACAAGTACGCCGATCTGGTGTCGCTGTCGTTCCGCGGCGGCGATGCGCCCGAGGTGTTCCTGCTCCCCGGCAACCCGCCGTTGCCCGACCAGGTGGCCAAGGGCTGGCTGCTTCCACTGGACAAGTGGGCGACGCCCGCATGGCAGAAGAAGTTCCCGGCCGAGAGCTTCTACGAGGGCGGGAACGTCTTCGGTGGCAAGGTCTACAGCGCGCCGTTCGGCGGGCACGCACCCTGGCTGCAGCTCTACATCCATCACGGCGTGTTCCGCGACGCCGGCCTGGTCGGCGCCGACGGCAAGCCACAGTTGCCGAAGACCTGGGACGATGTGACCCGGGCGGCCGACACCATCACCAAGAAGAGCGGCGGTAAGACCTACGGGCTCGGCTTCGGCAACGCGCAGAACGGCCCGCTGAGCTGGTGGCTCGAGCTGTTCGTCCGCGGCGCCGGAGCTCCGGGAGGGTCGGGTGGCCAGGACCTCCGCACCGGCAAGTGGACGTACGCGACCGACCGTGCGTACACCGACTTCCTGACGCTGCTGCTGGACTGGAAGCAGCGTGGCCTGATGTATCCGAACTCGATGAGCATCTCCGACGAGCAGGCCCGGGCATTCTTCGAGCGCGGCAAGTTCGGCATGACGGTCGGCGGTGTCTGGAACCAGCCGGAGTGGAGCGACCACAAGTTCACCGACTACAGCCTGGTGACACTTCCGTCGCCGACCGAGACACCGAAGGCGTACTTCTACGCCAGCCCCGGCGGAACGCTGATGGGGATCTCCGCGAAGGCCAAACATCCCGAGGAGGCGTGGGCCTGGTTCGACTGGATCTACAGCCCGGCGGCCGGCAAACGCTGGGTCGAGATGGGACAGGGGCTCTCGGTGTTCGAGCAGAGCAACGATCCGAAGGCGGTGAAGTTCGCGCCGTTCGCGCAGTACGTCGAGACCAGGAACCTCGCGCTGATCGGGCCGACTCCGACGATCCGCAACCCGGAGCTGTCCAAGGTCGTGCTGGCGCCGGTGAAGCCGGACATCAACGACGTCCTGGCTGGGCTCTACACCGGGCAGCTCAAAGACATGGGCGCGGCACTCTCGGAGCTCGCCGACCGGCAGTACCAAGCGCTCTCCGACGGGGTGAAGAAGGCCAAGGAAGCAGGGGCAAAGGTGAGCCTCGACGACTACGTGTTCGCCGACTGGGATCCGACCCAGGCGTACACGACGAAGCGAGCCTGACTCGATGTCCGTGGTGCCGATGGGTTTGTGGCGCCGGGTGGCCGCCGACCGCTGGTCGTACGTCTATCTGGCGCCCATGCTCCTTGTCCTGCTGGTGTTCGTGGTCTATCCGATCTTCGCGTCGCTGGGCTACACCTTCTACCAGTGGGACGGGATCGGCGAGCCATCGCGATACGTCGGGCTGCAGAACTTCGCGAAGGTGCTGCACGACCCGATCTTCTGGAAGGCGCTGCGGAACACCTTCGTCTACGCGGCCGTCGTGGTGCCGGTGCAACTCGTCGGCGCGCTGGCGTTGGCGCTGGTGCTGAACAGCTCCAGGCTGCGCTGGTCGACGTTCTATCGCACGCTGTTCTTCCTGCCGGTGGTCACATCTGCGGCGGTGGTCGCGGTCGTCGTCCAGCTCATCCTGACCAACGTCGGCGACGACACGAACTGGCTCGGCGACCCGCGCCTGGCGATGGGCGTCATCATCGCGATCGGCATCTGGCACACGTTCGGCTACAACCTGGTCTACTTCCTGGCGGGGCTGCAGACGATCCCGGACGAGCTGTACGAGGCGGCGAAGCTGGACGGTGCCGGGCGGCTGGCGTCGTTCGTGTACGTGACGATTCCGATGCTCCGGTCGGTCGGCGTGGTCATCACGATCCTGGCCGTGCTCGGCTCGTTCCAGATCTTCGACCTGGTGCAGGTGCTGACGAACGGTGGGCCGTTCTTCGCGACCGAGGTGGTCAACACCTACATCTACCACCTGGCCTTCGGCGGCTACTCCACGACGGCCGTGCAACCTGACGTGGGGCTGGCGTCGGCGGCGTCGTTCTTCTACGGCCTGCTGCTGATCGGTTTCTCGGTCGTGCAGGTGCTGGTGTTCCGGGCGATCGGCAGGAGGAGGGCGGCCAGTGCGTAGGGGACCAGGTGGCAGAACAGCCGGCCGGGCGTTCGGCCACACGTTGCTGTTGATCGGCGGACTGGCCTGGCTCTATCCGTTCCTGTGGACGCTCGGCAGCTCGTTGAAGAGCACGGACGGGTTCTTCAACCAAGGACTCAACCCGATACCGAGCGAGTTCGTGTGGTCGAACTATCCGGCGGCGTGGGAGGAGGCGTCGTTCGGCCGGTTCTTCCTGAACACCGTGGTGATCGCGGTCGGGACCGTCGTGCTCACGCTGTTCCTCACCTCGACGGCGGGTTACGTGCTGGCCAGGACACGGTTCGTCGGCCGGCGCGGCTGCCTGCTGCTGGTGTCGGTCACGCTGTTCCTGCCGCACGGCTACACGATCATTCCGGTGTTCGACGTCATCCGTGGCCTCGGCCTGCTGAACACCTTGTGGGCGGTCGTGATCGTGCAGTCGGCCGGCGGTGTGGTGTTCGCGACGTTCCTGTTCATGGGCTACTTCATGACGATCGACCGGGAGCTGGAGGACGCCGCGCGGGTCGACGGCGCGAACTTCCACCAGGTGTTCTGGCGGGTGATGCTCCCGCTGGCGGGTCCGATGCTGGCCACCGTGGCGTTGTTCACGTTCATCAGCGCCTGGAACAGCTTCTTCATCCCGCTGGTCTTCACGTTGTCGCGGCCCGAGCTGCATACTCTGGCCGTCGGGATGTACGCGTTCGTCGGCCAGAACTCGACACAGTGGACGTATCTCTGCGCCGGTTCGGTGCTCACGCTCGCGCCGATCATCCTGGTTTTCGTACTCTTGCAACGATATTTCGTGAACGGCATAGCTGGAGCTGTCAAGGCATGACTGGCAACACCTACCAAGTGGACGACTTCGCGTTCGACCTGCGCCGGCTCGTGCCGTACGCCGAGCCGTGGGTGGGAAGCGGGCGGACGACCGTCCTGCCACGGCTCGACTCGGTGTGCGGCGTGGGCGGGTTCTACGGACCGCCTTGTGCGGCGGGGGAGTCGTCGCTCGACGTGGAGTTCTCGGCCGACGGCGTGGTCGTCGTCGACCGGCTCCGGCCGCGAGGAGGTGCGCGAGGCCTGCTGTTCGCGGGCGGCACGTGGTATCCCGACCGGGTGGTGCGGCACGGTACGTACCACCGGTACGACGACGGCCGGCTCAGCTCGTTCTCTGTGGAGAGCACGACGACGCCGCTGTGGTCGCGGGCCGGCTACTGCCTGCGGATCGCTGTGCACAACCGGGGCGACCGGACGCTCGACCTCGCGATCCGGCCGCGGCTCGAGGGGGAGGCCCGGCTGGTGCCGCTGGGGGAGTGGGGGTGGGTGCCGCCGGGTGGCGCGGATGCCGGCGAGGGAGCGTCCATGTCGCTTGTCAGCGGAGCGTTGACGAGCCGGATTCCAGCGGGCGGCGGTCACACGTTCACGCTCGGCGTGGTCGTGGGCGCCGATCCGCCGGACGTGGCCGCGCTGGCGGCGTTGGCCGAGGAGGCCCGGGACGCCTGGCGGACGCGTGCCGCGCGTTCACTGGAACGGATTCCGGTGCTCGCGAGCGACATCGACGGGCTGGAGGAGTTCTATCGCGGCTCGCTGGCCAGCGGCCTGGTCTGCCTGTGGGACAACCCCGCGTTCGCGGTCACGCCATGGGTGGCGACCTCAGGACTGGACGGCGGGGCGCTGTGCGCGTACGCCTGGGACACCGGAGGCTATGCGCCGCACGTGCTGACGATGCTGCTCGGTGCAGACACTCGTCGTGTCGCCGCGGCGTTGCTGGCAACGGACCTGACCAAGCACTACGCCGTGGCACCGGACGGATCGGGTGTCGGCGTGGGCTATGCCTACAGCGCCTGGTCGATCACCGCGCTGGCCGAGGCGATCGCCTGCCACGAAGGCATCTCGGCCGACCTGGTGACGCAGCTGGCCGAGATCTGGCCGCTGGACGACGGACTGCTGGACCTCGGTAGCCAGGAGAACCTGCTCGAGATGCGGGCAACCGGCTGGGAGCATGTCGTCGCCAGCCCGAACGCCGAACGGGCGTGGAGCTTCGACACCATCGCCCGGCTGGCCGGCCTGACCGGTGCCTCGGTCGGCGCGGACGGCCTGCGTACGAAGGCCGCCCGGATCCGCGAGCTGATCCGGACCGAGTTGTGGAGCGAGGATGATGGCTGGTTCCGCGCGGTTCACCCCGGTGGGCATGCGGAGATCGTCCACTCGATCCAGGCGTACGACGCGCTGCGCGCCGGCGCGTGCACGCCGGAGATGGCCGAGGCGATGTTCGCCAGGCTCGGCGACTTCCTCGGCGACTACGGCGTCAGCAGCGTCGGCACGTCCGACCGACTGCACTACGAGCTCGGCGACCCGGACTGGTCGGGCGGCGGCGCCTATATCGGCGAAGGGCCTCAGCTCGCTCTCACGTTGTGGGAGCAGCGCCGGCCGGAGCTGGCCTGGTCCGTACTCCGGCGGCACCTGTGGCTCGGTAAGCAGCTGCCGTACTTCCCGCAGGAGCAGTACTGCGACCGCCCGGTCGCGCCGCCGGCGCACAAGCGGCGCAACGTCGTGGCGGGCCTGGCCGGAGCCGAGGCGATCCTGTGCGGACTGGCCGGGCTGACGCCGGAGCCGGACGGTGGCCTCGTCGTCGATCCACAGCCACCGGGCGAGGGCGAGATCGCCCTTACGGGCCTGGGCTTTCGTGGGCACCAGCTCGACCTCGAGCTGAGCGCCTCGGCTGCCCGGATCACGCTGGACGGCGCCGAAGTGTATGCCGGCCCGCCGCGCGCGGTCCGCGTACTGCCGGGAGAGGCATAGGTCACATCGAGGGGTGTCACAACTGTGCCGGGCCAATCCGTCCTGAGAGACGTAGGCAAAGACAACGGCACAGGAGATGGCTGATGGAAGCTCGACTGAACGTGATGGCGAACCCGAACGCCGGCAAGGTACTGAAACACCTGATGGCCACGGGCCGGGCGATGGTGGACCTGGGACTGTCGACGTCGCTGCGGGAGCTGGTGTCGCTGCGCGTCAGCCAGATCAACGGCTGCGCCGTCTGCGTGGACATGCACGTCAAGGAAGCCGCCGCGGCGGGCGAGACCGCGGTCCGCCTCAACCTGGTCGCGACCTGGCGGGAAGCCGCGGTCTTCACCGAGGCCGAGCGCGCCGCTCTCGAGCTGGCCGAGCAGGGCACCCGGATGGCGGACGCCGCCAGTGGCGTACCGGACGACGTGTGGGCGAACGCCGCCAAGCACTTCGACGAGGACCAGCTCACCGCCCTGGTCATGACGATTTCCGTGATGAACACGATGAACCGGCTGAACGTCATGACGCAGCAGCCCGCCAAGGGCGACTACGTAGCTGGCGCGTTCCACTAGCAGGGGCGTCACCGCCCGAGCCCCTCAACCGTGCGATTTTCGTGACAGCGGGAGAACGCGCAGCTACCGTTGTTTCAGAAAACCAAGCTCGACCCGATAGAGGGGGGAAGGGCCGGTGTTTGTGACGGCAGGTTTCGCTGCCGCCATTATGTTTCTGTTGGCAGGTTCGCCTGTCCTGGCGTCTGATCTGTTGCATTGCCCGAAGGCCGACCTTGCGGTCAGCATGACGGGCTCGCAGCAGGTCAGGCCGGGTGCGGCGGGCTCCTACAGAATCGTTGTAGAGAACGAAGGTGAGGCCAGCGCCTGGCACACGAAGGTGCGTGTGTCGGTCGATCCGGCGCTGATCGTCACCGGTGTTCCCGATGGCTGCGCGCTCACCGAAAACAAGATCAAATGCAAGCGAAAGAAGATCAAGAGCGGCGAGAGCTGGAATATCGAGCTGCCCTTCAGGGCAATTGACGACGCTGTCCTGGACAGCACGGCTTACACGACGGCGACGGCCGACTCGGTGTCCGACGACGCCGATGAGTCGGACAACAGTACGGCAATCAGGACCCATATTGGGAAGCCGCTTGCCGATCTTGAGATCACCGCCACTCGTCCGCCGGAGCTCGCGCCAGGGACGTCATATGATCTGAGATTCAAGATCGTTAATCGGGGTCCGGCGACAGCGCCGAAAGCCCGCGTGACCGGCGTGGTCGACGGTCATCTGATCGTCGAAAGAATGTCGGATTCCTGTCGGCTCCACGGTGGAAACCTCGCCTGTGAGCTCGGCCGACTGCGGGCCGGTGAGAGCCGTGAGCTGCGCGCGCGTGTACGCCTTGGCGCCAGGCGGGTCGGCCGCACGCCGCTCACCAGCCGGTTCACCGTCACGGGTCCCGCCTCCGACGACCCCGATCGTTCCGACAACGACGTCGCTGTCAACGGCCGGATCGTTCCTGCCCAGCTGAGCTTGCGCACCGGCGTGAGTGACACGAACCCTCGTCCCGGTGCGGAGCTGACGTTCACAGTCGAGGTCGGGAACGCGGACGGTGCCGGCACCGCGGCCGATGTCGTCGTCGCCGACCGGCTGCCGGCCGCCGTCGACCTGATCGCGGCCGAGCCGTCGCGCGGTGGGGTGAACCCCGCCGGCGACGGCCGGCTGCTGTGGTCGGTGGGCGATCTCGCCGCGGGAGAGTCCGCGAGCCTGGCTCTGCGGGTGCGTGTGACGACCGGCGCGCAAGACGACACTGTTCTGGTCAATCAGGCCGGCGTCGTCCGCGGACCGCCGGCGACGGTCACCAGCGCCTGCCCCGGCACGCCGCGAGAGTCCTGTTCCACGACGGATCCGGTGCCCGCGGCGGCGGCGCCGGCCGCCGAGGTGCCCACACCGTCGACGTCGCCGGTGCCACGGCAGGTGACACCGCAACCGCGACCGTCACCGACAACCGGGCGACCCGGCCACACGCCGACGCCCACGACCACGCCTGAACCCACGACTCGGATCGCCCTCGTGCCGCACGTTCACGGCAGCAGCCCGGCAGGGTCGGGGTTCGGCCCGCTGCTCGTGGTCAGCATGTCGCTGACGTCGGTGCTGGTCGCGATCAGATTGCTCCTGTTCCTGCGCAGAAGATGATGGGGCCGCTCCATGCCAATGACAGAGACGGAAACGCCGGAGCCGACGACCGAGGAGGCCGCGGAGTCCCGCGCCGCCCAACGTGCACGGAGACGGGCCTCGAGCCTGCGACTCATGGTGCCGTTGGCGGGAGGGCTCGTGGCGGTCGGCGCGATCTACCTTGTCCTGAAGTTGTCGATCGGCCTGTCGATGTGGGTCGACGCTGCCTTCCTGGTCGTCCTCGCGATTGGCGCGGCCCATCTCGGGTTGTCGATCGTGTGGCGGTTCTACCCGCCGCAGAGCGCCGACAGCGACGCGGTCAACGCGACCTTCGCCACCGTAGCGACGATCTACGCGTTGCTGTTCGGCTTCGTGATCGTCATCGTCTGGCAAGCGGTCACCGACGTCCAGGTGGCCGTCACCCGCGAGACCAACGCGATCGTCGAGCTCGACCAGATGGCCGGAGGGTTCAGCACCGCGGACCAGCGCAGAGTGCAGAACGCGAGCCGTGCATACGTCCGAGCCGTGATCGAGGACGAGTGGCCGAAGCTCGACCGCGGCGAGGTGAGCGAGCCGGCCGAGGCGGCCCTGGCCGAGCTGTGGAGCACCTACACCAGCATGAGTGCCACGGACCGGTCGAGCCCGCTCTACTCCCAGTCGATCCAGCGCATGAACGACCTCGGCGACGCCCGCCGGGCCCGGCTGAGCGCCAACGGCTCCGCCCTGCCAGACCTGCTCTGGGTGCTGCTGTGGTCCGGAGCGGTGCTGACCCTGTTCCTGGCATACCTGTTCAAGGTCGACAGCATCCGGCTGCAACGAGTCCTGCTGACGTTGCTGACCGGTGTCATGGCGCTCGCGCTGTTCCTCGTCGCAGCCCTCGACCGACCATTCGACGACAGGCTCCCGGTGACGACCGACACGTTCGGACGAGTACAGACAACGATCAATCGCTAGTTCGCAGGTTCCACCGTGAGCGCGTTTTGCCGTTAGCGGGTTCTCACCGTGGGGTAGGTTGCGGTGTGTCCGGTGGTTGCTGAGTGGCTGGCGTTGTTTCTTTGTCTGCGGGTTCGTGGGTGCCTGGTGTTAACGATGTTTGGTGGTGACGGTGGGTGCCCCTTGAGCAGGCCTACCGGACCAACGTTTTCGTCTGCGGGTTCGCTGTAGTTAACCTTCTGTGATTGAGGTTCAAGAATTTTCCTCTGCCACAGTTCTGAAGATCTCCTGGCTAGGCGGCACGTGGGGAATCATGCAGACGGTTACGTCTTGGGTGTTGCTCGGGGTCGATCCATGGTGGTGGGAGGAATTCCGGTCGGCCGTGGCCACCTGGCCGGACCACCCATTGGCTGTTGTGGATGGTGGTGTGGTGGTGGCGGCATAGCAGTACCCCGTTGTCTCCTCCTGTGCGGCCGCCATCACCAAACAGTGAGCACGAGGCATCTTGGGTTGGCGGTCGAGCCCTCCAGCCGAACAGCCTGCCAGTCCAGAATGTCCGTGTTCTTAGGATCGGTGCTCAGTCCGGGCATGAGGCGCCCGGGACGGTCACTGCCTCGCGACCTTTGCTGTGGGTGCGCCTTGTTGGAGGAACTCGCCATCGACCAGCAGACCGAGGAGTGGCCGAGGAGCGGCTACGTCGAACGTGTCGGTGGGCGCGAATGACTGCAGAGCTGCCTTCGCCTCAATGCACCGTTCTTGGAAGGGGAGACACGCTACCGCTCGTGCCGTTCGCGGCGGCGAAGCTTTATTGGAAGAACGAGTCGCCGTTTGGTAGTTGCTTATGTTGGCTGGTTGTACTTCCTGCGGTACCGCTCAAGCAGTTCAGCGTTGTAGCTGTTCGGATCGAGCTCGTAGGACTCGATGACCTCCTCGTCAGGGCCGAAGGCGCGTTGATGCAGGAGGATTCCGTACTCGTACCGCGACTCCAGCGTTAGCGTGCCGTCGGAGTCGAACTTTCTAGACATGCCATGAAGCGCACCGCCGTAGTAATACGACTCACTTCTCAACACTCCGGATGGATCCCAGGATCTAGCTGGACCCGTTTGCAACCCGTCCTGATATGTCACTTCGGACCGACCGATCTCGGGAGATTCTTCGTAGCCCACGCCCGTGAATGGCAAGCCGTTCAGCGTGAACACCTGGTCGGCCTCGAAGTCTAGCTCTTCGTCCGGGACAACCCGCGGCTCGTTCACTGGACCAAATCCTCTGCTCCGTTGAGGATGGGTGCACAGTTCGGACACATCTCTATTGGATTCCCCTTCTTGCTCCCTCTCAACCGCACACTATAGACCAGGAAGTCCTCCAGCTTTGAACCCTGCCGCGCGAATAGCCCTTGATTGACGGCATGGACCTCCGAGTGAGCCCCAGGCTCGCCGTGGAAGGGGGCCGGCGGACCTTCGAACGCGTCAAGCGCCCTCCTCAGGAGAGGATGAAGCTTCTCCGGGACGTCCCCGTTCAACCCGAAGAAGATGGCCCCAGTCTTGCGATCCATCGCACCACTCAGAACTGGGCCATGCAGGTCGTTGGCATGCGCGGCCATAACCCTGGCCGCCAATTCGTCGACTTCAGAAGCGAGCTTGGCGGCCAGCTTGGCTTCGCCTTGGGCAGCTGTGGTTGAGGCTTTGGCGGGGCCCATGGGGATGATGAAGGAGGCGACGATTCCGGCGAAGTAGGCCCCCGAGCCGGTGTCGGCGCCGACGCTGTAGGCGAGGGCTTCGCTGGGTGTCGGTAGTCCGGCGAGTTCTTGGCCGGCGAACACGGCCGGGCAGAGTGGGCCAGTTCCGATGCATTGGGCTCCGTCCAGTGTGGCGCCCCATACGCCTGCTGCGTAGTCCTTGACCCAGTTGCTCTTCGGTGGGTTGGCGGCGGCCACTTCGTGTGCCCACATGGTGATGGCGTAGATGACCGAGGCGGCCTTCATTGCGACCGTGACCACCTTCTCGACCTTGTGCCACGTTCCGCCCGAAGGCTTCGTGTTCGACGAGGACGAGCTCCGGCCTCCGCTGCCGGCTCGGCTGGGGCTGCAGCCGCCGCAGCCGGCGCCTTCGTCGTTGGGGCGGAGGCCGGTGGGATCGGAAGCGGTGATGGGGTTGTTGTTGCCGTAGCTGTAGCCGGTCAGGGATTGTGGGTCGGTGGGGGCGAGGACGGGGTCGACGGACAGGAAGCGGCCGGTGGCGGGGTCGTAGTCTCTGGCGCCGAGGTGGACGAGGCCGGTGCCGGTGGTGTTGTCGCCGTAGCCGCCGACGAAGGAGCGTGTGGAGACCCAGTCTGTGGGTTTGGTGCGCAGGACGCCGTAGGGGTTTTCCCGTCGCCGGGATGCCGCATGGGTCGTCACGTCGATGGTGACCAGCGCTGTGTTGTGCTGGTCGACCGCCAGCCAGGACAGTTTGGTTGCGCCCGTGCCTCCGGCTGGGTCGTTGGTGCGGACGGCGATGGTTTGTCCGTTGTGGCTGTAGTGCCGTACGCCGGACAGGGTGCCGCTGCTGGACAGGTGTGCTTCGGTTTGGCCGAGGAACAGGACGGTTTCGGCGGCGTCCTTGCGTAGGAGGAGTTGACCGTCGGCGTCGTAGATGTTGCCGGTGGTGTTGCTCCCCTCAGCGATGGAGGCGAGCTGACCTTCGTCGTTCCAGGTCAGCGTCTGGTCCGTGCCAGTGTTTCGATTGACCCGGGAGGTCGTGTTACCGGAAGCGTCGTAGCCGAACGTCTCCGTCGTGCTGTCGTCGGAGATCGACGACACCGCGTGAGGCTGCGCAGCACCGGCGGCCGGATAGGTGTACGTCGACGTCTTGTTGCCCGACGCCAGGTGATCGGTCTGGGTCTTGCGCAGTCCCGTCGTCGTATAGGTCCACGAGCTCCAGTACGGCGCCGGGCCAGTCCCCATCGTCGGCGTGCCGCAGGTGCCGCCGGACAGTGTCCAGACGTCGGTGAGGCGTTGGTATCCGTCGCGTTTGTAGCATTCGATCTCGACGGCCCCCGCGTCTTCCTTGACCGAGGTGATGTCGCCGATGTCGTTGTAGGTGTAGTGGCGGTCGAGGTGTCTTGCGCCTTGGGTGTTGACCGTTGTCGAGGTGACCGAGCGGGTGAGACGGCGGGTGCCGGACTCGTACTCCATCGCGATCGAGGCGTAGCGGTCCGGTGCGGCCTGGAGCTTGTAGAGCTCGGGGTCGCCGAGCTTGTTGTAGACGGTGTTTGTGACGTAGGTGGACGTGCCTTCCACTTCTTCGGGCATGTCGAGCTCGTTGTAGCCGAAGGTGAGGAGCTCGAACGGCAGTCCGCCTGCGGCGGGCAGGCCTTGGAGTTGCTGGCTGCCGTCGATGTTGTAGGCGGCGGTGGTGCGGTAGTCACCGGCCAGATCACCTTCAACGGCCGGGATCACCACTTGCGACTTGATCGGCCGGTAGAGCTTGTCGTAGTCCAGGACCTTCTTGGTGTAGGCGTTCCCGTTGACGTAACGGATGGACGCGACCGGTTGGCCGACGGCGTTGGGCACGGTGTCGTAGGTCCACTCGGCCAGCTTCGTGCCGGTCAAGGACCCCTGGAATAGGCCAGTCTTGCGGCCCAGGCCGTCGTAGCCGTAGGCGAGTGTCCTGCCGCGGGCGTCGGTGGAGGTGGCGAGCCGGTCGAGGTCGTCGAACGTCTGGGTCACGTGACCGGCGTCGGGGTCGACGGATTCGGTCTGACGGCCGCGGAGGTCGAAGGTGTAGGTCCACTCGTTGGTGTCGGCGTCGGTGATCTTGCGGAGCCGGTCGGCCGCGTCGTAGCTGTATTTGGTGGCGGTGTTGGTTCCGGTTGGTGCGCCGCTGGGGTGCTCGCGGCGTTCGATGACGTTGCCGCGGGCGTCGGTGATCTCGGTGACGCCGGGGCCACCGTCGGGTGGGTCGACGTAGGTGCGGTCGCCGCCGTAGGTCGTGGTGGTCTGCCATCGGTCGACCCGGATGTCTCCGGACGCGGGTGCTGTGGAGAACGCCGCGGTGGTTTGGCGGCCGGCGCCGTCGTAGGTGTAGGCGGTGATGGCCGGTGTCGCGGCGTCGGTTGTGGTGACCAGGCCGTAGCTTGGGGCGGAGGAGTTGTAGAAGTCGGCACGTGTCTTGCTGGCAAGGCCTCGCGCGTCGTACTGGGTTTCGTTGACGACACGGCCACCGCCTGGTGCGGGTTTCTGGGTTTGTCTGGGCCGTAGCCAGCCGTCGTAGATCTCCCAGGTCGTGTTGTAGGTGTCGCCGTCGTCGCGGATCGTCGAGGTTGAGACGGCCGACGCGGTGGTCTTGGAGACGCGGTAGGAGAACTTCAGGTTCGGGTTCTCGCTGTTGGCGCGCACCCTTGTGGGCAGCCACACGCTGGTGATGCGGCCAAGCGCGTCGTAGTCGAGTTCGGTGAGCTTGTTGTTGGTGTCGGTCTGCTTGGTCGGCACGCCCCAGGCCGGGTCAATCTCAGTGGTCAGGGTGTGACCGAGCGGGTTGGTGACCACGGTCTTGGTGACCGGGCCACCGGTGGTCGGGGTGAACGCGGTCCTGGTCGTCTTGTTGTCGGCGTTGGTCACCGCGGTGGCGCGGCCGTGCGCGTCATAGACGGAGGTGGAGACGGTCTGGTAGGCCGGTGTGGCGCCGTTGTAGGAGGCGAGCCGCTGCTCCGTGGTGGGATTCCCGCGGGTGGGCGCGGCACTGACTGCGCCGTTGTCGTAGGCGGTCCGGACGTCGGTGAGAACGTCGTCGGGGCGGGTTGGTGTCGCTGTGCAGGCCGCGCTGACGGTTTCCACCCGTGAGGGATAGGCGAGCATCCAGTCGGTGCGGTTCTGGGCGTAGGTCGTGCGGGTGCAGCGGTCGTCCGCGGTGGTGGCGTCGTCGCCGCGGTCGTCGGCGTAGTCCAGCAGCCCGTCAGCGGTGTATTCGTTGATGAGCGTGGTACGGCGAGGTTCCCTGCCACCGTCCAGCGTCGTGCGGGTCTTGTTCGAGCGAGTGTTCACCATCCACGCGGTCTTGCCGCCACCGGACGCCGACTGGACTGCCCACGGCAGCGCGATCTCGCCGTTGACCTCAGCGCCGCCGACACCGTTGAACACACGGGTTTCGCGGACGAAACCGGCGAAGTGGTCGGAGTCGGTGACCACGCCGCCTTCGGAGTCGGTTACCGACGCCGGCCGGGTGCCGCCGGAAGCCGTGCGGTTGCCGTCCATGCCACGGAAGTACAGGGCGGTGGACTGGGACCTGGGGCCGACGTTGACGTCTCCGGTTGTGGTGGTGACGGTGGCGTAGCCGCGCCAGTCGGACCAGGTGCGGTACTTGGCCGGTGTCAGCTCGTCGGTGTTGTACCGCCACGCGCCACCGCCGTTGTAGGAGTAGGTGGTGGTGACGCGGCTCGAGGCGGCCACGTCATCTACCTGCGACACCGAGGCGACCAGATACTTGTGGAACCAGTCGATCCTCGGGTCGAACTCGCCCGGCCGTGTCCAGTACGAGGGAAAGCAGGCCTTCGTATTCGTATCCGGCGCAGGAAGGGCCGATCGGGTGCATTCGGTATCCCGGTAGGTCAAGTCAAGGCTGCCGCCGGTCTCCGACGTGATCTCGTGAACGCGCCACTTCATCATCGGCGCGTTGCCCTCGATCGCGTCGACGCGGTTGGTGTACTGGCCTCCACCGAAGGTAACCGCGGGCAGTGTGATCGCGCCTGTTCCTGAGCCGCCGGTGTGGACGATGTTGGCTAGCCACAGGGCTGCTGAGGTGCCGTCACCGGGTGCGGGGAAGGTGTGGGTCAGCGTCCAGGAGTCGACGGTGGCGTAGGCACCCGACTTGTACACCTGTGTGGTCACGGTGGCCAGGCGGTTGCGGGAGAAGAACGTTGGGGCTGTCTTGCCGGTGCAGGCCTGGGTGGCCAGGCAGATCTGGTCGGTGGGTACGTCGGGCCAGGCCGACTGGCCGGTCGGGCAGGCGCCGGCGCTGTCTTTGATGCAGCGCAGTTCGGGGGTGAACACGACCTTGGCCGGCGCCGATGTGGAGTAGATGGTGTCGGCGCGCTGGCCGTACTCGATACGGGCCAGGGATCCGCCGCGCACATAGACACCGACCCCGGCTGTGGTGTCGCCGTTCTTGGCGTAGTAGTTGGTCTCTCGCGCGTACCACAGCGACATCGCGTTGTCGTTGGGGTCGACGACGTAGTCGAGGTTCCATTTCCAGGCCTGGTTACAGAACGATGAGGCGAAACCGGCGGAGTTGTAGCAGGGCTCATCTGGGTCGTCGCCGGCGACGGGGACGTAGAACACCGAGGAGGTGCCGGGTTTCCCGCTCGCCCAGCCGGGCAGGACGTGCATGCCGAAGAAGTACTGCGTGCCGTCGGTCGTGGTGAGCTTCCAGTACTCCCGGTCGGAGTCGCCGTTGGCGTTGGGGTTGGTCAGGCGCTGCATCCGCGACCCGTCGTCGTCCTTCAGCCGCCACACACCGGAGTCGGCGTCCTTCACCAGCTCGGTCGCCCGGCCGTCCAAAACCAGGGTGGCGTTGTCGGATTTCCAGCACAGGTCACCCTTGTCGGTGTGTCCGTCGTCAACGCAGGAGGCGTACTTGCGTTCCACATACGACGTGCCGAGCTCGAATCCCTGCCCCGCCTGGGACGGCTGGTTGTTGGTCGAGGCGACCATCCCGTCGACGCTCTGCGAGGAGTAGCTCAACGCCAGGTTCGGCTCCGGACCGCCGACACCCGGCGGCGTACGGAACGGATACGACCAGGAGAAGTCACCGGACGAGCCACCCGCACTCCAGGTAGCCGACGCCGACAGTGCCGTGGCTGAGAAGTCACCGGTGTCGCTGGACGCGCCCGCCAACGCACCCAGCACCATCGGCCTTCCCGCCAGGTCGACGGCCGCGGTCAGCTTCTGACCCGCTGTGTCATTTCTCGCCGAACGGATGGCCGTGGCTCGCGAGCATTCCGGTTTGCCTGGAGACGTCCATGCGCACTCGGGCAGCGCTACCAGCCGCAGCCGCCGAGACCAGTCCCCGCCGTAGGCGCGGGCGTAGCCTGAGTAGTCCAGACTCACCCGCACCTGTCCCGAACCGCCATTAGTGCCGGGTGACAGTCGAAGGAGGCCGCCTTCGGTGGCGGCGCGGGTAGCTCGTGTCCGGTCGGCAAGTTCGACCCTGACACTATCCGGCGACTGCTTGCCTGCCGAGGCAACCCAAACCGGCAGAGTCCCGGCCTGAACCGGCTTGCCGGCTTCCCTCACGCCCGCCTGGGCCGGCATCGTCACGACGGCCTGACCGGCCTTCGGCCAGGTCATCTTTGGAGGCGTTCGCAGAGCCGCCTTCGCCGTGCCGTCCCGCCGCGCACGCGGCTTCGGAACGACCTTGGTGACCGGGATCGACTTGTCCGGCCGCAGTGCCGGTCCGTCGGCTCTGGCCGAGTCGCCGATCGGTGGAGGAGCCGTTTGCAGCAACGAGAAGCCCAGACCTGCGACGACTGCTACCGCGATGCCCTGAATCTTGCGGGAAATGCGCATGCCCAGCCCCTCAGCCGTTGTACCACTGCAGATAGATGTCGTCCTGGTCCATCACGCCGGTGTAGAGCCGGACATCATCGATCCGTCCCGCGAACGATGTGGAGGTGTCCACGCCGGCCCACTCCCGCCCCAACATGACCGCCGAGGTGGCGTGCCAGGGATCGGCGTACGCGGCACCGTCTTCGATGTCCTGCCGGACACCATTGACATAGAGGAAGATCCGGCCGTCGACGCGGTTGTAGACAGCGGCGATGTGAGTCCAGTCCGAATAGTCCTCGCCCGCCAGAGCATCGTCGGAGACGACCTCGGCGCTGCCGGTTCCGGCGTTCGTGCGTCCGAACCGCCATCGAACTGGACTGGAGCGCGATGTCCCAAGATCGAAGGTGTCCTTGGCGGTGTTGCCTTGTGCGACGACAGCACCGTTGTGACTGGCGTCCGTCGGCTTCACCCATGCGGTGATGGTGAAGCTACCAGTGCCGTCGACAATCGGGGTGCCGGTCGGGCCTCTGGCGTAGCCGTTGGCGTCGCCGGTGACCTGCAGGACTCCACCGCCGTCCCGGTCCTCCACGACCTGGGCGCCCGACGCCAGCGCAAGGTTGAACCCGTATCCGGCGCTGTCCCGCGACGGTGTGTCCTTGTCGTCGAAGGTCCACTGGGCAACCAATTCGGGAGCGTCCTTGTTTGCGGCGTCCTTGATGTCGGCCTGCTTGGCCACTTCCTGTGGTGCGAGCCACCGGTTCCAGACCCGGACTTCGTCGATGCGGCCCTTGAACGGGGCACCGGCGATGCCCGGATAGTTCCAGGAGCCGACTTCGAACCGGCCGCCCGCGAACCAGGCCGGCGACGTCATCTGGTAGGTGTTCTGGAGGACGCCGTTGATGTAGAGCCGGATCTGGTTCGCCGAGCCGTCGTACACACCGAGCACGTGTGTCCAGACACCCAACGCGGGGGCGGTCTTGGAGTACACCGTTCCAGCGAAGGCGAGGTTGTCCTGGTTCTGCTTCTGGAACGCCCACCTGTCGGAGCTCTTCGAGTAGTACAGCAAGAACTCGTGCACTCCATCGGTCGTGGCCTGGCGAGCGATCGCCTGGTTCGCGGCGTTGGAGTCCAACCGCACCCACGCGCCGACGGCGAAGGAGTTGAAGGTCGACACCGCCGAACCGGACGCCGTCGCGTAGTCATCGACACCATCCAGCAACAAGGAGTTCCCGCGACGGCCCAGCTCGGACCAGGAACCACCCTGCAGCGTCAGGTTGCGTACATTGGTACCTCCCGCCGTGTCCGCAGCGGTCGTCCCGGAGGACTCATCCAGCTTCCACACACCGCTAGGTGGGGCGCCCCCAGCGACGTTGAACGAGTAGTAGTTCGTCGTGGACGTGTTGCCGGCACGATCGATCGCGACGGCCTTCAATACATTGACGGCCTCGAAGTCCGGCCAGATCTGCACCACCACCGGGGCTCCGGCACTCGACGGATACGCAGACTTCCAGTCACGGCCATTCAGCTGCCAGCGGTACTCCACAACATCGGTCGCCGAACTGTCGATGGTGAAAGCGCCCACCTGCCCGACACCACCGTAGGCGCCAGTACAGTTTTGGTTCGAACTCTGCTCGCAGTAGGGGTCACCGACAACTGACGGCGGAGGCGGATAAGAGATGTCAGGACGGAAATAACACCAGCCCGACCACGCCGACCCATCCGTACCCTCCGACGTGGACTCCTGCGCCTGCACACGAAGCCGGTACACATGACCACTGGTCAGTTCACCAGCAGGCACCGGAAGATACTCCGTCGTCCCCGACGACACAGCTACGCTCGTCGTCGCCGCCCACGCCGGAGCTGACCCACCCACCTCGTAGACCTCGAACCGGCCACGCAACTTGGCGCTCGAGCCATCCGGATCGGTCAACCGTGCCTGCAGCCGCGGCGTCACACTCGAGATGAACGGCGCATCCGCCTGCGAGCTCACACACGAGGTCGACGGGTCCTGAATCCGCACCGACGACGGTGTATCCGGTGGTGTGTTGTACTGCACGGTCAGCACCGGGTAGCTGGAGTTGGTGGAGAACTTCCGCCAGCCCTGCACGTTGCCCGGGTCGGTGGAACGCATGCCGAGCGTCAGCGTGGACGACCTGGCAGCGGCCACAGCCTCCACCGCCGGCTCAGCGTTCCACTCGGTCTCGGTGAAGCCTGGGCAGTATTTGCGGTTGCCATGGCTCTTGTAGTCAGTACCGAGGTCCTGGATCGGGTTCGGACCGGGCCAGCGGGTCGACGATGAGATCGAGCCGGTCCTGCTGAGGATCACACCTTCGGGTCTGGTGCCGCCGCAGGTGTTGTACCAGGAGTGGTTCTGGGCATGCCGGAAGGTTGCGGACAGGATGTGCTTGCCGGCGAACGCCGAGGTGTCGAACCGGTAGAACACCTTGGAGTTCTTGTTCTGGCTCGACTCGTAGCCGACGCGGGCGACCTGGGTGGAGCTGTTGATGAACCGGTAACCGTTCTCCCAGACCATCGCCCAGTACGTCCGCTTTTGCGACCGGCTCACCGCCGGATCGATCACCAGCGGAAACGTCACGTCTGGATCGCTCAGCAGCCCCTGATCAGGTGTGATCGTCATCGTATTGCCGGAAACCGACACCTGGACGGGCGCCGACTTCGCCTCCTGCGCCTGCTCGATGACAGACGCCGAACTCGTCGTGTCCGCGCCCGTCGAGTCCCACATGAGCGGCGGCGCACCGGAAAACCGCACGCGGCCACTGGCATCCTTGGCCACCAGTCCGCCGTCGGCGTCGGTGGAGAGGCTCAGGTCGTCGCCTTCGACCGTCAGGCGCAGCGTCGCCAACGCGGGATTGGCGGCAGCGGCGGGTGTCTTGACCACGAAGTACGAGGCGAAGCCGGTCGCACCAGCCTCGAGCACCAAGTCGACGTCGGGTAGCACGTTGGGGTAGGTCGCGGTCTCACCGGCCAGGACAGGCGCCGGCAGTGGCCCATCCGGCCACGAGAGCGCGAAGCCCTTGCCGTCCTCGTCGATATCGACCAGGCTGGTCGAACCGCCGCCGGAGAACGCGAGCTCGACCGGCGCGACAGCAGGACCGACCGACCCGTCCACACGTCCCGTCAGACCCGTGTTGACATCACGCCAACTACCGCCGGAGTCCTTGACCCGAACCGGCCACGCCGACACCTCAGCGGTATACGAACCGTCCACCTCCGCGGTCACCTTCTGCGTCTCGGTGGTCAGCTCAGGCACCGCGACCGCAGCACGAGGAGTCGCCTTCGGCACAACCGACCGGTCGGCGGAGATATCGGTTCGCATGGTCGCGGACACCGGCGCTTGATGCAACGCACCGAACATCGCGACCAGAAGAGACGCCGATAGCGCACACGAAAGTACCCGTCTAACGACGCGCATGATCCCCACCCAGAGTAAGCGTTTCCCCGCCTGTCCTCCCCGACAAGCCAAACGACTTGAGTCTGCGGAACCGAAAACTACCTGTCAAGAGAGCAAAACCGGACGCTGACGCGAGCGCCGCCGGGCAATTGCAGCCGCAACGGTTCGATTCGGACATCCGTCAGTGCGGGCGGCTGGCAGTGTCCATTCGGCGTCTACGAAACGTCCATGGAATTCGGGGGACGGGCCGGCCATGCGTCAGGTATCTTCTCCTCGTTTGGGTGGGCTGGCCGTTGGCCACGCGGGAGGGGATGGGTGGATGTCGGTTTCGCGGAGGGCTTTGCTGGGCGGTGCGCTCGGTGGGTCCGTCACCGGGCTGGTGGCGAGTGGGGCGCTGGTGTTCGGGGCGCCGGAGGCCGCGTACGCCAACGGGCTGGCGCCGACGATGGACGAGTTCGAGGCGCAGGTCGTGGTTGTCGGTGGCGGGCTTGGCGGTGTAGCAGCGGCGCTCGGAGCGTTGCGCAACGGCGCTTCGGTTGTGCTGACCGAGGCCACCGACTGGATCGGCGGGCAGCTCACGTCGCAGCTGGTGCCGCCGGATGAGCATCGGTGGATCGAGCCGACGCTCGGGGCGTACGGGCAGACGGCCGCGTACAAGAGCCTCCGGGCGGCTGTGCGGCAGTTCTACAAGACGTACTTCCCTGTGACGACAGCGTTCAAGAACGACTCGCAGCCCAATCCCGGCAACGCGTGGGTGTCGCGGATCGCGGCGGATCCGGCGGTGTGGCGGATGTGCTTGTGGACGTTGCTGATGCCTTACGTGGCGGGTGGGAAGCTGCAGATTTTGCTCGGGCACAGGCCGGTCGCGGCCACTGTGTCGGGCGACCGGATCACGGCTGTCAACATGGCCGGACCTGACGGGGTGACGCGGACGGTGACCGGTCAGTACTTCGTGGAGGCCACCGAGACCGGTGACCTGCTGCCGTTGGCAGGTGCGATGAACGTCGTCGGGCGGGAGGCCGGTGGTGCGGCCGGCACGAACGAGCTGCACAACACCAACCCCACCGCTGACACCGAAGACCAGCAGGGCTTCACGATGGTGCTGGCGGTCGGCTACAACCGGGCGGGTGGCGACTACCGGATCAGTAAGCCGGCCGCCTACGACATCCACCGCGACGCGTTCGTGAAGTTCTTCAGTGCGAATCTGTTCGACCCGACCAAGGACTACTCCTACGACGACGGCCCGAACTTCTGGCAGTACCGGCGGATCGCCGCCCTGCCGTCGTTCACCGCCGGCTCGTTCGTCGAAGAGGTGTCGCTGCTCAACTACGCCTGCAACGACTTCAAGACCGGCAACCTCGTCGAGGTTCCCGACACCACGAAGCAGGAGAACATCGCCGCGGCCAAAGAACTGTCCAGCTGTCTCCTTTACTACTTGCAGCATGAGATCCCCCGCTCCGACGGCGGCGCCGGCTATCCCGCGCTGCGGCTGCGGCCCGACGTGTCGGGCACGCTCGACGGCATCGCCAAGGCCCCCTACATCCGGGAGGCCCGGCGACTGGTCGGCCTGGGACGCATCGCCGAATGGCACATCGGCGTTGACGACCGGTCGGCCCGGTTGGGCAAGCCCGCCGAAGAATGCACCGCCGCCGACTTCGCCGACACCGTAGGAACCGGGCACTACTGGATCGACATCCACCCCGGGCCGAAGAACTCCGGCGGGCTGTGGACCCGCTGCTACCCGTACCAGATCCCCTTGTTCGCCATGATCTCCCGCAACATCACCAACCTGATCGCCGGCGGCAAGACCATCAACACCAGCCACGTCACCAACGGCGCCTACCGCGTGCATCCGACCGAGTGGAACATCGGCGAGTCCGCCGGCGTGCTCGCGGCGTACTGCACCACCGCCCGGCTCAGCCCTGCGGCGGTACGCAGCACCGCCACCAAGCTCGGCGACTACCAGGCCAAGCTGCGGGCGCAGGGTGTGCAGACGACCTGGCCCGCCGCCGTACGCAGCCAGTGGCTGAGGCCACCTCAGACATAGGCGCGATCGCCGAGCTGCATCGTTCGTCAGCTGTGATGCGCGTCACAACGAGTCTCGCATCTGACAGTATCATTGCAGGTCAAGCAGCCTATCGACCTCATGGCTGTGGCGGCACCATTCGCGTGGGATTTGCTTGTCGAGGCTGGTGATGCCGCCGGTCCACCAGGGTTTGATGTGGTGGGCGTCGCACCAGGCGGCGGGGATGTCGCAGGCGGGGAAGGCGCAGCCGGCATCGCGGAGGTCGAGGGCTTTGCGGAGTTTGCCTTCGAAGCAGCGTTTGGCCCGGCCGACGTCCAGCGGGATGCTGTGGGTGTTGAGGATGGCGGGGATGGTGCCGGCGTCGCAGGCCAGGATCCGTGCTTTGGCGGCGGTGATGGTTTCGCCGGTGGGCAGGAACGCCGCACGCAGACCCTTCATGAGGTCGTCCAGGCGCATGGTGAGCATGAGTTGGGTGGGTTCGCCACCATGCTTGGGGAGGGTGCCTGACTGCATGGATCGGTGGGCGAGTTCGACGAGGGCGTCGGCCATGCGTTGCCCGAAGCTGCGGCGCTCACCAACCTCGCTGCCGTTCTTCTCCTCGGCCGTCGGTTTGGCCAGCGGTTCGAGGGCGGTGCGCACGGCGCGGGCGGAGGCGGCGTCCAGGCGGCCTCCGAAGTGGACGATCCCGTCGTGCGTGTCCTTGAACCACAGCACCCGCTCGCGGGCGGCTTCTTTCTCCTGCCGCTCCAGCTGCCTTTCGAGTCGGCGGTCGTCGGCGTCGGGATCGATGCGGCGCAGGACGTCCTTGCCGAACAGGGCGACTTTGTCCGGGCTGAATTCGGCGGCGGCCTGCATTACTGCCGCGGCTTCTTCCCGTGCGGTCAGCACTTCGGCTTCGGTGAGTCCGAACAGCGGCAGCTGCGCCACCTCGCCCAGCGTCTCACGCACCTGCGCGAGACCACGAAGAATGCAGCTACCGCTCATACATTCGATAATACCCCAAGTCGGGAGAAATGAGATACTGAAGCGGAGTAAAATTCTTGAACCTCAATCACAGAAGGTTAACTACAGCGAACCCGCAGACGAAGAACATGGCCCGGTAGGCCTGCTCAAGGGGCACCTACGCCAGCCACCCTATTTCGTTAACGCCAGACACAGCGAACCCGCAGACAAAGAAACAACGCCAACCACTCAGCAACCACAGGACAACCGCAACCTACCCCCCCCAGTGAGAACCCGCTAAACGGCAAAACGCGCCCAAGGCCAGGCAACGACCAAGCGCTCCCGGGATGGATCGAGGCTTCGGAACAGAGACGGAAGACCGTATTGACCAACCCTCGAGCCGGGCCTAGAGTCACAATCGATTCGGGCACGGCCGAAACACGAATGGGGAGGGATGCCTTGTGAAGGTCGTTCGGTTTCTGGTCGCGGCTGCCGTCGGGCTGGGCTCGCTGCTTGTCACGGGAGCACCGGCCTACGCGGAGGTCCTGCACGACGACGTGACGCCGGGGACGTTCAGCGCGCCGTCGAAGGACGGCGACATGAAGGTCTATCACCTGGCGACGATCTCGTTCGAGGTCGCGTCGGGGCAGCGCACTTACGTCAACGGGAACCTTACGTTCGCCAACGCCGACATCCCCACGCTGGTCGACGCCTCGGTTTCCTGCGCGGTCGGCGCCAGCACTGCCGGCAGCGTTGTGCACAACGAGAACATCGGTCCGGACCGGCAGCCGTCGGTCGCGATCTCGGCGCGGATGCTCGCCGCGGCGCCGTACGCAGGCACGATGTACTGCCGGCTGTACGCCTGGGTGAGCTCGCTGCGCTCGACGCCGAGCACGTTCTCCGTGACGCGCGGGGAGCTCGAGGTCGGCAGGCGCAGCGTGCCGGGTGGGATCCAGGCCGCGTCGACCAACCAGGTCACGACGATCGGCAACCCGGTGTGGACGCCGGTGATCCCGGGCTCGGCGTCGGCGGGGAGCGTCACCGGGCTGTGGCAGCCACCGGCGGGCACGTCGGCGTTGACGGTGTTCGGCGACCTGTCGCTGACCAAGTGCCGCACCGGCGACGCGTACGGCTGTCCGCCGACCAGCTCGACGACCGACACGAAGGTGGTGACCACGTTGTACGTCACCCAGTTCAACTCCGACGGCTCGGTCTGCGGAACGCCGGCGACGTACTCGACCACGCTCACGATCAGCGACGCCCGCCGCCATGACGTCGCGTACACGAACCTCCCGTCCGTGCCCGTGGCGACCGGTGGCCTGTGCGTGCCGAAGTTCTCGATCTACCTCAAGTCCCAGGTCACCTCCGGCGGCGCCGCGGTCACCCACGGCCGCGCGACCGCCGGCGAGATGGGCGTGCTGTTCGTCCTGCCGACCTGATCAGGAGCGGCTACGCCGTACGGGACCGCGCGTCCGGCCAGCGCGGAATCACCAGCGCCAACGTCCGATCGTCATCGGATCGCAAAGCAACGTGGCGGCAGTCTCAACGCAACCGGCGGACACTGGGCCGTACGCCCTGTCCCGACGGCGCGGCGGGTGGCCGCACCTCAGCAGGTTCTGCAGGTGCTTGCCGATGCCCCCGGCCCGGCCCAGCGAGCCGGCGACGGCCTCTGTACGCGCGGCCCGCCAAACGCCCGCGGGGGCAGGGCGGCCACTCACGATAAGTCTCCTCGCGAACACGTTCGGTTGACGGCTCGACCTCTCGGGAAACCCCAGGCCGAGACCGGTTTCGGACCTTGTGCAACGTTGTATTCAACGTAATACTAACGACCGCAGACGAGCCCGAGAACAAGAGAAACCGAGAGACCGAGAGCCGATGGATCGCGAATGACGATCGGAACACAACAGGACGTACTCACGTCCACGTCCAAGCGAGATCGCCGCCGTGGGCAGGGCAAGCAGCAGCTGTGGATCTGGCTGCTCCTCACCCCCACGGTCGTCGTGTACGGCGTCTACACCGTCTATCCGATCATCGCCAGTTACTGGTACTCGTTCCTCGAGTGGAACGGGTTCGAGGCCGAGAAGACGTTCGTCGGCCTGCGGAACTACCGCGATGTGTTCGCCGACAGCCTGTTCTGGAACGCGTTCTGGATCACGATCCTGTTCATGGTGGTCGTGGTGCCGGCGAAGGTCGTCCTGACGTTCCTGCTCTCGGTGCTGCTGAACTCGAAGCAGCTTCCGCTCTCCACGCTGTTCCGCACCGCCTACTTCCTGCCGGTCGTCACCACGACGGCGATCGTCGGTGTCGTGATGCAGTTCGTGTTCGACCCGGCCAGCGGCCCGATCAACACCCTGCTGATCAAGACCGGTCTCGTCGACCAGGGCGTGAACTTCCTCGGTGACTCCTCGTCCGCGCTCTGGACGGTCGCCGGCGTGTACGTCTGGAAGTGGTTCGGCATCACGATGATCTACTGGCTGGCCGCGCTGCAGACCATCCCGGAGGAGGTCTACGAGGCGGCCAGGATCGACGGTGCCAACGCCTGGCAGATGATGCGGCGGATCACGTTGCCGCTGCTGAAGCCGTTCCTCGTCATCATCACGTTGCTGTCGCTCGAGTCGGCGCTGAAGATCTTCGACTTGATGCAGACCATGACCGGCGGCGGGCCGTTCTACGCCACCGAGGTGATGGAGATCTACATCTACCGCTGGGCGTTCACGGCGACCATTCCCCAGCTGGGTTACGCCTCGGCCGCGGCCGTGTTGTTCGGGGTGTTCGTCTGTGTCGTCGGGCTCCTGCAGTTGCTCGGCGTCCGCGCGGTGCAGAAGGCGAGGGCCGAACGATGACGTTGGCAACCACGACCGAACGGCAGGACGAAGCGCCCGGCGGCATCCGCCCGAGGGGGTCCCGCGGCGGCAAGCGGCCGGAGGGCTGGCTGCTGCGGCGCCTGCCCTGGTGGATCATCACGGTGGTGCTCCTGATCGGCGCTCTGCTGTGGATGTACCCCTTCCTCTGGATGGTCTCCGCGTCGCTCAAGGACCCGCTGGAGATCTTCGGATCCGGGCTCAACCTGCTGCCCGACAGCCCGAAATGGGAGAACTACGCCCGCGCCTGGCAGGACGCGAACTTCGGCCGCTACATGTGGAACACCGTCGTCATCACGGTCATCACCGTGCTGCTCGTGGTGCTGCGCTGCGCGATGGCCGGCTACGCCATCGGCCGCTACAACTTCGTCGGCCGCCGGGTGGTCGTCGTCGTGCTCGTCGCGACGTTGTTCGTGCCGACCGGATACACGATCATCCCCGTCGTCGAGATCTCCCAGCAGCTCGGCCTGCTCAACTCGCTCACCGGCGTGATCCTCGCGCTCAGCGGTGGCGGTCACGTCGCGATGATCCTGTTGTACTGGGGCTACTTCCGGCAGCTGCCCAAGGAGCTGGAGGAGTCGGCCGTCGTCGACGGTGCGGGCTTCTTCACCATCTTCTTCCGCATCATGCTGCCGCTGGCCATGCCGGTGACGGCGACCGCGACGCTGCTGACGTTCCTGTCGACGTGGAACGCGTTCTTCCTGCCGCTGGTGTTCACGTTCTCGCGGCCGGACCTGCGCACGTTGAGCGTCGGCATGCAGGCGTTCGTCGGCGAGAACACCACCGACTGGTCCGGAATGGCGGCCGCGGCGACGATCTCGCTGCTGCCGGTCGTGGTCCTCTTCATCCTGCTGCAACGCCACTTCGTCCAGGGACTCGCGGGAGCGATCAAACAGTGACCGATCAACCAGCGACCGAACAACCGAACATCCTGCTTCTCTGCACCGACCAGCAACGGTTCAACGCGCTGGCAGCGTACGGCAATCCCGAGATCAGCACGCCGAACCTCGACCGGCTGGCGGCCCAGGGTGCGCTGTTCGAGAACTGTTACGTGCAGAGCCCGGTCTGCGGGCCGTCTCGGGGCAGCCTGATGACCGGGAAGTACGTGCACTCGCACGGGCTGTGGGCCAACGGCGTCGGGCTGCCGGCCCACGAGCGCTTGTTCACCAGAGATCTGGCCGACGCCGGCTACGACTGCGGCCTGGTCGGCAAGCTCCACCTGTCGGCCTGCTTCGCCGGCCGCAGCGAGCGCAGGCTCGACGACGGTTTCCGCGTGTTCCGCTGGGCGCACGACCCGTACAAGGGCTCGTCGGAGAACGCCTATCATCGCTGGCTGCGGGCGAGCCATCCCGGCCTGTACGAGGAGGCGCTCGACCCGGGCTCCGACGTCACGTTCGACAGCATGCCGACCGAGGCGCACTACAGCCACTGGATCGGCGAGGAGACGATCTCGTTCCTGCGTACGGATCGCCGGCGCGACCAGCCGTTCTGCTTCATCGCGAACTTCTTCGACCCGCACCACGGCTTCGGCGCTCCGAAGGAGTATCTCGACAAGTACGACCCGGCCGGCCTCTCGCAGCCGATCACCACACCGGACGAGCTCGCGGGCAAGCCGCCGATCTACACCGAGGCTTCGCAGCGCTCGTACGCCGGACACGCCAAGGGCTACGCGGAGTACACCGCCGAGGAGCTGCAGGAGACCAAGGCGGCCTACTACGCCATGGTGACCCTGGTCGACGACGAGGTGGGCCGGATCCTGGCCGCGCTCGACGAGGCAGGCCTCACAGAGGACACGATCGTCATCTTCACCAGCGACCACGGCGAGATGCTCGGCGACCACCAGCTGATGCTCAAAGGCCCGATGATGTACGAGTTCGCCGTACGCGTGCCGTTGCTCGTCCGGTGGCCGGGCCGGATCCCCGCGGGGCAACGCAGGCCCGAGCTCGTGCAGTGGATCGACCTCGCACCGACGCTGCTCGAAGCCGCCGGCCTGCCGCCGTCGCCCGCACACCAGGGCGCGAGCCTGCTCGGCCTGCTCGCCGGAACCAAGGCATGGCAACGCGACTTCGCCCTCTGCGAGTACCGCAACAGCGGCCATCCGTACGACCAGCCGGTCCACACCACGATGCTGCGCCACGACCGCTGGAAGCTCGTCGTGCACCACGGCGGCGCGACCGGGCGCGAGCACACCGGTGAGCTGTACGACCTCGCCGACGACCCCAACGAGCTGACCAACCTCTGGCCAGATCGCGAGCACAGGGAAACCCGGCTCGACCTCTACGAGCGGCTGCTCGACGCCCTCGTAGCCACCGAAGACCGTTCTGCGAGCCGGGAGGCTTACTGGTGACCGCTTTCTCTCATCCGCGACCGCAGTTCCGACGATCCGGCTGGACGGATCTCTGCGGGACCTGGCGGTTCGCGTTCGACGACGCGGACGAGGGACTGGCCCAGCACTGGTACGCCGGCGGCGAGCTCGACCTCAGCATCCAGGTTCCGTACCCGCCGGAGTCCAAGCTCTCGGAGGTCGGCGACACCTCGTTCCACCCGGTCGTGTGGTACGCGCGTGAGTTCGAGACGCCCGAGCTGACGGACGGCCGCCGCCTGTTGCTGCACTTCGGCGCGGTCGACTACTACGCCACGGTCTGGGTGAACGGTGTGCACGTCGGCGAGCACGCGGGCGGGCAGACACCGTTCGGCTTCGACGTCACAGACGTCCTCGACCTCGAGCGTGCGGGCCAGACCGTGGTCGTACGTGCCGAGGACCGGCCCACCGACCTCGGCCAGCCGCGCGGCAAGCAGGTCTGGACAGAGGAGCCGCACGGCATCTTCTACGACCGGACGACGGGGATCTGGCAGCCGGTGTGGCTCGAGGTCGTCGCGCCGGTCCACATCGCCGAGCTGGCCTGGACCACGGATCTCGAAGCGGGCTTCGTCCATCTCGACGTCGGCCTGGACCGGCAGGCGGCCTCGCCGCGGACACTCGAGGTGAGCCTCTCGCACGACGGCGGGTTGCTGGCCGCGCACTCGGTCCGGCTGACCGGCACGAGCACGCGGATCACGTTCACGCTCGACGAGCTCACCGGCGACGGCCGGCTGATGCGGCTGCTCTGGTCGCCGGAGTCGCCGACGCTGCTCGACGCGGAGATCGTGCTCACAGGCGCCGAAGCAGACGCCACGGATGCCGTCGAGGACCGGATCCAGAGCTACGTCGGCCTGCGCAGCTGCGGTTTCCGGGACGGCCTGTTCCTGCTGAACGGACGGCCGTACTACCTGCGGATGGCGCTCGAGCAGGGCTTCTGGCCGCAGTCGCACCTGGCCGCACCCGACGCCGGGGCGTTGCGCCGTGAGGTGGAGCTGGCCAAGGAGCTCGGGTTCACCGGCGTCCGGATCCACCAGAAGGTCGAGGACCCGCGTTTCCTCTACTGGTGCGACCGCCTCGGCCTGCTGGTGTGGGGCGAGTTCGGCAGCGCGTACGTGTTCTCCGACAGCACCACCGAACGTACGGTCCGCGAGTGGCTGGACGTCGTACGCCGCGACCGAAGCCATCCGTGCGTGGTCGCGTGGGTGCCGTTCAACGAGAGCTGGGGTCTCCCACAGGTCGCGACCTCCCGGCAACAGCAGGATTTCGTCCGCGCGGTCTACCACCTCACCAAGGCGCTCGACCCGACCCGGCCCGTGATCTCCAACGACGGTTGGGAACACGTCGTGAGCGACATCTGGGGCGTGCACGACTACGCGCCGAGCGGTGAGAGCCTGCGCCGGCGCTACGGAACGCCCGAGGCGCTGGAGCGGACCCTGCACGGCCCCGGCCCGGGCCGGCGCGCGGTCCACGTGAACCGTCCGAAGCGGGAGGGCCAGCCGGTCGTCATCACCGAGTTCGGCGGCCTGTCGTACCGGCCGGAAGCCGGACAGAAGTGGTTCGGCTACGGCACGGTCGAGTCGCCGGAGCAGCTGCGCGACAACTTCGCCGACCTGGTGAGCGCGATCCTCGACTGCGAGGACGTCGCGGGCTTCTGCTACACCCAGCTCACCGACACCCAGCAGGAGCGCAACGGTCTGTTGACGGAGGACCGCGAGCCGAAGGTGCCGTTGGAAGAGATCCGCGCGATCCTCCAGCGCCCCTCACGCGCGATCCCGGCCGAGGACGTCGACGTGGCTCGCCGGGCCGCCCGGAGCCAGGGCTAGCAATGCGTCCCAACCTCCTGCTCGTGATGACCGATCAGCAGCGCGCCGGTCTGACGGCGGCGGACGGCTTCCCGCTCGACACGATGCCGTTCGTCGACTCGTTCACAGCCGGAGGATCGCGGTTCCGGCGGGCCTACACGACCGCGCCGGCCTGCGTTCCGGCGCGTACGAGCCTGCTGACCGGGCGCTGGCCGTCGACCCATCGCGTACGGCAGAACTCCACCACCCGCGAGGTGGTACGCGGCGACGACCTGCTGGATGTCCTGCGTGCTGCCGGCTACGAGTTGCACTTCTCCGGCAAGCCGCACATGTACCGCGGCGAGGCCGACTTCGACAGCTTCGCCGGCCCGTACGGCCACGAGCGCGGCCCGGACGAGACCGCTGAGCAGCAGGCGTTCGCCCAGTGGCTGAAGGGGATCGACCACGGTCCGGCGAGTGAGCCGACGCCGTTCCCGCTGGAGGTGCAGTACCCCTACCGGATCGTGTCCGACGCGATCGCGGCGTTGCGGGAACGGGACCTCTCGAAGCCGTTCTTCTCGTTCGTGTCGTTCCCCGAGCCGCACAATCCGTATCAGGTGCCCGAGCCGTACTTCTCGCTGTTCCCGGAGGAGGACATCCCGGATCGCCTGGCCGGGCCCGAAGGCGCGTACGCCAAGGGTGGAAAGTTCACCTGGCTGCGTGAGCTGATCGAGGAGAAGCGGCCGGGCTACGACGACCTGTGGCGGCGGTACCGCGCGAACTACTGCGGGATGCTCCGCCTGATCGACGACCAGGTGAAGCGCCTGATCGGCCAGCTCGCCGAGAACGGCCTGCTCGAGGACACGCTGGTGCTGTTCGTGGCCGATCACGGTGACTACTTCGCCGACTACGGCCTGCAGCGCAAGGGTGCGGGGTTGCCCGAAGCGCTGATGCGGATCCCGTTCGCGGCCGTCGGGCCCGGTGTCGTGGCGCGGGACAACCAGACCGACTTCGTATCGATCGCCGACCTCATGCCGACGCTCTGTGAGGTCGCGGGTCAGCCGATTCCCCTTGGCACACAGGGAAGGAGCCTCTGGCCGATGCTCAGCGGCGGCGACTATCCCGCCGGGGAGTTCACGAGTGTTTACGGGGAGCGGGGCTTCGGGGGACAACCGTACGACGACGATGCCCGTCCACCTCTGCACTTCCCCTACGAGGGTACGAGGTTCGACTGCCTGAACAGCGTCACCCAGAGCGGCTTCACCAGAGTCCTGCGCCAGGCGAACTGGAAGCTGGCGTACGACAACACCGGCTGTGGCGAGCTCTACGACCTCGCCGCGGATCCGCTGGAACTGGACAACCGATGGGACGACCCGAGCGTGCGGGACGTCCGGTTCGAGTTGACGGAGCAGCTCCTGTGGTGGTCCACGCGGCTCGCGGACGACCTGCCACGTGGCACCTACGTGCCTCGCGAGGTGGAGCGCAACTGGTACTCGCGCATCCGGGTCCCACAGGTTCCAGAAGGAGCATGACCATGACCTCCAAGCGGACTGATCTCACCCGTCGAGGGCTACTCAAGGGCTTCGGCGTACTCGGCGCCACCGCCGCGCTCGGCGCCTGCGGCACCGGGCCGAGAAGCTCGAACACCCGCAGCGCGAACGGCCCGTTCACGTGGTGGGACCACAACCTCAACCTGCAGGCCGCCCAGAAACGCAACTTCGGTCTCTTCGAGAAGGAGACCGGCGTCAAGGTCGAGTACACCAACTACCCGCCGCCGAAGCTCGGGCCCGCGCTGCAGCTCGCCAAGCAGAGCGACCAGCTGCCCGACGTGCACAGCCTCGCGGGCCTCAAGCTGCCACCGTCGGCGCTGATCAAGGACGGCTGGTTCCGGCCGCTCGGCCTGTCGGAGGAGGTTCTCGGCCGGCTGCCGAAGGAGACGCTCGTCGACGGCGTGCACGTCTTCGGCGGCAAGGTCTACACGGTCCCGATCTTCAGCTCGAAGCAGTACTGGGGCTGCACCTGGTTCAACCGGGACATGCTGTCCAAAGCCGGCGTGGAGCCGCCCGGCACGTACGACGAGCTCCGTGCGGCGGCCCGAAAGGTCCGCGAGTCCGAAGGCGAGGACACCTACGGCCTGATCCTCAACCTCGGCCAGACCGACCGGATGGCGGAGATCATCCACTCGCTGGTGCAGCCGGCCGGCTTCGAGGGCTTCAACGGAACGCTGTTCAGGACCGGCGAGACGATGTTCCACCACGAGGCGTACCTGACCGTCATCGAGTTCCTGCTCTCGTTGAAGCGGGACGGCCTGGTACACCCGAGCTCGCAGACGCTGATCGACAAGGACGCCCGGGTGAAGTGGGCGGCCGGTGCCGCCGGCTTCTTCCTCGACGGCCCGTGGAACCCGGGCAGCGTCAAGGTGGACGCACCGTCGTTCCTGGACAAGGTCGACGTGGCGCCGATGCTCGTGCCTGACTCGTCGACCGAACGCGTGGCGTACCGCACCGCGCAGGGCGGCGTCTTCTGGCTGTCGAAGAGCTCCGCGCACGCCGACAAGGCGCCGAAGCTGCTGCAGCACCTCACCGACGAGCAGTACTACATTGACATCGCTTCCGCGCTCGCCCAGCCGCCGCTCGACCTGTCGGTGATCGACAAGGCGGACGTCATCGAGCCGTGGGCGCGGCTGGTCAAGTGGTACGGCGAGCAGGTCTACCTCGCGCCCAGCCCGATCCAGCAGAACCCGCAGATCGACAAGGTGAACTCGGAAGCCAAGCCGGTCGAGCCCGACTTCGGGCAGATCGTGTCCGGCGCTTTCAGCGGCGACGTCACCGATGTGAAGAAGGCGCTCACCGAGCTGAGTTCCAAGAGCATGGCCGCGCGCGAGCAGTCGATCGCTGCGGCCAAGCAGAAGGGTGCCGAGGTCGACGCCGCCGACTTCGCGTTCCCGAACTGGCAACCCGGCAACGACTTCACCACAGACATGTACGGAGGTACGCGATGACTGGGCCGATGACTGGGCTGAGCCGACGGAGGTTCCTGCAGGGAACCGGCCTGCTCGCGGGCGGCTTGGCCGGCGGCCTGTCGCTGGGCGCGTGCAGCACGGGCCCAGACCCGTCGAGTGGTGGCGGGCGCGAGTCCGGCGCGCTGCAGTGGTGGGACCACTTCAACCCGCTGCAGGACCTGCACAAGGAGGTCTTCGCGAAGTTCCAGAAGGAAACCGGGATCGCCGTCGAGTACACGCCGCAACAGACCGGGAAGATGGGGCAGGCGCTGCAGCTCGCCAAGCAGAGCCACCAGCTGCCCGACGTGATGAGCAACGTCGGCCTGCAGGTGCCGATCCCCGCACTGATCAAGGACAACTGGTTCCAGCCGATCCAGCTCTCCAAGGCCGCACTGGACGCCCTGCCCGAGAACGCCCTGGTCGACGGCATTCACAAGTTCGACGGCAAGGTCTACAGCTTCCCGATCTTCAGCTTCCGGCAGTACCAGCCGGCGACCTGGTTCAACAAGGAGTACGCCGAGAAGGCCGGCCTCGACCCGGAGAGCCCACCGGAGACGTACGAGGAGTTTCGCGCCGCCGCCAAGGCGATCCAGAAGTCCGCCGGCGACAACGTCTACGGCTGGATCCTCGGTCTCGGGCAGCCGCCGCGGCTGGCCGAGCAGATCAACGGGCTGGCGCAGGGCGCCGGCTTCGAAGGCACCGACGGCCAGCTGTTCAGGACCGGCGAGTTCGCCTACCACGACGACACCTACGTCAACGCGATCGAGTTCTGGCTGTCGATGAAGAAGGACGGCCTGATGGTGCCTGGCACCGAGACGTTCGTCGACAAGGCCACCCGCGCCCGCTGGGCGGCCGGCGTCGCGGGCTACTACCTCGACGGGCCGTGGTGCCCCGGCGTCGTCGTGCAGGACCTCGCGTCGTTCACCGACAAGCTGGGGGTCGGCCCGATGCTCGTTCCGGAGAAGGGCACGCAGGTGACGGGCTACCGCGGGCCGTCCGGTGGTGCGTTCTTCTGCTCCGGAGAGTCCAAGCGGGCGAAGGACGTGAGCAAGCTGCTCAGCATGCTCACCACGCCCGACTACTACACCGGGCTGGCGGCCAACATGGACCAGCCGCCGCTGGACGCCTCGGCCGTCGACAGGGCCGACGTGCACCCGACGTACAAGAAGGTCGTCGGCTGGTTCCAGGACGCGGTGTTCCTCGCACCGGTGGCGGTCGTCAAGCAGCCGGACATCTCGAAGGTGAACGCCGAGATGAAGCCGATCGACCCCGACCTCGGCACGACTGTGCAGGGGCTGTTCTCCGGGCACCTCAAGGACGTGCGGAAGTCGCTGAAGGACCTCAGCGACCGCAGCCAGAAGGCGCGCGAGACCGCGCTCGCGGCGGCCAAGCAGAAGGGCGCCGAGGTCGAGCTCGACGACTGGGCGTTCCCGGACTGGAAGCCACGGCAGGACTACACGCTCGACATGTACAAGTAGGGGAGGGCCAGTGAGCCGCGTGCGTATCGTGCTGGCGGTCACCGTGCTCGTGCTGACGCTGCTGCCGAGCGCGGGCGTGGCCGCCGGGCAGGCCTCGGCCCCGGACCCGACCGTTGGCAACCCGGTCTACACCAATCCAGTCGCGGACGAGGCGTCGGAGAACTTCGCGGACCCGTCGATCATCCGGGGACGCGACGGGTACTGGTACGCCTATGCCACGGCCGATCCGAGGTATGCGGGCGATTCCTACCACCTGTTGAAGATCGTCCGGTCCCGGGATCTCGACACCTGGGAGTACGCCGGTGACGTCTTCACGCCGGAGACCGAGCCGCGCTACGACGGCTACGGCGATGCCGCCCGGCGGATGTACTGGGCGCCGGACATCGAGTACTTCGGCGGCCGGTACGTCCTGTACTACTCCTATGTCGTCAACGTCGGAACCGACCAGCACTGGCGTGCGATCGGGGTCGCGACCGCGCCGCAACCGGCCGGGCCGTGGACCGACTCCGGTGCGTACGTCACCGGTCCGGAGACCTGGGAACCGCGGCCTGGCGTGACGGCCTGGCGCAACGTCATCGATCCCGATATGGTCGCCACGCCTCAGGGCGAGCGCTACCTCTACTACGGCTCGGTCAACGGCGGCATCCGGGTGGTGAAGCTGTCACCCGACGGGCTGACCGCGGTCGGCGAGGCGACCCAGGTGACGCCGGAGAACCGTTACGAGGCAGCGGATCTGGTCTACCGCGACGGCTACTACTACCTGTTCGCCTCCGTCATCGGCGGCTGCTGCGCCGGCCCGGCGTCGGCCTACCCGGTCCACGTCGCCAGGTCGCGCGATCCCCGCGGACCGTTCGTGAGCCGGGACGGCGACTCCATGCTCGCGCAGGACGGCGGCGGCACGCCCGTCCAGGTTCCGAACGGGAACCGCTGGGTGAGCGTCGGACACACCTCGATCACGACCGACCTGGCCGGTCAGCAGTGGCTGGTGAGCCATGGCATCGATCGCGAGCACCCTTACCTGCAAGGCACGGCGAACGACCGGCACCTCGTGATCAGCCGGCTGGACTGGATCGACGGCTGGCCGACCGCCAACGCCGGTCGCGGTGTCCTGGACGGGCCGCTCCCGGCTCCTCGAGCCGACGGCTGGATCGCCGACGGCTTCGAGTCAGGCGATCCGGGTACAGCACCGGGCGAGCAGTGGGCCGGCGGTGACGGCTGGGAGGTCGGGACGGAACCGGCCGGCGGGTACCTGCGAAGCGCGGCCGGCGATCGGACGCTGCTCGCCGCGCGGGAGGTCGACGGTGATGTGCGGATCAACAGCGCGGTGCGGCTGAGCTCGACCGGAAGCGAAGGCGAAAGCGAAGCCGGTTCGGCGGGTTTCGTGCTCGAGCAGGACGGTTACCGCGTGCGGGCCGTCCTGGACCGGTCCACCGCTTCGCTGGTGGGTGAAGTGTGGAGTGGACGCCGGTTGCTCGACCGCCGCCGGACGGCGCTACCACCGGGATTCGCCTACGCCGACTGGCATCAGGTGGACCTCCGGCTGCGCGGCCGGCAACTCCGCGCAGAGGTCTCCGACGCCGGTCTCGGCGACTCGCTCGCGGCGGTCGGCCTGTCGCTGCCGGCGGCCGCCGAGTCCGCGCGGGTCGGCCTGGTGTCGTCCGGAGCGGGCGCGGCGTTCGACGACGTCACCGCCGCCGCCCTGTTCCGGCCGGTCACCCGCAAGCTGCCCGATCCCGGGGCCGGTGAGCCGGCGCCGGCGCTGAACGAGGAGTTCGGCACGGGAATCGGTTCGCGGTGGTCGTGGCTGCGCTCGCCGGCGGCGACCGTGGAGCAGGGCCAGTTGCGGTTCCCCGTTCAGCGCACCGACCTGGTTGACCGGCGCCCGAACCCGGACGACTCGGCGTCGCTGCTGCTGGCCGATGCACCGAGCGGCGACTGGACGCTCGAGACCAAGGTGACCGTTCCGTTCGGCGACACCGTGCCGTCCGGCTGGCCGCAGGCCGGTGTGGTGGTCTACGGCAACGACGACGAGTTCGTCGGCCTGACCTACGGGGCGCGCAACCGTACGCGGATGGTCGACTTCGGCACGGAGGTGCCGTGGCCGACCGGCGTGACGTACGGCAGCGCCCAGGTCGGCCCGACGTCGGACACGATGTGGCTGCGACTGCGGCACACCGTCGACCGGGAGTCCGGAGAACACCATTACCAGGCAGCCACGAGCCGGGACGGCCGGCGCTGGCTCTGGCACGGCGTGCGCGCGCTTCCCGCCGGCTCCGAGCCGCGGATCGGCCTCGCCGCGTACGGCATCGAGGGCAGCGAGGACATGGACACCGTGGTCGCGGCGTTCGACTATGTGCGCTTCTTCCGGCCGGGATCCGGGGGAGGGTGAGGATGGCAGCCGGCGAGGGCGCTGCCCCGACTGATGGCGGACAGCCGTACAACGTGCTGGTCGTGATGAGCGACGAGCAGCGCTGGGACTCGCTCGGCTACGCCGGCAACCCGGCGGCGCACACGCCCCATCTCGATGCGCTGGCCGAGCAGTCGACCGTCTTCGAGCGCACCTACACACCGTTCCCGCTGTGCTGCCCGTCCCGGGCGAGCCTGTGGACCGGGCGCATGCCGCGGCACCACCACGTGCTCGGCAACTGGCGCGCTGTCAACCCCGCCCTGCGCGAAGCGGGGCTGGGGCGGGCGTTCGGGCGCGCCGGCTACCACACGGTCTACTGCGGCAAGTGGCACGTTCCCGGCACGACGCCGGCACGGATGGGGTTCGACGAGCACGTCGCGATCCCCGCCGTGCTGGACGGTCGTGACCGGGGACGTTACATCGAGCCGTATCGCGCGTATGCCGAGGCGGCCGGCTACGAGCTGGTCGACGGCAACATCGAGAACCTCACGCCGGCCGACGTGCGGACCCTGCGGACCGCGCCGCATCGGGGGCCCGCGGAGATCCCGCTCGAGCACTTCCTCGAGACCTGGCAGACCGGGCAGTTCCTGCGGACGTTGGACGACGCGCCGGGCGACCGGCCGTGGTTCGCCGCGGTCTCGTACAACGCGCCGCACTTCCCGATGATCGTGCCGGAGCCGTACGACACGCTCGTCGACCGTTCCCGGGTGCGGCTGCCGGCCAGCTTCGCGACCGGCCCGGGCACACGGCCCCGCGAGGTACGGGAGTCGCACTTCGCCACCAAGTACGCCGACCTCGACGAGGCCGGCTGGGTCGACCTGATCGCGCACTACCTCGGTCTGTGCGCGCTCGTCGACGCTCAGGTGGGTGCGATCGTCGAGCACCTGCGGCGGACCGGGGGGCTGGACCGCACGATCATCGTCTACACCTCCGACCACGGTGACCTGATGGGCGCCCACCGCCTGATGGAGAAGGGGCATCTCCTGCACTACGAGGAGGCGCTGCGGATCCCGTTGCTCGTGCGGCATCCGGACGCCGGAGAGTCCGCCCGTACAAGCAATCTGGTGTCGGTCGTCGACATCGCGACGACGCTGGCCGAGCTGGCCGGCGTGCCCTGGGACGACGGAGAGGACGGAGCCGGCGACGGCATCTCGTTCGCCGGCATGCTCGGCGATTCCGTGGCGCCGCCCACCCGGGAGTACGTCACGGCGGAGACGGTGCTCTACGGCATGCGGACCGACGCCAACGGCGAGTACACCGATCCGGCGACCTGGAACGCCGACACAGACTCCATCAACCTGTCGGTACGCACCGGCTCGTTCCGGTACGTCTTCCGCTCGCGCGACATCGACGAGCTCTACGACCACACCGCCGACCCTCACGAGCAACTCAACCTCGCGGCCGATCCGGTGTATGCCAAGGAGCGTTCGCGGCTGCGCGGCCTGCTGGCCGCCGAGGTCGGCGATGTCTTCCCGCACGTCGCGACCACCCTGGAGGCTTCGCCATGACGCCGAAGACACAGCTGAAGACCCAGCAGGCTGTGGTGTTCTCCGCTCTTGCCCTGACCCTCGCGATCACGACCACCGCCTGCGCCCAGGCCCGGCAAGCCGTGCAGTCCACGCAGGCCGCGCAGGCCGCGCAGGCCGAGACCACCATCCACGTCGGGACCACGCCGATCGCGGAGCCCGTTCCCGATCAGATCGTCGGCGCCAACCACCGCTGGCCTGACGACGGCCTCGGCACCTGGGACTCCGGCAACGACCGGCCGGTCCAGCGCATCGTCGACCTCGCCCGGCAGACCAACCTGAAGCTGGTCCGCTATCCGGGAGGCACGGTCGCCAACCTGTTCCAGTGGAAGCGCGCGATCGGGCCGCAGGCCGAGCGTGGCTGCCAGGTGGGCGGCGGATTCGTCGGTTCCGCCCAGCCGTACGACAGCCGGTTCGGCCCGGACGAGCATCAGCGGCTCGTCGAGGCGATGGGCGCCGGCACGACCATCATGACCAACGCCACCACGCAGACGACCCAGGACGCCGCGGACTTCGTGGAGTACCTGAACGCCGAAGTCGGCGCGAACCCCAATGGTGGCAAGGACTGGGCCGCGGTCCGGGCCGCGAACGGACACCCCGAGCCGTACGGCATCAAGGTGTGGGAGCTCGGCAACGAGCTCTACCTCGGCAACCAGGTCTACTGGCGGAGCACGGACGCGACCGAGCGGATGCGGCAGTACGCTCTCGGCGGGCAGCAGCGCCAGGTCGACCAGCCGGTCTCCAAGGGCTGCGACCAGCGCGACAGCGCAGGAGTCAGTGACGGCGAGGCGGGGCAGCGGTTCCAGGTGCGCTACCCGCCGGTCGTCGCCGGCAGTCAGACCCTGCGCGTCGGCGGAACGCGGTGGCAGCCGGTCGCCGACCTGGCCTCCGCCGGACCGGACGCGCCGGTCTACACGTTCGACCCGAAGTCGGGAGCGGTCGTGTTCGGCGACGGCACCCATGGCCGGATCCCACCGCAGGGCACGGAGATCCGGGCCGACTACATCTCGGGTCCGCACCCTGGCTTCGTCGACTACTACGCCGCGATGAAGCAGGCCGACCCGTCGATCGACATCTGCTCGGCCTGGGAGAAGCCCGAGTTCGTGCAGCTGATGGGAAAGCAGCGGCCGTACGACTGCATCGGCCCGCACCTGTACGCCAACCCCGACGTCGGCGGTGAGCCGGACCGGATCCACGACCTGGAGATGCCGCTCGTCGACAACGTTCTCGGCGAGCTGACCAACCTTGGGGCGGCGATCGACGAGTACGGCCCGACTGAGAGGAAGCCGTACCTGGAAGTCAGTGAGTACGGCGCGATCGCCAAGGGCGGCACCGGTCCGGCGCCTGCCGGCTGGGCCGGCGGGATGTCGACGACGTTGCTCCATGCGGGTCTCGTGATCGGGATGCTCGAGCACGACGTCCCGCTCGCGGTGTCGTCGAACCTCAACGGAGCACAGCCCACGGCGGGCGAGCTGTTCGGCGGTGCGCCGGACTTCCTCGACACCGCGCGAGCCCGGATGCTGCGGATCGTAGGAGACCTGGTGGGAACGCGGCCGGTCGAGAGCTCGATCGTGGGAAACCCACGTGGAGACGGTGACTTCGACGCGCTGCGCGTGCTGAGCACCCGGGCGGACGACGGAACGATCCGGCTGCTCGTGCTGAACCGCGACCGGGACACCGGCGTCACGTCGACCGTCGCGCTGCCGTCGCAAGGTTCCGGGAACGTGACCGTCCGCACCCTGAAGGGCGACAGCCTGACGAGCTACAACAGTGCTGAGAACCCCGACGCGATCAGCGTGTCGACGACGACCGAGCCACGTACCGGAACCGGCTTCAGCCACACGTTTCCCGCCCACTCGATCACGATGGTCGAGGTGCCGGCGACCCCGACCATCGACGTCGACCCGGACGACGTGATCGGCCCGGTGTCGCGTGAGCTGACCGGTTCCAACAACGACCAGTGGTTCGGAAACGCTCATGGTCTGTGGGATCCGGAGGCGAACGCGCCCAACCCGGCGGTGGTGGACAAGGTCGTCCGCGCCGGTGTCGGCATGCTCCGGTTCCCCGGCGGAACTCCTGCCAACCTGTACGACTGGAAGCAGGCGATCGGCCCGGTCGAGGACCGCGGCTGCCAGACCGACGGGCGCGACAAGGGCGGAGCCGGATCACTCGACAGCACGTACGGGCCGGACGAGTACATGGAGGTGATCCAGGCGACCGGTGCCACAGCCGAGATCATGGTGCCGATGGCGAACGAGAGTCCGGCGGATGCGGCCGACTGGGTGGAGTACTTCAACGCGCCCGTCGGCACGAACCCTCGCGGCGGCGTCGCCTGGGCGAGCAAACGGGCGGCCAACGGCCATCCCGGGCCGTACGGCGTGAAGTACTGGGAGATCGGGAACGAGCCGGACCGCGGCGGCCAGGAGTACTGGCGGGCCGTCGGTGATCCGGAGAAGAAGCTGCGGCAGTACACCTTCGGCGGCGAGCAACAGCAGACCGGCCAGAACCTGGCGCGCGGCTGTGACCGGCGGCCGGCGGCATCGACGAGCACGGGTGAGCCGGGCCAGCGGCTCGAGGTGCTGTACCCGCCGGTCGTCAAGGGCTCCCAGACAGTGAAGGTGGGCGGCGACGAATGGCAGGCGGTCCGCGACCTGTCGGCGACCGGGCCGGACGCCAAGGCCTACACGTTCGACGCCAGGACCGGGCAGGTGCGGTTCGGTGACGGCGTGCACGGCGCGATCCCACCGCAGGAGCAGGCCGTCACGGCCGACTACGTCAGCGGACCGCATCCGGGCTTCGTCGACTTCTACCGGGAGCTCAAGAAGGCGGATCCGTCGATCGACGTGTGCTCGTCGTGGGCACCGATCCGGGAGCAGACCGGGCTGGGTACGGCGTCGTTCGCCAGGCTGATGGCGCAGCACGGACTGGCCGACGACTACGACTGCGTCGTCATGCACCCGTACACCAGCTTCGGCCAGGATTTCGGCGCCGACGACTGGGTGAGCGCACGCGACGGGCACGACGAGTACATGCTCGGCGAGGAGAAGGGGCGGCGGCTGGTCGCCGGCCTGCAGGCCGAGGTCGCGCGTTACAGCAAGGGCGACGCGTACGTCGCGGTGTCGGAGTTCGGCGCGCTGTGGTTCGGCGGGCTCGGCCAGCATCCGGCCTATCCCCATTGGGAGACGTCGATGTCGCACGTCGCCTACATGGCCTCGCAGTGGGTGAACTTCACGCAGCTCGGTCTGCCGTGGGCGGAGGGGAACACGCTGATCTCCGAAGCGCCGACAGGCTTGCGGGCGGTGCTCGGCGGCCCGACGGAGTACGTCTTCACCGCGGACGCGACGGCCCGGGAGCAGCTGAAGCCGGTGCTCGCGGCGGGCGGGACCACGGTGCGGACGAACGCGAGTGGCGATCCGCAGCTCGCGCCCGAGCAGCCGAAGCCGGGCTGGGGAACGTACGGCGCGCTGGCCTCGTCGGCGAGCGTGGGCGACGACGGTGTGCTCCGAATCGTCGTCGTCAACCGGCACCCGACAGAGGCGCTCACCGCACGTATCGCGCCGGAAGGTTTCGCACACAAGGAGAACGTCGCGCTGACAACGGTCGCCGGCTCGTCGTTCACCGACTACAACAGCAGCGAGCAGCCGGACCACATCCAGGTCGCGGACAGCACACTTACAACGGGTACAGGTGAGTTCGACTACGCCTTCCCCGCGGCGTCGGTCACCGTGCTCGAGTTGGAACCCGCAGAAGGGAAGTCATGACCGGTAAGCCGAACGTGGTCGTCATCCTCGTCGACGACATGGGATATTCCGACATCGGCTGCTACGGCGGTGAGATCCCGACACCGAACCTCGACCGGCTGGCCGCCGGTGGCGTACGGATGTCGCAGTTCTACAACACCGCGCGCTGCTCGCCGTCCCGTGCGTCGCTGCTGACCGGCCTGCACCCGCACCAGACCGGCATCGGGATCCTGACCGAGGACCAGCGTCCGTACGGCTATCCGGGAACCATCAACGACCGGTGCGCGACGATGGCCGAGGTGCTGCGGGACGGCGGCTACGCCACGTACATGAGCGGCAAGTGGCACCTGTGTGGCCTGATGGAGGAGCCGAACGACGCCTGGCCGACGCGGCGCGGGTTCGACCGGTTCTTCGGGACGATCGTCGGCGCCGGCAACTATTGGAACCCCAACACGCTGACCCGCGACGAGCGGCCGGTCACCGATGAGGAGATGGGGCCGGACTTCTTCTACACCGACGCGATCGGCGAGACGGCCGCCAGCTTCATCACCGCGCACGCCGGCGGTGGCTCGGCGGATCGGCCGTTCTTCCTCTACACCGCGTTCACCGCACCGCACTGGCCGCTGCACGCGTCGGAGGCCGGCATCGAGGCGATGCGCGGGCGCTACGCCGAAGGCTGGGACGTGCTGCGTGAGCGGCGGAACAACCGGCAGGTCGAGCTCGGCGTACTGGAGTCGGCGTGGGCGCTCTCCGATCGTGACCCGGACGTGAAGCCGTGGGACGACACACCTCACCAGGAGTGGGAGCAGCGCCGGATGGAGGTGTACGCCGCCCAGGTGCACCAGATGGACGCGGCGGTCGGGCGGGTCGTCTCCGCGCTGGAGGCCACCGGGCAGCTCGACAACACCGTGCTGATGTTCCTTTCGGACAACGGCGGCTGCGCGGAGAACCTCGGGCCGGCCTGGACCGACGAGCTGACCGACCTGCCGCTGCACCTGCCGGCCGCGACCCGCGACGGACGGAGGGTGTTTCGCGGCAACACGCCGTCGGTGCTGCCAGGGGCCGAGGACACCTACGCCAGCTACGGCACGGCCTGGGCGAACCTCTCGAACACGCCGTTTCGCGAGTACAAGCACTGGGTGCACGAAGGCGGGATCGCGACGCCACTGATCGCGCACTGGCCGGGCGGCGGGCTCGAGCCGGGTGCTATCCGGCACGACCCGTTCCAGCTGCCCGACATCATGGCGACCGTGCTGGAGCTGACCGGCGTCGAGCATCCGTCCGGCACCGGAGCCGGCGTGCTGCCGCCGGAGGGCGCGAGCATGCTGTCGACCTGGCGCGGCGAGCCTGTCGGCGCGGAGGTGGCGGCGCGCTTCCTGTACTGGGAGCACGAGGGCAACGCGGCGGTCCGGCAGGGGAGTTGGAAGCTGGTCCGTAAGTATCCGCAGGACTGGGAGCTCTACGACCTGTCGGCCGACCGGACCGAGCTGCACGACGTGTCGGCCGGGCATCCGGAGCTCGTCGCCAGGCTCGCTGCGGCGTACCAGGCCTGGGCGGACCGCTGCGGTGTCGTGCCCAGAGAGCGGATCCTGAACGCTGGATGACTGTGCATGTTTCGGGCCCGGACCGTACCCGGATAACGTTGCCTGACGGATCGGTGGATTGGAGGTGGGAATGCGCGCAACCCTGAGAGACGTCGCGAAGCTCGCCGGCGTCTCTGTCAAGACGGTCTCGAACGTGCTGAACGGATACCCGTATCTCACGGACACGACCAAGGCCAAAGTGGAGCAGGCGATCGCCGAGCTCGACTACCGGCCGAACATCGCGGCGCGCAACCTCCGGACCGGGCGTACCGGCGTGATCGCGCTGGCGCTGCCGAACCTCAGCAGCCCCTACTTCGCCGAGATCGCCAACCTCGTGGTGAAGGAGGCGGCGGCCCGGGAGCTCACGGTCCTGATCGACGCCACGCACGGAGACCCGGACCGCGAGAAGCTGGTCGCCGAAGGCTTCCGCAGCCAGCTGCTCGACGGGATCATCCTGCAGCCGTGGTCGATTCCGGTGCCGTACCTTCGCGAGCGCGTCGACAAGACGCCGCTCGTCCTGCTGGGCGAGCGGCGGGTGCGTACCGCCGACAGCGTGGCGATCGACAGCCGGGCGGTCGCGTACGCCGCGGTCGACCACCTCGCCAAGCTCGGCCGCCGCCGGATCGCGGCGATCGGTGCGCCGGGCCGGCGGGGCCGGGGACCGATCGAGCCGACCAGGCGGCACGAGGGGTACGAGCGCGCGCTCAGCGACAACGGCCTGCCGTTCGACCCCGCCCTCCTCGTCCATCCGGCCGGCGACCACACACCGGAGGCCGTGGCGGTCGCGCTCGACGAGCTGCTCGAGCGGGCGCCGGACCTGGACGCGATCTTCGCGTTCAACGACAGGGTCGCGCTCGGGGTCATTCGCTCGCTGATGCTGAAGGGCTACCGCGTCCCGGACGACATCGCGGTGATCGGCATCGACGACATCGAAGGCGCGCGGCTGTGCACACCGTCACTGTCGACGATCGCACCGGACAAGGTGGGCATCGCCCGTACCGCACTCCAGATGCTGACCGACCGGATCACGGGGACGGAGCGGCCGGCCCAACAGGTCGTCGCCGACTTCACCCTGATCGAACGGGAAAGCACCATCGGCACCTAGCGCTGCAGCCTCCGCCCGGCCCGCGAATGACCACGTTAACCACGCAATTAGCGGGTTAACTACGCGCCGGGGCGTGGCGAGGCACCTGCTGGCGTGGCGAAGCCGCCGACCGCGTGGCGAGGCTGTTGCCCGGGTGGCGAGGCCGCTGACCGGGTGGCGTGCTGCCGATCTCGTGGCCGGGCGCCCGCGTCGCCGGCCGGGCTGCGAATGACCACGTTAACCACGCAATTAGCGGGTTAACCACGCGCCGGGGCGTGGCGAGGCACCTGCTGGCGTGGCGTAGCTGCCGCCCGGGTGGCGAGGCTGTTGCCCGGGTGGCGACGCCGCCGATCTCGCGGCCGGGCGCCCGCGTCGCCGGCCGGGCTGCGAATGACCACGTTAACCACGGCTTTAGCGGGTTAACCACGCGCCGGGACGTGGCCAGGCACCTACTGGCGTGGCGAGGCTGCTGCCCCGGGTGGCGACGGCGCCGATCTCGCGGCCGGGCGCCCGCGTCGCCGGCCGGGCTGCCAATGACCACGTTAACCAGCCAAAGCCGTGGTTAACGTGGTCATTAGC
>NZ_BAAGYY010000042.1:0-226918 GCF_054779015.1 Flindersiella endophytica
GAGGAGGACCGCGCGTACTTCCACGCACATGCTGCCGCCGGCCGGCACGCCGAGACGCTGGTCAGCGTCTGAGGCGTGCCGGCCGGCGGCCGGTGAGCTTGCTTGGGTCCTGCGATCTAGGCGACGCCGAGGATGTCGACGACGAACACGATCGTGTCGGACTTCTTCACGTCGGTGCCCTGGAGGTCCTGGCCGAAGCCCTTGTCCGGCGGGATCACGATCTCGACCCGGCTACCGGCCTTCGCGCCCACCAGGCCTTCGAGCAGGCCCTTGACGCCGAGCCGGTCGAGCGGCAGGACGTAGGGCTGGCCCTTCTGCCAGCTCGACTCGATCACCTTGCAGGTGCGCCAGTTGCTGCCGACCATGTGGACCGCGACGGTCGAGTCCTTCGTCACCGCGGCGCCACTGCCCTCGACCAGCGCCTGCTTCTTCAGCTGCTTCGGCGGGTCGGTCTGCGGGACCATGATGATGCTCGGCTGCTTCTTGGCGTCGAGCTTCAGCGACGGCATGCCGCTGGCCGGCTTGACTTCCTTGCCCACCGCCGTGGCGGTCGGCTTCATCATCAGGTCGACGACGAACAGGAGGCTGTCGCCCTTCTTGATGCCGGCCTGCTCGTTGCCGTCGGCGTAACCGTCCTTCGACGCGATCGAGATCAGCACACGGTCGCCGACCTTCTTGCCGATCAGGCCGTCGAGGAAGCCCTTGATCAGCGCACCGTCCTGCAGCGTGAAGATCGCCGGGCTCCGGCCCTCGGCCCAGGAGGTGTCGAACTCCTTGCCGTCACGGGCGTTGATACCGACGTAGTTCACGACAACCGCGTCGTTCTTCGCGATCTTCTCGCCCTTGCCGGCGGAGATCACCTTCGACTCGGTCTGAGCCGCTTTGTACGGCTTGTCGAACTTCAGGGTCGGCTTCTTGCTGGCCGCGCCGCTCACCGTCACCGAGTCGATCGTGCTGTCGACCCGGGTGGGCAGCTGGGCGGGGTTCTGTGCTCGTTTTTGGGCAGGAGCCTGCGCCCGCTGAGCCGCTCCAGCGCCGTTGCCAGGCTGCGGAGACGCGGCCGCCGTGTCGCACGGGTTGGCCGCCGTCTTCTTGGCCTTGGGGTCGGATGTCTTCTCTGCTGCTCCCGAGCCGCAGGCCGCGGCTGCGAGCAGAAGAGCTGGGGCCACCACGATGGCCAGGGCTCGACGCACGGAAGGTCACCTCTGGATGGACTTTTGGGGGTACGGCAGGGCTGTGATGGGGGAACTGAGCGCCCACCATAGCCGCCGAACCTCAATGTACGAAACAGGCCCCGCGACAGCACAACGAGTGAGGTCGGCAGCCGTTACATGCTGGCGATGAGCTTCTCCACGCGCTCGTCGACGCTGCGGAACGGATCCTTGCACAACACGGTGCGCTGCGCCTGGTCGTTGAGCTTCAGGTGCACCCAGTCGACGGTGAAGTCGCGACGGCGCTCCTGCGCGCGCTTGATGAACTCGCCGCGCAACCGCGCCCGGGTGGTCTGCGGCGGCACCGACTTGGCCTCGAACACCTCGAGATCCTTGGTCAGCCGCTTCACCAGGCCGCGCCGCTCCATGAGGTAGTAGAGGCCACGGGTGCGGTGGATGTCGTGGTAAGCCAGGTCGAGCTGCGCCACCCGCGGGCTGTTGAGCGTGAGGTTGTGCTTCTCGCGGTAGCGCTCGATCAGGCGGTATTTCACCACCCAGTCGATCTCCTGGTCGACCAGCGACAGGTCGCCGGACTCCACGGCCTTCAGGCCGCGCTCCCACAGGTCGAGCACCTGGCTCACGATCGGCGTCGCGAGGCCGCGGCGCTCCACGAAGTCGGCGGCCTTGCTGAAGTATTCCTGCTGGATGTCGAGCGCACTGGCCTCGCGGCCGTCGGCGAGCCGGACCTTACGGCGACCGGTGAGGTCGTGAGAGATCTCACGGATCGCGCGGATCGGGTTTTCGAGCGTGAGGTTGCGCAACGGAAGACCCGCTTCGACCATGCGCAGCACGAGGTCGGTCGTGCCGAGCTTGAGCATCGTCGTCGACTCGCACATGTTGGAGTCGCCGACGATGACGTGCAGCCGGCGGTAGCGCTCGGCGTCGGCGTGTGGCTCGTCCCGCGTGTTGATGATCGGGCGTGACCGGGTGGTGGCCGACGACACGCCCTCCCAGATGTGCTCGGCCCGCTGGCTGACGGCGTAGACCGCGCCGCGCGGGGTTTGCAGCACCTTGCCGGCGCCGCAGACGATCTGCCGCGACACCAGGAACGGGATCAGCACATCGGCCAGCCGCGAGAACTCGCCATGGCGGCTGACCAGGTAGTTTTCGTGGCAGCCGTAGGAGTTGCCGGCGGAGTCGGTGTTGTTCTTGAAGAGGTAGACGTCGCCCGCGATGCCTTCCTCACGCAGCCTGCGCTCGGCGTCGACCAGCAGCCCTTCGAGGATCCGCTCCCCCGCCTTGTCGTGCGTCACCAGGTCGGTGATCGAGTCGCACTCGGGCGTGGCGTACTCCGGGTGGCTCCCGACATCGAGATAGAGCCGGGCGCCGTTGCGCAGGAACACATTGCTGCTGCGTCCCCACGACACGACCCGGCGGAAGAGATAACGGGCCACCTCGTCGGGTGACAGTCGTCGCTGGCCCCGAAACGTGCACGTAACGCCGTACTCGTTCTCCAGGCCAAAGATGCGGCGGTCCATGCCAACCACACTATGCCGCGCTGACGAGGACGGGCGAGAAAAACCTCCGGCACGCAAGGGATTGTGGCCAGACTGTTCGTCTCGGTCGCCGCCATGGCTGCTCGTACCGGCGCCCGGCGAGGTGGGTGGAGTCACTGGCTGTCCTGCCCGGGCTGGTCGGGATCCTCGATGTCCGGCATGTCGTCGATCGCGTCACCCTCGGGAGCGGCAGGCGGCTCGGCCGACGTCTCCGCGGTTGGTTCGGAATCCGAACCAGCTTCGGGCGTGAGCAACCGGGCCAAAGCCTCGCCGCGTAGCCGACGGAACTTGCGCTTCTGAGTGCGGGTGCGGTCGAGCACCGCGACCTCGAGCTGGCCGGACTCGAGCGTGCGGTTGCCGTTGTTGTCCTGACCGAGAGCCTCGGCCGCGAGCCGCAGCGCCGGTCCCAGCGCGAGCCCTTGCTCGTAACGGGATTCGACGAACGTGTTGATCTGGTCGGCCGCGCCGCCCATCACCGTGAAGCCACGCTCCTGGCTGACCGCGCCGTGGAACGCCACGAGGTAGAGCTCGTCGTCCTCGGGCGCGGCGCCGACCTCGGCGATCGCGAGCTGCACTTCGTAGGGCTTCTCACCAGCAGCCGAGAAGATCGTTCCGAGCGCGGCAGCGAAGCGGTTGGCCAGCATGCGCGCGCTCACGTCGACTCGGTCGTATTGGTAGCCGGTCATGTCGGCCATCCGGATACCGGCCTGGCGGAGGTTTTCGTACTCGTTGTAACGACCGGCGGCCGCGAAGCCGATCTTGTCGTAGATCTCGCTCACCTTGTGCAACGCCGGCGAGGGGTTCTCCGCCACGAACAGGAGGCCGCCGTCGTACTGCAGGACGATGACGCTGCGAGCCTGCGCGATGCCCTGCCGGGCGTAGTCGGCCCGGTCGCGCATCTGCTGCTCGGGCGAGACGTAGAAAGGCATCGTCATCGGGCTGTACCTTCCTCGCCGTTGCCGCGGTTGCCGTTGGTGGGGAACACGGGTGCGGTCGGGCCGTCGGGCCGTCGGCTCCGGCCGTCGAGCATCTGGGTGACGATCGCTTCTACCTCGTCATCTGGGTGGAGGTGGTAGCCGTCGGCGTCGACGGTGGCCACGAGGGGGTAGATCTTGCGGAAGACGTCCGGCCCACCGGTCGCGGAGTCGTCCTCGGCGGCGTCGTAGAGCGCCTGGACGCACGCGGCGATGGCTTCTTCCTCGCCGGCGTCCTCGCGGTAGAGCTTCTTCAGCGAGCCGCGGGCGAACAGCGAACCCGAGCCGATGGAGTGGAACGCGCGCTCTTCGTAACGGCCACCCGTGACGTCGTAGGAGAAGATCCGGCCGTGGCCGGCTTCCTCGTCGTAGCCGGCGAACAGCGGGACGACGGCGAGGCCCTGCATGGCCATGCCGAGGTTGCCGCGCAGCAGCAGGCTCAGGCGGTTGGCCTTGCCGTCGAGCGACAGCAGGACACCCTCGATCTTCTCGTAGTGCTCGAGTTCGACCTGGAACAGGCGTATCAGGTCCGCACCCATGCCGGCGGCGCCGGCGTAGGCGATCGCGGAGAACTCGTCGGCGGGGAAGACCTTCTCGACGTCGCGCACGGCGATCATGCTGCCCGCGGTCGCGCGCCGGTCGCCGGCCATCACCACGCCACCGGAGTAGCACGACGACACGATGGTGGTTCCGTGCGGCACCTCGTCAGTCACGCGGGTCGCCGGCGGCGTGCCGCTGCCGGGCAGCAGGTCAGGCGCATACGACGCGAGGAAGTCGGCAAAAGATGAGGTCCCGGGCGTCAAGAAAGCTGCGGGTATCGCTCCAGGACGGACTTGATCGGCGGCCACACGTCCCCTTCCAAATAGCTGGCGGCCCGGCGCATCCGCACCGGGTCGTCGCCAAAGTTACCGATGGCGCTGTTACAGCTGAAACACAGGAGGGTGCGGCGTCGGGCCCGCACCATGTATTCGACGCAACCTCGTGCGTCGTTCAGAACACCGTTGTTCCAAACCGGACATCTGGTGACTATTCTCCGCCCTTTTGCACGAATCCCCGGACAAACTCCTCGGAGTTGGACTCGAGGGTCTCGTCGATTTCGTCAAGCAGGGCGTCGACATCCTCGTCCAGGGCTGCCTTGCGGGCCTGGGCGTCCTCGTCGGTCTGGACGTCGGTCAGCTCTTCTTCTTCGGAGCTCTTGCGCGGGTTGCGCTGCTGCTGTCCACCATCTCGTGCGGTCATGTCTCCCACCCATCCATCTGTGCCCGTCGCCTGGGCCAGGGCCGGACCAGTCCGTACGGGCGCCGGTCACCGGCACCCACTAAAGGACCTTACAAGTGCGCACCGACGCTGTGGAGCTACCCACGCGGCCAGTTTGCACACACTTGGTCAACGATTGGGCGTCGGAAGAAAATGCCTGGTCGGAGCGGCAATCTCGGCGTTCGCGCAGCGCGAACTACCAGGGCCGCAAGTGGTCCGGCCGGACGGCCTCAGCCGCCGGTGATGGCGCGGACCAGCTCCTCGGCCGTACGGCAGCGGTCGAGCAGGTCGCCGACGTGGGCCTGGGTGCCGCGCAGCGGCTCCAGGGTCGGCACCCGCTGCAGCGAGTCGTAGCCCGGCAGGTCGAAGATGACGGAGTCCCACGACGCCGCCGCCACCTGGTCGGCGTACTGCGCGAGGCACCGGCCGCGGAAGTAGGCCCGCGTGTCGGTCGGCGGGCGCAGGATCGCCGCCTGCACCTCTTCCTCGCTGACCAGCCGCTTCATCCGGCCGCGCTCGACGAGCTTCTGGTAGAGGCCGCGCTCGGCCCGCATGTCGGTGTATTGCAGGTCGATCAGCTGCAGCTTCGAGTGGCTCCAGTCGAGACCGTCGCGCTGGCGGTACTGCTCGAGCAGCGACAGCTTCGCCACCCAGTCGAGCTCGTCGGACAACGACATCGGGTCGGACTCGAGCCGGGTCAGCACCGACTCCCAGCGGTCCAGCACCTCACGGGTCTCGGGGTCGACGTCGGCGCCCATGCGGTCCTCGACGAACTTGCGCGCCTGCTCGAGGTATTCCATCTGCACCTGCAGCGCGGTGAGCTTGCGTCCGCTCTTCAACGTCACGAGGTGCTTCAGGCTCGGGTCGCGCGAGACGTCGTGCAGCTCGGTGACCGGGTGGTCCATCACCAGGTCGACGGTGCCGAGCGCGTCGGCCTCGATCATCGCCAGCACCAGCGAGGTGGTGCCGACCTTGAGGTAGGTCGAGATCTCCGCGAGGTTGGCGTCGCCGATGATGACGTGCAGCCGGCGGTACTTGTCGGCGTCGGCGTGCGGCTCGTCACGTGTGTTGATGATCGGACGCTTCAGCGTCGTCTCCAGGCCGACCTCGACCTCGAAGAAGTCGGCGCGCTGGCTGATCTGGAAGCCGTGCTTGCTGCCGTCCTGGCCGATGCTCACCCGGCCGGCACCACAGACCACCTGCCGCGTCACGAAGAACGGCGTGAGGTGTTTCACGATGTCGGCGAACGGCGTCGCGCGGTTCATGAGGTAGTTCTCATGACAGCCGTAGGACGCGCCCTTGCTGTCGGTGTTGTTCTTGTAGAGCAGGATCGGCGTCGTGAGCGGTGGTTCGCCGGCCCGCCTGGCCGCCTCGGCCATGATCCGCTCGCCGGCCTTGTCCCAGATCACCACGTCACGGGGGTTGGTGACCTCCGGCGAGGAGTATTCGGGGTGCGCGTGGTCGACGTAGAGCCGCGCACCGTTGGTGAGGATCGCGTTGGCCAGGCCCACGTCCTCGTCGGTCAGCTGGCTCTCGTCGGCGAGCTCTCGCGCGAGGTCGAAGCCGCGCGCGTCACGCAGCGGGTTCTCCTCCTCGAAGTCCCACCGGGCCCGGCGTGAACGCATCACCTGTCCGGCGTAGGCGTTCACGACCTGAGACGAGGACAGCATCGGGTTGACCGTTGGCTGGCCGGCAACCGAAATGCCGTATTCGGTTTCGATGCCCATCACTCGTCGCACGCCCATGTTCCCCGAGCCTACGCGGTCTGTGTCGATACCGGACTGCGACGCCACGATCAATCACCGAGTTGCGCCTGGCGTGCCAGGCAGCGGTACGGCCGGCCGGCTGGCGGAGATGGCCGGTGGCCGATCCGTTCACTGTTCGCCGAGGACGCGGCGTACGGCGTCGGCCGGGTTCTCCGCCGGCTGGACACCTGGCACGGGACCGCCGGACCGGTCGAGGATCGTCCAACCGCCGAGCTGCACAACGGGAAGATCGTCGGCCTGCTTGGCCGCTGCCACCTGCGCGAGCGCGTACCAGGAGCCGCTGACCGCGATCACGGCATCGATCCGGCCCGGCCCGTTGCCGCAGGCAGTGATCGCCGCGCCGCCGGCCGCCCGTGCGCTCGTGACCGCTGCCTGGCCGACCTCGTCGTCCCGGCCGACGACGGCGGCACCGCGGGCCGCGATCAGCCGGCCCAGCTCCGCTCCGGTACGACGTTCGTGCTCGGTGCCGGAACGCGGTCCGCACACCAGCACCCGGACCGTTCCCGGCAGGTCCTGCTCCACGAACGGTCGCGCACCGATGGCCGGATCGCGGCGCAGCACCGCCTGCTGCAAGGCCCGCAGGTCGGGGCTCGGCTCCAGCCCCAGCGTGTCGCGGAACGTCGCACGGGCCTGGGCGTAAGCACCGAGTGCGGCCGCGATGTCGCCGAAGCGATAGAGCGCCAGCACGAGCAGCCGCCACGGCAGCTCGCGCAGCGGGTGTTCGGCGAGATAGGAGCGCAGGTCGGCGACCAGCTCGGCGTACTCGTCACGGTGCCGGTCGCGCGCGGCGAGCTCGAGCCTCAGCTCGAAACAGGTCTCGGTCACTGTGGCGTACCGCTCGCCGAGCGCGACCGAGGCCGCGGCGAGTGTCGGCCCGCGGTTGACGCCCAGGAGCGGTGTGCCGCGCCACAACGTCCTGGCGCGTCCGTAGCGCTCCAGAGCGGCCACAGCGCGGCCGTCGAGGTGTGCCCGTCTGCCTTCCCGGCAGAGCCGGTCGAACTCGGCGGCGTCGAGCCTGTCGCCGTTCAGCTGGAGCCGGTAGCCGGCCGGTTCGGTCACGACCCTGCCGCTCTCGCCTTCGAAGACGACCTTGCGGAGGTGGGCGGCGTAGGTCCGGAGATTCGGCAGCGCGGAACGTGGTGGCTCGTGCTCCCACAGCTCGCCGAGCAGGCGCCGCGACGAGACCACCCGGCCGGACTCGAGCAGGAGCATGGCAAGCAGAGCCTGCGGCTTGCGCGCGGTCAAGGGCACCTCGCGGCCGTGGCGGGTCACGACCAGCGAACCCAGCAGCTTGAACTCCACCTCGGCATCGAAACCCGGCGCGCTATACGCACGCTAAATCGCCGCTATGCGTGCGGTGTTCGCGAGCGCGCTATACGTGCGCCGGATGCGCCGCGGCGCCGGTCCGGAACACGAGGTCCGGCCGGCGCCGCGGTGAACCGGCCACCCGGCCGGCTCGATGTTTTGGGGTCTGGAGGTGTCTAGAGGTATTGGCCGGTGTTGGCGACCGTGTCGATCGAGCGGCCGGCTTCGGCGCCTTCCTTGCCCTGGATGAGCGTACGGATGAACACGATCCGCTCGCCCTTCTTACCGGAGATCCGCGCCCAGTCGTCGGGGTTGGTGGTGTTGGGCAGGTCCTCGTTCTCCTTGAACTCGTCGACGCAGGCCTGCAGGAGGTGCTGGACGCGCACGCCCTTCTGGTTCTGGCCGAGGAAGTCCTTGATCGCCATCTTCTTGGCCCGGCTGACGATGTTTTCGATCATCGCGCCGGAGTTGAAGTCCTTGAAGTAGAGAACTTCCTTGTCGCCGTTGGCGTAGGTGACTTCGAGGAACCGGTTGTCGTCGATCTCGGAGTACATCCGCTCGACTGTGCGCTGGATCATGCCGGTGACGCACGCCTCGCGGCTGTTGCCGAACTCGGCGAGGTCGTCGGCGTGCAGCGGCAGCTCGGACACGAGGAACTTGGAGAAGATGTCGCGCGCGGACTCGGCGTCCGGGCGGTCGATCTTGATCTTCACGTCGAGCCGGCCCGGCCGCAGGATCGCCGGGTCGATCATGTCTTCGCGGTTGGAGGCGCCGATGACGATGACGTTCTCCAGGCCTTCGACACCGTCGATCTCGCTGAGCAGCTGCGGAACGATGGTGTTCTCGACGTCGGAGGACACGCCCGAACCGCGGGTGCGGAACAGGGAGTCCATCTCGTCGAAGAACACGATGACCGGCGTGCCCTCGCTGGCCTTCTCACGGGCCCGCTGGAAGACCAGCCGGATGTGCCGCTCGGTCTCTCCGACGTACTTGTTGAGCAGCTCCGGACCTTTGATGTTGAGGAAGTAGCTCTTGCCCTCGCTCTGGCCGGTGCGGGCCGCGACCTGCTTGGCCAGGGAGTTGGCGACCGCCTTGGCGATCAGCGTCTTGCCGCAGCCGGGCGGGCCGTAGAGCAGCACGCCCTTGGGGGCCTTCAGCTGGTGCTCGCGGAACAGATCGGCGTGGAGGTACGGCAGCTCGACCGCGTCTCGGATCTGTTCGATCTGACGCATCAGACCACCGATGTCTTCGTAACGGATGTCCGGCACCTCTTCGAGGATCAGCTCCTCGACCTCGGTCTTCGGGATCCGTTCGTAGACAAAGCCGGAACGTGACTCGAACAGCAGCGAGTCGCCGGCCCGGATCGGCGAGCCGACCAGCGGCTCGGCGAGCCGCGCGATCCGCTCGTCGTCGGTGTGCCCGATGACAAGCGCACGCTGGCCGTCCTCGAGCACCTCCTTGAGCATGACAACCTCGCCCACTTCTTCATAGCCAAGCGCGCGGACGACGTTGAACGACTCGTTGAGCATGACCTCCTGGCCGGGACGCATGGCGTCCAGGTCGATGGACGGGCTCACGGTGACGCGCAGCTTGCGGCCACCGGTGTAGACGTCCACCGTGTCATCCTCGGCGCGCTGAATGAAGATGCCGAAGCCTGCCGGCGGCTGTGCGAGCCGGTCGACCTCCTCCTTCAGAGCGACAATCTGCTCGCGGGCCTCCCGCAGCGTGGACGCCAGCCGCTCGTTCTGAGCGGTGACGTTGGACAGCATCGCCTGGGTCTCGGCTAGTCGCTGCTCCAGCTGTCGGTTCTCCCTGGGCTGCTCGGCGAGGCGCCGGCGCAGGGCGGCGATCTCCTCTTCGAGAAAGGTGATCTGGTTGGCAAGCTCGGCCGGCGAGCGCGCTCCTCGTCTGTCATCGTGTGCGGGCACGTCGGTCACCTCCCCAGTCCTTGTGAGGTCCGCAGATCCGGAGTCTGGACTGCGCGTCCTCTTTCCTCTTCGACCCTATATCGCTCAGCCACTTTCGGGTCACTCTCCCAAGCCATCACGTCACATTCCGATGGAATAACGAACTTCTCACTTCCGTCTACTCCCGCTGCGTGGCGGGATCGGTCTCGCCGGCAGGACGTGGACCGGTGTAGTCCTCGCCGTAGGCTCCGGGAGCCGGCCGGCGGCGCCGGATCGGCAGCACCGTGCCCTCGGCGAGTCGCCGTGACGTCACCAGGAAGCCGGTGTGCCCGACCATCCGGTGATCCGGGCGTACGGCTAGCCCTTCCACGTGCCAGGTGCGAACTAACGTCTCGGACGACATTGGTTCGGTGAACCCGCCATGCGCCCGCAAGGTTTCCACGATGCGGCCAAGTTGTGTGGTCGTAGCAACGTAACAACACAGCACACCTCCCGGCACCAGCGCCCGCGCCACCCAGTCGACACACTCCCAGGGTGAGAGCATGTCGAGCACGATCCGGTCGACGTCGCCCTCGGCCACGCCGTCGACGACATCGCCCACCTCGAGCTGCCAGGCCGGAGGCGGGCCTCCGAAGAACTGCTCCACATTCTTTCTGGCAATCTTCGCGAAATCATCCCGTCTTTCGTACGACCGGACCTGGCCATTCGGTCCGACCGCGCGCAGCAACGAGCAGGTCAGCCCGCCCGACCCGGCGCCGGCCTCGACGACGGTCGCGCCCGGGAAGATGTCGGCCGACATCAGGATCTGGCCTTGATCCTTGGGGTAGATCACGGTCGCACCGCGCGGCATGCCGACGATGTAGTCGTTGAGCAGCGGGCGCAAGGCGAGGTAGCCGATGCCACCGCTGGACATCACCACGACACCCTCCGGCTGCCCGATCAGATCATCGAGCGCCACCCCACCGCGATGGGTGTGGAAGATCTTCCCGGCTTCGAGCGTCACCAGATGACGCCTACCCTTCGGGTCTTCCAGGCGCACCTGTTCTCCGGCCGACAGCGGACGGATCACAGGCGTGTCGGACTTGCCATCCGCAGGATCTTCGGCCTCGCCGAGCTCTGGAGCTTCGGGGGTGGAGTCGGGGGTCGGTTCGCTGGCGTCTGGCTGGACGTCGTGATCGTCGGTCTCGTTCGCAGGCACGGCGGGAAGCATAAGGGCCTGCTCCCCCAGCCGACCGGAACGGCTCGCCGCCGTGAGCTACGCCCGGGAGTCAGGCCCTGGAGTCAGGCCCGGGAGAAGGCACCGTCGACGTCCCGGCTGGACAGCACGCCATAGATACTGCCGTCGGGCTCGACCAGGAGATATTCCGTGGCCGGCGTGCCGCCCATCGCGCGGACGAGGTCCTCGCCACGCAGCTCGGCCGACAGCACCAGGCCGGTCTCCAGCCGCCTCGCGACGTCGCCGACCAGGATCCACGGCCGGCGCTGCTCGGGAGTGGCGACCACGGCCGCCTCGTTGACCAGCGCGGTCGGGCGGCCGTCGTTGTCGACGACCACGATCGCGCCCGCGTCGGACAGCTCGGCCCGCCGGATCGCCTCCGACAGCGGCAGGTCGCTCGGCACGGGCAGCCCGCGGCGGGCCAGCTCGCGGGCCTTCAGAGCGGGAAGCTTGCGCCGGATCTTCGCCGTGACCAGGGCCTGGGTCGACCCGGCCCACAGGAACGTCGCGATCAGGATGCTCCAGATGATCGTCACGAGGTTGGGTGTGCCGTCGTTCCCGGCGAGCAACACCCAGGGCAACAGGATCACCAGCACCGCGACGCCGCGGCCGGCCCAGCCGGCGACCTGCGAGCCGACGTGCGGCCGCTTGGTCACCACCCACACTCCCGCGCGCAGCATGCGGCCACCGTCGAGCGGCAGGCCCGGCAACAGGTTGAAGACGCCGACCAGCAGGTTGGCGCCGGCCAGCAGTTCGCCCGCCAGCTCGAGCAACGCCGGCATCTCGAACGCGAGGGTGGCCGCCCCGGCACCGAGGCCGAGGCCGAGCGAGGTGAGCGGCCCGACGACGGCCACGGCGAACTCGCGCCAGGGTGTCTCCGGCTCGCGTTCGATCTCCGACACACCGCCGAGGAACTGCACCGTTATCGCCCGGACCGGCAGGCCGAACCGCTTGGCGACCAGGACGTGGGAGATCTCGTGCACCAGCACCGAGCCGTAGAGGAGGATCGCGAACACCAACCCGGCGACGTACGACCAACGGCCGAGCTCGGGCACTCGTTCCTGCAGACTCGGGCTGAGGTACCACGCGATCAGGAGCGCGACCACGAACCAGGACAGGTTCACATAAACGGGCACGCCGACGATCCGCCCGATGCGCAGCGCACCGAGACGGGGCGGCCCAACGCGCCTTCGGGCACCCTGGTCCCGCTGCTCTTGCGAGTCCTGGCTCATACACGTCCTTCCGGGGAGTGACCCAACGTTACTTGGTCACGCTGGGATCACTTGGTTCAACGCTGTTCACCGTGCTGTCGGTGCCCTCCCCTACGCTGCCAGCTATGACGACTTCGGAGGCCGGGACCACGCCGGACACCGAGACCGGAGCTGACACCTTCGTTCCGATCGGTGTGCTGTCGCCGTCGCGGGCCAGCGACTTCCTCACCTGCCCGCTGCGCTACCGCTTCCGTGTGATCGACAAGATCCCCGAACGACCCAGCCCGGAGGCCGCCAGGGGCACGGTGGTCCATGCCGTGCTGGAGCGGCTGTTCGACCTGCCCGCGGCACAGCGCACCCGGCAGGAGGCCGGGACCCTGCTCGAGCCGCAGTGGACGCAGCTGCTCCAGTCCGAGCCCGACCTGGCCGAGCTGTTCGAGGCCGACGGCGAGCAGGCCGACCGGTTCTTCACAGCGGCACGAGACCTGCTCGACACCTACTTCACGCTGGAGGATCCGCAGCGCCTGGAGCCGGCCGAGCGGGAGACCTACGTCGAGTGCGACCTCGAGTCAGGGCTCCGGCTGCGGGGCTACATCGACCGGCTCGACGTCGCACCCGGCGGTGCGATCCGGGTGGTCGACTACAAAACAGGGAAGGCGCCGCGGGAGGCCTACGAGCAGCGGGCACTGTTCCAGATGCGCTTCTACGCTCTGGTGCTGTGGCGCCTGCGTTCGGTGGTGCCGTCCGTCCTCCGGCTGGTCTATCTGGGCAACGGGCAGGTGCTCGAATACCGGCCGGACGAGTCCGACCTGCTGGCCACCGAGCGAAAGCTCGCCGCGATCTGGACCGCGATCGACCGGGCGCACACGACCGGCGAGTGGCGGGCGAGCCCCGGCCCTCTGTGCGACTGGTGCGATCACAAGGCGCTGTGCCCGGCGTGGGGTGGCACGCCACCACCGCTGCCGGCGACCGACCCGCGGGTCGCCGAGGAGGCCGACGCCAACGGCGACGCGCCGTCGACGCACACGTCGGTGGTCGACATCTGACCAGCGGCGCAGTCTGCTCGCGCAGGGATCGCCACGTTGATCGGATCGTGCCCATCCGCGGGACGACCCCCCAAACCGCCGCGGCATGCCGCACACTGGTCCCGTAGGAGGAGCCACAATCCCCACCAGGGATGACCACCCACCACACACCGGCGCCTACGCTGTGCGTGTGCACGTTTGGCGTAACCCCTGGCAGTGGCTCCGTGCGCATCCCTACACCGCTGACGGCCTGCTGGCCTCCGCCGCCACGATCGTCAACCTCCTCGGCATGACCGCCACCGACTATGCCGGCTATAGCCTTCGCGGCCCGGATGCGCTCGCCGTCGCGCTGGCCGTCGTCGGCGCCGCGCCACTGGTGCTGCGCCGCCGGTTCCCCGTCAGTGTTCTCCTGGCGGTCGCCGGCGCCTACTTCGCCCAGGGCTTCCTCGACTACAACAGTGCGGCCGGCGGCGTCGTCGTGCTGTTCGCCACGTACACCCTCGGTGCCTACGCTCCGGTCTGGTCCGGTCTGCTGCTCGTGGTCGTCCAGGCAGCGGCCTCGATCGCCTACCTCTTCGCCAAGGCCGAGCTGGTCAAGACCGTCGGCCTCGAGCTCACGCCGGTCATCCTGCTGCTCGTCGCCGCCCAGTTCCCCGGCGTCTGGATCATCGGCCGGACTCTGAGGGCACGCCGCCGCTATCTCGCCGAGCTCGAGAACCGCGCCGAGCGGCTCGAACGTACGGCGGCGGTGGAGGTCCGGGTGGCTCTGGCCGAGGAACGCGCTCGGGTGGCCCGCGAGCTGCACGACGTCGTCGCCCACCACGTCAGCGTGATGACGGTCCAGGCCGCGGCCGCCAGGCGCACCCTCAATCGCGACCCCGATCGCAGCTCCGAAGCCATGCGCGCGGTCGAGGACACCGGCCGCGCCGCACTGGACGAGATGCGCCGCATCGTCGGTGCCCTGCGAACCGCCGACCGGTCGGCCGACCGCGCCTCGGACGGCTCCGACGAGAGCACCGAGCCCGACGCCGACGTGCTCTCGCCGCAGGCAGGCGTCGCCGAGCTGCCGCCCCTCCTCGAACGCGCCCGTGAAGCCGGCCTCGAGGTCGAGCTCACCGTCCTCGGCGAGAGCCGCAGGCTCCCGGCCAGCATCGACCTGGCGATCTACCGTGTCGTCCAGGAAGCACTCACCAACACCCTCAAGCACGCCGGCCCGACCCGGGCTCGCGTCATGCTCCGGTACGAGCCGGACGCGGTCACGGTGGCCGTCACCGACGACGGCGGCCGGCGTACGTTCACCCAACGGACGGCTCCGGGTGCGGCGGCCGCGGCGGCGAACGGCGCGAGCTCCGGCCACGGGCTGATCGGCATGCGCGAACGCGTCAGTCTCAACGGCGGTACGTTGCGAACCGGGCCGCGAGCGGCCGGAGGGTTCCAGGTTTCGGCTCGGATGCCGATAGAGAGCATGGCGAAGGACCATTGAACGAGAACGCGCCAACACCTCCGAACGAGCCGGTCCGGGTGCTCCTGGCCGACGACCAGCCCTTGCTGCGTACGGGATTCCGGATGATCCTGGAGTCCGAGCCCGACATCGTGATCGTCGGCGAGGCGGGTGACGGCCGCGCCGCGGTGCAGGAGGCGCGAGCCCTGCAGCCCGATGTCGTGCTGATGGACATCCGGATGCCGCACCTCGACGGCGTGGAAGCCACCCGGCAGATCACCGGCACCGACCGGGGCAGCACGATCAAGGTGCTCGTGCTGACGACGTTCGATCTCGACGAATACATCATCGCCGCGTTGAAAGCCGGTGCGTCCGGGTTCCTGCTGAAGGACGTTCCACCCGACGACCTGGTGGAGGCGATCCACATCGTCGCGCGCGGCGAGTCGGTGGTGGCGCCGACGGTCACGCGCCGGCTGCTCGACAAGTTCGCCGGCACGCTGACCGTCACCGACAGCGCGGCCGACGAACGGCTGGGCAGCCTGACCGAACGCGAGCGGGAAGTGCTGCAGCTGATGGCCCGCGGGCTGTCGAACGGCGAGATCGCCGCCAAGCTGTTCGTCTCGGAGACGACGGTCAAGACGCACGTGGGCAACGTGCTGTCGAAACTGAACCTGCGCGACCGCGTGCAGGCCGTGGTCTACGCCTACGAGAGCGGCCTGGTCCGCCCGGGTGGGGGCTAACTCCGGCGCGCTGTCGAATACGAATTACCACAACCCTGGCCGAGACCCCAGAAGCCACGGCCCAGAAGTGATTCCGGCCGTCGAGCAACCTTTTCTTGCCCCCGCCACGTCCTCCCCACACAACCTCGTTCCAGACGGCTGCGCGGAGGGCGCGGCCGCGGCAGGTGATGGGCTAAAGGGGGCTACAAGCCATGCCAAAACGCCGGTTCGTCGTGCTCGCGATCGGCTGTGCGATCCTCGCGATCTGCGGAATCGCCTTCTACAACACGCTTTTCCATACCCGTTCCGCCGACGCCAGACCCGTGCCACCGGGCACCGGGCTGGATCCGCTGAGCAGCTCCGAACAGAGCAAGGCCTCCGTACTGGCGAAGTCCGGGCTTCCGGAGTCACTCGTCGCACCGGCGAGGACGGATGTCCTCTACTCGCAGGTGCACGAGGCCGACAAGGGCACCGACCTGCTTCGCAGCGCACGCAGGGCGGACGTCTATCTCTACGACTACTCCCGTGACCGCGCGCTGCACCGCGTCGTCAACCTCGACTCGGGCAAGGTGGAGTCGACCGGCGTCGTCAGCGGGCAGCCGTCGGCAACGGCCGCGGAGGCCCGGCGGGCCGCCGAGCTCGTCCTTTCGAACGACCGGCTCGGACCGCTGCTGCGCGAGGACTTCCGGCGCACGACCAGCAAGCAGCTGACGTCAGCCAGGCAGCTGCGAACGCAGGCACTGATCTTCCGCGCGCCCCAGGCCGCCGGCGCGAAGAACGCGTCCGACGTCGCCGCCTGCGGCAAGCACCGCTGTGTCTTCGTCTTCATGCAGCTGCCGAGCAGCGAATGGGTCGACACCACGCGCCTGGTCGCCGACCTGTCGGCCGGCCGCGTCCACGTCCTTTCCTGGTAGTCGAGGGGAATCGGAAGCCATGAGATACCGCGGTATCGGCGTCGTCCTGCTGGCGCTCGCCGTCCTCGCCACGCTCGTCGGCGTGGCCAACACCCAGGCCCAGGCAGCGGAAACCCTGCTGCCCTGTTCGAACGCGTACCGGATCGACCGCAAGCTGCCCAATGGTGCCCGCTGGCAGATGTGCTGGCAGCTGCGGCAGGAAGAAGGGCTCACGCTGTCCCACGTCACCTACACACCACGTGGCGGGGTTCCGCAGCTCGTGCTGGCCAACGCCGGCATCGCCGCGCTGCACGTGCCGTACGACCAGGGCCAGCCCCGGTTCAACGACATCGGCGGGCTCGGCGAGGTGATCGGGCTGACCAAGACCGACTGCCCCGGCGGAGAGATCCGTGCCCACCACGGCGTCCGGGCGGTCTGCCTGATCACGAACAAGCGCGGGCTCGCCTATCGCGACCAGGACTGGGACTGGGACGAGGAGACCGAGGAGCCGCAGGTCACCGACAAGGCCTTGCAGGGCAACGACTTCGCGGTGTTCGCGATCAGTCAGATCGGCTGGTACACCTACGTCACGGAGTACCGCTTCTCCGACGACGGCACGATCACACCGCGGCTCGGCGCGACCGGCTCGCTGCCGGGTGACTCCATCGAGGTCGAGGATCGCAAGCAGGCTTGGCCGATCGGCGTCCGCTCGAGCCGGTTCTCGCCCAACCACAGCCACCTGGCGTACTGGCGGCTCGACTTCGACGTCAACGGGCCGAAGGACGATGTCGTCGAGCAGTACGACTTCACCGGCAACGGCACGCGGAAGATCTCGATGCATCGCAAGGTCTACGGCAAGGAGGGTGCGGCCACGATCCAGCCGATGCGGTGGTGGCGGGTCGTCGATCCCAAACAGCGCAACAGCGACCTGCACGCCAAGTCGTGGGAGATCGTGAACGACCAGAGCTCGCAGGTACGCGGCCCGGCCGCCGAGAGCTGGTCACACAACGACATGTACGTCACGCAGCGCAAGAAGTGCGAGACCCTCGTCGAGGACAACGGCGGCGAGAGCCCGAACTGCGCGACGTCGGTCGACAAGTTCGTCAACGGCGAGCGGGTCACCGACCCGGTGCTGTGGGTCGGCGTCTCGTTCCACCACGTTCCCCGCGACGAGGACGAGGATCCGATGCCGATGCACTGGCAGGGCTTCTCGATCGTGCCGCGCGATGTCACGGCCTCCAGCCCGCTGCCCGGCTCGCGGCCGACGGCCGGCACGTTGAGCCACCAGCACAACTGAGGCCGCCGGAACAGTCGGCGAAAAGTTCCTTCGCCGTAGCCCGGTGCGCTGGCAACTAGCTGCCAGTGCACTGGGCTACGGAGCTCCATCCGCTCACCATGCAGGGAGCAGGCGGTTTCCTCCTACGCAGGCCTGGCCCTTGGAGCTCACATGGTGCGACTCGCCCCGGCACGTAAACAGCTCGTGATCGCCGCGGCGGCGGCCGCGGCGTTCGGCGGCATGGTGGCCGCCGCACCGTCGGCGAACGCGGCGACCCAGCTCACCGCGTCGAACTTCCGGCTGCAGAAGACCGCCGACTCACCTGTGATCGCCGGCCTGGACGCGCTGCTGCCCAACGTGTCGGTGCCGACCGTGGTCGGCGACGGCAACCGGGTCGCCACCAGGTGCACGCCGTCGGCCAGCAACGTCGTGATCGGCTTCTGCTGGAACTCCGGCGACGCCGGCACACCCGACTGGTACCCGCAGGGAGTCACGACCACCGCCGACGCCTACACCGAGGGCACCTACGAAGGCTCCACCGCCGTCGTCGTCAGCTGGTACGACCACCTCGAGGACAGCATCGACAAGGGCGTGCGGCTGTCGTTCGTCGACTGGTCGAACACCGCGTCCCCGACCTACCGGCACGTCCTGCTGGTCGAGCCCTACACCGACAGCGCCGGCCGCCCGAACTTCCGCCCGGTCAACGTCCACGCCGGCGGCATGTTCTGGTACGGCTACTACCTCTACGTCGCCGACACCTCCAACGGCTTCAGGGTGTTCGACCTGCGGCACCTCTGGCAGGTCACGACCGGCAACGAGAGCCTGATCGGCCGCCAGCCCGACGGCACGTACCAGGCGTTCAACTACAAGTACGTGCTCCCCCAGTCGTTCCGCTACCTGCGCTCGACGGCCGGCGGGTACACCAACCTGACGTTCTCGTTCGCCTCGCTCGACCGGTCCAGCACGCCGGACAGCGTGGTCGTCGGGGAGTATGCCAACCCCGGCAGCGGAACCCGGCTCGTGCGGTTCCCGATCGACTACACCAACCGCCTGCTGACCACGAGCTCCGACGGCTACGCGCACGGGACGCAGGCCTACCAGGTCGACGTGACCAGCATGCAGGGCGCGGTCTCGATCAACAACAAGTACCTGCTGTCGACCAGCGACGGCGACAGCAACAAGGGCGACCTCGGGGAGTTCACGCCTGGTGGATCGGTCGTGATGAACACCGACGTGCTGGCGATCGGCCCGGAGGACTTCTCCTACTGGCCCGACCGTGGCCAGGTGTGGACGGCATCAGAGCATCCGAACCAGCGCAACGTCTACGCGTTCCGTGCCTCCGCCTACTAAAACCCCCATACGCTTGGGGACATGCGGATATCGGTGCGGGGATGGTTGATACTGGCAGGAGCAGTCGTCGGACTGCTCCTGCTTTATCTGCTGGTCTTTCCCGGCGCCGGCTGGATCGCCCGCTACGACGTCACGCACGGCGGCACCGCACCGCCCGACATCGATCAGGTCCGCGGCCGGCTGCTGCAGGCCGTCGGCGGCCTGCTCGCGCTGATTCCCTTGTACTACACGGCTCGCAACTACCAGCTCTCCCTGCAGGCGCAGCTGACCGAGCGTTACACCCAGGCCGTCCAGCAGCTCGGCTCGCCTGAGGAGTCCGTACGCGTCGGTGGTGTGCACGGCCTGGCCCGGATCGCGCACGACTCGCGCCGCGACTACGCCGCCGTGATCGAGGTGCTGTCGACGTTCGTCCGGCGGCAGTCGCGGGCACTGCCCCCGGCCGGCCGGCTGCCCGCCGATGTCGCCGCGGCGCTCAAGGTCGTGCTCGACCGCGACCGGCACAAGGCACCTGAGCCGCTGCAGCTGCACGGTGCCGTACTGCCGGGCGCCGACCTCACAGGTGCGGACCTCACCGCCGCGAACCTGCACGACGTCGATCTCTCCGACGCGCGACTGGACGGCGCGAACCTGACCGAGGCGAACCTCGGCAACGCCAACCTGGCCGGAGCCTCGCTGACCGGTGCCGAGATCGCGTACGCCGACCTCACCGGCGCGGACCTCAGCAAGGCCGACCTCACCGACGCCGTGCTGCGTTCGGTCAGCGTCGAGGGCGCACTGTTCGTCAACGCGAAGCTCATCCGTACCCTCATCGAGGGCACCGACATGGTCGGCCGGCGCTGGCTGTCGCAGACCATCGACCAGACCACGGCCGACGAGGAACACCAACGCCAGCAGGCGTTGCAGCAGGCCAAGCGCGCACCGCGCGAGCACATCAGCCTGCAGGTCGCGCCCGCCACGGTCGGCCCCGCCAAGGGCGTCGCGCACGGACCCCTGTCGGTTCCGCTCGCCTACAGCCCGGACGGCCGGTCGCTCGCGATCGGCTGCGAGGACGGCGGAATCGTGGTGTGCGACACCGACAGCGGCCGGGCGCTGCGCACGTTGCGCGGGCACGCGCAGAAGGTCTACGGCATCGTCTACTCCCCCGACGGCTCGACCCTCGCCTCCGCCAGCGACGACGGCACGATCCGGTTGCTCGACGCGCGCACGGGCCGGCTGCGGCAGGTGCTGGCCGGGTACGACGAGTGGGCCTGGCCGTTGGCGTTCTCGCCGGACGGCTCGCTGATCGCCGCGGGTGACCGGGCCGGGCGGCTCTGGATCTGGGACACCCAGCGCGGGCTGACACTCGCGACGCGGGAGGACGCCGAGGGATACCTGCTGGCGTTGTCGTTCTGTCCCGACGGCGAGCTGCTGGTGGCCGGCGACGCGGGCGGTGGCGTACGCCTGTGTGACGCGCACACCGGCGAGCCGCGGCACACGTTCGCGGAAAGGCACGACGGCGGCGTGACTGCTCTGGCCGTCACACCGGAGTTCCTGGCGACCGGCTCCGGCGGCGGCCTGGTCCGGATGTGGGGTCTGTCGCGGGGATACCCGTTGCGCCGGGAGATCCCGGCACACCGGCGGCCGGTGCTGGCGCTGGCGGTCAACAGCGACGCCACGCACATCGCGACCGGCGGCTCCGACGGCTCGATCAAGCTCTGGGACAGCCGTACGGGCGCGTTGCGCAGCACGCTCAACGAGCACAGCGACGCCGTTCGCTGGCTGGGCTTCGCGCCGTCCGGTACGGAGGAGCTCTGCTCGGCGAGCGCCGACGGCACCGTACGCACCTGGGACCCGCGTGACGGGCGGCCGCTCGAGGTCTTTCCCGCGACGTCGGCGCCGGTCCGGGCCGTCGCCTACTGCCCGGCCAGGCACGCGCAGGTCGCGACACTCGGCCTGGACGAGAGCGTACGGCTGTGGAGCCGCGACGGCGGGCACGAGCTCGCGACACTCAGCGGGCATCAGCGGCGGGTCTACAAGCTGGAGTTCGACCAGGCGTCCGAACGACTCGTCGCCGGCACGAACACCGGCGAGGTCTGGGTCTGGAACCTCGAGCAGGGCAGGCTCCTGCACCGGCTGACCGGCGGCGACGTGCGGTTCCTGAACCAGGTCGCGGTCAGCCCGGACGCGTCCACGATCGCGGCGACCGGGGGCACCGGCATCGTCTACCGCTGGAACGCCCGGACCGGTCGGGCGGTCGAACAGCTCATCGTCGACCCGACCGAATCGTTCGTATGGGGTGTGACGTACAGCCCGGACGGGCAGACGATCGCGACCGCCAACGACGACGACACGGTGAAGCTGTGGCAGGTGACGGGCGGGCTGCGCAAGGCCGAGCTGCTCGGACATGTCAACCGGGTAAGGGCTCTGACATTCAGCCCGGCCGGCGACCTGATCGCGACCGCTGCCGACGACCGCACCGTGCGGTTGTGGAATCCGCAGACCGGCCTGGAGGTCCGGCAGCTGCTCGGGCACGGCGACCGGGTCTACGTACTCGCGTTCAGCCGGGACGGTCGCAAGCTCGCCACCGCAAGCGAGGACCGCACGATCCGGCTCTGGGACGTCGCGACCGGCTCACTGCGGCTGGAGATCGGCGCGGCGCACGCGGCCGGCCTGTCGGCGGTCTCGTTCAACGCCGACGGCACTGTGCTGGCCAGCGCCGGCTACGACGGTCGCGTGCGGCTGTGGGACCTCGAGACCGGGCAGCGGCTGCACGACGTACGCGGGCACGGCCGGCGTACGTCGTCGGCGATCTACAGCCCGGACGGCCGCCTGCTCGCGACCGCGGGCGAGGACGGCGCGATCCGGCTGTGGCAGGTCGAGGGCAAGGAGCATCCGGAGCTCTGGCTCACGTTGCTGACGTTCCCGGACGGCTGGGCCTCGGTGTCGCCGGACGGCGCGTACAAGTTCGACGGCGAGGTGGAGGACGAGTTCTGGTACGCGATCGACCTGCACCGCTTCGAACCCGGCGAGCTCGACCAGGTGCTGCCGGGGATGCAGCTGCTGCCTGAGGATGCCGGCTATCCGAGCGTGGGCGGCCCACCCGAGACCGGACGGACCACCCACGACATCGGCATCGGCTGAGCGCTCAGCTCGCCTGCGCGCGGTTGTAGAGGTTCTGGGCGTCCGCCCCGAAGTACGGTCCGAACATGTACCCAGGCAGGAAGTTGTAGCCGAAGCTGTTCACCGACGCCTGCACGCCGGTGCCGCTGGACTCGCTGAACCGCAGGAACCACGGTCCGCCGCTGGAACCACCGGTCATGTCGCACGCCATGCCGTGGTCCGTGCTGAGCAGGAAGTCGGTGAAGGTGGATCCGCTGCAGTAGATGAGCTTCGTACCGTCGTACGGGTCGGCCGCGGGATAGCCGAAGGTGTACATGCTCTGGTTGCGTGCCTGGTTGAACGCGATGCCCTGCGCACCGACCACGTCGGTGAGGCTCTGACCGTTCAGCTGGTTGACCACGCCGACGCCGACGTCGTAGTTGAGGTCCTCCGAAGCCTGCCACTGCGGCGTGGTCAGCGTCGCCTTCGCGGTCCAGGTGCCGAACGGACGGCTGCCGTTGTCGTAGCCCGGAACGAACACCCAGTTGGTGTGCCAGGTGCCTTGGTACTTCACGCAGTGCCCGGCCGTGACGACGACGCTCTTGTTGGTGCTGGTGACCGCGTCACCGGAACACGAGGCGTTCTGCCCGTTGAAGACGAAGAACACGCGACCGGCGGTCTTCGTCACCGCACCTGCGCCCGTCCACGGCCCGCCGGACTCCGGGAACGCCTGCGGCGTCACGCCACCGAGCAGCTTCGAGGCTGTGCCTTCGATGACCGACGGCTCGCCGGCGGCCACGTTCGCGCGTTCGACGGATTTCCTGCTGACCAGGCGTTCCATCGGAATCGCACTGCGCATGCGGTCGCTCGTCCAGTACGCCGAGACGCTCTGCTGCGCGCTGGAGGAGGTCGCCGCGTCCCGTTTCGCCGGTCCCGGTGCCGCCTGTGCCGAGGTCGTTGTCGCCGCTGACGCCATGACGAGCGCGATGCCGGCCAGGACGGCACCGCCCAGCCGGCCATACCTGCCAGATCTCCCTGATTTGCCCATGTGCATCCCCTACCTGATGAGTTGGGCCGAAGTCGCTGACCGTGGTCCCACGACTCCCGCCCGCACCGATAGGCGAAAGCTACGTGACAGTTCCCTTACCCGTCATCGGTTTGGCCACTTTTGCTCACGACTCGCGTACGACCTCTCGCGGTGTGATGTCACTGCGCAGACCGTGCCAGCGCGGGTGCCACAGCCGGTTGTCCGGCGTCCATCCGGCGAACACGACCTCGCCGACCAGGACGGGATCGACCCAGTGCGCGTCGCGGGTGTCTTCGTACGGCACGGTGTCGTGGAACGGCGACGTGGTGCGCGCGAGACCGGTCAGGCGCTGGCTGAGCTCGCCGAGGGTCTCGGAGTCGAACCCGCTGCCGACCCGGCCGACGTAGACCAGCCGCCCGCTCGGGTCGTTCACGCCGCACAGCAGCGACCCGAACGTCGACTGCCTGGAGTCCTTGCCGGTGCGCCAGCCGCCGACGACCACCGACTGCATCATGGTGTTCTTCACCTTGATCCAGGCCGGGCTGCGGCGGCCCGGCTCGTACAGCGAGTCGAGCCGCTTGGCGACGACGCCCTCGAGATTCTGCGCGACGCTGGTCTGCAACGCGGCGTCGCCCATGCCGCGGAACACCGGCGGGAGCTGCCAGTTGGGGCCCGCCAGCTCGAGCGAGTCGAGCAGGCTGCGCCGTTCGACGTAGGGATGGCCGAGCAGCGAGATGCCGTTCAGATGCAGCAGATCGAACGCCAGGAACGCGATCGGCGCCCGCGGAGCCGGCCCGAGGCTGTGCATCCGGGTCTGCAACGCGGCGAAGCTCGGCCGTCCACTCGCGTCGAACGCCACCACCTCACCGTCGATGATGGCCTCGCGTGCGGGCACGGCACCGGCCATCGGCTCCAACTCCGGATACAACGCGGTGCGGTCGCGACCGGACCGAGCGTAAAGCGTGAGTTGCCCGCGCTCGAGATAGGCCAGCGTGCGTACGCCGTCCCACTTCATCTCGAACGACCAGTACGGCTGCTGACCGGGCGGCGGCATCGTGCCGAGCACCGCCAGCATGGGCGCCATCAGTTCCATACGCAGATCTTGCCCGATCGACGCTGATGGCTACGTGTGGTCCCTCCGAGCAAGCTCCGAGATGAAGCGCCCAGAGCTCTCCGGCATACCGGCGATGACGTGCATCGGCTCAAAGCGGTTTCGCGATCGGTCAGCCGGTCCGGTTGTCGATGACGAAGTCGTCGAAGCTGTGTAGGCCCGGCCGGTCCGCGACCTCGTGGGCTGCGGCCCGGGCCGCGCGGAGCTGGGTCACCGTCAGCTGCAGCGGAGGCTCGTCCGGCTGGTAGGTCGAGCCGATCGGATAGAGGTGGCCGGGTGTGCGGGACATCTCGATGTGGCAACCCAGTACGTGGGTGACCGGTCGCGCGGCGGCGAAGTCCAGCAGGTGGTCCATGCTGCTGACGAACAAGGGCATGTCGTTGCCGATCAGCCGGCCGGGCAGCATCGTGTCCCCGGTCAGCAGGAAACCTGTCCACGGGTCGAACAGCACCACCGACGTCGGATGGTGGCCGGGGATCCCGGTCAGCTCGAGCGTCCGGCCGCCCAGGTCGTACGTCACGACCTGCTCCGGCCAGCCGGTGCAGCCGAAGAACGTTCGTACCTCCTCGACGCTCGGGCCGACGATCTTCGTGTCCGGCCGGTCCGCGAACTGCCCGTCGCCGGCGATGTGGTCGCCGTGGGAATGGGTGTGCGCCACGACCAGCTCGTAGTGCTCACGAGGATGGGCGGCCAGCCACCCCGCGGCGATCCCGTCGACGGTCTCGCGCAACGGGAACACCGACGGGTCCTCGGTGGCGCCGGTGTCGAGCAGCAGCGCGCGCTCGTTGCCGAACATCAGGTAGAGGAACGGCGCTTCGTAGTGCACGCGCTTGCTCTGCCGCAGGACGTAGGTGTGCTCGTCGTACCGATGCACCTGGATCGGCGGATCGTCCTCCGCTCCGTGGATCCACCGCACGTCCAGGTCCCCCACCGCCACGCCACCGAAGTCGATCACAAGTCGAAACACTAGCGCCAGGCGCCAGACGTAGCAGGCATGTGTTACGTTCGTAACATGACGAGCGACGCCGAGCGGAACTGGCAGCTGGTCAGCATCTCCACCGGGGCCGCCGCGTCCCTGCGGGTGCACGTGTGGCGAACCCTGCGCAAGCTCGGCGCGGTCTATCTCCAGCAGTCGGTCTGCCTGCTCCCGGACCGCCCGGCGGTCGGCAAGGCGATCGCCCGCCTCGTGGCGCGGGTACGCGACCAGGGCGGCACCGCCCGCGCGATCCGGATCGCGATCACCAACCGGGCCGAACTGGACGAGCTGATCGCGCGGCAACGAGATGACCGCGACGTCGAGTACGCCGAGGTCGTCGAGCGGGTCCCGGCGTTCCTGACCGAGATCGCCACCGAGACCGCCAAGGGCCGGACGACCTACGCCGAGGTGGAGGAGTCCGAAGCCGATCTCGAGCGATTCGAACGCTGGCTGGCCAAGATCGCCGCTCGCGACTACTTCGACGCGCGGGGCGGCGCGGAAGCCCGCGAAGCCGTCGAACGGTGCCGCCAGGCGCTCGCGGAGTTCGAGGCCGCGGCGCTCCACGCCGACACCGGCGCCGCGACCGAAGGGACAGTGGAATGAGCTGGGGTCTCCTCCTCGACATCGGCATCGGAGTCGCGGTCGCGTTGCTGGCCGCCTGGGTGCTGATGGTGATCGCGCTCGCCGTCGCCCGGCCGAAGGGCGGGTTGCTGAAGGAGGCCATGCGCATCCTTCCCGACCTGCTGCGGCTCCTGCGCCGGCTGGCCGGCGACCGTACGCTGCCGCGCGGCGTCCGGGTCCGGCTCGGCCTGTTGCTGGCGTACCTCGCGATCCCGTTCGACCTGATCCCCGACTTCATCCCCGTCCTCGGGTACGCCGACGACGCGATCATCGTGACCGTCGTTCTCCGCTCGGTGGTACGCCACGCCGGGCTGCAAGCCGTCGAACAGCACTGGCCGGGCACTCCCGACGGCTTCGCGGCGCTGTGCCGCCTGACCGGAATCAGGGCCGCCACAAACCGGCCGGAAGTGGACGAGTCACCCACGCCTGAGCCAGGGCCGGGCGGCCCGGCCAGCGGCTAACGTAAAGCGGGATGCGGTTCAAGCAGTCCAGCTGGGCAAGTGTGGTCGGTTCCGTCGCGGCGCTCGTGGCCGTGACCGTTCTCGCCTGGGCGGCGGGTCCGGTCTCGGCGCTGGACCAGTTGGTCGCACGGTGGATGGAAGCCCTGCAGAGTCCCGCGGGCTCGGAGATCCTGCGGGCGCTGAACAGCCTGGGACGCCTGGAGTTCCTGGCCGGGCTGCTCGTCTGTGTTGCCATGACCACGGCTCGCCGCACCGGATCGTGGATTCCCGTCAGCCAGGCCGCGTTCACCGTCCTGGCCGGCAACCTCGTCGTGAGCGGCCTGAAGCTGCTGACCGCGAGGCCCGCACCCGCCGCCGGCGTCGTCGACTTCCTGGCCGGCGGCGTGTCCTACCCCTCCGGCCACGTCACCAACGCCGTCGCGGCCGGTGGCTGCCTGCTGGCCCTCACCGCCTCGCGCTTCTCCGCGCCGGAGCAGCCGGCCGGCCTCACCCGCTGCATCCAGGTCGCCGCGGTCGCACTGCCGGTGGTCGTCTCCGTCGCCGTGCTCTACCTCGGCTACCACTGGCTCACCGACGTCCTGGCTGGCCTCGCCATCGGCGTACTCGTCAACAGCACCCGCGCCATCCTCACCGCGGCCTCGGCGCCGTTCGTACGAACGGGCTGGGCGAGAATCGCCACGTGACGAGCGAGCCGAACCGCCAACGCCCGGCAGGAAACGCCGGCGAGCAGGCCATGCTGACCGGATGGCTGGACTGGCAGCGCACGACCGTACGCCTGAAGTGCGAGGGCCTGTCACCCGCCGGCGCGGGTCAGGCACCGCTGCCGTCCTCGCCGCTCACGACCATCGCGGGCGTCGTGTCGCACCTGCGGTGGGTCGAGCACCACTGGTTCGAGGTCAGCTTCCTCGGCGAGCCGCACCGTACGCCGTCGACCGCCGGCGATCCGGACGCGGAGTGGCGCGTCGACGGATCGTCGCTTCCTGCCTTGCTGGACGAGTACGACAAGCAGTGCGCGCGCTCGCGCGAGATCGTCGCCGGCCACGGGCTCGACGAGCTCGAGGCGTACGCGCCACCGGGCATCGAGCTCGTGTCGCTGCGGTGGATCGTGGTCCACATGATCGAGGAGACTGCCCGGCACCTGGGCCACCTCGACGCGCTGCGCGAGCTCGCCGACGAAACGACCGGCTACTGAACGAGCTCCTTGGGCTACTCGGTTACTGACGCTCCAGGTGCCAGATCGTCGTCGGCGCGCCGAGCAGGCGCAGCGGGAAGCGGTCGACCAGGCGCAACACCCGCGGCCGCGACTCGCGGGGTAGCTCGGGCACCAGCAGCACGACCCGGCCGGAGGGCCGGGTGACGCGGGCGAGCTCGTCCAGCACCTCCTGGAGCCACTCCCCCGAATCGCCTTGCACGGAGTACTGCCGGCCGAACGGCAGGTTGGAGACGCAGGCGTCGACCGATGCCGCCGGCAGGTCGAGCGAACGAGCGTCGCCCTCGGCGATGGTTCCGGCGCCGACGTTACGCCTGGCGACCCGAACCGCCGAACCGTCGATGTCGCGGCCCTCGACCTGCCAGCCGGCGGCTCGCGCCTCGGCGAGGATCGTTCCGGAGCCGCAGCACGGATCCAGCAGCACACCACCACCGGCGCCCCGGCCACCGCCACTACTCCGGCCACCGGAGGGTCCGGCCAGCGACACCATCGCGGCCGCGACCGTCGGACGCAGTGCGCCGGAACGCTCACTCTCGCGCCCACCGTGCTGGCGCATCGCCGACCCGCTCAACCGCAGGCCGGCGATCAGCTTGCCCCGTTGGTACTCCAGCGTCCAGATCTCCAGCTTCGCGGGATCGGCCGTCCGCCAGCCGCGTTCGGCCTTGTCCACAACCGAACCCAGCGCCCGGCGCAGGTCCGTCCGCTTGAACGCGCGCTCCTGCAGCACCCGCGCCACAACGCGGTACGTCACGCCACCGCGGGCCGACGTCACCGAACGCCAGACCTGCGTCGCCCGCGAAGCGCGCGCGGGCCGCCACAACCGCGAGGCGATCCAGTGCGGCTTGTCGCCCTCCGCACGCAGGGTGCGGCCCAGCTCGACGAACACGTCCTCGACCAGCCGTAGCTTGGTCAGCGAACGTTCCTGCCCCGGCACGACGTCACACAGCACGACATCGGAGCGGCCGTCGTTGCCGAGATCGGTCACCTTCGACACCGCCGGCAACGAGGAGAGCTCGCGTTTCACCAACCCGGCAAGGCCGGGCTGCGCGAGCACGAACATCCGGGTGGACCGGTCAGCAGGCACGACGAAGACTCAAAGCAGCCAGTGCGCGATCAGACGGCCGGCGGCCGCTGCTCGTACGGCGTCGACAGCACGATCGTGGATCGCGTGGAGACGTTGGCCTTGGCCCGGATCCTGGCCAGCAAATCTTCCAGTCCGGCCGGCGTGGCGACCCGCACCTTGAGGATGTAGGTCTCGTCGCCGGCCACGGAGTAGCACGCCTCGATCTCCGGCAGCTCACGCAGCCGCTCGGGCGAGTCGTCGGGCTGGCTCGGGTCGATCGGCTTGATCGAGATCATGGCCGTCAGCGCCAGGCCGAGCGCGTCGTAGTCGACCACCGCGGCGTAGCCCTTGATGACGCCGCGCTCCTCCAGCCGGCGTACCCGCTGGTGCACAGCAGACGTCGACAGCCCGGTGTGCTTGCCGAGCTCGGTGTACGACATCCGGCCGTTCTCCGCGAGCAAGCGGACGATCTGGCGGTCGGTCTCCTCCACGGCGCTCAGAGTAGTACCTCAGCTTTCGATCACGAGAAGTTCGCGAGGGCGCACGTTGAGCCGCTCGACACCGGTGCCGGTCACCACGACGATGTCCTCGATCCGTGCGCCGTGCCGGCCGGAGAAGTAGATGCCCGGCTCGACCGAGAACGCCATGCCGGGTTCGAGCGCGAGCGTGTTGCCGGCCACGATGTAGGGATCCTCGTGGCCCTGCAGGCCGATGCCGTGGCCCGTGCGGTGGATGAACTGGTCGCCGTAACCCGCTTCGGCGATCACCGAACGCGCCGCCGCGTCGACCGACTCACAGGTGACGCCCGGCCGGACGTGCTCGCAGGCCGCGATCTGCGCGCGCAGCAGCACGTCGTAGTAGGCCAGGAACTCCTCCGGCGCCGAGCCGCCGGCGACGTAGGTGCGCGTCTCGTCGGAGCAGTAGCCCGCCGCCGTCGTTCCGCCGATGTCGATCACGACCGGGTCGCCGCGCTCGATCACCCGGTCGGACAGCTCATGGTGCGGCGACGCGCCGTTGGGTCCGGACCCGACGATCACGAAGTCGACCGTCACGTGTCCCTCGGCGAGGATCGCGTCGGCGATGTCGGCGCCGACCTCGCGCTCGGTGCGGCCCGGCCGCAGCCACTCACCGATCCGGGCGTGCACACGGTCGATCGCGGCGCCGGCCTGGCGCAGCGCCTCGACCTCGCCCGGCGTCTTGCGCATCCGCAGCTCGCGCAGGATGTCGCCGGCCAGCAGCTGCGCCGCGGTCGGCATCGCGACGCGGAACGCGATGACCTTCTCGGCCCACATCTGGTTGTCGAGCGCGAGCTGGCGCGGGCTGTGCGGGAGCAGCTTGGCGACCAGGGAATAGGGGTTGTCGGTCTCCTGCCAGTCGACGATCTCGAGGCCGAGCTCACCGGCGGGCGAGGCCTGCGCGGCGGCGCGTTCGAGAGCGGGGACGACCAGCAGCGGATCGCCGTCGGCGGGCAGCACCAGGCAGGTGAGCCGTTCGAGCGGCTTGGCGTCGTAGCCGGTGAGATAACGCAGATCGGCACCTGGCGAGACGAGCAACGCGTCGACGCCCGCGGCGGCGGTCGCCGCGCGGGCACGGCTGAGCCGCTCGGTCAGGTCGGCGGCACCCGTCCCAGAGGTCTGCCCGGAGATCGACGAAGTCACGGCGACACCCTATCCAGCCGTACCGACCTCGGCCCGCTCCCCAGCCGGAACACCAGCGCGAACGTCCCCGGCCGTACGCAACACCGGCGCTACCAGGTCGGCGGCCGAGAGCTCGGCGACCCCGCGAACGGCGAACGTGTGCGACTCACCTGGCAGCAGCGTGACGAGCATCGTGTCGACGCTTCCGGCCGGATCGAGCCGGTCGGCGAACAGCGACAGGTCGCGCAGCAGCGTCTTCGCCGTAACCAGCACCCGATGGCCGTCACCGGACTTGGTCACCGTGACGTCGTAGGCCGGCACGGGGTAGGCGAGGTCCTTGTCGTTCCTGAAGAACCAGAACGCCCGCCGGTCACCGGCCGTGACGACCAGCAGCTCGGCAGCCGGGTCGCCCGGCGTGGCGACGTCGGCGGCGATCTCGAACGCGCGCGCGTCGCGGGCGCCGGCCTTGAGCACGCCGTGCCAGCGGGCCAGCACCTGGCCGGAGAACGTACGCCGCTCGACGACGAGCGGTGCGTCCCAGGCGTCGGAGCGGTCGTTGACCGCGGAGACGACCAGCGCGGCGCCCCTCGGCTGCACCGACAGCAGGCGCGAGTCGTAGACGTCGCGCAGGGCGTACCACAGCGGCTTCAACCGGGCGTCACCGTCGACCGCCGCCCAGGATGTGACCGGCCAGCAGTCGTTGAGCTGCCAGACGACGGTGCCCATGCAGCGGCCGCGGTAGGAGCGGAAGTGCGAGATGCCGAGCTGCAGCGCCCTGGCCTGGTTGAGCTGGGTCAGCCAGTGCCAGTCCTCGACCGTGACCGGCTCCGGGAAGTGCGGTGCCAGCCCGCGAGCCAGCTTCTCGTTGCCGCCGGTCGCCTTCTGGTGCGACAGCACGCCCTCGGAGTCGGCAGCCAACGGCTCGTCGTGGACGGCCCGGGTGAGCGTCGCCCAGGTCGGCGGGCCCTGGAACCCGAACTCCGCGACGAACCGCGGGACGTAGCTGCGGTAGAAGAAGTAGTCGCGCTGGTTCCACACGTCCCAGATGTGGGAGCAGCCGAAGTTGTCGGCGTTGACCGGCAGGTCGCGCGAGCCGGCGTACGGGCTGCCGGGCCAGTACGGACGGCCGGGGTCGATTTCGGCGACCACGCGCGGCAGCAGATCGAAATAGAATCCCTCCCCCCACGTCCGGCCGGCGATCCGATCCGCCCAGCCCCATTCCATCGAGCCCCAGATGTTCTCGTTGTTGCCGTTCCACAGCGCCAGGCTGGGGTGCGGCATCAGCCGGGCGACGTTCTCGCGCGCCTCGGCCTCGACCTCGGAGCCGAACGGCTCCTCCTCCGGATATGCCGCGCAGGCGAACAGGAAGTCCTGCCACACGAGAATTCCGAGCTCGTCACAGGCGTCGTAGAACTCGTCCTTTTCGTAAATGCCGCCGCCCCAGATCCGGAGCAGATCGATATTCGCGCCCTTGGCCTGCAGAAGCCGTTCGCGATAACGCTTGGCGGTGACCCGGGACGGGAAACAGTCGTCGGGAATCCAGTTGGCACCGCGCGCGAAAATCGGCACGCCGTTGACCACGATCGTGAACTCGGAGCCGTACTGGTCGGGCGTGGTGTCGAGCCGGATCTCGCGAAACCCGATCTTGCGCGTCCACCGGTCGACGACGGTGCCCTCGGCCGACAGCAGCGTGACCTCGAGGTCGTAGCGCGGCTGGTCGCCCAGGCTGTAGGGCCACCACAGGCGGGGGTTGGGCACCTCGAGCTCGAACGAGACGCTCGCGTCGCCGGGAACGACGTCGACGGTGGTGGTGGTGGTGCGGTCGCCGATCCGCGTGGCCAGCGTCAATGGACGGTTGTCGTCGTGGTGGTCGAGGTCGGCGTCGACCCGGACGTAGCCGACGCCCTCGTCGACGCTCACGTGCGGGCGGACCTGCGCCAGCCTGGCCTGCTTCCAGCTGTGTAGGTAGATCGGCTTCCAGATGCCGGAGGTGACCAGCACCGGACCCCAGTCCCAGCCGAAGTTGCAGGCCATCTTCCGGATGAAGTTGAAGGGTTCAGGGGTGGCGGAGTTCGGCCCGGGGAGGTCGCCGAGCCGGTCGCGCTGTTCCCCGGCATAGCGCTCGGGGGAAGCGAACGTGATCACCAGCTCGTTCAGGCCCTCGCGAAGCGAGTCGGAGACGTTGAAGCGGTACGAGCGGTGCATGTTCTGCGTGGACCCGACCGGCTGCCCGTTGAGCTCGAGCGTCGCGATCGTGTCGAGCCCTTCGCACACCACGTCGGTGCGGTCGGCGCTGCCCGGCTTCCAGACGAAGCTCGTGGCGTACGCCCAGTCGGTGCGGCCGATCCAGCGCAGGTCGTACTCGTTGCGGTCGAGATAGGGATCGGGGATCAGGCCGGCGGCCAGCAGGTCAGTGTGTACGCAGCCAGGGACGGTGCCCGCCACCTTCCCGGCCGCGAGTGCGTCAGCTACCGCTTGCGGCACCTCGCTCGTGTCGCCAACCGCGCGAAGGACCCAGCCCGCGTGCAGATCCCGCCACTCGCCCATGTTCCACCCTCCAAGGCAAAAGCCCACAGCTCCCAGCCAAACCGCTACAGCCTAGACGATCTATTCCAAGGGGTCGCCTGACGCGCGACGCCTGGCATCCACGCCGGCTGCGTTGTCGTCGATCGCCGGAGGCCCCTCCTGGCTCCTCCTCCGCCTTGCCAGCGCGGCGCCATGCGCCGCGCGCTTGACCGGCGACCCCTTGGAACAGATCGCCTAGGCCGTCTCCCAACTGCCGGCTGCCCCGGTCCGACCTGCGAATGAGCCCGCGGTCGTGCAAAGAAGCCGTTTTATTTTCACCCGAACCCTTGGTAATTGCTTGCGCACTTTTAGTACCATAAGCCCGGATGGAAGGGGGTCTGGCTGTGGGCGACAGGCAGATCACGGGGACCACGCTCGAGATGTTCAACGATCAGACCACCCTGATTTTCGAACCAATCGATGTGATCGTGGAAAAACTGAGGAGCTGGCGCGTCGAACCCGGCCGGCTCTGGCACACGGCGCGGCCACCGGCCGCGCATGCCTTACCCGACCAGGGCTGGAAGCTGCACGTGTCGGCCACACCGGCCGCGGCGGTGGAGGTGCTGACGAGCGTCGCGCCGGTGCTGGCGGAGTTCGGCACCCCGTTCAAGTTCGCGCCGACCCGCAAGGCCGTCCGATATCTCTGCGGGCGCGAGTGCGACCGGGAGTCGTCCGGCAAGTTCGTCACCATCTATCCGTTCGACGACGCTCAGTCGGTGGCGCTGGCGGCCCGCCTGCACGAGGTCACGCGAGGCCTGCCCGGGCCGCGGATCCTCTCCGACCGGCCCTACCAGCCGGGCAGCCTGGTCCACTACCGCTTCGGCGGCTTCACCGGCGGTGGCGAGCTCGACAACGACGGCTTGTTCCAATACCTCCTGCGCGCGCCTGACGGCTCGACGATCCCCGACCAGCGGATGGCGTGGTTCACGCCGCCGGCCTGGGCGCCCAACCCGTTCGAGGCGTCCGCCGCTCCGGCGTCCAGCGCGCCGACGCCGGCTGCCGGCCGTTCGGAGGTGCTGCTCGGCAACCGTTACGTCGTACGCGAGGCGATCCGGCACTCCACCCGCGGCGGTATCTACTCCGCGACCGACACCGGCACCGACCAGCCGGTCGTGGTCAAGCACGCCAGGGCGCACGCCGAGGCCGACCTCGACGGCAACGACGCGCGCACCCGCCTGCTGCACGAGGCGCGGATGCTGCGCCGGCTGCACCCCCGGGTCGCCGCGCCGGAGCCGCGGGCCGTCTTCGCCCAGGACGGCGACCTGTTCCTGGTGATGGAGCGGCTGCCCGGCATCCCGCTGCGGCAGTGGGTGCGGTCCCGCACGGGTGTGGCCGCCGGCGTACCCGCCGAGGACGCGCTGTCGATGAGCCGGCGGCTGCTCGACCTGGTGGCGGCCGCCCATCGCGAAGGCATGGTGATCCGCGACCTCAGCCCGGCCAACCTGCTGATCGACCCCGATGGCGTCCCTCGGCTGGTCGACCTGGAGGCCGCCAGCCCGGCCGGCGAGCCCGCGCCCCGGGCCGGCACGCCCGGATATCGCGCGCCGGAGCACGCGTCGGCCGGTGGGGATCCTGATCAGCGGGTCACGGCCAACGCGTCCGAAGACCTCTACAGCCTCGGCGCGCTGCTGTTCCTGCTGGCCACCGGCAACGATCCCGTGCTGCCAGACGACAGCTCGGCCGGCGGTCCAGCCGGCGGTTCGGCCGGGCGCACGCGCCACGACCGGCTGTCGTCCTGGCTCGCCGAAGTGGCCCGCTACGGCGAGAGCGCTCGGCTGCTCGCGCCTGTCGTGCTCAAGCTGCTGGCCGACGACCCCTCGCTCCGGTGTGACCTGGCCGAGGCGTCGGCGCAGCTGCCGGCCGAGGTCTCGGGCGCGGGTCCCGCGCGGGCAGAGGGGGGTGGCGGGGCGTGGCGAAGCCTCGCTGGGGGCGAAATACAGTGCCTGACGATCGCGCTGCCGACCGCCGACGAGCTGTTCGCCGACGGGCTCGACGAGCTGATCCAGTCCATGACTCCCGACGGCGAGCGGCTCTGGCCGTCCGCGGGGTTCGGAACCCGCACCGACCCGCGCAACGTCCAGCACGGCGCCGCCGGGGTGCTGGCGGTGCTCGTGCGCGCGGTCGCCGACAGCGACGCCGCCGAACGAGGCTCCGGCGACCTGATCTCGGCCACGCGTAAGGCCGCGGGCTGGCTGGCCGATCGTTCCGATCGCGCGGACCAGGCCGAGCGTTCGGGCGCCGATGCGCCCGCGAAGGTGCTGCCCGGCCTCTACTTCGGGCAGGCGGGGGTCGCCTGGGCGCTGGCCGAGGCCGCCGACGTACTCGATGAGCCGCACCTGCTGGAGCGGGCCACCCGGCTGGCCAAGCGGCTGCCGGGCGACTGGCCCAACCCCGACCTCGCCCACGGCGTGGCGGGAGCGGCGCTGGCCCACGCGCAGGTCGGGCGGCTGACCGGCGACCACGGCGTACTCGACCGGCTGTCCGACTACGCCGAGTCGCTGCGTACCGCCGCGTTTCCGGGGCCGAACGGGCCGCTGTGGCCAGTGCCGACCTCGTACGACTCGCAGTTCGCGGGTGCGGTGCACTACGGCTTCGCGCACGGTGTCGCGGGCGTGGGCTACGCCCTGCTGGTCGCGGGCCGGGCGCTTTCGGACGAGCGCTACATCGACCTGGCCTGCGAGGCCGGCTACCTCCTGTGCCGGGTCGCCCAACTCGACGAGGACGGCGCGGCCTGGTGGCCGGTCGGCCCGATGGACAGCACCCGGCTGCCCCATTGGTGCAGCGGGTCGTCGGGCGTCGGCACCTACCTCCTGCGGCTGCTCGCGGTGACCGGCGAGCAGCGCTTCGAGGAATACGCCCGGGCCGCGGCGAGCGCGGTCTACCGCGCGCGCTGGCAGTCCTCCCCCGCCACCTGCCACGGCCTCGCCGGCGACGGCCAGTTCCTGCTGGACGCGGCCGAACGCCTCCGCGACTCCACCTACCACGCCTGGGCCGAGGAACTGGTCCGGCTGATGTCCGTCCGCCACTGCCGCCGCGACGGCCGCGCCCTGGTGCCCGACGAGTCGCTGACCCGCGTGACGCCGGACTACAACACCGGCCTGGCCGGCGTGGTCGCCTACCTCCTCCGCCTCCGCCACGGCGGCCCCCGTCTCTTCATGGCCGACGACGTCATCGCCGACGGCTGGCCCGAAGACTCCCGGTCCTGGGAACGCGAGCGCAAACCCCCCAACGGCGGCTCCGGAGGCGGTTGGTGAGATCGGGAAACGGGGGCGCAGGACCAGACGGTCCGAAGGCCGACAGCTCGGAGGCAGACACAGCCGGGCCAGCACCTCGCCACGCCGGACGACCGGAATCCAGCCCAGCCCCGGCCGCAGGTGACGTCGCGGCTCTCCGCCGAGGCATCGATGCCTCGAGCGCGGCGGCGGGGCCTGCAGCCGGGTCGGCGCCGACGGGTGACCGGAGCGGCGGCCGGCTGGCATCTGGTCTCGCAGGCTGCTCGGCTGCCGGCGCCACCGGGGCGGCGGGCGAGCTCGCGAATCCTCTGGCGATCAGCTCGGCACCGTTGGCGGCGGGCCCGCAGCCGGGTCGGCGCCGGCGGGTAGCTGGAGCGGCGGCCGGCTGGCAGCTGGTCTCGCAGGCTGCTCGGCCGCCGGCGCGGCCGGGGCGGCGGCGGGCGAGCGCGCGAATCCTCTGGCGGGCGCCTCGGGATCGTCCGCCGCGGGGCGGGTGGGGTTCGTTCGATGGCGGGTGCGGGCAGACGGGTGGTGCAGGGGCGCGCGGTTGTCGGAGCGCCGGGCTGCCGATCGTCGATCAGGAGGCCGTTTGTGACAGCACGTAGCGGGGGCTTTGTGGACGGGCCGGCGGATCCACCCGCGGCCGTCCAGGCGGCGGCTCGGGCGCGGACCAGCTTCCGGTTCAGCGCGGATGGACGTTATGCCGCCTGCGTCGCGCGGGTTGGGGGTGGCGGCGGGTGGCAGGCCGAGACGTGGGCGCTGCCGGGCACCGGCGAGCCGCAGCGGGTGGGGGGTTGGGACTCGGCGTGGTCGCGGGTTCAGGTGCTGCCCCGCGGCGACGGCGCCGTCTGGGTGTGTCAGCCGGCCGGTGCCGAGGAGCACGAGGTCGCGCTGGCCGATGCCGGCGGCGCCGACACGGTGGCCGGCATCAGCGGTCATGGGCTACGGCTGGTCGCCACGTACTCCGGTGACCGGGTGATCGCGGTCAGCACCGCGGCCGGGCGGGCCGCCGCCGGGTCCGTGCGGTCCACCGTCTGGCTGCTCGGCGACACCACCACGCCGGTACTGACGGTGCCCGGGCTGCTCGGCGGCGGCGTCAAGCTGCCGAGCCGGGTCGCGTTGTCGTGGGCGCGCGACGGCCGCCTGTCGACTGTGCTGGTCGACCTGATCGACGGCTCGCTGACCTGTCCCTGGCCGAACGCAACCGGGCGCCGGCTGCTGCTGGCCGGGCCCGGCGCCGAGGCCGACGTCTACGTGGTCGCCGAGGGTGAACGGATCGGCTGGTGCCGGGCGGACCGTCGTGAGCCGGTCTGGCCGCCCGCGCTGGCCGACGCGCGCCACCTGTTGCCGCTCGCGATCTCGCCCGACGGGAAGCGGATCGCGTTCCGGTCCGATGCCGGTGCCCGCTCCGATCTGCTGCTGTACACCCTCGAGACCGGCGACACGGAGCTCGTGCACCTGCCGGGCGTGCTCGGCGCAACCGCGGCCTGGACGACAGACGGCCTGTTCGCGCCGCTGGCCGAGGCCGGCTCGGTCGCGGTCGTACTCGACGTCGGTGACGCCCGGGTCGCACGCGACCCACGGTCCGCCGCGATCGAGGAGGTCGAGTTCGCCGGTCCGGCCGGACCCGTGCAGGCGGTTACGTACGGCAACCTCGACACCGCCGAGACCATCGTCGTCGCGCTCCACGGCGGGCCGGATGCCGCCTGGACGCTCCAGCCTGATCCCCTGCTGTCCGCGCTGTCCGGCCTGGGCCCCAGCACCAGCACCGCCGACACTGCCAACACCACTGCCATCCCCACCGCCTGCGCAGTCGTCGCCGTCAACCCGCGCGGCAGCAGCGGCCGCCCGCCATGCCGGTTCGGCGTCGAGGACGTCGACGACATCCGCGCGGTCGTCCATGCCCTCCGCGCCAAAAAAGTCCGCCTCGCCCTGCTGGGCGGCTCCTACGGCGCCTACCTCGCCCTGCGCACGCTCTGCGCCGAACCCGACGCGTTCGACCGGGTGGCACTGACCGCGCCGTTCTGGTCGATGAGCCTCTACGACCAGGCCGGCTCCCGCGTCCGCGCGCTGCTCGACCGGATCGCCCCGCTGGAGCCCATCTCCGTAAGCGCGCTGAGCGTGGTCGAAGCCAACGTGCTGATCGTCGGCGGTGCGCTCGACGAGACCGTACCCCCCTCCCACGTCGACGGCCTGCACACCACGTTTCGCCAAGCGGGGTTGGAAGTCAGACGTATCGAGCTGCCCAACTGTGGGCACCATCTGCACGGACCCGATTTTCGGCAGGCCATCGAGAGCTGGTTCACAAGCCGCTGAAACAGGGGGTCATAGGCGCCCGGCATACGTGGTGACGGAGGGAGGTGAACCCATGCCGGAGCTCACGCAGGACATCGCGGCGCTGGAACAGCTGCCCGAGACCGAGTCGGTCGAACTCGGAGACGACTGCTACTGCGGTCCCGTGACGTGCTACTGCAGCTGCCTGCTCACGCTCTTCCTGTGAGGTGATCGGGCACGAGTGACGCGACGCCAAGAACGAGTGGGCCGCGGAACCCCAACGCAGCAGAGTCCACGGCCCACCCCAACCGATGCGGGGCAGTCAGTGCGCACTGACTGCCCCGTCAGGCTGCCGAGGGTACTCTCACCAGCCATGCCGATCGTCGAAGTCGCCTGCCAGGTCGTCCGCGCACCCCTGCACACGCCGTTCGTCACGGCCCTGCGGCGCACGGAGCACGTCGAGTCGCTGCTGGTACGACTCACCGACGACGACGGGCACACCGGGTACGGCGAGGCGCCGCAGGTCTGGCGGGTCACCGGCGAGTCCCTGGCCGGAGCTCAGGCCTGCTGCGAGGGCCCGCTGCGCGACGTCGTGCTCACGCGCGATCCCGAAGACCTCAACGCGCTGCTCCACGAGCTGAACGACGCCGTGGTCGGCAACCAGAGCGCGAAGGCAGCTGGGTAGGGGTGGTGGTCGGGGGGTCGGCACCGACGCGGCCGGCGACGTCGCCCGCGTCAAGGCGATCCGGACGGCCGTCGGTCCCGACGTCGTGATCCGGCTGGACGCCAACCAGGGCTGGACACCGCGCGAGGCGGTCCGCGTGATCCGCGCGCTGGAGGACGCCGATCTCGGCATCGAGCTCGTCGAGCAACCTGTCGCCGCCGCCGACCTCGCCGGGCTCGCCTGGGTGAGCGACCGCGTCGACACGCCGATCCTCGCCGACGAGGCCGTCTACGACGTACGCGATCTGGTCGAGGTGATCCGGCTCCGCGCGGCCGACCTGGTGAACGTCAAGCTGGCCAAGTGCGGGGGCCTCGGGCCGGCCCGGACGCTGCTCGAGCTGACCCGCACCTACGGCCTGGGCACGCTGGTCGGCTCCATGATGGAGGGCCCGATCGGCGTCGGCGCGGCTGCCAGCCTGGTCGCGGCGTACGGCACGACGCTGGTGAGCGACCTGGACGCTGCCTGGTGGCTGGCCGCCTCGCCGGTGAGCGGTGGGCTGAGCTACTCCGGCTCCACGGTGGTGCTCCCCGACGCGCCCGGCCTCGGCGTCGACGGACTCCTCGACGATGTCACGGAACGCTGAGGCGCTGCGTCCAACGGGCATGACGAACACGACATTCGACCGCTTGGCAGACGAGCCGACCGTTGTGGTGACGACATACCGTAAGGACGGCTCAGGCGTACCGACGGCGGTGCACGTCGTGGTGCGCGGCGATCACGCGTACTTCCGGACCTGGAACACCACCGGCAAGGCGCGGCGACTGGCCCGTAACCCGCAGGTCGAGATCGCCCCGTCCACGTTCCGCGGCAAGGCGACCGGCGAGCCGATCCGGGCGACCGCGCGCCTGCTGGACGACAAGGACCCGGCGGTCGCCTGGACCAAGCGGGCACTGCCGAGGAAGAACAAGCTGATGCAGCCGCTCGTGCCGTTCATGCACCGCCTGGCGGGCAAGAAGACCCTTTACTACGAGCTCACACAGATCTGACTGATTGCTGACTACTTGCGAGTAGGGCCTCAGGTACGGTTGCGATGTGCTCGATTCACAGCTCGACCGGCAGCAACTGGCGGTCAACGTCACCGCCACCACGTTGTGGGTGACCCCCGACGCGCCGCGTGACGTCGACGCTCCGATGCTGGCCGCGGTTCCCGACCCGCACGCGTGGGCGACATCACTCACCCGCGAGCAGAAGCTCGACCTGTTCAACCGGGTGCACAGCCAGCTCCTGCTGGGTGAGCCGGTGGTCGTCGTCGAAGAACGCGGCGACTGGCTGTCGGTGGTCTCGCCCTGGCAGCCGAGCGACAAGAACCCCGACGGGTATCCCGGCTGGGTACGCCGTGAGCACCTGTCCGCGCCGGCCACGGCAACGCCCGAACGGGAGGCCGTCGTCGCGGTCGAGGCGACTTCGTACGCAACTGCCTCCGGCAGCCGGGTCGCGTCCTACGGCACGGTGCTCCCGGTCGTCGCAGCCGACGACGAGATCGTGCAGGTGGCGCTGCCGGGCGGCGAGTCCGGAAAACTGCGCAGGTCGGCCTGCGTGCTCACTCCGGTCACCGACGGCGACCGGGACCGCCCGGTGTCCGCCGCCGCGGTGCTGGCCACGGCCCGGCGGTTCGTCGGGCTGGAATACCTCTGGGGCGGCACCAGCGCCTACGGGCTCGACTGCTCGGGCCTGGTGCACCTGTCGTTCCGCGCGCTCGGCAAGGTGGTTCCGCGCGACGGCTACGACCAGGCGACCGCCGCGCACGACGTGCCCCTGGCCGACGCCAAGGCCGGTGACCTGCTGTTCTTCGCCCGCCCGGGGCGCGGCATCCATCACGTCGGTTTCTGCACCGGCCGTGTCAACGGTGAGCTGCGGATGCTGCACGCACCCGGCACCGGCAATCCCGTCGTCGAAGAGCCGCCGAACTCCGACCGGACGGCCACGCTGCTGCCGACCGCCGGCCGGTTCACCACCGACCAGTAGCCCACCAACCAACAGACCCCGAGAAGCCAACTGCCGGCTCAGCCTGTTTCGGCTGAGCCGGCAGTCGTACGTCGGGCCGGCGAATCCGGCCGGTCGTCAGCGGTCCGGGTGGGCGGCGCCGGACTCTGCGTTCGGCTCGACCGCGGACTCCGCACCCGACTCGGTGGCGGCTCCGGACGCCGAGCCGTTGGCCGAGCCGACGGCGCTCCCCTGCTGGTTCTCCGCCTGCGTGCCGTTGCCGATGGATTCGCCGTTGGAGTTGCCGTTCCCATTGCCGTTGCGGCGCCGAGTGTGCAGCAGGCTCGCGATCGTCGTGACGACCAGCGTGCCGAGGATGAACGCCAGCGACCAGACGATGGAGATCTCGGGTACGCCGTTGAGGTGCTCGCCGCCGTTGATGAACGGCAGGTTGTTGTCATGCAGCGCGTGCAGGATCAGCTTGACGCCGATGAAGCCGAGGATCACCGAGAGCCCGAGCGACAGGTAGACCAGCCGCTTCAGCAGCCCGCCGATCAGGAAGTAGAGCTGCCGAAGGCCCATCAGCGCGAACACGTTGGCGGTGAAGACGAGGTACGGCTCGCGGGTCAGGCCGTAGATCGCCGGGATCGAGTCGAGCGCGAACATCAGGTCGGTGGTGCCAAGAGCGACTATCACCAACAGCATCGGGGTGGCCAGCCGCTTGCCGTTCTCGATGATGGTGAGTTTGACGCCGTTGTAGGTGTCGGTCGCCGGCAGCCTCGACTTGGCAAGCCGCATCATCAGGTTTTCCTTGACGTCATCGTCGTCGTTCTCACCGTGGCGGGCGAGGTTGATCGCCGTGTAGATCAAGAACGCGCCGAAGAGGTAGAAAACCCAGGCAAACGCGCTGATCGCGGCCGCGCCGAGCGCGATGAAGATGCCACGCATGACCAGCGCCAAGATGATGCCGACGAGGAGTGCCGTCTGCTGATACTGCCGAGGCACGCGGAATCTCGACATCAAGATGACGAAGACGAACAGGTTGTCGACCGAGAGGCTGTATTCGGTGATCCAGCCGGCGTAGAACTCGCCGGCGTACTGCGCGCCCGAGAAGTACCAGACTCCCAGGCCGAAAAGCACCGCCAGGCTCACGAAAACGCCGATCGCGATGCCGGCTTCCTTCATCGAAGGCTCGTGCGGCCGGCGGCCGATGACGAAGACGTCGACCGCCAGGACGGCGATCATGATTCCTACGGTCAGGAGCCAAACCCAGGGATGAACGTTCAAGTCCGAATACCTCCGAGAGACGACGTAGAACCTCCCGGAGGTCTCTTCCGCTTCTCGCCTGCGAGAAGCCGGCGGCACCGGGCGGCCCAGGACACAATCGACCTGGGTGAGCCGTGATGACGATGCCGCCGCGAAGGAATACTCCCCTCCACGTGCTGATCATTGTTGCGTACGAACAAAACAACCGACCACTAGGGGTTGTTCCGGAAGAACCCGGAGTGGGAGCCGCGTCACAGCCACGACCGGGCCCAACAGCTGCCAAAACGGCTGATACCCGCAGCTCGCGCCTCAACCCACTTGGCCGGGTCCGGCCGTAGGCTGAACGACATGGTCGCCACCGTGCTCGAGCTCGACCTCAGCTCCCCCGTCCTGGAAGCACCCCCTCCCGACCCGCTCACGGCCGCCCTTTCCAGACGCCGGCCGCTGCTGCGCGAGCTGGTCGAAAGTCTCCGGCTGGCCGCGGCCGATCCGGACGTCGCCGGGCTGATCGCGCACGTGCGGGGTGGGCAGAGCCTCGCGCAGGTGCAGGAGCTGCGCCAGGCCGTACGCCACTTCGCCGCGTCCGGCAAGGCGACGGTCGCCTGGACGGAGTCGTTCGGCGAGCTGGGTCCGGGGACGATTCCCTACTACCTCGCGACCGGGTTCGACGAGATCTGGCTGCAGCCGTCCGGCGACGTCGGGCTGACCGGCATCACGGCCGAGGCGGTCTTCGTGAAGGACGCGCTGGCCAGGCTCGGGGTCGTACCCGAGCTGTCGGCGCGCGGTGAATACAAGAACGCGATCGACACGTTCGTCTCGACCGAGATGACCAAGCCGCACCGGGAGGCGGCCGGGCGGCTGACGGCGTCGGCGATGGAACAGGTCGTCTCGGGGATCGCCGACACTCGCGAGCTGACGCCGGAACGCGTCCGCGAGCTGGTCGACTCCGCCCCGCTGTCGAGCGACGAGGCGAAGGAGGCCGGCCTGGTCGACCGGCTGGGCTACCGCGACGAGGTCTACGCCTCGGTGCGATCTCGGTTCGGCACGGACACCAAGCTGCGTTACGTCCACCGCTACCACCGCAGCCGGACTTTCGAGCCGAGGCAGGCGCTGGCGCGGCTGGCCAAACGGCCGGCGATCGCCGTGATCCACGGCAGCGGCGACATCCACCTCGGGCGGACCACCCGGCGGGGATTCGGCGGCTCCTCGATCGGCTCCGACAGCCTGGGCGCGGCGCTGCGGGCCGCAGGCGCCGACACCGAGATCCGTTCGGTGGTGCTGCGGGTCGACAGCCCGGGCGGCTCCTACATCGCGTCCGACGCCCTGCGCCGCGAGGTGATGCGGCTGCGCGACACCGGCAAGCCAGTAATCGTGTCGATGGGCTCGGCCGCGGCCTCCGGCGGCTACTTCATCTCGATGGCGGCCGACACCATCGTCGCCGACCCGGGCACACTGACCGGCTCGATCGGCGTGTTCGGCGGCAAGGCCGTGATCCGCGACCTGCTGGAGAAGATCGGCATCTCCCGCGACGGGGTGTCGGAGGGCCGCAACGCCTGGATGTTCTCGACCTACCGGCGGTTCACCGAGTCGGAGTGGCAGCGGCTTTCGACCTGGCTCGACCGGGTCTACGACGACTTCACCGGCAAGGTGGCCTCGGACCGCGGGCTGTCGCGCGAACACGTCGAGGAGGCGGCCCGCGGGCGCGTCTGGTCCGGCTCCGACGCACAGCAGCGCGGGCTGGTCGACGAGCTCGGCGGCCTGGACCGGGCACTCGACCTCGCGGCCGCCCGGGCCGGCATCGACCGTGCGGACGCTGAGATCCGTACGGTCCCCCGGCTGGGCCTGTTCGAGCGGTTCCGTACCCCGGACTCCTCCGACGACCTGGCGGCAGCGGTGTCGAGTCTGGGCCTGCCCGAGAGCCCGCTGCGCTTCGTGTCCGACGCCCTCGGCGTGCCGCGAGCGGGCGTGCTGACCACCCCGGTCCTCTGGGAGTTCAGGTAGCCAACTCCCGGACCCGCTCCAGGTCCGCAAGCGCGTCCGGACGTCGAACGGTGCACCGAGCAGAACCCTGGAGGTCACCCGGTTGCTCGCATCCGGGAAGATTGTGCGGTGAACTCCCGCACCGATCTCCGTAACGTCGCGATCATCGCCCATGTCGACCACGGCAAGACCACGCTGGTCGATGCCATGTTGTGGCAGTCCGGAATCTTCCGGGAAAATCAGGACGTCGCCGAGCGGGTCATGGACTCCATGGACCTCGAGCGGGAGAAGGGCATCACGATCCTGGCCAAGAACACCACCGTCCGCTGGCAGGCGCCGGAAGGTCCGGTGACGATCAACATCGTCGACACGCCTGGTCACGCCGACTTCGGCGGCGAGGTCGAGCGTGCACTGGAGATGGTCGACGGCGTGCTGCTGCTGGTCGACGCGTCGGAAGGGCCGCTCCCCCAGACCCGGTTCGTACTCCGCAAGGCGCTGCACAAGAAGCTGCCGGTCGTGCTGGTGATCAACAAGGTCGACCGGCCCGACTCCCGGATCTCCGAGGTCGTCGACAGCACCTACGAGCTGTTCATGGACCTGCTCGACGACCCGTCGACCGACAGCGCCGCACTGGACTTCCCGATCGTGTACGCGTCGGCGAAGGCAGGCCGCGCGAGCCTCACGCAGCCCGGTGACGGCGAGCTGCCCGACAGTACCGACCTGCGGCCGCTGCTCGAAACCATCCTCAGCACCGTTCCGGCACCGTCGTACGACGAGGACCACCCGCTGCAGGCGCAGGTCACCAACCTCGACGCGTCCCCGTACCTCGGAAGGCTCGCGCTCTGCCGGGTGCACCACGGCCACCTCAACCGCGGCGAGCTGGTCGCCTGGTGCCGGGCCGACGGCTCGGTCGAACGCGTGAAGATCACCGACCTGCTGCGCACGGAGGGCCTGGAACGGGTGCAGGCCGACTCCGCCGGCCCCGGCGACCTGGTCGCGATCGCCGGCATCCCCGAGATCACGATCGGCGAGACGCTGGCCGACGTCGAGGACCCGCGCCCGCTGCCGGTGATCCGGGTCGACGAGCCGTCGATCTCGGTGACGATCGGTATCAACACCTCGCCGCTGGCCGGCCGCAGCGGCAAGAAGCTCACCGCCCGGCTGGTCAAGGGCCGGCTGGACGCCGAGACGATCGGCAACGTCTCGATCCGCGTCCTCCACACCGAGCGGCCCGACACCTGGGAGGTCCAGGGCCGGGGCGAGCTGCAGCTCGCTGTGCTGGTCGAGATCATGCGCCGGGAGGGCTTCGAGCTCACCGTCGGCAAGCCCGAGGTGGTCACCCGCGAGATCGACGGCAAGCAGCACGAGCCGGTCGAACGCGTGACGATCGACGTTCCCGAGGAGTACGTCGGAGTGGTCACCCAACTGCTCGGGCTGCGCCGCGGCCGCCTGGAGCAGATGGTCAACCACGGCACCGGCTGGGTCCGGCTCGACTACCTCGTACCCGCTCGCGGCCTGATCGGCTTCCGGACCGAGTTCCTCACCGAGACTCGCGGCACCGGCCTCATCCACCACGTCTTCGAGTCGTACGAGCCGTGGGCCGGCGAGATGCGCACCCGGCCACGCGGATCGCTGGTCGCCGACCGGACGGGTGCCGTCACCACGTATGCCTGTTTCAACCTGCAGGAGCGCGGGACCCTGTTCGTGAAGCCGACGACCGAGGTCTACGAAGGAATGATCGTCGGCGAGAACTCCCGGCCCGACGACATGGACGTCAACGCGACCCGCGAGCGGAAACTGACCAACGTGCGCTCCTCGTCCGGTGAGGAGCTGGAGCGGTTGGTCCCGCCACGTGAGATGGCGCTCGAACAAGCTCTGGAGTTCTGCAGAGCAGACGAGTGCGTCGAGGTCACCCCGGACGCGATCCGCCTTCGTAAGCTGGTGCTTTCCCAGACAGACCGGGAGAAGGTACGCGCTCGGTCCCGCCGTGGCTAGGCTTCGCAACGTTGTCGCAACTACAGTCGAATAGTCACATAACTAAAAGTTTCTTTCGGACTGTGGCCAGACCTGACTTACACACGTAACGTCTACAGGGGGCAGGCGACCCAGGTGATTCTGGACAAGGACCACAAGGGCGTCGAGAGGGACAGCCGTGGGGATGGCGGCGACTGTGGACGGATCGGCTGAGCTCGCCGAAGCTGCGAGACCGGCGGAGAGTCTTGTACGCGCCGGGGGGAAACTCCCGGCCAACCGTTATTCGTCGCTGGGCGGGCGGGCCCGCGCGTCGATTCGTTCGGCGAGGTGGGGGTTATGATTCGTGTCCTGCTCGCCGAGGATATGGCAATGGTTCGGGGCGCACTGGTCGCGTTGCTCGCCTACGAGACCGACATCGAAGTGGTCGCCGAGCTGGAGCGCGGCGACGACATCGTGGCGACCGCGACCGGAGTCGAGCCCGACGTGGCGGTGATCGACATCGGGTTGCCCGGCATGGACGGCCTGACCGCCGCCCGCGAGCTGAGCGAGGTCGTACCCAACTGCCACTCGTTGATCCTGACGGCGATGGGCACGCCCCGGACGCTGCAGCTGGCGCTGGACGCGAAGATCCGCGGCTTCGTCGTGAAGGACGCGCCTCCCAGCGTGCTGGCCGAAAGCATCCGGCGGGTGGCCAAGGGCGAGTGCGTCATCGACTCCGAGCTGGCCAGTTCCGCGCTGGCAGGCACCCGCGACCCGCTGACCGCGCGCGAGCACGATGTGCTCGAAGCCGCGGCCGAAGGTGCGCCGGTGTCGGAGATCGCCTGCCGGCTGTGCCTCGCGCCTGGCACAGTACGGAACTACCTCTCGGTCATCATCAGCAAGCTCGGAGCCCGCAACCGCCTGGATGCCGTCCGCATCGCTCGCGGCGAGGGCTGGATCTAGTAGCGGATCCAGAGGGGTCAGAGGACTCAGAGCCGCTCGGTGACCGGCCGGGAATCGCCTTTTGACGGGAGCGCGAATGGCCTATGACGCTGTGCCGCTGGTGCCTCGTTCGGTGCTGTTCGGCAATCCACACCGCACGAGTCCCGACATCTCACCGGACGGCACGCGGTTCGGCTACGTCGCGCCCGACGAGGGGGTTCTGAACGTCTGGGTGGGCCCGCTGGACGGCTCACGAGAGCCGGTCGCCGTCACCCACGACCGCGGCCAGGGCATCCCGGCGTTCGCGTTCTGCCAGGACGATCGCACGCTGGTCTATCTGCAGGACGCCGACGGCGACGAGAACTGGCGGGTGTGCCTGCTCGACCTCGAGTCCGGCGAGGAACGCTGCGCCACACCGTTCGACAAGGTGCGCGCGCAGATCCGGGCACACAACCGCTGGCACCCCGAAGCCTTGTTGCTCATGCTCAACAAGGACGATCCGAAGATCTCCGACCTCTACCGCTACGACCTGGCAGCCGACCGGCTCGAACTGGTGGAGCGAAACCCGGGCTTCACGTCATGGATTCTGGACACTGACCATGTCGTCAGGGGTGGCGCAACGGTTACAGCCGAGGGTGGGGCGGTATTCCATCTGCGCGACCAGGAGACGGGGGAATTCCACCCCTGGCTCACGATTCCGTTCGACGATGTGGCCGGCACCGACGTCATCGGCATCACCCGCGACGGCCGCACGCTGCTGTTGTGCACACCGATGGGTGCCAACACCCGACGGCTGCTGGCGATCGACCTCGAGTCGAACGAGCAGAAGGTGCTCGCGGAGGACCCGCACTGGGAGGTCGGCCATGTCGTCCTCGACCCGCTGACCAACCAGCCGCAGGCCGTCGGGTTCACCAAGGCCCGGCAGGAGTGGCAGTGGCTGGACCCGGCGTACGGCGCCGAGGTCGAGCGCGTGCGGGCCGGACTCGACGTGGACGGCGAGATCGTGATCGGCCGTGCCGAACGTTCGGGCCGCTACTGGGTCGTGGTGGCGATGCCGTCCGACGCCTCGACGCGCTACTACCTCCATGACCGGGCGACCTCGGCCACGCGGCTCCTGTTCGCCCAGAATCCGGAACTCGACGAGTACCGCCTGGCGCCGATGGAGCCGTTCTCGTTCACCAGCAGGGACGGCCTCGAGATTCACGGCTACGTGACGTTCCCAGCCGATGTGGAACGCCGCGGGCTGCCTGCCGTGCTCGACGTGCACGGCGGGCCGACCGCGCGCGACTACTGGGGCTACAACGCCGAGGTGCAGTGGCTGGCCAACCGCGGCTACGTGTGCGTCCAGGTGAACTTCCGCGGGTCGGGTGGGTACGGCAAGGCGTTCTGCAGCGCCGGCGACAAGGAGTGGGGTCGCAGGATGCAGGACGACCTGGTGGACGCCGTGGGCTTCTGCGTCGGCCAGGGCTGGGTGGACGCCGGCCGGGTCGGCATCATGGGCACGTCGTACGGCGGGTACGCCGCGCTGGCCGGCGCCGCCTTCACCCCCGAGGTGTTCCGTTGCGCGGTGGACCTGTGCGGTCCGTCCAACCTGCTGACGCTGCTCGCGTCGATCCCTCCGTACTGGAAGCCCATGATCGGCTACATGCACAACAAGATCGGGAACCCGGAGACCGAGCGCGAGCTGCTCTGGTCGCGGTCGCCGCTGTCGCGGGTCGCCGATATCCGGATCCCGGTGCTGATCGGGCAGGGAGCGAACGATCCGCGCGTGAAGCAGGCAGAAGCTGATCAGATCGTCGAAGCCCTGCGAGACAAGGGCCTTCCGCACGAATACCTGCTGTTCCCGGACGAAGGCCACGGGCTCAACCGCCCGGCCAACCGCGAGCGCTTCTACGCCGCGGCCGAACGTTTCCTGGCCACCCATCTCGGCGGCCGCTGCGAGGAATAGTCCCTTCGGAGCGCTTTCGGCCGACTCGGTTCCCACCTTGTTCGCATCGCGCACGCGGACTGTGAGAAACGCATGCCCCTCGGTGATGTCTTCACCCTGACTTGGTGACACCGTCCACTACTTCGCGACTCCGGACAGTGCCAACCTGATCTTGGCCACGCGACGAAAGACAGGGCTGCGTGGATGGGTGGGGATAGCGGATCGAGGTTCGCATGGATCGCGGGTACGAGACGTTCTGCATGGCAGATCCCTTGTTCTACGACGTTCTGCACTCCGAGCGGACTGCCGGCGAGTCGTTCCCGACCGCCGAGCGCCCGCTGCCGGAGGGCTGGAAGCGCGGAGAGCAGGAGGACTGGTACACGTTCTCCGGCCCGCACACGACCGACCTGCCGCCGCAGGGGTGGAAGATCCACGTGTCCGCCCGCATGGACAACGCCTCGCGCATCCTCGACGCCGTCTGGGACTACTGCCTTCCGCGCGGCATCTACTTCAAGTTCCTCCGCTCGCCGTCCGCGCTGATCGCCCGGATCTCGAAGTACGCACCTCGCGGCTACAGCGGCAAGCTCGTCACGATCTACCCCGTCGACGACACGGCGTGCGAGAAGATCCTCCGCGAGCTCGGCGAAGCACTCGACGGCGAACCCAGTCCGTACATCCTCACCGACCTCCGTTGGGGCGCCGGGCCGCTTTACGTGCGGTACGGCGCCTTCGCTATGCGGTACTGCGTCGATGACAAGGACCAGCTCGTACCGGCGATCGCGGACGGAACCGGCACGCTGGTTCCCGACCGGCGGGACCCGGTCTTCCGCGTTCCGCCGTGGGTGACGCTGCCGGACTTCCTGGCACCGCACCTGGCGGCCAGGAATGCCGTGAGCGTCGCCGACCTGCCGTACACGATCGAACGTGTCGTGCACTTCTCCAACGGCGGCGGTGTCTACGTCGGCACCGACACCCGCACCGGCGAGGCCATCGTGCTCAAGGAGGGCAGGCCGCACTCCGGTGTGGACGCCTACGGCCACGACGCCGTACGCCGGGTGGAGCGCGAGCACGCCATCCAGGGCAGGCTGGCGGGGGTGCCTGGCGTCCCCGCGGTGAAGGACCTGTTCTGGGTCGGCGAACACCGGTTCTTCGCGATGGAATACGTCGAGGGCGAGTCGCTCTCCAAGACGATCGTGCTGAAGTACCCCCTGATCGACCACACGGCAGGCCCGGACGAGCTCGCCACGTACACCGACTGGGCGCTGGACATCTACCGCCAGGTCGAGGCCACGATCGAGGCGATCCACGCCCGCGGGATCGTCTACGGCGACCTGCACCTGTTCAACATCATGGTGCGCGAGAACGGGACGATCGCGCTGCTGGACTTCGAGGTCGCCTCTCCCATCGAGGAGCCTCGGTCACCAGGGCTCGGCAACGCCGGATTCGCCCCGCCTCCGGGTACGACCGGATTCGACATCGACAGGTACGGTCTGGCCTGCCTGAAGCTCGCGCTGTTCCTGCCGATGACGACGTTGCTCTGGCTGCACCGGCCGAAGGCGCAGCACTACGCCGACGTGATCAGCGCCCACTTCCCCGTCGACAGCGGCTTCCTGCGCTCGGCCGTCGACGTGATCGCACCGCCGAACGGCGGCGAGATCTCCCGGCTGTCGGGCGCGGCCCGGCCGGCGCTGCCGGCGTTCGAACCGGACAACTGGCCGGAGCTTCGCAGCGAGCTGGCCCAGGCGATCGTCGCCAGCGCCACCCCGGACCGGGACGACCGGCTCTTCCCCGGTGACATCGAGCAGTTCGAGACCGGCGGGATCGGCCTGGGCGTCGGCGCGGCCGGCGTGCTCTACGCACTGTCGGCGACGGGTGCGGGACGCCATCCCCAGCTGGAGGAATGGCTGCTGGACAAGGTGCGGAACCTGCCCGGCGACACCCGGCCCGGCCTGTTCGATGGCCTGCACGGCACCGCGTTCGCGCTCGACCAGCTCGGTTACGAACAACAGGCGCTGGACGCACTGGACATCTGCCTACGAGGCGATTGGGAGTCACTCGGACCCGATCTCAACAGCGGTCTCGCCGGCGTCGGGTTGAACCTGCGCCACTTCGCCGACCGTACGGGCGAACCGGAGCTGCGCGCGGCGTTCCTGCGCACGGCGGAACTGGTCGCCGGCCGGGTCGGTGTGACACCGCCCGACATCGAGGACGAGCGGCCCATCAGCGGTGGCGACCACCCGTCAGCCGGTCTGATGCTCGGCCAGGCCGGCCCAGCGCTACTGCTGATCCGAGCGTATGAGGAGACCGGCGACACCGCGTTCCTCGACCATGCCGCGACAGCGCTACGGCACGACCTGCGGCGCTGTGTGGTCCGTGACAACGGAACCCTCGAGGTCTACGAGGGTTGGCGATCCATGCCCTACCTGGCGGCCGGCAGCGTCGGCATCGGCCTGGTTCTCGACGAGTACCTCGCTCACCGTCCGGACGAACCCTGCTTCGTACAGGGGCTGGACGAGGGACAGGCCAGTTTCGCCGAGGCCGGCCGCCGGATCGAGGATGCCGCGCGATCCGAGATGTACATCCTGCCGGGTTTGTTCACCGGCAGGGCCGGCATCCTGCTCTACCTCGCGGGTCGGTCCGAGTCGCCCCAGACCGACCCGTGGGTGGGCAAACAAGTGCGCGGGCTGTCGTGGCACGCGCTCCCCTATCGCGACGGCACGGCGTTCCCCGGTACGGGGCTGCTGCGGCTGTCCATGGACCTCGCGACCGGCACCGCCGGCGTGCTGCTGGCCCTCGGCGCGGCCCTGCACGACCAGCCGGTGCACCTGCCGCTGCTCGCTCCGAGCCGAGTGCTCGCCGGAGCCGACCTGCGGCTGACCTACCAGTAACGACACGAGCTCCCGCACCAAGACGGCGCGGGTAACGGTAAACCCACCAAGGAGATAACCATGGCGCTTCTCGACCTCCAGGGCATGGCCCCCGAGTTCAACTCCGCTGCTTTCGGCGGCTCCAGCAACAGCGGCCACAGCTGCACGGGCAGCGACCTGTCCGTCGGTCTGTGCGAGGAAGGCAGCGGCCTGTCCCTGCTCCTCTGCGGCCACTGAGTTCGGCCACCCTCCTGAGGGTCTTCACACAGTGACGAGCTCCGGCCCCGGACGAGCGGTAGTCGTCCGGGGCCGGAGCCCGAAACGATCATAAGGCGGCGGTTGACGGTGGCGGCTGTGTCCAGTTCGGCGTTCGGCTCGATCGTGTGGCGGGCACACGGCTGGCTGCCGCTGATCGCCGCCTCGTCCCTGATCAGGGCCGGCGTCACGCTGGCCCTTCCGGTGGTTCTCGGCAAGGCGGTCGATGCCATCCTCGCGGGTGCCACTACTTCCAGCGCTTCCGGCACCGACGGTACGACCGGTCGCTGGCTGGCGCTCGCGGTCGGCCTGGTGGTGCTCGGCTTGGTCTGCGACCTCGTCAGCGCGTACGCCGACACGGCCGCGGTCGCCAGCACGAGCGCATGGCTGCGCAATCGCCTGGTCCGCCACGTCCTCCACCTGGGTCCCGAAGGCGCCCGGCGCTTCGAGACCGGTGACCTGGTGAGCCGGGTGTCGGGCAACGCCGCTGATGCCGCCAACGCCGGACCGAGCCTGGTCACGGTCGGCACGTCGGTCCTGCCGCCCGTCGGCGCGCTGGTCCTGCTCGCCTACATCCACCTCCTGCTGGCGGGCGCGCTGCTCGCCGGCGTCCTGCTCGTCGCGTTCGTGCTGTGGACGTTCACCCGGGCGACGACCCAGGTGACCACGGGATACCAGGAAGCTCAGGGGCGGATCGCCGCCCGGCTCTCCGAGTCGCTGGGCGGTGCCCGGACGATCGCCGCCGCCGGCACCGTGGCCGGTGAGGAGAAGCGGGTCCTCGAGGCACTGCCCCAGCTGCGAGCTCACGGCGTACGGACCTGGCAGCTGTTCGCCCGTTCCGGATCCCAGGCCGCGATCGTCGGCCCGCTGGTGCTCGTGACCGTCCTGGCCGCGGCCGGCCTGCTGCTCGCGGGTGGCTCGATCACGACCGGCGAGCTGTTCGCCGCCAGCCGCTACGCCGTGCTCGGTGCCGGTCTCGGCGGGCTGACCGGTGTGTTCAGCACGCTCGCCCGTGCCCGGGCCGGCGCCCGGCGGGCCGGCGAGGTGCTCTCTGTGCCAGCGGCCGGCTACGGCGACCGGCCGCTGCCGGACGGTCCGGGAACGCTCGAGTTCCGTGGCGTGAGCGGCGGCGTCCTGCACGACATCGACCTGACCGTTCCCGGTGGCACGGCTGTCGCGGTGGTCGGGCCGTCCGGCGCGGGCAAGTCGGTGCTCGCCGCGCTGGCCGCCAGGCTGCGCGAGCCGGAACAGGGTAAGGTGCTGCTCGACGGCGTGCCGCTCACCGCGCTCAGCCGGGCCGGCCTGCGAGACGCGGTCGGCTGCGCGTTCGAGCGGCCGGTGCTTGTCGGCCGGACCGTCGGCGACGCGATCGGCCTCGGACTGGAACCCGCCGCCGTACGCCAGGCAGCGCGGGCGACCCACGCGCACGAGTTCGTCAGCCGCCTGCCCGGCGCGTACGACACGCCACTCGCCGACGCGCCGATGTCCGGTGGCGAACGGCAGCGGCTGGGCATCGCCCGGGCCTGGCCTGCGAGCCGCCTGCTCGTGCTGGACGACGCCACCTCCAGCCTCGACATGGTGACCGAGATGCAGATCTCCCGCACGCTCACCGCGGACCACGGCAGCCGGCCCCGTACCCGCCTGATCGTCACCCACCGCGCGGCGACGGCCGCCCGCGCGGACCTCGTGGTCTGGCTGGACGCCGGCCGGATCCGGGCGATCGGCACGCATGCGGAGCTGTGGGAGCGGCACGCGGGATACCGGGAGGTCTTCGCATGAGGCAGGCCATCCGGCTCGGACTCGCGTCGCTTCGGCGTGGGCCGGCGATCGCGCTCATCCTGTGGTCGATTCCCGAAGCGTTGCCGACCGCCCTCTCCGGGTACGCGATGGCTCGCGCGGTCGACAAGGGCTTCCTGGCCGGACGACCGGTGGTCGGGCTCGCCTGGCTGGGAACGTTCCTGCTGGCCGCGGTCGCCAGTGCGATCGGGTCGCGGCAGGTGTACCGGCGGCTGGGTGATCTCGTCGAGCCGTTCCGCGACGACCTAGTGCGCAGGGTGGTGAGCGGTGCACTGCGGCACGGCGTGGCCGGCCGGACCGACGATGGGGCGGTTGCCCGGCTGACCCGCCAGATCGAGGTCGTCCGCGACTCCTACGCCGGGTTGATCCTCGTGCTGCGCGGCTTCACCGTCACCGTCGTCGGTGTGGTCGCCGGGCTGTTGTCCGTCGCGCCCGAGGTCACAGCGCTGATCCTGGTGCCGTTCGGGCTCGGCATCGCCGCGTTCGCCGCCACGCTCGGGCTGTCGGCCGACCGCCAGCTGGCCGCGATCCGCGCCGACGAACAGCTGGCCACCACCGCGGGCCTCGTCCTGGCCGGCACCCGGGACGTGGTGGCGCGCGGCGCCGAGGACCACGCGGCCGAGCTCGCGGCCGGCCCGATCGAAGCCCAGGCGAACGCCGAACGGGCGCTGGCCAAGGTCGAGGTCCTGCGCACGCTCTGCTTCGCCGTCGGCGGCTGGCTCCCGTTGCTCCTCGTCCTGGTCGCCGGCCCGGCTCTCGCCGCGCGCGGCCTGACCGCCGGCGCGCTGCTCGGCGGACTCACCTACGTGCTCTTCGGCCTGCAGCCCGCCCTGCGCACGCTGACCAGCGGGCTCGGCAGCGCCGGCCTGCGGTACCTCGTGACCGTGCGCCGAATCCTGCAGGCCAGCGAGACCGGCGCCCAGGAACGGCAGCCCGTCGTCACCGCACTGCCGGGTTACGACCTGAGGCTGCGTGGCGTCACGTTCGCCTACGGCCCGCACTCCGAGCCTGTACTGCACGGCCTCGACCTGCTCGTACCCGAGGGCGAGCACCTCGCGATCGTCGGTCCGAGCGGCATCGGCAAGTCGACGCTGGCCAACCTGCTGTGCGGGCTGCTGGAACCCGACGCGGGAGCGATCCAGCTGGGCGGCATACCGGTCACCGACCTGTCGACGGCCCAGCTGGCCAAGACCCGCGTGCTGATCCCGCAGGAGGCCTACGTCTTCACCGGAACGGTCTCGGACAACGTGACCTACCTGCGGCCCGCCGCGACCACGGGCGAGGTCGAGCGCGCGGTGGACGCCGTGGGCGCGAACGCGTTGCTGGACCGGCTGGGTGGCATGTCCGCGCAGCTCACTCCCGCCGCGCTGTCGGCCGGCGAACGGCAACTGATCGCGCTGGTCCGGGCGTACGTCGCGGCCGCTCCCCTGGTCGTGCTCGACGAGGCCACCTGCCATCTCGATCCACGGGCCGAGCAGCAGGCCGAGCTCGCGTTCGCCGCCCGCGGCGGCACACTGATCGTGATCGCCCACCGGATCAGTTCCGCCCTACGGGCCAGGCGCGTGCTGGTGCTGGACGGCACCACCGCGATCGCGGGCGATCACGACACGCTGGTGTCGGAGTCCGCGCTCTACCGCGACCTGCTCGGCCACTGGACGGTCAGATCGGATCACCAGCCGGGTCGCCGGGGTCGCCCCGGCGGACCTCCGGCCTGCGGCCGGCCAGCGGAATCCGGGCAGCCAGCCGGAATCGCTCACCGTTTCGCAGACCCGCGCTGAACTCGCCTCCGACGGCCGCCACCCGGTCGATCAGCCCGGGAATGCCCGCCCCTCCGGCGGCCTGCCGGTGCGGCTCGTCGCGTACGCCGTCGTTGACGATGGTCAGGAGCAGGTCGTCGCCCGCACGCCCGATCTCGATCTCACACAACTGCGCGAAGCTGTGCCGCAGGACGTTGGTCACGCCCTCGTGCAGAACGGCCGCCAGTACGGCGTCCAGGATCGGCGGCAACTGGTCGATCGCGAGCCCTTCGGCCTGCACGACCCGGCTGCGTACCCCTGCCGCCTCCAGCGTCGAGCGGACCTGGCTCAGCTCGTGGTCGAGTGAGCCGGACGGATAGCCGTACGCGACCGCCCGTACGTCGGACTGGGCCTGCCGGACTGCCTCGACCACCTCCGTCAGCTGCTCGTCGGCCTTGTGCAGGTCGCGCTCGCTCAGCATGCGCCTGGCCAGCTCGCTCTTCAGCGCGACGGCCATCAGGCGGTGCCCCAGCAGGTCGTGCAGGTCGCGGCGGAACCGCTCCTGCTCATCGGCCACCGAGCCCTTGACCAGCCGCCTGCGGGTCATCTGCAGCACGTACGCCACGCCGAGCAGGCGCACGACGCCGTAGAACATCAGGCCGGTCACGGCCGTGACGACGACCTCCTCCGTGAGCCGCGCGAGATCCAGCCCGAACTTCCAGCCCAGCCCCGCCTGGGCGACGACGACCACGGCGTACCCGATCCAGGACCACGGCAGCGACCACACCAGCAGGGCGGCACCGGCCAGCAAACCGGGAACCTTCAACCAGGCTTCACCAAATGCGACGAAGGGCACGTAGGTGAGTACTGCCTGAACGGGAAACGTCCACCACCGCATCCTGGTCGGGGCCACACCCGCATACGTTCGATATTTCGACGCGCAGTGTGTCGCCTGCAACACCAGGAGCAGTCCCGCGATGACCAGCGCGGCCATCAGCCGGCCACCGCTGAAGCGGGCGTCGGCCACCATGGCGAGCGTGACCGCCAGGCAGCCGATCACCAAGCAGGCAAGGACTCCCGCCGCCAGCGGCACGGGTACACGGGGGGCGCCGTCCAGGTCGGCGGGCTCGCCTGGAACTGGCGGAGGCTGCGGCACAGACGACGCGACACGTTCCTCCATCCAGGCAGACCTCCAGTCCGTTCGCGGGCAAGTTCTTCTTCACACGAGTGTCGGAAACGCTGCGAAACGGTTACAACAAACACCATCTGGGGTGCCGGATCTGGCGTCAACCTCCCCCATCGGGTGAAGCGCCACACTATGTCTCAGAGATGTCGCAAAGCTACGCTTGGCGCCAGGCGTCCCATAATGCGCCCGCGACGTCAGGTGCGGCAACCAGAATGCCGCCCGACTGTGGGAAGACGGTCCGGTTCCTGGACTCGTCGAAGGCGAGCGCACCCGCGCGCTCGGCGATGAACGAGGCGGCCAGGCCGTCGATCGCGTTGTAGCGGCCGATCACGCAACCGGCCGCCCTGCCGGCGGCGACGCTGATGAGCGACAGCGCGGTGGAGCCCATGATGCGCGTGGAGCACAACACGTCCGACAAGCGGGCGAGGAACCGATCCATATCAGGCCAGGGCCGGTAGCCCAGCCATTCGGTCGTGACGACCTCGCCGGACAGCGTCTCGGTCGCGCGGCAGTGGATCGGCTCGCCGTTGCGCAGAGCCTGTCCGTCCCGCGAAGCGCTGAAAACCTCACCACGATAGGGATCCGCGACCACACCGACCGCGGGGCCGTCGGCGTCGACCAGGGCCAGGCTGAACGAGCTCCACGGCAGGCCGTGGGCGTAGTTGGTCGTACCGTCCACAGGGTCGAGATACCACGTCGCGCCGCCGTCTGCGGCCGCTTCACCGCCGTACTCCTCGCCGACGACGACCTGGCCCGGCAGTCGTTCGGCGATGACGGCACGGACGTACTGCTCGACCTCACGGTCGGTCTCGGTCACGTGATCTGCCGCGTTCGCCTTCGTGGTGACTTCGGCCGGGCGGGCGAGGATGCGGGCGCTCGCCCAGGCAGCGAGTTCGAGCGCGACGTCAAGTTCAGCTTGTCTGGTTTCCATCGATGACTATCTTCTCCATCAAAAGGCTGGGATGAAAACCGAGGTGGGGTGGATAGTGTTGGCGGCCGACCGGACGGAACCCGTGCCGCTCGTAGTAGGCGGCGAGATCCGCGTTGAGCTCGACGATGTCGAGGCGCAGCAACCGGCGACCACGAGCGCGGGCGCGGCGCTCGACCTCGCGCAGGACGGCCGTCCCGAGCCCTCGGCCGCTCCGGCTCCGCGCGACGATGAGCCGGTGGATGTAGACCGCGTCTGGCCGATGCCGGTCAGCCCAGATCAGCTCGTCGTTCGACGCGACGGTCACCGTCGCCACGATCTGCCCGTCGTCGCGGACGACCAGCACCTCGTCCTGGTCGATCGACCGGGCATACCGCTCGGCGTCGAACTCGCCGGGAATCCACTGCACGTAACCCTGTTCGAGCAGCCACGCGGCGGCTTCGTCGCGTAGGGCCGCGAGCGCTTCGGCGTCGCCGGGGTTGGCGGGCTCCAGGATCGGTTGCGAGGACGGCACTTGGCCGATCGTGCCACGGCCTGCCGCGAGATTGCCGGTAGGTTCGAATCGTGAGCGACATTCCGGAGAGCATGCGGGTCTCGGTCCTGCGCGGCGTACACGATCTCGTCCTCGAGGAACGGCCGGTGCCGGATCCCGGACCCGGTGAGGTGCTGGTGCGGGTCGGATCCGTCGGCACCTGCGGGTCGGACGTGCACTATTACGAACACGGCCGGATCGGCGACTTCGTGGTGCGCGAGCCGCTGGTCCTCGGCCACGAGGCGGGCGGCACGGTGGTGGCGCTCGGGTCCGGCGTCCGCTCGCTCGAGCCCGGGCAGCGGGTCTCGCTCGAGCCGGGCGTGCCGTGCTTCACCTGCGCGCAGTGCCGGGCCGGGCGCTACAACCTCTGTCCCGGCATGCGTTTCTTCGCCACGCCGCCGATCGACGGCGCGTTCAGCGAGTACGTCGTGCTGCACGAGTCGTTCGCCCACCCGGTGCCCGACACGTTGTCCGACGACGCCGCCGGCCTGCTCGAGCCGCTGTCGGTGGGCGTGTGGAGCTCACGCAAGGCCTCCGTCTCCCCCGGCTCGCGGGTGCTGATCACCGGCGCCGGCCCGATCGGGCTGGTGGCGCTGCAGGCCGCTCGCGCGTTCGGCGCGAGCGAGATCGTGATGTCAGACGTACGCCAGGCGCGGCTCGCGGTCGCCACCGAGCTCGGCGCCACGGCCGCCGTCGACGTCAGTGCGCGTTCGCTGCCGGATTCCCTCGCGGAGCTGGGGTTCGACCCCGACGTCCTGATCGAGTGCTCGGGGTTCGCGCCCGCCATCGGAGAGGCGATCCGGCAGGTCGGCCGGGCTGGTCGCGTGGTGCTGGTGGGCATGGGCGGCAGTGAGATCCCGCTGCCGCTGGACCACGTACAGTCGCGCGAGATCGTGGTGACGGGGACGTTCCGTTACGCCAACACGTGGCCGACCGCGATCGCGCTGGCGAGCTCCGGCGAGGTCGAGCTGGACCGGCTGGTGACCCACAAGTACGGCCTGGCCGACGTCGAGCAGGCGCTGACCGCCGCCGCCCGCGACGAGCACACCATCAAGCCCGTGGTCCGCCCGAACGAGTGACGCCGTCTCAGGGCGGGTTTTGCCGCGCGGGCGTCAGGACGTCAGCGCGTTCTCCCAGTGGGTACGCAAGCGGGTGCGGCTGCTGAGCAGCACCGACTGCCGCCCGCCGAGGTGCTCCGACATGCCGGCGACCCAGCGCAGGATGGCCTCGACCTGCTGGTAGGTCTGGAAGATCTGCTCGTGCCGCGACTGCTCGGTGGCCTCGGGCTGGAAGAAGAGCGCGGTGAACCACCGCAGGTCGGCCGGCGGGAGCTCGAAGCGAGTCTCCACGCCGATGTCGCCCAGCTGCCGGGTGAAGTCGTCGAGCGCGATCTCGGCCCGCCAGGCGGCCTGGTCGGCCTGACCCAGCCGGGCGAACCGGATCGCGTCGACGAAGCTCATCTGCCACAGCCGTTGGTTGGAGGCGTTGCCGATGTCGCGCAGGCACTGCAGCACGCCCATCATGGCGTTCTCCGCGGTCTTGGCCGCCGAGCGAGCCTCTTCGTACTCCCACAGGTCGGCCTCGACGCTGGCCAGCCGCTGACCGAGGTCGGCGAGCTCGCGGTGCTGCGCCTGCCGGATGACGTTGTCGTAGTCGGCGCGAGCGTTCTGCACGGTGGCCAGCTCGGCTCTGGTCTTGGTGAGGTTTTCGGTGGCCTTGGCCAGCCGGTTGCGGTGGCCCTGGACCCGCAGCCGGACGGCCTCGGCTTCGACCCGTTCCCTTGCCAGCCGGGCGTTCTTGGCGCCGGACAGCGAGGCCATCAGCCCGCTGAACGAGGTGCCCTCCAGGCGGGCGACATCACGGTTTTCCGACGCGAGGTCGCGTTCGAGCCCGGCCAGCTCGGCGTCCAGATCGCTCACCAACTCGGTCAGCATGACCTGCCGGCGGTTGAGGTATTCCAGACGGCACACGTGCTCCCATGCCTGACGAATCTGCGTGCTTAGGTCGGTGGCCATCACCGGGCTACTTTAGAGGTGGCCACCCGCACACTTCATGCCGACGGTGCGGTTCCCAGCGCCTCTTGGACGAATGCGGCACTGTGCCCGGCGTAGTAGTCCTTGAAATGGACGATCTGCCCGTTCCGAACCCTCACGACGTGCACCTGCCGGACATCCAGGCGCTGGCCGGTGCCGGGCACCGCCACCTTCGCGTCGACCTCGCCGATGACCACCTCAGGGTCGGTGGTCTCGTGCACGACGACGTTCGACTCGCCGAGCACCAGCTCCATACCTTGCGGGCGGGCCTCGTCCAGCGCCACCGACATGGCGAGGATCTGGTCCCTGCCCTCGAGTCGGCTGGGTGCCCCGGGCGGTGCGAACGGTGCTTCCATCACCGCGTCGGGTGCGTAGAACTCCATCTGCGCTGCGCGGTCCCCATCGGCGGCGAGCCGCAGCTGTCGTTGGTAGATCTCCTTGGGCGTCATAGCTCTCGGTCCTCCAGCTCGCTATAGTCGGAGTGGTCACTCCGCTTCTGTCGGACAATACGGAGTGGCGACTCCGTTTGTCAAGATGGGAGCGATCGTGTCCGAGAAGCCCTTGCGGGCCGACGCCCGGCGCAACCGGGCGCGCGTGCTGGAAGCCGCCGAGGCGGTGTTCGACGAGCTCGGCCCGTCGGCGTCGACCGAGGAGATCGCACGCCGGGCCGGTGTCGGGATCGGCACGGTGTTCCGCCACTTCCCCACCAAGGAAGACCTGCTGGCGGCCATCATGAAGGCCAGCCTGCAGAACGTCTTCGTCGCCGCCGGCCGGCTGGCCGACGAGGGCGATCCGGGGACGGCGTTCTTCGAGTTCTTCACCCATCTGGTCGAGCTGGCCGCGCGCCGGAAGACCGTGGTCGACCTGCTGGTCCGATCGGGAGCCGACTTTCAGGCCGACAAGCCGATCGGCCGCTTCAAGGAGGCGGTCGGCGGGCTGCTGGAGCGGGCGCAGGCCGCCGGCGCGGTTCGTGCGGAAGTCCAGCTGCCGGAGGTGATGGCGCTGCTGACCGGGACCTGCCAGGCCGCGTTGGCTGCCGGCTGGGACCAGAACCTGCGCGAACGTACGCTCGCCATCATCTTCGCGGGCCTGCGGGCCTGAGCCTGTTCTGACCGGCACTGACCGGCACTGGCCGGTCCGGCTCCGGTCAGCCGGGTGCCGCGCTCACCGGCGAGCTGCGATGGTCGGAATCGGCTTGGTGACAAGGAGATTCGGCCATGGGCACAGTCGTGAGGTTCGAGGCGCCGCGTACCGTCAGCCTGGTCGAGGAGCCCGATCCACCGCTGGCCGCCGACGAGGTGCGGCTGCGCACCCTCTACTCCGGGATCTCGGCGGGCACGGAGCTCACCGCGTACCGCGGCTCCAATCCCTATCTCAACAAGCGCTGGGACTCCGGGCAGCGGCTGTTCGTACCCGGCTCGACGTCGATGGAGTACCCCGTCGACGGCTGGGGTTATGAGGAGGTCGGCGAGATCGTCGAGGTCGGATCGGCGGTCACGGCGGTGCGGCCCGGGCAGGTGGTCTGGGGCGTGTGGGGGCATCGCGGGCTCACGGTGAAGAGCGAGGAGTACGTCAAGGACCGGTTGCTCGCACCCGGGGCCGATCCCCTGCTCGGCGTCTTCTCACAGATCGGCGCGATCGCGCTGAACGTCGTGCTGGACGCCGACATCCACGTCGGCGAGACCGTGGCGGTGTTCGGGCTCGGCGTGCCCGGGCAGATCGCGGCCCAGCTGGCCCGGTTGAACGGCGCCCGGGTGATCGCGGTCGACACGCTGCCGGCGCGGCTGGAGCTGGCCCGCGAGCTCGGCGCCTCGGAGACCGTCGACGCGGGCTCGGGCGACGTGGCCGAACAGGTGCATGCTCTCACCGACGGGCGCGGTGCCGACGTGTCGCTGGAGGTGAGCGGGCACTACGCCGCACTGCACGAGGCGATTCGCTCCACGGCGTACTCCGCCCGGGTCGTCGCCGCGGGCTTCTTCCAGGGCGGTGCGCAGGCGCTGGCACTCGGTGAGGAGTTCCACCACAACCGTGTGCAGGTGGTGTGCTCGCAGATCAGCGGCGTGGCACCGGCGCTGTCGTACCGCTGGGACGCTCTACGGCTCTCGCGTACGGTCATGGACCTCGCGGTGCCGGGACGCCTGGAGCTGCGGCGGCTGGTGAGTCACGTGCTGCCGTTCGGCCAGGCCGGGCAGGCGTTCGAGCTGCTCGACCAGACGCCGGAACTCGCCCTCCAGGTGGTGCTGGAGGGCGAGCCGGCTGCCATCCAGGGGTCGGCCTAGCGGTCGCAGCCACCTTCGCCGTCGGGGCGGACGTGGGGCTTGGCCACGTCGGTGAGGCCCTTGTAGGCATAGGGATCGCGACCGGCGACCAGCACGATGTCGCGGTAGTCGAGCTGACCGATCGGCGTGCCGTCCTTCGGCGAGAACCACGGCAGCAGCGACGACGCGCTCATGTAGTGGTTGGCGAGCGCGCGCCGACCGTTCCATCCCGGGGGCGACCCCGGACCCCGAGATGCGTGCTTGCCGGAGTTGGGCAGCGAGCGGTGCAGGAGGTAGCCGTTGAAGATCACGGCCGCGCCGGCGGGGATCTCCACGGGAACCGCGTCGGCGTCGGTGTACGGGAAGTCGAACGCCTCGATCGAGCAGTCGAACCGCGCGTCGTCCTGGTCGCGGTCGGGGTAGATGATGCCCGGCCGGTGGGAGCCCGGCAGCACCCACAGGCAGCCGTTCTCGATCGTCGCGTCGTCCAGCGCGATCCAGGTGGCGGTGAGCGAACGGTCGCGGGTCGGGATGAAGAACTCGTCCTGGTGCCAGGCCTGGCCGGGCTTGCCTTCGGACTTCATGAACACCATCGACTGCATGGCCTTCACGTCGGGCCCGATCACGTTCGTCAGCGCCTCGACGATCCGCGGCGTGGCGAGCGCCCGCAGGTAGACGTCGGAGATCTTGTGCGGCTGGTGGATGCAGAGGTAGCGGCGCAGCACGTCCTCGTCGGGGCCGGCCTGGTCGGCCTGGAACTCACCGCCGACCGCACCGAGCTCGCCGCGGCACAGCCGGACCATCTCGGCGTTGATGTCGGCGACCTCGGCAGGCGTCAAGGCGCCCTCGAGTACGGCGAAACCGTCGCGCCGGAACTGCTCGACGAACGCGTCCGACACGTCCTGGTGCAGGACGACCGAGGGGGTCGTGGTGGTCGCAGCCGACATGCCTGATCCTTCCATCGCGAATACCTGTCGTTTGCAGTGTCGCTTGGCCGGGCTGCGGAACGCCATGCCCACGAGGCGCCATAACCTATCTGATAGTGACCTACCGACTGGAAATCCAAGCGGGACCGGAGATCGCGCACTACCCACCGGGCGCGACGTTCGGCCCGCGTACGCTGCACAACTTCGAGTTCGTCTGGCTGCTGGAGGGGCAGGCTCGCTGGCTGTGCGACGGGCGCGACGAGCTGTTGCATCCGGGGGTGCTGCTGCTGGCCCAGCCGGGCATGCGGGACGAGTTCCAGTGGGACACCTCGGGGCCGACCAAGCACGGATTCGTCCACTTCCGGCTGCTGCGGCCGGGTGGCCTGGGCGTGGCTCGCGACTGGCCGCTGACGCGGCCGCTCACCGCGTCGGACCCGCTCGCGGCGCTGTGCCGGCACCTGCTGTGGCTGGCGGGGACGCCCGCGGGGCTGGGCCGGGCCTGTGACGTACTGGGGTGGCTGCTCGACCTGTTCGTCCGGGGCCCGCTGCCCTCGGGCGACCCACTGCCCGAGCACCTGGCCAGGCTGGCCGACCACCTTCGTTCGGCCTGGCGGGGCGGCCAGACGCCGCCGCTCTCACTCGCGGCCATGGCCGCGGCGACGGGCGTCTCGCCGGGCCACCTGAGCCGCCTCTTCCGCGCGGAGTACGCCCTCGGCCCGGTCGCGGCGGTCGAGATGATCCGCCTCGCCCGCGCGGCGACGCTGCTGCAGCGCAGCAACCTGCCGGTGCTCGCGGTGGCGTCGGCGTGTGGTTTCGCCAACCCCTACCACTTCTCGCGCCGCTTCCGCGGGGCGTACGGAATGCCGCCGCGCTCGTACCGGCAGGACGGGCAGGCGTACGACCCGCTGGAGCCGGTCACGCAGGCGGGGCTGCTGGAGTTCGCCCACCGCATCCTGATCCACGACCTGTCGGAGCTCTAGGCCGGTCGAGAGCCAGGCAGCGCGGCCAGCCAAGCCGGAGCCGGCTTTCCGCCAAGCCTCCCGCGGTCATGGCCGGCCACTTCACCACCCGCGGTGTCGCGGCTGCGGCCGTCCCGCGGCTGGTCGACCACGCTCGGACTTCGCCGGAGCGCAGACAGGGCCGCGCTGGTGACCGTCCTCGGACTCGGGCACACAGGTCGGCGCAGCCTGCCAGCATGGTCGGCGGAGGTCGTGCGGCTGCTCGCGGCCTCCGCATCGTTCCCGAGCTGCTCCATGTGAGAGGAAGCGGCCCGACTTCCGGGCCGGATGGTGACTGAACTAGCAGCTCGTGACTTTTTTCCGAACCTTAGCCTATTTCCGTAGACGATTGTCAACGGAACATGACCGTCTCTGCGACTGGAGGTGGGCAGCATGCACAGGCTTCTCAGCAGGATCGGCGGGCTCGACGTCGTGCGCGTACCAGATCAGCTCGCCGGCCTCCGGCGCCTGGACCGCCGACGGCTACGTGCAGTGGAACGAGGACAACGACGGTCTTTACTGGCTCGGCCCGTGGTACGCGCGAAGGGCAGCCCGGACGTCACGCTCTGAGCAGCCGCCCAGGCGCTCCCGCAAGCTATGTCGGTGCCCCGGCGTACGGTGTGAACCATGCGCCCGGACACCGACATCCTCCGCAAGAAGACCCCGTTCGAGGTGGTCTCCGAGTTCCAGCCATCCGGCGACCAGCCGCAGGCGATCAAGGAGATCACCGAGCGGCTCGTCGCGGGTGAGAAAGACACCGTGCTGCTCGGCGCGACCGGCACCGGCAAGACCGCCACGATCGCGTGGGTGGTCGAGCAGGTGCAGCGCCCGACGCTGGTGATGGCGCCCAACAAGACGCTGGCCGCGCAGTTCGCCAACGAGCTGCGCCAGTTCTTCCCCAACAACGCCGTCGAATACTTCGTCTCCTACTACGACTACTACCAGCCCGAGGCGTACGTCCCGCAGTCCGACACCTACATCGAGAAGGACTCCTCGATCAACGACGAGGTCGAGCGGCTGCGCCACTCGGCGACCTACTCGCTGCTGACCAGGCGCGACACCATCGTGGTCGCCACGGTGTCGTGCATCTATGGCCTGGTGACGCCGGAGGAGTACTACCGCCACGCGGTGGAGTTGCGGGTCGGTGAGGAGATCGACCGCGACTGGCTGCTGCGGAGGCTGGTCGAGAGCCAATACTCCCGCAACGACGCCGCCGGCACGCGCGGCACGTTTCGGGTGCGCGGCGACACGCTCGAGGTGTTCCCGGCGTACGAGGAGATGGCCGTCCGGGTCGAGTTCTTCGGCGACGAGGTCGAGCGGCTGACCACGCTCCACCCCGTGACCGGCGAGATCGTCCGCGAGGACGAGCGGGCGCACATCTTCCCGGCGACCCACTACGTCGCCGGCGAGGAGCGGATGACGCGGGCGATCAAGGACATCGAGGAGGAGCTCGAGCACCGGCTGAAGGAGCTCGAGAAGCAGGGCAAGCTGCTGGAGGCGCAGCGGCTGCGGATGCGCACCACGTACGACATCGAGATGATGCAGCAGATCGGCACCTGCTCCGGCATCGAGAACTACTCACGGCACATCGACGGCCGGTCGGCCGGCGATCCTCCGTACACCCTGCTCGACTACTTCCCCGACGACTACCTCCTGGTGATCGACGAGTCGCACCAGACCGTGCCGCAGATCGGCGGCATGTACGAAGGCGACGCGTCCCGCAAGCGCACGCTGGTCGAGCACGGCTTCCGGCTGCCGTCGGCGATGGACAACCGGCCGCTGCGATGGGATGAGTTCCTGAAGCGGATCGACCAGAAGGTCTTCATGTCCGCGACGCCGGGCTCGTACGAGATGAACGCGACCGAGGGCGTGTTCACCGAGCAGGTCATCCGCCCGACCGGACTGGTCGACCCACAGGTCGTGGTGAAGTCCACGAAGGGCCAGATCGACGACCTGATCCACGAGATCCGGATGCGCGAGGCCAAGCACGAACGCGTGCTGGTGACCACGCTGACCAAGAAGATGGCCGAGGACCTCACCGACTATCTGATGGAGCAGGGCATCCAGGTCCGTTACCTCCACTCCGAGGTCGACACGCTGCGCCGGGTCGAGCTGCTGCGCGAGCTGCGGATGGGCGAGTTCGACGTGCTGGTCGGCATCAACCTGCTGCGAGAGGGCCTCGACCTGCCCGAGGTGTCGCTGGTCGCGATCCTCGACGCCGACAAGGAGGGCTTCCTGCGTTCGGGCACCTCGCTGATCCAGACCATCGGCCGCGCGGCTCGTAACGTCTCCGGCACGGTGATCATGTACGCCGACTCGATCACCCCGTCCATGCAGAACGCCATCGACGAGACCAACCGCCGCCGCGAGAAGCAGGTCGCCTACAACACCGAACACGGCATCGACCCGCAACCGCTGCGCAAGAAGATCGCCGACATCACCGACATGCTGGCCCGCGAAGACGCCGACACCCAAAAGGTCCTCGGCGGCGCCGCACGCCAGCAAAGCCGCGGCAAGGCCCCGGTGCCCGAGCTGGGCAGCAAGAGCAAGGCCGGCGCCCACGCGAAGAACCTGGTGTCCATGCCGGCCAGCGACCTCGCCGACTTGGTGCAGGAGCTCAGCAACCAGATGCACGAGGCCGCCGAACAACTCCAGTTCGAACTGGCCGCCCGCCTCCGCGACGAGATCTCCGAACTGAAGCGCGAGCTCCGCTCCATGCACGAAGCCGGCCTGAAGTAGCAGCGCGCAGGCAGCGCACGGCCGCGCGGAAGCTCGAAGCGGCAGGCGGCTGCCCGGTTCCGCGCGGGTGGGGACCGCACGGTCTCAGCGCAGCCGTACGAGCCGCACCGACCGCGTTGGCGGACAGCGCCGACCTGAGTCCGCGCGGTCGGAGCGGCCGCGGAGCAGCCGGAGCCGCAACCTGGCGACGCGACCGGTGGCGAGGCAACGGCGGCCCGGCTACGCTCCGGCGAGTCCGAGCATGGTCGGTCGAGCTGCCGCGGATCGGCCGAGGCCGCCACCACGCGACGCCGCCGGTGACGAGGCAACAGTTGGCCTGGTTGCGTTCCGCCGTGGCCGGTCAGGCTGCCCGCCGACGCTGCCCGGCAAGCCGGCATGCGCGGGCCGAGCCAGCCGCATGAGCTCCATCGGCCGTGCTGGCAGGCTGCGGCGACCTGGGCGGCGCGGCTCCGAACGCACGACCGAGGTTCGTCGCGTCGCGGGTGGCGAGGCTGCGGCAGCCCCGGCTGAGCTCCCGCGCCGACCGAACGGTGTGCGGCCGCCGGATGCACTCGCAGCGCGATGGGTTCGGGGTGCCGGTGAGCGGATCCTCCACGCGCCGCTCACCATCAAGCCCGATCGCACCGTCGTCTTCGCAGGCGCAACCCCGGCGGTCGAACAAACACTGCCTAGCCGCCGGTGAGGCGCTCCCAGACCGCGCGGACCTGGCGTTCGAGCGACTCCAGGTCGCCGGAGTTGTCGATTACGTGGTCGGCGACCGCCCGGCGTTGTTCGCGGGTGGCCTGGGCGGCGATGCGGGCCTTCGCGTCCGAGGCTGACAAGCCGCGCTCGGCCAGCCGGGCGAGCTGCACCTCCTCCGGCGCGTCGACCACTACGACGGCGTCGAAGCGGCTGGCCTGGCCGGTCTCCACCAGCAGCGGGATGTCCTGGACGACCACAGCGCCCTCAGGTGCGGCCGCCTGGATCTCCGAGGCGCGCGCCCGCACCCGTGGATGGATGATCGACTCCAGGCGGCGCCGGGCAGCGCTGTCGTTGAACACCACCGCGCCGAGCTTGGCGCGGTCCAGCGACCCGTCCGCCGCCAGGACGTCCGGGCCGAACGCGGCGACGATCTCGCTCAGGCCGGAGGTGCCCGGTTCGACCACCTCGCGCGCGAGTACGTCGGAGTCGATCAGGATGGCGCCGTAGGACGCCAACAGCTTGCCGACCGTACTCTTCCCGGAGGCGATGCCGCCTGTGAGACCAACGCTCAGCATCTACTTCTGCTCGTGCGTCACGACGATCGTGGCCCGGGCGATGGCGTGCGCGTTGATGTTGAATCCGAAGTACGCACAGCTCGCCTCGTCCGGCAGGTCCAGCGATTCGACATCCAGCGCGTGGACGACGAAGAAGTAGCGGTGCGGACCGTGCCCCGCGGGCGGGAAGCAGCCGATGTAGCGCTTCATCCGCGGGTCGTTCGCGACCGTCTTGGCGCCCTCCGGGAGGCCGGCGCCGTCCTCGCCGCCGGCGTCCGCGGGCAGCTCGGTGACGGTCGCCGGGATGTTGTAGACAGCCCAGTGCCAGAACCCACTCGTCGTCGGCGCGTCGGGGTCGTAGACGGAGACCGCGAAACTCCTCGTTTCCGCCGGGAACCCGCTCCAGGACAGCTGCGGCGAGATGTCCTCACCGCCCGCGCCGAAGATTCCGGAGACGTGCCGCATGGGAATCGGCTGCCCGTCGACGAGGTCCTCGCTGGTCAGCGTGAACGAGGGAACCGGCGCCAGGAAATCGTACGGATTGAAGTCGAACGGTGCGCTCATGCCGCCGACTCTAGTAAAACCAGCTGCGCCCACGTCGGCAGCACGCCTATCGTCGGCCCTTATGTCGCGAGTCCTGCGTTCGCTCTTCACGCCGGAAACGGTGGCCGAGACCGTCAGAGGCGCCTACGGCCTCGACGTCACAGGCTGCACCCTGATCCGCTCGTTCGTCAACGACGTCTACGAGGTCGCGACAACTAGCCGGCGGTACGTGCTGAAGATCTACCACCACGGCGGCTGGTCGGCGGAAGAAGTGGCGTGGGAGCAGGAGCTCATCGCCCACCTCGCGGCCGGCGGGATCGCGGTGTCCGGAGCCGTGCCGCTCACCGGCGGCGAGCTCGTCGATGTGCTCGACGCCTCCGAAGGCCCACGCCCGTTCGCGATGACGGAGTTCGTCGACGGCCGGAAGCCGCGGAAGCCGTTCACCGACGAGCTCTACGACGAGTACGGCACGCTCCTCGCACGCCTGCACGACGCCGCGGACAGCTTCCGGACCACCCGCTACAGAAGGCCGTTCGACCTCGAGCAGACCCTCGACGAGCCACTCGCCGAAGTCCTCCCCGCACTCGCCGGCCGGCCGGACGACCAGGCCGTCGTGAGCGAGCTCGGCGCGCTGGCGCGGAACCGCATCGGAGAGCTGGCGGAGCAGGGCCTGGAGTGGGGTATCCGGCACGGCGACGTCTCGCTCGACAACGTGCATCTCACCCCGCAGGGCCTGACGATCCACGACTTCGACCTGGCCGCCGAGGGTTGGCGGGTGGCGGACCTGGCCGGCTGCCTGTCGACACCGTTCGCCGACGCGTTCCTTGCCGGCTACACCCGGGTTCGCGAGCTGAAACCGGCCGCGCTGGAGGCCCTTCCCTGGTTGACGATCGTGGGGAACATCGGCAACCTGCGGTTCCACGTCTGCGACAAGGCCGCCTGGCGGGGTACGGAGTCACTGTCCGAGGGCTGGGTCGACGGCATCCTGGAGTCGCTGCGAGCGAAGGCGTCCGAGCTGCTGTAAAGCCCCTACGCCTGCCCGGTCTCGATCCGGCTGATCCTGTCGCCCGTCACCTCGAAGCGCCAGAACGTCGCCATCTCGCCCCACGTGTCGTTACGGAAGCGCACTCGCATCGCGAGGCCGCCCGGCTCTTCGCGCTCGACGGTGAAGTGCCCGTCGACGGTGAAGATCTCGCGGTCGATCCACTGCTGGAGGTCGCGCTGCGTCCCGTCGTCGGACAACGTGGCGTCCGGGGTGAGGGTGGCCAGGAACGCATCTCGGTCGCCGGCGTTGATCGCGTCGATCAGCCGGGCCACGACAGGGTTGGAGGTGCTCACGCCCGGAGCCTACCCAGCGAGCACGCCTGTCAGCCGGTCGTAGCGATGCACCTCGACCCGGCTGTCCCGCGGCCGCTGGACGTCGGTGACCGCGAAGGCCATCACTCCGGCGCGTACCTCGTCCCACGTCTGGATCCGCAGCCACGCCCGGCCGTCCCGGACCACGTTGACCTCGCGAAGGAACGTGCCGTCGCGCCCCGGCGTGATCGAGTACGCCCGCCCGTCCGGCGCGGTGATGTCCAGCCCACCGTCGGAACGAATCATCGTGGTCGCCACCAGGTTGCCGGCGAAGTCGTACATCGGCGACGGATCACCGGCGTAGTACTTCTGCCGCCCCTGCCCGCTGACGTCCATGCCGTTGTAGAAGTTCCTGCCCTGCTCGTCGAACCAGAAGTGCGGCAGGTACGCCCGCGCGCTGGTGTTCGCACCGGCGTAGTACGCCAGGTGCCAGTGCGGCGGGTTGTCGGCGTGCAGCGTGTTGTTGGTCTCGAACCCCATGAGGTACCACGTGTGCCCCTTCGCGGCCGCCGTCGCGGCCAGACCGGAGTCGCGAAGGATCGCCTCGCTCGCCACGAGGTAGCTGATCACCGACTTCACCTGACCGGCCGGCCACGGCACCGTGGTCCACGGCCCGGCCGCCCGATCGGGGTCGTTGTGCTCGATCCGCCACTGGATGCCGGGCGCGGTCGGGATCGAGCTCCAGACCTGGATCGTCGGCTGCTCGGCGTTCGTCGACGTCGCGGTCACCGGCACGGTGAACGAGAAGGTGTACGGCTCGCCCTCCACCCGCTCGATCCCCAGGTGGCTGTCGCGCCACACGATGTCGCTGACCCGTACGCCCGGCCAGCTCACGGTCACCGGGATGCCGGCGTCGCTGCGCGGCCCCTGGACGAACGTGTAGTACTCCGCCCGGCTGGCGACGCTGTACTGCGCCCCGGACACGAACGCGTACCCCTCCGGCAGCGTGATCTCCGGCGCGCTCGGCTCGCCGGGGACGGCCCGCACGATCCGGAAACCCGCGTACGACAACGGCTCCGCGGTGTTGCCCGCGGCCGGTGTGAGTGCCACGCCGGCGACCGCCAGCACGGTGGCAGCAAGAACCAACAGTCTTCTGCGCATACTTGAAAAACAATCACAGAGCCAGGCGCGGTTCAAGAGCTGCCGGGTTGCCGCTGGATTGCCGCTGTGCGAACAGCCTCAGTGCTGTCCGGCCGCCTTCAGGTCGCCGGTGATTTCGCCGACGCGGCCGTGCTCGTCGAAGCCGAACGTCGCCTCGCCTGAGCTTGGGTCGGTGAGGCGGACGGTCGAACCGTCCGTGGTCCACGCGATGCGCCAGCCGGTGTGCTGCGCCAGCCCCATCACCGCCGACCGCTGGTCGAGTACACCGCTGGCGCCAAGGACGTGGACCGTCCGGCTCACGACCTGCAGGATCTGCGGCTCCGGCACCTCGATGCCCTCCAGCAGGAACACGAACCGGGTGCCACCACCGGCCGGCACGGAGTAGTACGGGCTCATCCGCGTCGCCTCGACCGCGACCGCTCCGACGACATGCGCCAGCGCCGCGATCTCGTCGAGCAGTGCTTCCTCGACCGCATCGGTCGCGAACGGGAGCTCCGGTTCGGTCAGCTCCCGGATGCCGTGCTGCTCCCCCAGCTCCCGGATCCGCCCGACCGGGCTGTCCGGGCCCGCCTGCGGATGCGCCCAGCCCCACAACATCGACCGCGGCCCGGGCGCGATGCTGGCCACCAGGTGGGCCCTGGTGACGATCGGCTGCCCACCACCTGTCGGCGAGAACGTCAACGTGCCCTGCTCGGTGTCCATGTTCCAGCGGTACTCGCCGAGCTCTGCTTCGAGATACTCGCCCATCAGCAGTTGGCGCAGCCCCGAATAGAGCGCAGCACGGTCGGCGACAGCCCTCAGCCCAGGAAAGTCCATGCCGGACACTATGGCGGATCGAGCCCCGCTTCACACCGCGCGGTTCGGGACGACTCCGGGATCCTGGGTCGGCGGTGTCGTGATCGGCTCGGTGGTCGGCGGGTCGGTCGGCTCCGGCGTGTCGGTCGGAGTGTCCGACGGCTCCGGGGTGTCGGTGTTGGTCGGCGTGTCCGACGGCTCCGGCTTGTCGGTCGGAGTGTCCGACGGCGAGGGCGTGTCGCTCGACGTCGGAGTCGGTGTCGGCTTCGGCGTGTCCTCGTCGTCATCGTCGGGATAGGTGTTGCCGCTGGTCTCGGACGGGCTCGGCTCGGTGGTCTTGCCGTCGTCGACGTTGCCGGTGTCGGTCTCCCGCGGCTGCGTGGAGCCCTGGGTGGTCTCCTGGACACCGCCCGGCGTGCTGCCGCCACCGCCCTGCGGACGCAGTTGGTCGAACATGAACCCGCCGATGCCCAGCACGAGCACGGCCGCGGCGGCGACCGCGATCCACGCCCTGCGCTTGCGCTGCGGATAGGGCTCCTCATCGGGGTACGCGGGCTCGGGATAGCCGGCCGCGCCACCGCCGGGTGGCAGGCCGGCCGCGTCGAGCTCGCCGGTCGGAGCGTCGCCGGGCGGCGGCACCGCGATGCCGCGCGGGTCCGACGGCAGCAGAGCCTGCCCGGACAGCGCGCGGGCGATGTCGGCCCGCATCTCCTCGGCGGTTTGGTAGCGCTCCCCCGGAATCTTGCGCAGGGCCTTCAGCGTGATCGCGTCGATCGCCGCCGGGATCCGCGGCTCGATCGACGACGGCGGCGCGGCATCCTCGCGTACGTGCTGGTAGAGAACGGCGACCGGCGACTCGCCGACGAACGGCGGCCGGCCGGTGAGCAGCTCGTAGAGCAGGCAGCCGGTGGAGTAGATGTCGCTGCGGCCGTCGACCTTCTCACCGCGCGCCTGCTCCGGCGAGAGGTAGTGCGCCGTGCCGATGACGGCCGACGTCTTGGTCATGGTGGCGCCGCCGTCGCCCAGCGCGCGGGCGATGCCGAAGTCCATCACCTTGACGATGTTGGCGGGCGTCACCATCACGTTGCCCGGCTTGATGTCGCGGTGGACGATCTCCTGGCGATGGGAGTAGGCCAGCGCGGCCAGCACGTCGGACACGATCGAGACCGCGCGCTCCGGCGGCAGCTTGTTCTCCGCGCGCAGGATGTCGCGAAGGGTGCGCCCCTCGACGTACTCCATCACGATGTACTGCACCGCGGAGCCGGTCCCGTCGCCCGGGACGGGCTCCTCGCCGGTGTCGTAGACAGCGACGATGTTGCGGTGGTTGAGCTTTCCGGCCGCCTTCGCCTCGCGGCGGAAGCGCTCCTGGAACGTCACGTCCGTGGCCAGCCCGGCCAGCAGGATCTTCACCGCGACGACACGACCGAGTCGGCGGTCGGTGCCGAGCCGAACCTCGGCCATGCCACCTGTGCCGACTACCTCGCCCAGGTCATAGCGACCACCCGCCAGCAGCCGGCTGGCCGGGGTGTTGTGATCGGCTGCGCCCTGAGGATCCGTGGCGCCGGAGTCGTTTCCGGTCGTCATCCCCGTCATCCTACGGTGTGTCACGTTCGCGCGCTTGGGGCGGCTCGGACAGATTCGGCCCGATTTCTGGGCTGTGGAAAGCCCACGCGTGATCGGCCCTGGGTACGGCTATACTCCTGCCCTGCTCGTAGGCCGTTTCGGGGACGCTATGGGCCGGGGCAGCCGGGGAGGGCAGTCGGTGGAAAAGCTACTGGACGCGTCGTTCTCCTTTCCTGCCGTCATCTTCAGCGTCGCGATGATCCTCGTGATCGTCTACTGGCTGATCGTGCTGATCGGCGCGCTCGACATCGACCTGCTCGACCCAGAGATCGGCACTGACATCGGCGCCGGCACTGACGCCGGCACTGACGCCGACGCGGACTCCGGCACGGGCATCGCTGGCCTGATCTCCGGGATCGGACTGGGCGGCGTACCCGTCACGGTCTCCCTGTCGTTGCTGGTCGCCTTCGCCTGGTTCGCCGGGCTGGCGGGCACGGTCGTCCTGCGCGGCACCGGGGTGGGCACGGTGGTGCTGATTCTGATCGGCGTCGCCATCGTCGTCGGCGCGCTCGTGGTCGGCTGGATGGCCGCGCGCGTGCTCGTGCTCCCGTTGCGCCGCCTGTTCCCCGACGACAAGGCCCCCTCTCGGCACGACTTCGTCGGCAAGCTGTGCCTGATCAAGACCAGCCGGGTCGACACGGGGTTCGGACAGGCCGAGGTCACGGCCGCGGACGGTTCGACCGCCCTCATCCAGGTTCGCCGGCACGCGGCCGACGAGCCCCAGGAGTTGCTGGCCACGGGCAGCGCCGCCCTGATCTTCGAGTACGACATCGACGGCGAGTTCTTCTGGGTCACGCCGTACGACCAGAGCCTCGACCCAGATCGAACTGTCACCTGAGAACTCTGAACCACCACCAGGGGGTTGCATGGACGTCATCCTCAGCGGCTTCGGCGTGCTGATCGCCGTTGTCGTACTCATCCTGCTCGGGCTGCTGCTCCTCGTGGCGCGGCTGTTCCGCAAGGTCGAGCAGGGCAAGGCGCTGATCGTCTCCAAGGTCCGCAAGGTCGACGTGACGTTCACCGGCGCCGTCGTGCTGCCCGTACTGCACAAGGCCGAGCTGATGGACATCTCGGTGAAGACGATCGAGATCCAGCGCACCGGCAACGAAGGCCTGATCTGCCAGGACAACATCCGTGCCGACATCCGGATCACGTTCTTCGTCCGCGTCAACAAGACCATCGAGGACGTCATCAAGGTCGCCGGCATGATCGGCACGGCCCGCGCGTCCGACGAGACCACCCTGCAGGAGTTCTTCAACGCGAAGTTCTCCGAAGCGCTGAAGACCGTCGGCAAGCAGCTCGACTTCGTCGACCTCTACACCAAGCGCGAGGAGTTCCGCGACCGGATCATCCAGGTCATCGGCACCGACCTCAACGGCTACAGCCTCGAGGACGCGGCGATCGACTACCTCGAGCAGACGCCGATGCACCAGCTGGACGCGGCGAACATCCTCGACGCGCAGGGCATCCGCAAGATCACCGAGCTGACGGCGATCGAGCACGTACGCACCAACGAGTACCAGCGCAACCGGGAGAAGGAGATCACCCGGCAGGACGTCGACGCCCGTGAGGCGATCCTCGAACTGCAGCGCCGGCAGGCCGACGCCGAGATCAAGCAGCGCCGCGAGATCGAGACCATGCGGTCCCGCGAGGAGGCTGAAATCGCCCGCGTCGCCGCCGAGGAGAAGCTGAAGGCACAGACCGCCAGCATCCGTACCGAGGAGCAGCTCGGCATCCAGACCGAGAACCAGGCGCGTGAGATCGCGGTCGCGGCCAAGAACAAGGAACGCGTGATCGCGATCGAGTCCGAGCGGATCGAGAAGGACCGCCAGCTCGAGGTGATCGCCCGCGAACGCGAGACCGGCCTGTCCACGATCGCCAAGGACAAGGAGGTCGAGGCCGAGAAGCGGCTGGTGGCCGAGGTCGTCCGGGAGCGGATCGCGGTCGACAAGACCGTGGCCGAGCAGGAGGAGAGCATCAAGCGGCTGCGCGCGGTCGAGGAGGCCGAGCGGCTGCGTCAGGCGACCGTGATCCAGGCCGAGGCCGAGGCGCAGGAGCAACTGGTCAAGGACATCAAGGCCGCGGAGGCCGCCGAAGCCGCCGCCAAGCACAAGGCCCAGGAGGAGCTGACCCTGGCCGAGGCGCGCAACCAGGCCGCCGAGCTCGACGCGCGTGCCAAGATCCGGCTGGCGGAGGGTGCGCAGGCCGAGGCCGCCGCGTTCGGCCTGGCCGAGGTGCAGGTCAAGGAACGCGACGCCGAGGCGATCCAGAAGGTCGGCCTGGCCGAAGCCGCCGTGCAGAAGGAGAAGGTGCTGGTCGAGGCCGAAGCGGTCGGCGCACGGCTCAAGTCCGAGGCCGAAGGTCTCACCGAGAAGGCCGCGGCGATGGCCGCCCTCGATTCGGCGAGCCGCGAGCACGAGGAGTACCGCCTGCGGCTGGAGGCCGAGAAGGAGATTCGCCTGGCCAGCATCAACGTGCACAAGGACATCGCGCAGGCGCAGGCCTCGGTTGTCGCCAAGGGCCTGGAGAACGCCGACATCGACATCGTCGGTGGCGACAGCGTGTTCTTCGACCGGCTGGTCGGCTCGATCAGCCTCGGCAAGAGCGTCGACGGCTTCATGGAGCACTCGCAGATCGCGTCGACGCTGGCCAAACCGTGGCTGAACGGCTCGGCCAGCTTCACCGAGGACCTCGCGACGCTGCTCGGCCAGATCAACACCGACGACATCAAGAACCTCACGGTGTCGGCCGCGCTGATGCGGCTGATCCAGTCCGGCGGGCCGAACGCCGGCCGGCTGCAGGAACTGCTGGCGACGGCGCAACGACTCGGCTTCGCCGACCAGCCGGTCGCTGAGATCACCACAGCCAAGCGATGACGACGACCACCGCGCAGGCCGTAACACCCTCAGAGCCCGAACCCGGGCTGGACGCCGGCACGTACGAGGTGCTGCGGGCCCGGCTGTCCGAACAGGCAGCCGAGCTCGCCCGCCGGGCCGAGGCGCTCAACCAGCAACGGCTCTCGGCGTTCGGCAGCACGGAACTGACGCTGATCGGCACCGAGCGGATCCGTACCGAGAACAACTGCGTGCCCCGCGACATCGTCGCTCTGTCCGTTTCCGGGGCGGACGCGATGCTGTTCGGCTACAACGTCTTCATCGGCCTGCGTACGGAGACCACGGTCGACGACGTGTTCTCGCTGCACCGCTTCGTACGCGACGGCGACGCGTTCCGGTTCGACGTCGTTTCGGACGCGGAGTCCCTTGCGCTGTTGAGGGACGAGGCGTTCGTCAGGGAGTTCGGCGAGCTCTATCGCTACTACAAGGAAACGCGCCTCATTCACCTGCGGCAGGTCGAGGGCAAACTGCTCGCGGTCTTCCAGACCGGTGCGGCGGCCGACGACATCCGCGTGCTGCGCTGGCAGGTCGCGGTCGACGGCAGCGTCACCTACCTCGACAACCGGGGCGAACGCGACCACGTCTTTCCGCCCGCCCACGACTTCGAGTGGGTGGAGACCACCCGCGAACAACACGTGCTCGGACGGCATCCGCACATCTCGGTCGAGGACCTGGTGTTCGTCGAGACGATCGGCGGCAACCTCACGATCAAGGTGGAGAACAACACCGAGACCGGCGAGGGCATCTACAGCGAGCCGGTGACCGAAGCGCTGCAGAGCCTGGCCGACGCCGACGTGCACTACGCCCGGGTCGGCCCCCTTGTGCTGCTGCGGATCCGCCCGTACAAGGAGACCGAGTGGCGGCACCTGGTCTTCAACACCAGGACGAAGAGCGTCGTACGCCTGGACGGCATCGGGCAGGCGTGCCAGCGGCTGCCCGAGGACCAGGGGCTCATCTTCCCGGGCGGCTACTACCTCTCCACCGGCATCGCGAAGACGTTCGACGCCGACGTCGAGGACCTGGAGTTCGAGCGCGCGATCCGCTCCCCCAACGGCGAGGACGTGCTCTACGTCTTCCACGCGCGGGCCGACGGGCGGTCGCTGCTGCTGCCGTACAACGTGATCCGCAAGGAGGTCGCCACCCCGATCCCCTGCCACGGCTACTCGTTGTTCGACGACGGCACGCTCGTGGTCTTCAGAGCGGACAACGACGAACCGACCCGCGTACACCCGATGCAGGTGTGGCGCACGCCGTACGTCTCCGACACGTTCGCGGCCGCGCAGCCGGTCGGCACCGGGCCGCTGGAGCGGATCGGCAACGCCGAGCTGGTCCGCGGCATCTCCGACTGCCTGTCGGTGCAGCGGATGATCGGCGAGATGGCACCTTCGACGGCGGTCTTCGAGGCGATCATCGCGGCCTGCACCAGGGTGTTCGACAGCTACCACTGGCTCGGCGAGGCCGAGCTCGGCGACCTGCGGCTGCCGCTGACGGAGATCCGCGGCACGGCCGAGCAGGTGCTCGACGAGTTCGAGAACGTCCAGACGCTGACGGCCCAGGCCGTGAAGGCACTCGACGACGCGGCGGCGAACGTCGAGGTGCTGGCCCGGCGCGTGCGCGGCGAGGCACCCAAGGGAGCGCAGGACTGGGTCGCGCAGCTGGCCGAGCTGCGGAAGGCGCAGGGGCAGCTGGAGACGCTGCGCGAGCTGCGGTATGTGGACACCGCGCGGATCGGCTCCTTGGCCGAGCGGCTGGACACCGAGCTCCGCGAGGCGGCCAAGCGCGCGGTCGCGTTCCTGGAGCAGCCCGACGCGTTCACCGGCTACTCCGAGGCTGTCGGCCGCCTGACGGCCGACGCCGGTGCGATCGCGACGGTCGCGGCGGCGGCGCCCGTCGCCGAAAGCCTTACTGCGCAGGCGGAAGGCCTGCAGGTGGTCACCGAGGTGGTCGGCTCGCTCGAGATCGCCGATGCGACCGTACGCACGGCGATCCTGCAGCGCATCGGCGAGGTGCTGGCCGGCGTCAACCAGGCCCGGGCGACGCTCGACGGACGGCGGCGCGAGCTGCTCGACTCCGAGGGGCGCGCGGAGTTCACGGCCGAGCTGGCGTTGCTGGCGCAGTCGGTGACCGGCGCGCTCGCGATGGCGTCCACGCCCGAGGCGTGTGACGAGCAGCTCGGGAAGCTCCTGCTGTCGCTGGAGAACCTGGAGTCGCGGTTCGCGGAGTTCGACGACTTCTTGAGCCAGCTGACGGCGAAACGTACGGAGATCTACGAAGCGCTGTCCGCGCGCAAGCAGAGGCTGCTCGACGAGCGGACGCGTCGCACCGACCGGCTGGTGGAGTCGGCCGAGCGGATCCTGTCGACCGTCCAGCGACGGGCGGCGGGGCTCGCGTCGCTCGACGACGTCAACACCTACTTCGCCTCCGACCCGATGATCGCCAAGCTGCGTTCGGTCGCGGCCGAGCTGCGGGCGCTCGGCGACTCCGTACGCGCCGAAGAGCTCGACGGCCGGGTGAAGGCCGCCCGGCAGGAGGCCGGCCGCTCGTTGCGCGACCGGCTCGACCTGTTCGGCGCCGGCGGTCAGACGATACGGCTCGGCAAGCACGACTTCGCGGTCAACACGCAGCCGCTGGACCTCACGCTGGTGCCGCAGGACGGCCGGCTGGTGTTCGCGATCACCGGCACCGACTACCGCGGGCCGGTGCGCGACGAGACGTTCGAGGCCACGAAGCCGTTCTGGGAGCAGTCGCTGGTCTCGGAGACGGCCGACATCTACCGCGCCGAGTTCCTCGCCGTCAGCGTGCTGGAGAACCTGCCATCGCTGGTGGAGGACGACCTGCTCGGCGCCGTACGCAAGGTCGCGGAGTCGCGCTACGACGAGGGCTACGAGCTCGGCGTGCACGACCACGACGCGGCGCAGATCCTGGCGGCGTTGCTGCGGTTGCGGGCCGGCGCGGGCCTGCTGCGCTATCCGCCGGCGGCACGCGCGGCCGCGCAGCTGTTCTGGGCATTCGGTACCGACGAGGCGGCCAGGCAGGTCTGGACGACGCGGGCCGGATCGCTCAGCCGGGCACGGGCGACGTTCGGAGGCTCCCCCGCGATCGACGAGCTGCGCACCGAGCTCGGCACGGCGATCGCGGAGTTCTGCGGCACGAACGGTCTGCCGTTCGAGGTCGAGCTGGCCGGTGAGTACCTCTTCGAGGAGCTGGCCGACTCGCCGTTGGCGTTCGTCACCAGCGGTGGCGTACGCGCGCTGCTGGAGAAGTTCGACCGCGCAGCCGGCACCGCCCGCCAGCAGCTCGACGCCGACCTGCTGGCGCTCGACGATCTGGGCGACCGGCACCAGCTGGTGTCGGCCTGGCTCGAGGCGTTCGACGGCGGAACCGGCTCGCCGGAGCTGGCCGAGGCAGCCGCCGTCAAGCTGGGGGGACCCGAGCTGCCGCGGCACGACTCCTCCGCCGCGCTGACCGCGACGGTCGAGGGCCTGCTCGGCTCGCATCCGCGGATCTCCGAACGCCGACTCTCGATCCGGCTCGACGAGACACTGGCGCGCGTCCGCCGCTTCCGCGCGAAACGGGTGCCGGCCTACCGCGCGTACCAGAAGCAACGGACCGAGCTGGTCACCCGCGAGCGCGCCCGGCTGCGGCTGCCGGAGTACCAGCCGAAGGTGATGAGCTCGTTCGTCCGCAACCAGCTGCTCGACGAGGTCTACCTGCCGCTGATCGGCGACAACCTCGCCAAGCAGCTCGGCGCCGCCGGCGATGCCAAGCGCACCGACCAGATGGGGCTCCTGCTGCTGATCTCGCCGCCTGGGTACGGCAAGACGACGCTGATGGAGTACGTCGCGAACCGGCTGGGCCTGGTGTTCGTGAAGGTGAACGGGCCGGCGCTCGGGCACTCCGTCTCGTCGCTGGATCCCGCGGAGGCACGCAGCGCGACGGCGCGGCAGGAGATCGAGAAGATCTCGTTCGCGCTGGAGATGGGCAACAACGCGTTGCTCTACCTCGACGACATCCAGCACACGTCGCCGGAGCTGTTGCAGAAGTTCATCTCGCTGTGCGACGCCCAGCGCCGGATCGAAGGCGTCTGGGACGGCGCGGCGCGCACGTACGACCTGCGTGGCAAGCGGTTCGCGGTGTGCATGGCCGGCAACCCGTACACCGAGTCCGGCCAGCGCTTCCGGGTGCCCGACATGCTCGCGAACCGGGCCGACGTCTGGAACCTCGGCGACGTCTTGTCGGGGCGGGACGAGCTGTTCGCGTTGAGCTATGTCGAGAACGCGCTGACATCCAACTCCGTGCTCTCGCCGCTGTCCACGCGCGACCGCGCGGACGTCCCGCTGCTCGTCCGGCTGGCGGCAGGGGACGAGTCCGTGCAGCCGGACCGGCTGTCGCATCCGTACTCCGCGGTGGAGCTGGAGCAGGTGCTGTCGGTGTTGCGGAAGCTTTCGCGGGTGCAGGAAGTCGTGCTGTCGGTGAACCGGGCCTACATCGCGTCCGCGGGCCAGGCCGAGTCGTCGCGTACGGAGCCTCCGTTCCTGTTGCAGGGTTCGTACCGCAACCTGAACAAGCTGGCCGAACGTATCGTGCCGGCGATGAACGACGCCGAGCTCGAAGCGGTGATCGACGACCACTATCTCGGTGAGGCACAGACGCTGACCTCCGGCGCCGAGGCGAACCTGCTGAAGCTGGCCGAGCTGCGCGGGCGGCTGTCGGACGCCCAGACCGCGCGCTGGGCCGAGGTGAAGGCGGCGTACCTGCGGTCGCGGGCCCTCGGCGGCGCGGAGGACGACCCCATGGCGCGAGCGGTGGGCGCGGTCGGCCTGCTGGCCGACAAGGTGAGCGCGGTCGAGGCCGCGATCCGGGAGGCAGGCGGCTCGTCCGGCTCCTGACGTTCGAGAGCGGAGATCCCGTCGGCTTCGTGCTGTGACCGCTGGGCGCTCAGGCGACTTGCATAGTCAAGTCATCGATATATACTGACGGCATGAGCAGCCGTCCAATGCAGGAGCCGACGTTCCTGATCCTCACCGCGCTCGCGGCCGGGCCGCAGCACGGGTATGGCGTCATCACCGACGTCCAGCGCATCTCCGACGGGCGGGTCCGGCTGCGCGCCGGCACTCTCTACGCCGCCCTGGAGCGGCTCACCGACGAAGGCCTGATCGAGCTCGATCGGGAGGAGATCCACGAAGGCCGGGCCCGGCGTTACTACCGGCTCACCGGCGCCGGCGCCACCCGCCTGGCGGAGGAGGCGGACCGGCTCAGCCACCACGTGAAGGCCGCCAGGGCGAGACTTCGGATAGGACTTACGGGAGGGCAGGCATGAGCACACTCGAGAACCACTACCGCAGGCTGCTGGCCTGGTATCCGCGCGACCACCGGGCCGCGCACGAGGACGAGATGGTCGGCGTCCTGCTGGCGAGCGCCGAACCGGAACAGACCAGGCCGACTGCCGGTGAACGCGCCGACCTGCTCTGGGGCGGGCTGAAACTGCACACCCGCCGGACGTTCGGCCGCGCATCGGGACCGTCCTGGCGCGACGCGCTCGCCGTGGCCGGCGTTCTCGGCACGCTCGTCCTCATGATCCCGGAGCTGATCTCCACCGCACTCTGGCTGAGGTGGGAAGTTCCCCCGGCCACCCAGCTGATCCAGGTGGTGCTGATCGTCGCCGTCGCCACGGGCGTCGCCGCGAACCAACGGTGGGTGGCCGCTCCGGCGGCCTGGCTGCTGTTGCCCGCCATGACACCGTGGGCCGTCGGCTCACCGGGGCCGTACGAGATCGACAGCTGGACCCTGCTGGCCCTCGGCACCGCCGTCGCGCTCACGTTGACCAGATCGCCGAGGCGTGGCTTGCGGCTCGCGGGTGCCCGGGGCCTGCTGACGCTGGCGGTGCTGGTGACGATGGTCATGGCGTGGGAGACGGCCATGTTCGGGGTCGGTCTGGGGCTGGAGCCAAGGTTCCAGCACTTCCCGTTGGTCGCCACCTGCGCGCTCGCGGCGGGATACGCGCTCAGCTCGAGCCTGGGTCGCCGATGCCTGGCGATTCTCGCGCTACCGCTCGTCGCCGGGCTCGTGGCCAGCGAGGCCTTGCTCCTCAGCATGGACGGCTGGCTGATGGCGGCCCTGCTCGGCCTGGCTGTCGTGCCGTTCGCCGTCGCCGGCCGGATGATCAGCAAGCGGGGCAAGGAGGCCAACGCGGGCGGCGGCGCGGCCGCGGGCGATCCGGCATGAGCACGCTCGAGGACCACTACCGCCGGCTGCTGGCCTGGTACCCACGCGACCACCGGGCCGCCCACGAAGACGAGATGGTCGGCGTCCTGCTCGCGAGCTCCGAGCCGGGGCAGTACAAGCCCGGACTGAGTGAGTGCGCCGACCTGGCCTGGGGCGGACTGAAGCTGCACGCCCGCCGAACGTTCGGCCGGGCCTCCGCATCGGCCTGGCGGGACGCGCTCGCCGTGGCCGGCGTCGTCGGGACGCTGGCCCTGCTCGTCCAGGTGCTGACGTCCACAGTGCTCGCGTCAGTGGCCGGATACTGGGTGCCCGCGCGGCTTTTCGACCCGTTGCTGACTTTGGTCGTCACGATGGCCATCGTCGCGAACCAGCGCTGGCTGGCGGTTCTCGCGGCCTGGGCGCTGTGGCTCAACCTGCTGCCCTGGACCGGCTGGGACGAGAACGGTTCGGCCGGGCCGTTCGCGATCGACGGCTGGATGGTGCTGGTCGCCGGCACGGCCGTCGTGCTCACGTTGACCCGGTCGCCGCGGCGTGGCTTGGAGTTGGTCAGCCCCCTGCGCCTGCTGCCGTGGGCCGCCCTCCTGGCGGTCGTCACGCTGTGGGAGGAGGTCCTGTTCTGGTTCGGGCGGGCGCCGGACCAGATGTCCGCCGCGCTACCGATGCTCGCGCTCTGCGCGATCGCCTGCGGCTACGCGCTCAGCTCCGGCCTGGGTCGCCGGAGCCTGGCGATCCTGGCACTGCCGGTCGGGTACGAGCTCGCGAGCGTCCAGGCTCGGCTCTTCCAAACCCCGGGCTGGCTGCTGGCCTCCGCGGCTGGCATTGCCGTCATGCCGTTCGTCCTGGCCGGCCGAGCCGCCGACCGGCGTGGCACCGCGGACATCGCAGACACTCCACGTGCCCGGCGCTGAGGAACGCAGCAGCGCGGCGGCGGCCTGACCGCCCCTCGGCGGGCAGGACGCCGCCTCACCTCGCGGAACACCCCGCCCAGGTGTTCCGCGGCCCAACAGTTGATCGCCTTACTGACAGCCGGACGACGGATCAGGCCGGCGCGGCCGTACGCTCGTCCGCGAGACCGCCGGAAGAGCCGGCCACGGCTGGCGCCCCTTGCGCGTGGCTCCGCGCCGACCCAATGATCCGCCGACCGCATTCACCGCAAATCGCCTGCTCCCGCTCCTGGTCGAGCAGGCTCAGCGGCTCCTGCGGGGCACGGTCGCAGTCTAGGGCCGGCCTCCCCGGCGATACCGATTTCTTGCAGCCGGGATACGCGATGCAACAAATCAAGCAACGGGTGGGGGCATCCTCCCGTACGATGGCGGCCATGCGAACGGGTGAGGAGTCACCTAAGACGCGTCGAGGGCGCCCATATCACCAGGCTCAGCCAATTTCGCTCCGTCCTGGCTGGCCTACTCAACAGTATCGTGTCGCGTGGTTGCTGCGGGTGAATCGGCTGCTCAGCGAAGACGAAGAACTCCGCCGCCTCGAGCCGTTCGCTGCCGCGTTTCTGGGTGGGAGCTGGCACCGGCAGATCAGCGCGAGCACCATCTCCCGCTGGGAGAACGCCCGCACCCGCGCACCGATGCTCGCGATCCGGCGTTACGAAGAACTCCTCGGTCTCGCACCCAACCAGCTCACGTCGGTCATCGACAGTATCTATCGCTACTGGGACTCCGGTTCGGACGGCAGGCTCGTCCTCGGCAGGCAAGCCGACCTGACGAGCGAGCAGACCCAGGAGCGCATCCAGTCGCTGCTCGAAGAAGCGATGTCGAGCGCCACCATGACCGGCCAGCAGTGGGACGAGCTGACCGCCTATCTCTCCGCCGGCTCGGAGTCCGTGCTGCTGCCGCGGCGCACCTGGTCGATCGTCGCCGAGCGGCTGGCAGCCGAAAGCATGATCTCGCACAACCTCGCGTGGATGCAGCGATACGAGTCGCTCAACCGCCTGTTGGCGCATCCGATGGCGCACAACGCCGCGATCGACGCCTGCGTCGGACTGGCAGCCGACAAGGCCAACCCGATCTCGATCGAACCCATCAGCATCCTCGACGGCAGCAACGCGGCCGAGGCGAGCAACCACGTGTTGCGGCAGCTCAAGACGCCGACGAACGACCGTACGTTTTATGGCGCGCTGCTCGCGTGTGTGCGAAAGTCGCGCAACCGCCAGTTCACCGCGCTGCAAACCAGGTACATCGTTCAAACTCTGCATCAGACCCGGTCCGACCCGACGTTCCTCGACGTCGCCTATCTCATCGCGCGCGAAATTGTCACACATCTGCCGGCCGGAATCGCGTCGGAAGAAGTCGCGTTCCTACGCCGGCTCGCCGCGGCGGGTCAGCGCTCGAACACGCTCGCCCACCCGTCGTTCGCGCAGCGCCGGATCTCGGCGACCCTCGCCGACATCGCCCGGGCCGGCATGCCCTCCGGCTTCTTCGACGACATGCTGCCGGCGCTGGCCCACGACATGCTGTTCAACGACAGCTTCGACGAGCGGCTCTACACCACGATGCTGATCTCCGCGAGCCCGTACAGCCGGCCGATCGCCCGGGCCCTGGTCGAGGAGCTGGCCGGCCGGCAGCCGCTGGACGCCGCACTCACCTGCGCGATGATCGACGCCATCCGCATCGTCGGTGACCGATCGGCGGCCGGTCCGGTCGCGCGCTACATCGGCCGGCCGGGCATCGATCCGAACGTGAGCCGGACCGCGGCTTACACCATCGGCCACCTCGACCGCGAAGGCGACGACCGGCCATGGGAACGCCTGATCGCCCACTCCCGGGCCGGCTGGCACCACCAGCACGCCGCATCGCAACTGTCCGTGCTCAAGGGCCTGGTCTACGGCCTGGGCATAGCGGGCCGAACCCAGCTGCTGGTCACCGTGCGCGACGATCTCGAGCTGCCCGCCGAAATCCGCGCTGCCGCGTCGTGGTGGCTGAACCTCCCTGCTTACGTCCGGGACAGCGCCGTGGCCTGAGGTCCTGAGGCCCCTTACTCCCCCGGATCCGCGAACTGAGGCCCCTTAGTAAGGGGTCCGCGAGCCGAACCCACGTGATCGTCCGATGTCCGGACCCCGCCCTCACGGCGAAGCTCTTAGTACATCGAGAACAAGAGCTGAACAGGACAACGGAGAAGAAGATGACGTTCACGGATTACATCGTGACCAGCGAGGCCAACTACCGCATCGAGCGCAGGCTGGCCGACGCCGAGAACCACCGGCTGCTGCGGCGGCTGCGGCGGGCTCGGAAGGCCGCCGCAGCGCTCGCTTTCGGCGCCAAGACCAACCAGGTGCCCCGGCAACGGAAGCCCCTCGACAAGGAACGGCCGGAGCAGGAACGACAGAGCACGAAGGCAGAGCACCGCGAAGCCGCGTGAGGTGTGCGTAGCATGCCAACTGTGCCACGTCTAGGTTCCGGAGTTCCCTTGATGGCCCGCAGCGCGGAGATCGACCGCCTGCGGGCCGCCTTGGCGCGTGCGGCCACGGGTACGGCCGGCGCCGTACTCATGTCGGGCGACGCCGGTGTCGGCAAGTCGCGGTTGCTCGACGAGCTGGTCGCGCTGGCCCGCTCGGAGGGCGCCGTCGTGCTGACCGGCCGCTGTCTCGACGTGGGTGAGTCCGGCCTGCCCTATCTCCCGTTCGCCGAGGCCATCGCCGACGCGTTCCCCGACGGCTCGGCCGACGCGCTGCGCTCGCGGCCCGCCCTGGCCCGGCTGCTGCCCGGCATGGCCGCCGGCGAGCCCGCCACGTCGAGCTCGTCCGCCGAGTCCGGCCCGCTGAGCAGCGGCCGCACACTTCTCGCCGACACCTCCCAGCCGGTCCCGATCGGGCCGGGCGGGCGGCGCCGTCCCGAGCCCGACATGGCGCAACTGCAGCTCTTCGACGCCGTACACAGCCTGCTGACCGAGCTTTCCGAGCAGGGCTGTGTCCTGCTCGCGATCGAGGACCTGCACTGGGCCGACGGCTCCACCCGTGACCTGCTGTCGTTCCTGCTGGCCCGGCTGCGCACACAGCAGCTGCTCGTGGTCGCGACCTATCGCAGCGACGACCTCCACCGCCGGCACCCGTTGCGCCCGCTGCTGGCCGAGTTGTTCCGGCTCCCGGCCGTCGAGCGACTCGACCTGGCCCCGTTCACGCCGGCCGACACCCGTGCGTTCATCACCGCGCTCGCCGAGGAAGCCCTGCCGGAAGACTTGGTCCAGCAGGCCGTGCAACGGTCGGAGGGCAACCCGTTCTTCGCCGAGGAACTGGTCGCCGCGCTCGCCGACTGTGGCGCCGACGCGCTGCCCGCCGCACTGGCCGACGTCCTGCTGTCCCGGGTCGAACGGCTGAGCCCGCCCGCCCAGCAGGTGGTCCGGGTCGCGGCGGTCGCCGGGCCACGCGTGCGGTACTCCCGCCTGCCCGCGGTCGCCGGGCTGCCCGAGCTCGAGCTGGAGGAGGCGCTGCGCGAGGCCGTCCAGCACAACGTGCTCGTCACGGTCGAGGCCGAGAACGCCTACGCCTTCCGCCACGCGCTGCTCGCCGAGGCGGTCTACTCCGACCTGCTGCCGGGTGAGCGGGTCCGGTTGCACGCGGCTTACGCGCGGCTGCTCGCCCGCGAGGTCGACGCCGGCACGCCCGGCGCCGCGGCCGAGCTCGCCCACCACGCGCTGCAGAGCAAGGACCTGCCGATGGCGTTCCACGCGTCGGTTCAGGCAGCCGACGAGGCCGGCGACGTCGGTGCACCGGCCGAGGCGCTCGGCCACATCGAAGGGGCGCTCGAGCTGTTGCACGCCGTAGCCAACGCCGAGCCGGGCGAGTTCGTCCTGCTGCGACGCGCCAGCCACTACGCCATCAGCTCGGGCGATCCCGAACGTGCGATCGCCTACGCCCGTTCGGCCGTACGCGCGGCCGACCAGGCGGGCATTCCCGAAAAGGCGGCACTGGCGCGACGGATCCTGGTGCAGAGCCTGTTCTCCCTCGACGGCACCGAGGCCGAGGCCACCAGGATCATCGAAGAGGCGTGGGACCTGCTGAAGGATCGCGAGCCGAGCGAGACCTCGGCGTGGGTGCTGGCGACGCTGGGCGCGATCCAGAAATGGAACGTCGAGACGCTGCCCCAGGCTCGCGAGTCGGTCGAGAACGCCGTCCGGATCGCCCGGCTCACCGGCGCCCGCGGAGCCGAGGCCGACGCGCTGATCACGCTCGCGTCCATCGAGAACAACCAGGGCCGGCTCGAGCTGGCCGACCAGCGACTGCTCGAGGCGCGCGACCGGGCGGTCGAGGCAGGCGCGCTGACCGCCGAGCTCCGTGTCCTGTTCGTCCTCGCGACCGGCCAGTACGAACAGGCCCGCTTCGACGAGGCGCTGCGGACGTTCGACGAAGGCGTCCGGCGGGCCAAGGAGACCGGGCTGTCGCTCAGCCCGTACGGCCTGGTGCTCCGCGCTCACCAGGCCGCGGTCAAGTACGTCACGGGCGACTGGGACGGTGCCCAGGAGGCGGCGGAGGCGTTCCAGGATGTCGACTTCGGCCTGGCGGGTGCGACCGTGGCGTCGGCGGGTCTGCCGGTGCTGGTGGGCCGTGGCGTCAACGACGCCGCCGAGAGGCTGATCGCCCGGCTGCGGGCCGGCCGCTATCCCGACACGATCATCTCGATGCTGACCAGCGCGGCCGGTGCGGAGCTGGAGTGCTGGCGCGGCCGGCCGGAACGAGCTGTGGAGCTCGTCGACGAGGGACTACGCAGGTTCGCCGAGCTCGGTGAGCCCTGGATGCTCGGCGGGATCCGGCTCGCGGCGCTCGGCATCGCGGCGGCCGCCGACCTGGCCGAACGCGCCCGGCGGCGGCGCGGTACCGATGCGGAACAGCAGGCCAAGGACGCCGGCTCGCGACTGCTGACACACGCGCGGACGACTGTCGAGAAGGGCAAGCCGCGTACGGGCGAGATGGGACCCGAAGGACTGGCCTGGATCGCCCGCGTGGAGGCCGAGGCCAGCCGGCTCGACGGTGCCGGCGACCCGAAGCTGTGGGCCGCGGTGGTCGAGGGATTCGGGTACGGCCATCGCTACGAGCAGGCACTGGCCCGCTGGCGGCTGGCCGGAGCCCTGCTGGCGACCGAGCACCGCGACGATGCCGCGGCCGAGCTCCGGCAGGCACAGTCGATGGCCGACCAGTTGGGCGCCGCGCCACTGGCCAAGGCGATCGCCGAGCTGGCCAGGCGCGGGCGGATCGGGCTCGCCCACGAGCAAGCCGGTCCCGCGGGCGCCGGTGGACAGCAGGAGACGCTGACGCCCCGGGAGCTCGCCGTCCTGCACCAGGTCGCGCTTGGGCAGACCAACCGGCAGGTCGGTGAGCAGCTCTACATCAGCGAGAAGACCGTCAGCGTCCATCTGTCGCGCGTGATGGCCAAGCTCGGCGCCGGCAGCCGTACCGAAGCCGTCGCGATCGCCTACGACCGAGGCCTCCTCACCACCGGCTGACCCGGGCCGTTACCGGCCGGCCTGCAGTGCGCCCCACGTCTGCGCGCCGACGATGCCGTCCGCGCCGAGGCCGCGGGAGCTCTGGTAGTCGATCACCGCCTGCCTGGTCAGCGGGCCGAAGTCGCCGTCGATCGAGACCGTACGTGCCAGCGCCGCCGTCAGCGCGCGTTGCAGGCGGCGGACCGCTTCGCCGGTCGAGCCCTGTTGCACGGTCGGCGTCGGGCCGGCCGACAGCAGCGCCGTCCACGTGCGCGCACCCACCACGCCGTCGGACGGGAGTGCCTTCGCGGTCTGGAACGCCTTCACCGCCTGCTCGGTCGACGCGCCGAACGTGCCGTCGTACACCGCCGGATCCTGGCCCGCACCACGCAGCAGGCACTGTGCGGCGCTCACCAGCCCGCCGGTCGAGCCGCTGCGGATCGTGGGGTACGCCGTGAAGTTCAGCGACACGCTGTCGCATGCGACCGTGCTCTGCACGAACGTCGTCGCGGCGGCCTCGCCCTGTGTACGGGCCTTGGTGGCGTCCTGGATCGGGGAGATCTTCACGTCCGGGAACAGGATGGAGCTCACGACCGCGCCGCTCGCCCCACCCACCCGCGGGTCGGGATCGACGCCGAGTTGCTCGGCGAGCTCGTACGATCCCTCGCCGATCGCTCCGGCCGGACCGAGGTCGCCGACCACCGCGTACGCCACCCGGTCGCCGTAGACAACGGCCGCGACGGTGCCGCAGCCGATGCCGGCCGTCCGGTAGTCCCACGTCGAGCTCGCGAGCGGTACGACGATGAACGGCAGGCCCGCGGAGTTCAGCGGCAGGCCGTCGGACTGAACGCAGGCCGTCTCCGGCTGGAACCACGGGTCGGTGTTCTCGTTGCACTGCGTCGTGCGCTGGCCGTCGCAGTCGATGTCCAGGTCGGCTGTCCAGAAGACGCCGCCGCTCCTGGAACACACCGCAGCCGTACGCGAGCCGCCGGCGTCGTGTGCGTACAGGCCGTTGCTCAGCTGGGTGCCGCACTGCTGGACTTTCGCCTTCAGCTCCGCTGCCGTGGGTCCGGCGAGCGGCCCCACGTCAGCGGCCGCACCGTTGGGCACGAGCAGCGTGCAGGCGAGTAGGGCGAGGACTGCCAACCACCGTCGAGACATCCGGGGCTCTCCCTTCCGCTCCGGACTATCGAGGCGGAAGGGAGAAGCGCGGGAGGGTCACGACACCAAGCTGCCAGCTAGCTGCAGCTTGTGCCGTTCAACGTGAAGCTCGCCGGCGTGCCGTTCGTACCGCTGTAGGTGCCCTGGAAGCCGAACGACTGACTGCCGCCCGCCGCGATCGTCGCGTTGTAGCCGACGTTCTGGGCGCTCACCGTCGAGCCGTTCTGCGCGACGGTGGCGTTCCACGCGTTCGTGACGCGCTGGTTGCCGGCGAACCCGAACGCCAGCGTCCAGCCGTTGATCGGGGCCGAGCCGGTGTTGGCGACGGTGACGTTCGCGGTGAAGCCGTCGTTCCAGGTCGTCGGCGTGTACGTCACCCGGCAGCCGGCCGGTCCGGGCGTGGGAGTCGGATCCGGCCCGGCGGAGAACGTCAACCGCAGGATGCGATCGTCGCCGGCACGCGGCGTGCCACGCCCGTCGGTGTTGTTGGTGACCAGCCACAACGAACCGTCCGGTGCGGTCGCGACGTTGCGCAGCCGACCGTAGGTCCCGTTGAAGAACGCGATCGGGTCGCCGTCACGCTGCCCGTTCGCGATCGGGATGCCCCACAGCCGCGTGCCGCGCAGCGCCGCCATCCAGATCGTGTTCTGGGCGAACGCGATCCCGGACGGAGACGCCTCGGCGGTGGTCCACTGCGCCACCGGGTCGACGAAGTTCGGATTGCCGGCCTGCCCCTCGACGGTCGGCCAGCCGTAGTTGCGGCCGGCCTGGATGAGGTTGAGCTCGTCCCAGGTGTTCTGCCCGAACTCGCTGGCCCACAGGCGGCCCTCGCCGTCCCAGGCCAGCCCTTGGACGTTGCGATGTCCCATGCTGTACATCGGGTTGCCGGCGGTCGGGTTGCCGGGCGCCGGCTGGCCCGCCGGCGTGAGACGCAGGATCTTGCCGCCGGGCGAGTTGGGGTTCTGGGAGTTGCTGCTGATGTTGGCGTCGCCGGTCGAGGCGTACAACATGCCGTCGGGTCCGAACGCGAGCCGGCCGCCGTTGTGGATGGTGGCCTTGGGAATGCCGCTGAAGATGACCTGCGGCTGGCCGAGCGTCGTGTCGTACGGCATCCGCACGATCCGGTTGTCGCCCGCGGCGGTGAAGTAGGCGTAGACGAAGCGATCGGTGGTGAACGTCGGTGCCACGGCGATGCCGAGCAGCCCGCCCTCGCCGCCGGGAACGACTCCCGGCACTGTACCGATGGTTGTCACCGTTCCGTTGGTCGCGATGCTCTTGACCTGGGCGGAGTTGCGTTCGGAGACCAGAGCGGATCCATCGGGCAGGAACGCCAGACCCCATGGAACATCGAGGCCGGTCGTGATCGTCGAGGCCACCGTCGGTGTCGGTGGCACCGCTGCCGACGCGGTGTCGACGGTCGCCGCGACGAACGCGACGGCCGTCACCGCGACGGCGGCGAGGGTCAGGGTCTTACGCACGATTCCTCCTTCAGCGTTGGGAAGAAGCAGGTACTGCGTCAGCCGGTGGAACAGGTGGTGCCGTTGATCGTGAAGTTCGTGGGCGAAGCGTTGGTACCGCTGTAGGTGCCCTGGAAACCGAACGTCTGACTGGCACCGGGTGCGATCGTGTTGTTGTACGCCATGTTTCGCGCGGTGACCGCTTGCCCGTTCTGTGTGACGGTAGCACCCCAGGCGTTGGTGACCTGCTGGTTGCCGGGGAACGAGAAGCCCGCGGTCCAGCCGTTGATCGTCGACGATCCGGTGTTGGTGAGAGTGAGGTCAGCGGTGAACCCGTTGTTCCAGCTCGTCGGCCGGTAGCCGACCCGGCAGGCGGTCGTGCCACCGCCGCCTCCCCCGCCGCCGCCTCCTCCGGACGACGTGACCGAGAAGTTGTTGACCGCGAGACCCGCGCCGCCGACCCAGGGTTCGAACCCCGCCTGGATGCTGGTGAGGTACCAGCTGCGCTGGGCGTACCCGCGGTTGATCGCGTCGCCGTAGAAGTCGTTGACCAGGAAGTCCATCGAGCTGGTCGACGACTGGCGTACGTAGGAGACGACGTTCCAGCCGATGTTGCCGAACCACACGTTCCAGGTGGCGCCGTTGATGGTCGCGGTGCCGACCTGCGAGCCGACCGGCTGGATCGAGCCCTGCCGGTTCAGCCAGATCATGATCTCGGCGCCGGTGTTCTGCCCGTCGGTACGCGGCGTGGGATCGAACCAGACGTCGTACGCCGCGTCCCAGGTGCCGCCGCCCGGGTAGGTCATGCTGACGCTGGTGCGGATGCTGTTGAACGCGCTGTTGCTGGCCTGCATCGGGAGGCCGGAGCCGGCCGAGCAGTTGGCGTAGTGGCAGCCGAAATAGACCGATGGGTACGACGCGGGCGCTCCGTTGGTCGGCTTGTTGTGGTTGGCGGTGGTGACCTGGAAGCCGGTGTTCGTGACGTTGATGCACTGCTGGGTGTCCGCACCCCAGACGTTGTTCTGCACGCGGTATCGCCCGGACTGGATGGACAGGTTCGCGAACTTCTCGCAGGTGAGGGTGTCGGCCTGCGCCGGAATCGCTGCACTGAGACCGGCGCCGAGCAAGCCTGCGACGAGCAGCCCTCCGGCCAGGGCGCGATAGCTGCGTCTCATGGGTTTCCCTTCAGGGTTCGACGTGGTTCGATGAATGGGAGCGCTCCCACAGACTTCTTTCGACCATCTTGGAGCAGCGGTACCGATTAGGCAATAGCCCAGTCCCAGCGCCGATGCCGGTTCTCGACGTACTTGTTACGGGTTGTCGCGCAAGTGAGGGTCCGGGTTCTTGACGATGTGTGACAACGATGCGGTCCGCAATTCTTCGAATCGCCTGACGTGGAGGGCTGACGGCCACTAGTTTGCTTGCCTGGCAAAGGGATTGGGCCCCCATGCACACGTTGGCGAGAAGGGACAATTGTGCCAACGAGCCCGAGCCCATCCCCTGGCCGGCACTCCCGCCGTAAGACGATCCAATTGCAGAAGGCCGCGTATCAGGCTGCCACTTCGACCTGGTTGCGCGACCACAATCTTCTCGAGCTGCTGGCCAAGACGGCCAGCGGTGCCACCGAGCAGCCGAGCGAGCCCCCACCGCCGTGGCTGCGGCTGCAACGCCGCGAAACCGTGATCTGGTCGGGCTCTGGCGTACGGCTGGTCTCCAACGAGCAGCCGACGCCGGCTGTCTATACGGTCTATACCGCCTATTCCGAGATCACGTTGCCGCAGTTGCTCGGCCCGTTCAACGGTGAGCTGCCAGCCGATGTGCGGGTCATCGATACGGGGCTGGCCGTTATCACCACCACCCGGGTGCTCTTCGCGGGTTCGAAGCATCGCAGGGAATGGTCGTACTCCAGGATCAAAGGCATCTCACACGTTCCGGACGCGCCGGCGACACTTTTCCGGCTGGCCGTGCCGAAGGTGTTCGGTCTGCTGCCACCGGAGCCGATCGCGATCGAGTTCCGGTTCCTGCTGGGACTGGCGCTCGCCGATCGGGCGAAGGCGCGGCACGTGCTCGCCAGCCGGATGGATCGGTTGCTCGCCGAGCATCGGATGGTCCGGCCGGTTGCTCCGGTTCCGCCCCAACGCCGGGCGCCGAGGACGGCGGTCATCGCCGCCGCCGTGGTGGCGACCGTCCTTGCGGGGTTGGGATTCTTCTGGCTGCGTACGACATACCAGAACGCGCCCGCGGCCGCGGTCAACCCGGTGACCGTCACGTCGCAGGCCACCGCGGCCGGAACGAAAGCGAGGCCCACGCCGGCAACGACGCGTACAACCCCGGCCGAGCCCGGACCGACGGCGACGCCGACCACGACAGCTGCCGAGCCCACCCCGGACTCGACCAGCGCCGGGTTGTGCGGGGCTCCGGACAACCCGTACGACTACAACTTCTGTGACGGCTCGCTCGAATATGACCCCGATCCGCAAGTCTGCGAATACTTCACCTGCATCGTGGACTTCTCGTCCGGGCGGGGCTTTCTCGTGCTGTGCGACGACGGCATGATCAGCCTGTGGGGCGGTTTTCGCGGTGTCTGTGGCGAGCATGGAGGTGTACGCCAGCCGGTCTATCGCTGAAACCTTTGGGAATGCGCTCGCTGTGTTCTGCGGAACACAGCCGGCGCGTCCAGAATCCGCCAAAATAGCGGTATGAGCGCGGCGACGTCACCGGAGTTGCCGTCCGGTGTCGTCTCCGCTGCCGCTTCGGTCGAGAGCGCGATGCTCGCGATGCCCTCCAACCGGCCTTCGTCCGAGCCGAGCGTCTGGTGTCTCGGCCGCGAGAACGAGCTCGAGGCGATCGGGCGGGTGCTCCAGGACAAGGCATCGGCGCCGCGGGCCGTCGTACTCGAAGGCGAAGCCGGCATCGGCAAGTCGACGGTCTGGGGTGCCGGTCTCGCGCACGCGATGCGCAGCGGCTACCTCGTGCTGTCCACGCGCGCGAGCCAGAGCGAGACCGCGCTGTCGTTCGCCGGCCTCAGCGACTTGTTCGCCGAGGTGGTCGACGACGTGCTGCCGCACCTACCCGAACCGCAGCGGGTCGCGCTGGAGGTGGCGCTGTTGCGGCGCTCGCCGGGCCGGCACCCGTCCAGCCGGCGAGCGGTGGGCGCGGCCGCACTGTCGGCCCTTCGCCGGCTGTGCTCCACTCGCCGCGTCCTGCTGGCGATCGACGACGTGCCGTGGCTCGACCGGGCGACGGCCGACACGTTGCGGTTCGCGCTGCGCCGGCTGCGGACCGAGCCGCTCCGGCTGCTCGTCACCCGGCGGATCGCCGACGGGCTACAGGCCGCGCCGGCTGACGGGGCTCCCCTGCAGGAGCTGGTTCCGGTCGAGATGATCGAACGCCGGCGGCTCGGCCCGCTCGACGCGAAGGCGATCGGGCGGCTGCTCGACGAACGGCTCGGCGCGCCGCTTCCCGCACAGTCGGTCCGGCTGCTGGCCGAACGTACGGCCGGAAACCCGTTCTGGGCGCTGGAGGTCGGCGCCGCCCTGGCCGGCAACGACGCGGGCGACGATTCGGGCAGCGGCGAGCTGCCCGTCCCCGGCTCGCTTTCGGCGCTGGTCGCCGAGCGGGTCGCCGCGATTTCGTCGCCGGCCCGCGAGGCGCTGCTCGTGGTTTCCGCGCTGTCGCACCCGCCGGCCTCCTTGGTGCTGCGGGCGCTGGCCGGCGTCGTACCCGATCCGCCGGAAGCGATCGACGACGCCGTGCTCGCCGGCGTCGTCTCGGAGTCGGCCGGACGGCTGCGGCCGAGCCATCCGCTGCTGGGCTCCGCGGCGCTCGACCGGTTGCCGCGCTCGTCCCGGGCCGCCCTGCACCGCAGGCTCGCGGCGGTCGTGTCCGATCCCGAGCAGCACGCGCGGCACCTCGCGCTGGCCGGCCACGGCGGGCCGGACGCCAAGGTGGCGACCGCGCTGGACGTCGGCGCGGAGGCCGCCCGGATCAAGGGAGCCGGCACCGCGGCGGTCGAGCTCGCCGAACTGGCGATCTCGTTCACGCCGCCGGACCTGACCGGTGAGCTGGCCCGCCGGCGGATGCGGGCCGCCGAGCTGCTGTTCGGGCTCGGCGAGCTGGAAGGCGCCGAGGCGCACGCGGCCGCGGTCAGGCGTACGGACGTGACGGCCGACGAGTATCGCCGGCTGCTGCCGATGTACGTCGAGGCGACGTTCTGGCACCAGGGCCGCGATGCCGCGCAGGCCCTCGTACGGCAGGCGGTCGACGAGTCTGGCGACGACCGGCACCTGCACGCCGTCGCCCTGGCGATGGCCGCCGACGTCGGGGACGGGCGGACGTCGCAGCTCGAGCTCACCCGGCAGGCACTGGCGGAGTTCGACCGCGTACCCGGCGAGCCGGACCCGGTCGGCCTGATCACCGCGCTGGTGATGCAGGCATCGCTGCGGCTCTCCGCAGGAGAAGGGCTCGACTACGCCCTGGTCGAACGCGCGGAGGCCGTCGAGCAGCGGGCGCCGTGGATGCCGCTGGCCAACCGGCCCAGCGTGATCCGGGGGTTCTGGCTGCGGGTGGTCGAGGACCTCGACGGCGCGCGGTCGGCGCTCACGCACACACTCACCTGCGCTCGCCGCCACGGCGACGAAGGGGCGCTGCCGGTGTTGCTCGGGCACCTGGCGCTCACCGAGTGCTGGGCCGGTCGTTATGCCGAGGCGGCCGAGGCGGCCGACGAAGGGCTGCGGCGGATCCACTCCGGTGAGCTGACGACTCACGTCCTGCATGCGGCCCGCGGTCTGCTGTACGCGCTGACGGGCGACCTGACCGCTGCTTCCACGTTGATGGAGGAACGCCTCGGCGGAACCACCCGGCCGGCCGACGACCACCAGGCGCTGCACTACCTTCCGGTGCTCGGGCAGGTCGCGTGGCTGCGCGGGAACAGCCGGCGGTCGGTCGAGCTGATCTCGCGCGCACTGGCCGGCGCCCGCCGGATCGGCTGGCTCGACCCTGGGCGGCGGCTGCACCCGGAGGCCACGTACGGCCAGGCGCTGATCGACATCGGCCGGCTCGACGAGGCGTCCGACCTGGTGGACGAGCTGCGCTCGCTGAGCTCGCGGTCGTCACAGCCCCGCCCGATGCTGCTCGGCCTCGCCTCGCGTCTCGACGGCCTCGTCCACGCCGCCCGCGGCGACCTGGACGCGTCGGTGCCGCTGCTGGAGCGAGCGGTCGTCGAGCACGCGCGGTCGCAGTTCCCGCTGGAGCACGGGCGGAGCCTGCTGGCACTGGGCCAAGTCCACCGCCGGCGGCGTGCCAAACCCCAGGCGCGGCGGGCGTTCGAGGGAGCGCTGGAATGCTTCACCCGGCTGGGGGCGCGGCCCTTCGCCGACCTCGCGCAGGCCGAACTGGACCGCGTCCACCCGGGGCGGGCAGGCGCGGCACTGACCAAGACCGAACGCCGGGTGGCCGAACTGGTGGCCGCGGGCCTGACCAACCGGGAGGTGGCGGCGCAGCTGTTTTCGAGCGTCCGCACAGTCGAGGGGCATCTGGCGGCGGCGTACCGAAAACTGGGGGTCCGTTCGCGCACCGAACTCGCCCGGGCCATGCCCAGCGCCCCGGTCGACCGAGGCGGACAGCCGGCACCCCCGGAGACGTAGCGGCAGTCGCACGCGCCGGCCAACCGCGGCACCACCATGCGGCTGTTCTCCCAGCGCACGCATGGCCTGGAGCCAGCCGAGTCCTCCGCTTCGACGGCGGGCCGGACGTGCGGCGTAGGTTCGCGGTCCGAGCCCGGTCGCTATGCCGGCCGCGGGTGATCGAAGCGGACAGCCGGCAGCACGCGGGACGTGGCCGGGAGGCCGCTGCGCCGCACGATTTCCAGTACCGTCGCCGCGTCTGGTGCGTCGATCGTCGACAGGCAGACGCGTTCGGTGGCGATGAACAACGAGTAGCCGTAGTCGACCTCGACCCCCGCGGCCGCTGCCTCCGCGACAGTCTCGCGCAGCCGGGTCAGTTCGGCGGCGAGGTCGCCCAGGTCCTCGATCGGCAACGGTCGGGAGACGACGAATGCGGCCACACGCGGACCCTACGCAGCGGTCCGTCGAGAAGAACCCGTGAAACTACCTGATTCCCCGTCCGTCCTACAGAACGCGCAGGTGGAACCCGCCGTCGACGTCGATCACCTGGCCGGTGCTGAACGGCAGCAGATCCTTCGCGACCGCGACCACCGCCTTGCCCACGTCGTCGGGGGTTCCCCAACGGCGGATCGGCGTCACGCCGTCCTCGAAGATCAGTTTGTCGTACTTCGCCTTCACTGGTCCGGTCATGTCGGTGTCGACGATGCCCGGCCGGATCTCGTACACGTTGATGCCGTACTCCGCCAGCCGCGCGGCGTACAGCGACGTCATCATCGCCAGGCCCGCCTTGGCCAGGCAGTAGTCGCCGCGGTTGAGGCTCGCGGTGTACGCGCTGATCGACGAGATCGTCACGATCTTCGGCCGCTCGACCTCGCCGGCCTCGACCTGCGCGATCATCTGCTTGGCGACGGCCTGGGTGAGGAAGTACGGCCCCTTGAGGTTGATCCCGATCAGGCGGTCGAACGACTCCTCGCCTGCCTCGAGCAGGTCGGCCCGTACGTTCGGCGCGACGCCCGCGTTGTTGACCAGCAGGTCGATCCGGCCGAACGCCTCGCGGGCCTCGGCGACGAGCCGCTGCCGGTCCTCGGAGACCGAGATGTCGGCCTGGACGAGGTGCGCCTGACCACCGATGTGCGCGATCTCCTTGCCGACGGCCTGCGCGGCCTCGGCGTTGCTCGCGTAGTTGACGACGAGGTCGAACCCCTCGGCGGCCAGCGCGGTCGCCACGCCACGGCCGATCCCGCGGGAGGCACCGGTGACGAGCGCGACCTTGCGTCCGGCGTTCATCGGTTGCCGCCGAAGAAGGTGTAGTACGGCTTGTCCTGTGCCACTCGCTGAACGTAGAGCGCGACCTCGCGGGCGTGGTAGTCGCCCCACATGCAGGCTTCGCCGTTGGGGATCTGCTGGCCGGGGCGTACGTTGTCCCAGCCGTTCGGGCGGTGGTAGATCGAGTGCAGCAGCAGGCCTTGGTGGGCGGGGTCGACGCTGAGGTACGGCTCGTCGAGCAGCGACTGGCAGACGGTGAGACCGGCTTGCCAGTAGCGCTTGCCCTCTGCGTCGGCGTTGCCGAGGTAGTGGCCGAGTCGCAGCAGGCCCTGCGCGGCGATCGCGGCGGCCGAGGAGTCGATCGGCTCGTGGGCGTTGAACGGGTCGGACGGGCGGTCGAGGTAGTCGCCGAGCTGCACCAGGCCCGGGGCGCCGGTGTCCCAGTACGGAACGCCGTCGGTGGGCGTGTTCTCGATGTAGAAGTCGCAGGTGGCTCGGGCCGCCTTGAGCAGCATGCCCTCAACCGCCTGCCGTCCGCCGTACGGCTCGAACTCCTCGTCGGCGAGCGTGGCGACGAACTCCAGCAACTCCGGATACCCGGCGACTGCCCAGGCGAGGCCGCGGGTCCAGGTGCTGAACGGCGAGTAGCCCTGCTGGGTGCTGGGGGCGCGGAACTGGCCGTCGTTGACGTTGAACAGTGCCTCGTGAACCGTCCGGCCGCGTACGTCGTAGGAGTCGCGGCCTTCGCCGTAGTAGACGTTCCAGCGGGCGGTGTTGCTCGCGTGCTCGAGCATCCTGCCCAGCAACGAGATCTTCGCGTCGTGCTCGCCTTGGAGGACGTGGCCGAGTTGGTGGGCCAGACCGAGCACGCGGCAGGAGCGGATGGTGTCGACGAAGAGGGACTGGGGGCCGTTGAACGAGTAGATGTAGCCGGTGCCGTCGGCGGTCTTCGTCCAGCGGGCGGCTTGGACGGCACCGGAGACCTTGAGGGCGAGCTCGTAGAAGTCGCGTTCGGCCTGGTTGTCCTCGATGGCGCCCTCGTTCATCAGACGCCAGAGGTTGCCGTAGGTGCTGACGTTGTTGAAACCATGATCGTGAACGCCCACGTGGCTGACGTGGGGGGCCATGGCCTTGACGGTGAGGTGGCGGCCGCTGTCGAGGAAGGTCTTGTCGCCGGTGGCGTCGAACTGGAGGATGTGGGCGCCGTACTGGAACCCTTGGGTCCACTCCGTCCAGCCGCGAGCGGTGTACTGCCCGTCGACCGTGAACACGGGCGACGGCTGGCCGGGCGGGCAGGTCTTCTCGATCGAGTCGATCTTGGCTGCGGACGCCTCCCACAACCGGTCGATCCCTGGCAGCAGGTCCGCCGCCGTCAGGTCGTCCTTGATCTTCACCATTTGATGTATCTCCTACCCGGGCCCTGCGTGGACGGCACTCAGCCTACGGGAAAGCGTATTCCGAGCGCCACCATCGCGACCACCCCGGCTGCCGAGAGAAGCGCGGCTCCCCGCGGTGATGACCTGGAGGTGGAGCAGCCGCCAAAGTGGGACCGAGTCCCATCTGGTACCGAGTACCACTCGGGACTGAGTCTCTTCTGGTACCGAGTACCAACTGGCGCCCAGTACCAAACGGGACTCAGTACCAAACGGGACCGAGTCCCGCGCAGGGCTGAGCGTTAAGTGGTACTGAGTTCCAGATGGAACCGGGTACCAATTGGGACTGGGTCCCGTTTGGTACTGGGTACCGCGCGGGACTCAGTACCAGATGGGACTCAGTACCAGGTCGGCGGCGCCGAGCGAGCGCCGCCGCGCAAGCTCGTCACCGCAGCACGGGCCCATTCGGAACAGCGTGCGGCGGCCGACTAGCCCGGCCACCGACTGCCGCGGCCCGACCCTGGCCGACCCGGCGGCTTCGGCCGGCGCGTGGCCGACTAGCACGGTGGGCTCGTCGCCACGGCTCATGCGGTGGCGAGCGCATCCGGGCTCGGACTGCTCGGCGCACCGCACTGCGGCCTCGGCTCGCCGAATGGCGCTCGGCCGGCTCGATGGGCTCGGGCCGGCTCGCTGAGCTCGGGCCGGCTCGATGGGCTCGGGTCGTTAGCTGGATCTGCGTCACGGCCTCGGCTCGCCGAATGGCGCTCGGCCGACTCGATGGGCTCGGGCCGGCTCGATGGGCTCGGGCCGGCTCAATGGATCTGCGCCACGGCCTCGGCCGGTGCGATCCCCCGGCTCGCTCGGTCGCCGATGATCTCAAGCTGGCCCGGCGACTTCGGCCGGCGCATGGTCGATCGGCGCACAGCGGCTTTCCAGGCTCTTCACAATGCAAAGTGCCTTCGGTGACACTGATGCGCCGATTGTCGTCGAACTCGCGCAAAACCAGATCTACAAGGCGTTCCGGCAGATCGGACGCGTGATGCGGACCGGCCCTGCTCCGGTCCCTCGCTGACTCGAGGCGTCCGGGCAGGGCTTTGCGCGGGCTCGATGCCGGCGGCAGCGCGGCCAGACCGTCCCAGCGCGCGATGCCAGCGGCGCGTCGGCGATGCTGTGGGCGTGGAGTACGTGTCCAGAGTGCCGCGACCGCCGCTGGACGGGCTGATCGACGACCTCTACTACCTGGAGGGTGCGCCGCCGTACGCCCGGCTGACGCTGCCGCCGATGCCGGCGGCGTTGCTCATCGTCAACCTCGGGGCGCCGTTCCGAATCCGCGGCGGCACCGACATCGAGACGGCGGAGTACGCCGACGGCTGCGTGGTCACCATGCCCACCCGCGCGTTGGAGTTCGGCTATCCGCCGGGGACCCGGTCGGTCGGGGTGCACGTCAAGCCGTGGGGGCTGGCGCCGTTTCTGCCGATGCCCGCGGCCGAGCTGTGTGACCGGCCGGTGACGGTAGAGCAGGTTTGGGGCCGCCCCGCCGTTGCTGAGCTGCGGGACCGGCTGGCCACGGCGGCCGGACCGCACGAGATGCTGACGCTGCTCGAGGACGAGCTGATGCGACGGCTCGGCGAGACCGCCGGCCTGGGGCTGGTCCGCCATACGAGCAGTGTCATCGCGGCGACCAGCGGGGCGGTGGCGATCGGCGACCTGAGCGTGGCAGCCGGTGTCAGCAGCACTCATCTGGCACAGCGGTTCAAGGAGCTCATCGGCGTCACGCCGAAGCGGCTGGCCCGCACCTACCGCTTCGCCGCCACCGTGTTCGCGATCAACCCCGCCGCACCGATCGACTGGGCCGGCCTCGCCGGTGGCGCAGGCTACTTCGACCAGGCCCACTTCGGCCACGAGTTCCGGGCGTTCACCGGGCTCACGCCGACCCGGTACGTCGAAGTCCGGCGGCGGTTCCTGCGCGAACATCCCGGCCACGTGATGGACGGCTGGCCGCTGCCGGCCGATTGATTTCTTACAAGAGCGACAGCTCACGACCCGCTAATTTGGGGCACCCCAAAGCAGAGGAGAGCCCCGTGGGCAAGGTGGTCATGTACAGCTCGGTGTCGGTGGACGGCTTCGTCGCGGACGAGAACGACCAGCCCGGACCGCTGTTCGACTGGCTGTCCAACGGTGACGTCCCGTTGGACGAGAGCGGCGAGGTGAAGGTGTCGCAGACGTCCTACGACTACACCCGGCCGTACTGGAACCAGATCGGGGTGACAGTTGTCGGCCGCCACGTCTTCGACCTGACCGACGGCTGGGACGGCAAGCCGCCGGGCGGGATCGACCACGTGGTCGTCGTGACCCACCGGCCGCAGCCCGAGGGCTGGGACCCCGAGGCACCGTTCCACTTCGTCGACGGCGTCGAGGCCGCCATGGCCAAGGCACAGGAACTTGCGGGCGACCGCACGGTCGAGGTCGCCGCCGGCGATGTCGGTGGCCAGGTGCTTGCCGCAGGCTTCGTCGACGAGGTGCGCATGGACGTCGTACCCGTGGTGTTCGGGTCCGGCAAGCGCTACTTCGGGTCGGTCCACGCGCAGCACCTGTTGGAGGATCCTGACGTGATGATTCAGGGCAACCGGGTGCTTCACCTGCGCTATCGGGTGCGCCGTTGACCGATCTGAGCGGGTACGCGAAGAAGTCCACCGCGAACGGTGACACAAGATCGGGCATTGCGGCCCGGGCCGGCTTGGTGGCCTCGTGGAGCTCCGTCAACGCAGCACCCGGGCTGCGGCTGCGATCTTCCGCTGCTCTCCGGCTACGCCGTCGTGCGACCACCGCTGCGGGCGATGGAGATGACGCGGCCCGGCAGGGCGAGGAGCTTCCCCGGGCTGCGAGCCTCCGCGAACGCGCGCCCCAGCTGGAAGGAGGTCGACCCCCGCAGGGCAGCCTCGCGCGCTTTGAGGTCTTCGACCTGCTTCTCCAGCTTCTCCTGCTCCGCCCCCAAAGCAGGTGAAGCCTGGTCGGCCAGTGCGCGCCCCAAGGCGACCAGCGTCCTGAAGAAGTGCGCCTCGATCTCCTTCAGCCGCGCCGCCTCCTCCGCCCCCTCAAGGGTGCCGCCGCGTTTGACGATGGCGAGGTTCAGCCATTCCTGGGCGCTCGACCCCGAGCCACTCACGTGGACGCCGGCCAGCAGCAGCGACACATCAGCGCCGAGCTCCGACGCCATCGCCGTCGTCTCACCGGAGCGGTGGCGGATGTAGAAGTCGCTCGCGCCCGGCAGGATGTCCCATTGGTGCAGGCCGTGGTAGTCCTCGTACTTGCCGGTCTCGATCAGGGTCTTGATCACCACGATGCCGCCCGGCTTGGCGCAGCGCAGCATGTTCCGCACGACCTCGACCGGATCGTAGGAGTGGTCGAGCGCGTTCTGGATGTGAACGATGTCGAAGCCGTTCTCACCAAATGTCGAGGCCAGTTGCTCACCCTCGCACGCCGTAAGGACGACCGACGGGTTGACGCCGTGCTTCTCCAGCAGCGAGTTGTAGAGATCGGCCAGCGGGTCGCACGCGGTGATGTCGACCGGCTTGGAGTAGGTGCCGATCACAACAGGCGCCGGGCCGCAGCCGACGTCGAGGATTGTGGCCTTGTCGTCGGGTACGAGATCGACCAGGCCGGGCAGCAGGTCGTTCGCCGGCTTCGGACGACGGTATCTCCACTGGAACGCCCCGACGTTCTTCCCGATCGTCCGGTCCCAGTAGGACACCTCGTGGTCTACCGAATCGGCCCATACCGCCTTGGGGTCAGGCGACGCCATCCGTGTCTCCGCTCTGTCCAGCGCCTGGTCATGGAAGGAATCAACGCATGGTGCCAGGGACCAGACCTCAGAGCGCGGAACGAACCGTTAACAACACGCGAACACCGCGTGTAGAAGGCATTCGCTCCTGGGGGTTGAACCCAAACACGGATATCAATGCGTGAGATTCAACGGCATGCTGCCGATCACGATGGACAGGACGCCGGCCAGCCAAGGCGTGTAGGAGTCCTTGTGCCGATCGAGGTCCATGCGCAAATGGTTCATCGGCACCCAGCGAAAGTCGGCGACTTCAGCCGGATCGGGTTGGGGAGCCACGCCGTCCCAGGTGCCGATGAGGACGTGGTCGTATTCGTCCTCGACCCGCCCGGTGGCCTGGTCGGTCGCGCGGTACGGATAGACGCCGATCTCGTCGAGCATCAGGGCGCTGAGCCCCAGCTCGTCGCGTAGTCGCACCGCGGCCGCCGAGGGCACGTCCTCCCCTGGCTCGGGATGGCCGCAGCAGGTGTTGGACCACCGCAGCGCGAAACGGGTCTTGACCTCCGCCCGCTGCTGCAGCAGCACCCGCCCAGCACGATCGCGCAGCATGACGGAGAACGCGCGGTGCCTGCGGCCGGGGAACTGGTGCGCCTCGGCGACCGTGGTGGAACCGATCGCATGCCCGGCCGCGTCGACCAGCTCGACCAGGGAACTTTCGCGATCCATCAGTCGCCTCCTCGCATCCGCGCCTAGGTGGATGTTGCCCACTTACACGTTGGTGGCCAAACGTCTGATAATGGCCGGATGATGCCGCTCACCGACAATCCCGTCACCGACCTGGACCAGGACACGTTCGGTTTCGCGCCGCACGTGAGGCAGCTCGACCAAGCCGTACGCAACGCCACGCCGCTGCCGTTGACCGTCGGGATCTTCGGCGGGTGGGGCACCGGCAAGTCCAGCTTCCTCGGCATGTGGCAGAACCTGCTACGCGCCAACGAGCCGGAGACGCCGACGATCTGGTTCAACCCCTGGAAGTACGACCAGAAGGTCGAGGTCTGGTCGGCTCTGCTGCACACCATGCTCGCCGAACTCGGCAAGCAGCCCAGCCTCGCCCAGCGCGCGACAAGACTCGCGAAATCCGCTACCTGGCTGTCGTTTCGGGCCGGACTCGGCAACGTCGCCTCGCTCGCGACCGCCGGCGTGATCGGCAAGGAGCAGATCAACACCCTGCTGGACGACTTCGCCAGGGACGACACGGAGCAGTACCACAGGATCAACCAGTTCGAGGACGACTTCGCCCGTCTGGTCGACGAAGCCGTCCCCGGCAACGGGCGGCTGTTCGTCTTCATCGACGACCTCGACCGGTGCACGCCGGACGCGGCCATCGCCGTACTCGAGTCGCTCAAGCTCTTCCTCGGCAACGCCCGCTGTGTCTTCGTGCTCGCGCTGGACTTCGACGTCCTGACCGCTGTGTCGACGAAGAAGTTCAGCGGCGCGCTGAGCAATGGAAGCGATGGCGCGACCGCCGGCCTCCACTATCTCGAGAAGATCGTGCAGCTGCCGTTCTTCCTGCCGGAGACAGGGTTTCCGGCCGTACGAACGATGCTGGCCGGCAGCGTCGGCGCACTCGCCGGCGCCGAACCGTTCTGGGAGATGCTGCGTGTCGGCCTCGGCACCAACCCACGCCGGCTCAAGCGGTTCGTCAACGTACTCAACCTCGCGATGGCCTACCAGCCGCCGCGGCAGAACGACGAGATCTTCCCGCTCCAGCTGACCAAGCTGCTGATCCTCCGCAACGAGCACCGCGAGTTCTTCCGCCGGCTCGTGCTCGACCACGACCATTGGCACAAGGCCGTCAGCTCACCGACCGGCCTCTTCTCCCCCGAGCTGCACCAGCTGCTGACGCTGCCGTATCCCGTTCCGCCCAACGCCACCGAAGTGGCCGAGCTGCTGGCCGCGCTCGGGCCGGTGCTCCCCGCCCTCGGAACGACCGATGGCTAACCCCCGGTACGCGATCGGGCTCGACCTCGGCGACGGCGAGAGCGCGATCGCCTGGTCCGACCGGGAAGGAACGGGGCAGGCCCGTGCGGCCGTAGGCCCCGATGCCTGGACAACAGCGCCCGGCCGGATCCGGGCGTACGCCAGGGCAGGCGACGAGACCAGTGTCGTCACCGCGATCGCCAGAGTGGGCAACGAAAGAGTGATCGGCGAGCGCGCCCTGCGCCTGCCCAACGCACGCGAGATCCTGACCAACTTCAAGACGATGCCGAGGCGCACCGGAGTCGGCCTGGTCGAGCCGCTCGACTCGGCGGAGTTCGCGTACTGGTTCGTCAAGGAGTTCGCCGAACAGCACCCGGACATCGCCGCGCCGGACAACTGTGTTCTCTACGTCGGCCATCCCGCCGGCTGGCCACCCGAAGCGGTTCGGATCTACGCGGAACAGCTCGAGGCCCGCCTGCGCCCGCTGGAGGTCCGGCTCGTACCGGAGTCGCAGTCGGCGTTCCTCCACGTACACGACGAAGCCGAGGTCGCGGTGGACGTCCGGCCGGTACTCGTGGTCGACATCGGTTCCTCCACCACCGACTTCACCCTCGTGACCGACGCGGGCGCGGACAACCTGCCGTTCGGCCAGGACCTCGGTTGCCGCGCCATCGACGAGGAGGTCATGGCCGCCGTGACCGCTGCTGTCCTCGACCCACACGATCGTCGCCGGCTCGGGCAGGACGACGAGAAGGCCTTGCTGCGTTGGCTTTGCCGTCGCCACAAGGAGGCCGCGTTCGCGGGAGTCCAGCTTCCGAAGCCGGAGCTCGAGGAACGCGGAGCCTGGGTGGTCGAGACCTGCTGGAACCGGCTGTCCGAGGTCGACGTAGCCGGACTGGCCGGCCGCCCCGATGGCTGGCGAGACAAAGCTCGCGTCGAGCTGGCCGCGGTGTGCGACCACCTCGGCCAGTCGCGGCGGCCGGCGCTGGTACTCACGACCGGCGGCGGTTCTCGCATGCCGTTCGTCCGTGATCTCTGTGTGGCAACGTTTCCGGACTCCCAGGTGGCTTCGATCGACCAGCCGTCGCTGGCGGTCGCGAAAGGGCTGGCGTCGTACGGACGCTGGCGGGCCCGGGTCGACGCGTTCCGCGAGGGCGTCAAGCGGCTGGCCGGCTCCGCCGCGCTCACCGACGTGCTCGAGGCCGGCATCGTCGAGTTCACGGCCCAGCTCTACCGTGCCTGGATCGACTGGAGCTTCGGCGCGGGCCGGGGCAGCTCGACCGGAACGCCGGACGACCTCGACGGTCTCAAACTGCGCCAAGGGCTGTTCCTCGACTGGTTGACGACACCGGAGGGCAAGCAGACCCGCGACCGGATCTTCTGCCCGTTCGAGCTGAAACTCGACAACGCCATCGCGCCCGAGGCCGAGGCGCTGTGCACAGCCGCTGGGCTGCCGAGCTCGGCGCTGTCGACCAGGATCGTGCTCCCGCCGGACGTCTTCGTGCTGCCGCAGGGCGTGATGCAGCACCTCAACACGTTCATCGAACGGGTCGTCGACCCGATCTTCGACCCGGCCATGGACAAGCTCGACGAGACCGCGGTGGGCCGGGCGGTCGCGAAGTTCTCGGACTGGCTGCTCCCGCCCTCGCGGGAACGCCTGCTGGCTCAGGCGATCAGCGTCCCAGGGACCCGCTGGTTCAGGTTCACCGACGACGACAAGGCCAAGCTGGTCAAGGCGATCCAGGCGCAGGTGAGCGAGCAACTGCTCGAACGCTCGCGCGCCATCGAGCAGCTACTCGCCTAGACGATCTATTCCAAGGGGTCGCCGGTCAAGCGCGCGGCGCATGGCGCCGCGCTGGCAAGGCGGAGGAGGAGCCAGGAGGGGCCTCCGGCGATCGACGACAACGCAGCCAGCGTGGATGCCAGGCGTCGCGCGTCAGGCGACCCCTTGGAATAGATCGTCTAGGCCGACACCGGCACCTACGCCTGCTCGGCGAACGCCTGCCGGATGAACTCCACCTCGAGCTTGAACAGGTTCACGGTCAGCTCGTCGCGGGCGGTCAGGTGCGTGACACCGCCCAGCGGCAGTACGGTGTGCGGCTTCCCCGCGGCCACCAACGCCGACGACATCCGGAACGTGTGCGCGACCGACACGTTGTCGTCGGCGAGGCCGTGGATCAGCATCAGCGGTCGCCGCAGTTTCGGTGCGTCGCCGAGCAACGTGCAGGCGTCGTAGACGTCCGGGTACTCGTCCGGGTGGCCCAGATAGCGTTCCTGGAAATGCGTGTTGTAGAGCCGCTGGTCGATGTTCGGCGCGCCGGCCACCCCGACGTGGAACACGTCCGGTCGCCGCAGCACCGTCGCGGTGGCGAGCGTTCCGCCGTACGACCAGCCGCGGATCGCCACCCGGCCGAGGTCGAGGTCGGGGTAGACGTCCGCGACGCCCTGCAGCGCGATGACCTGGTCCTCGACCGCGAGGTCGATCTTGTTCTGGTAGATCAGCCGGTCCCAGCGCGGACCGCGTCCAGGCGTCCCGCGTCCGTCTGCGATGACGACCGCGAAGCCCTGGTCTGCGAACCACTGCGAGACGAGGTAGGCCTGCCGGGTGGCCAGCACGCGCTGGCCGGCCGGTCCGCCGTACGGGTCGAGCAGCACCGGCAGCTTGCCGGACCCGTGAACGTGTCCCTGCGGAAACAGCACCGCGGTTCGCAGCTCGAGCTCGCCGCAGCGGACGAACTCCACGTGCGGCGTGATGAGTGGCGCCTCCGCGCGGGACTCGATCGTGACGGGCGCGCGGCCGGGTCGCGTCGCCCCCACATGCGTGCCAGGCTGCCCGAGCGTGTTGGACGAGACGACCAGGGTGCCGCCGGCCAGCTGGCCGGAGTGGACGCCCGCCACCTCGGTCACCCGGCTGAGCCCGCCGGTCGGCGACCAGGTCCACAGGTGGACCTCGGTCGGCTCGTCGGACGCGCGGAACAGCACCGTCTCGCCGTCGACGCTCTCGATCCCGCGCACCTGCAGGCCTACAGGGGTGACGATCGTGTCGCCCACCAGCAGGTGCCTGGTCTCGCCTTCCTCGACGGTCCAGACCAGTGCACCGCTCGAGGTGAACGCGGGCGTGCCCGGAACGACCGGAACCCAGCACGGATCGTGGTCCTCACGCAGCACAGTGGTGGCACCGGTTGCCGGATCGACGTCGAGCACGCGCAACACCGACTGCGCGCGGTTCTGCACCGCGATCCGCAAGCCCGCCTTGCTCCAGCCGACCGCGACGACGTACTCGTAGCCGGTGCGGTCGAAGTCGACCTCGACCCGCGAACCGTCGAGACCGAGAATCCACAACGACACTTCGGCATTCGGCCTGCCGGCGGCCGGATAGCGCACCGCTCGCGGCTCGGCTCCCGGATTGGCCGGGTCGCTGATGTACCAGCGGCCAACAGCGCTCTCGTCGACCCGGGCGATGACCAGCCGGTCGCGGTCGGGCGACCACCAGAAGCCACGGGTGCGGCCGAGCTCCTCCCCCGCGACGTGCTCGGCCAGACCGTACGTCACGTCCGGCGCCTCCGGCGCGGCGAGCACGCGGTCGCCGCCACGCTCGACGTCGACGACGTGCAGCGAGCCTTCGGACACGTACGCGATCGCGGTGCCGCCCGGATCGAGCCGCGGATCGACGACCTGGCCGGACACCGGCGGCTGCCGGACGTCGCCGCTCTCCAGGTCGGCGATCCACAGCGACCCGCCGAGGACGAACGTCGCGAGCCGCACGGCCCGGTCGGTGGCGTACGTCGTGATACCCGCGCCCGGGTCGCGAGCGCGCTCGCGGCGGGCGCGTTCCTCCGCGGTGACGGCCTGCTCGTCGCTGCCCCGTGTGGCCGGATCCACCACCAGCGTCTCGGTCGCGCTGTCGAGATCCAGCGTCCACAACGCTTGCACCGGATCGTTGCCACCGGACCTGATGAAGACCACCCGGCTGCCGTCGGGCGTGATCGTGAACTGCTTCGGCACGCCGCTGCTGAACCTGCGGGTGCGTGCGTACTGTCTCGGAAACTCGTCGCTCACCCTTGGGTTACTACCACAGCTCGCCCGTTCGCGTCCGGTCCGGATCTACGGCGAACCCTGGAGTCAGGGTGCCAGAGGTCCGCTCGCGGGCACGACCGTTCCGCCGCGCAACCAGCCCTGGTCGTTCTCGTGGTGCTGGAACTGCTTGGGCAGGAACGCCAGACGAGAGGCGGTGTAGAGCCTGGCCGGGCGGTCCGGTCGCTCGGCGAGCCAGGCCTGGAGGCCCACCGCCGACGGCGCCTCGCCGGGAAACGCCTCGCGTACGAGCGCGGCGTACGTGCTCGGCTCCCGGGCATGCGGGTCGAAGCGCAACGGCAGCAGCACGCTGGCCGCCGAGCCGACGACCGGGTCGGTCAGCAGCCAGGGCGCGAGGTAGATGCCGTACGGGAAGGTCGACGTGCGGTCCTGCCGAGCGCTCACCTCCGCCAGCCGTACGGCCGCGGGTGACCAGCCGGTGAGGACGATCAGCGCGTCGCCCCGCGTTCCGGACGTGCGCACCGCGACGTGGGCACGGGCCAGTGCGGCCCGCACCGCCTGCCCGGCCAGCTGCGAGCGCGGCGAGTCGTCGGCCAGCAGGACGACGGACCTGACCTTGCGAGTGACCAGCTGGGCCGCCATGCCACGTACGGCGGCGGCGTCCGGCGGGTCGAGGCGATCGGCCGGGCAGGCGAGCGGCTGCGGTGGCTGTGCACCGGCCAGCAGGCGACCGAGTACGGCGCTCGCGCACTCGGGACCGTCCGGGCCGGTCGCGCCGGCCGGGGCACGTCCCTGCCGGCCGGCGTCGAGGACGAGCTTGGTGGTCTCGCCGTTCCGGCGGAGCAGCAGTGTGCTCCGGCCGGCCGGCAGGTCGACCGTCACCCAGGCACCGTTCGACCCGGCTCGGGTCGCCGCCTGCCGCAGCGCGCCGGTGTCGAGCCCGGCAGCGACCGACGCCGGGTCCGATCCGCCAATGTGCACGAGGTTTCTGCCCGGTCGATGCGGCGTGACGAGGACGGGCGTCCGGACGCCCGCGAGGTCGACCTGGCGGAACAGCGGTACGCCGGGATCGGCGGCGACGACCGGGACGGCCGCCAGCGCGGTGCCCGCGACCAGCGCACCGGTCAGGCTGATCGCGGCGAAGCGGACGGCGTGCACGGGTGCTGCCCGGCGGCGGAACAGGTAGACGCCGAGCCCGGCGAGTACGACGACGATCGCGCACTTGACCAGCACGATGCGACCGAACCCCGACGTGAGCAACCGCTCGTCGAGTCGCAGGCCGGACAGCTGTGCCGACAGGACTCCCGTACCGGCGACGACGATCGCGGCTCCGGCGGCGTACGGCAGCAGGCGTTTCGCCAGCCGGCCGCGCTCCTTCGCAGTCGCCGCCGCGACCACTGCCGTGGCGCCGATCCACGCCACGGCGCCGACCACGTGCGCGACACCGGCTCCGCGCGCGAGTCCCTCGTACGCGAAGGCGGCCTCGAAGCCGAGCAACCCGGTCAGCAGCAGGCCCGCCGCGCACGCCAACCGCACCTCCTGCAGGAGAAGCGGCACCGCGACGGTGAGGGCGAGGTGGAGGAACAGCACGAACAGCCGCAGATCCGTGCGGTTGAAGCCGGGCAGCCCGGCCACGACCGCCAGGCCGGCTGCGATGCCCGCCGGCAGGCGCAGCCGCCCGGCCGGCGACTTCGTGAACGGCGCGAAGACGCCGATGCCCGCGACGACCACACCGGCCGTGAGCAGGACAATCCGTACGACCAGCTGGTCGACGCCGGAGTCCGCGGCCTGGTCGTGATGGCTCGTGCCGTTCGCCCAAGCGGGGTTGGCGAAAAGTGGAGAGAGCAGGGTGGCGGCCCCAGTGACGAGCACTGCGACGACCGCCACCCCTGGCCTCCTAGCGGAGATCCTCATCAGCCACGACGAACAGTTGCGAGTGTGGCTTGGCGTTGCCGAAGTCGCCGTGTGGCCACGACTTGCGGTTGAAGCTCACGCCAACCGTGCCTTCGTTCTCGTCGATGAACGAGGTGTCGAACGACAGCTTGCCGTCCGGGCTCACATCGGCGATGTAGACCTTGTGGTTGCCGTCGATGCCGGTGCGGGCGACGAAATAGTCGGAGACCGCGATCCGGCGTACGTCGGTCGTCTCGTGGTAGAAGCCGTCCGCGCCGAGCTCGAAGTTGTCCAGCGCGCCCCAGTGCGGGCCGCCCGCGGTCACGTCGGGAAACTCCAGGACGCCTGCCAGGCTTGGGCAGTCGGCCTCGGCTCCACCGTTCTTGACCTCCTGGATGGTGTCGATCTCGCACGTCGGGTCGCCGCCGGACGCGAGGAGCTTCTCGATGTTCAGCGAGTAGACGATCTTGGGCGTACCCGGGTCGTCGGCGCCGGTCGAGCCCTCGTTGCGGCCGATCACGGCGTGGTAGAGGTACTTGTCGTCGAGGCTGGTCTGCACCCAGCCACCGCCGGCGCAGGCGCCGCCTTCGGTGACCGTCGGATCGACCTCGTACGCCGCTTTCGTACCGTCGAAGACCTCACGCCATTTCGGCGTCGGGTCGGTGATGTCCGGCGTGTAGTAGATCGCACCACCACACATCGACTCGGCGAACGCGCCCTTGTGCCGCGGCAGGTTCGTCACCGTGGTCTCCATGACGGCCATGTTCTCTTCGTGCGCGGGGTTCTTCTCCTTGCGCGGGCCGTCCGGCAGGATCGTCGAGGAGACGAGCTTGGCCCGGTTGCGGCCGGAGATGTCGAAGATGCGAATCGTCGGGCGTGCGATGTGAGGTGACAACGGCTTCACCGGGTCGAGGATGATGTTCCTCGGCTCGGCGTAGTCGCTTGCCACCATGCGGTCGAGGTCCTCGCGTACCTGGATGCCGTGCGGGTTGGCGCAGGTCGGCAACGACAGGGCGGGGATGTTGACGCAGTACTTCGCGTCCTCTGCCTCGAGCAGTGGCAGCGCGGCAGGCATCTCGGAGAGCGTCTTGCCGTGGCGGTCGATGCGTACGATCTCGCCGGGCGAGCCGGCGAATCCGTTGCCGCTGCGGACCGAACCGTCGCTGTAGAGGCACGGACCTGGTACGTCGGGCCCACCCATGTAGGTGCCGTAGGCCGTGCCGTCGTTCAGCACCCAGTAGGCGTCAGGCACCGAGCCGCACAAGGTGTCGGTCGGCAGGTTGATGCCTTCCAGGCTGAGCTCGGGCAGCTTCTTGACGTCGAAGACGTATGTCGTGTCGGTGAACAGGCCACCGGCGTAGATCCGGTCGCCCTTGTGCCAGATGTACTGCATGTGGTGCGGTTCGTTCTCCACCAACGGGCCGACGATGGCGGTGTTGACCACCTTGCCGTACGTCGGTGAGCCCTTGGTGGCGTCGATGACCGCCAGGAAGTCCGGTCCGGGCAACGGATCGGCGAGGTTGCCGAGTGTCTTGGCGGGATCGGCCAGGCTCAGGTCGCCCGGCAGCCGCTTGGCGTCGCGTACGGCGGTGTCGGCGACGTTCTCGTCGCCGGCCCAGACCAGCAGCCATTCGTGGCGCCGGCCGGTGTCCTGGATTTGGGTGAGCAGGTCCTTTCGTACGTGGTTGGTGACGGTGTAGTTCTGGCCGTCCGAACCGGAGGCCGTAGATGTGAAAACGTCGATGTCCCCCCGCCCGTCTTTGGGCAGGGCTTGCTGGACTGCGGGTGTCGAGATAAAGGCGATCGGCGCCGCGACGCCGAGCACACCGGCGATCGTTCGTCGGTGGACTGCCCTGATGAAGGACATGAGCCCCTCCGCTGAAGAGGTGGAGTAAAGCGCGCGAAACTTCAGTGGCGCAGGAGAATTGCGTCGTGCGAGCCGAGCTCAGCGACGCGTACAGAGGCCGCTTGCGAGCCGGCCGAGATCCACATGCAGGCGACTAACCAGAAGAAATCGTCGCTCCATATGAGCGAACATGTCCGATAGATAAGGACACGTCAAGGCCTGTGACGATCTTGTCTCGTATACCGGACACAGTGTATAAGCCTGGTATACCCGGTGTGAACGATTATGGGCAAACGCCCCCGTAGACCGGCAGACCCGACCAGGCGAAGAACCCGCTGGCCACCGCGGGAAGCATCAGGCTCGCAAGCACTCCGACGGCGAGGACCACGACCAGACGGCGGCGGGTGGCGAGCGCCAGCACGAACGCGGGAGCGGTGACGAGTGCGGTCTGCACCAGCCAGAGGACGGGGAACGCCGACAGCAGCAGGAAGAGCGCGTAGGAGGGCGCGGCCGAGCCGCCGCACTCGAGGTGGGTGAGGAACGCGCCTTCGATCTCGGCGAGCGATGCCGCGGCCGCGAGGGCAGCAGCCGGAAAGGCCGGCAGCGCCACCATCCAGACCGCCATCCGACGCGGTGCCGTCGACGGCCGCGGCCACTGCGGGAGGTTACGCGGGCCGCGTTGCCGCACGTCGAAGCTGGTCATGCTTGGCATCGTGCACTGGCGAGAGGCTCGAACCGGCGTTCTCGACAGCATCTTCACAACACCTGCCGGAGAGCTTCCCGAAGCCACCACAAACCGCGGGGGTCCGGGGGTCGTCCCCCGGTGAAACGACGAAGGAGAGTGGCTCGCGCCTTCGGCGAGCACACGCGCAGAGCCACGGTTGCCGCGGGGGTCCGGGGGTCGTCCCCCGGGGTAAACGACGAAGGAGAGTGGCTCGCGCTTCTTGCGAGCACACGCGCAGAGCCACGGTTGCCGCGGGGGTCCGGGGGTCGTCCCCCGGGGTAAACGACGAAGGAGAGTGGCTCGCGCTTTCTTGCGAGCACACTCTCCTTGTCTCCGTAGTCGGGCTGGCGGGATTTGAACCCACGGCCCCCTGACCCCCAGTCAGGTGCGCTACCAAACTGCGCCACAGCCCGTACCGATCCCCATGAAGGAGGACCGAGGAAACCTTAGCGTAGCCCGGTTGCCAGGGCGGACGCGGCTCGGCTCGGGTCGTCGGCGTCGGTGATCGCCCGCACGACGACCACGCGGGACGCGCCCGCCGCCGTGACCTCCGGCAGCCGGTCCAGGTCGATGCCGCCGATCGCGAACCACGGGCGCGAGGTGCCCAGCCCGGCGACGTATCGGACCAGGTCGAGCCCTGGCGCGGACCGTCCCGGCTTGGTCGGTGTCGGCCAGCACGGGCCGGCGCAGAAGTAGTCGACGCCCGGCTCGCTGGCAGCGGCCAGGGCCTGCGCCTCGTCGTGCGTCGAGCGCCCGATCACCATCTCCTCGCCGACGATCCGGCGGGCCCAGCGGACCGGCAGGTCGTCCTGCCCGAGATGGAGTACGTCGGCGTCGGCGGCCAGCGCGATGTCGGCCCGGTCGTTGACGGCGAGCAGCGCGTCGTGCCGGGCGCACGCCTCGGCGAGCACCGACAGCGTGGCCAGCTCCTGCTTGGCCTCGAGCGCCTCGCCGCCCTTGTCGCGTACCTGGATCACGTCGACGCCGCCGCTCAGCGCGGCCTCGGCGAACTCGGCGAGATCTCCGCGATCGCGGCGCGCGTCGGTGCAGAGATACAACCGCGCGGACGCGAGCCGGATCCGGATCTGGTCACCGCTCAGTCCTGGCACGTCGTTCACGCTACAAGACCGCGCTACGGTGGATGCCGGTTGACACGGGAGTCCGGAGGCACGCCGGGCTGAGAGGGAGCCACGACCGGCTCCGACCGTCGAACCTGACCCGGATCATGCCGGCGCAGGGAGAGCGCGAATGACCACATCGATCTCCGGCAGCACCGTCGCTGTCGTCGGGGCAGGCGTGATCGGCCTGTCGGTCGCCTGGCGGGCGGCCACCGCCGGCCATCACGTCACGTTGATCGACCCCGCACCGGCGTCCGGTGCCTCCTGGGTGGCCGGCGGCATGCTCGCGCCGGTCTCGGAGGCCTGGCACGGCGAGGAGGACCTGCTGGCGCTCGGCGTGGCCGCGCTGGAACACTGGCCCGGCTTCGCCGAGCAGCTGCGCGAGGTCACCGGCACCGAGCCAGGCCTGCGTACGGACGGCACCATCGTCGTCGCCGTCGACAGCGCCGACCTGACCCAGCTCGACGAGCTCGCCGGCCACCTCGGCAAGCTCGGCCACCACGCCGACCACAAGACCTCCCGTGAGCTGCGCAGTCTGGAGCCCACGCTGGGTCCGGCCGTACGCGGCGGGCTCTGGCTCCCCCACGACCTCTCGGTCGACAACCGTGCCCTGCTCGCGACGCTCCGGCAGGCCTGCGCCAAGACCGGAGTCGAGCTACGCGAGACGGCCGCCCACACCGTGTCGGCCGGGCGCGTCGACCTGGCCGACAGCACGACGATCCACTGCGGCCAATCCGTGATCGCGGCCGGCGCGTGGAGCGGCCAGCTCCACCCCGCACTCGCCGAACGCGTCCGCCCGGTGAAGGGCGAGATCCTCCGGCTGCGCGCCCGCCGCGGCTCGCTGCCGCCGCCCGTCACGACGGTCCGCGGCACGGTCGAGGGCCGTCCGGTCTACTTCGTCCCGCGCGGCGACGGTGAGGTCGTGCTCGGCGCCACGCAGTACGAAGCCGGCTTCGAGACCGGCGTCCGGGTCTCCGGCGTACGCGACCTGCTGCGTGACGGCGAGCGCGTGCTGCCGGGGATCTCGGAGTACGCCCTGGTCGAGAGCAACGCCGGCTTGCGCCCGGGCAGCCCCGACAACCTGCCGATCGTCGAACGGCTCGAGCCGGGGCTGGTCGCCGCGACCGGGCACTTCCGCAACGGCTTCCTGCTGGCACCGATCACCGCCGAGAAAGTCCTGGAGCTGCTGTCATGAACGTCACCGTCAACGGGACGACCCGCGAGCTGGCCGACGACGCGACCGTACGCGACGTGCTCGACCTGCTCGACGCGCCGCCGTCCGTCGCGGTCGCGGTCGACAACGCCGTCGTACCCCGTGCCGCCTGGTCCAGCCGGACCCTCGCAGACGGCTCGGTCGTCGAGATCCTGTCCGCCGTACAAGGAGGTTGACCGACACCATGGACGATCCGCTGGTGATCGCCGGCACCGAGCTGGGCTCACGGCTCATCATGGGCACGGGCGGCGCCGCGAACCTCGCGATCCTCGAGCGCGCGCTGGTCGCGTCCGGCACCGAGCTGACGACGGTCGCGATGCGCCGGGTCGACGCTTCCGGCGGGCCGGGCGTGCTCGATCTCCTGCGTAAGCTCGGCATCCGTCCGCTGCCCAACACCTCCGGCTGCCGGACGGCGGCGGAGGCCGTGCTGACGGCACAGCTGGCCCGCGAGGCCCTCGACACCACCTGGATCAAGGTCGAGGTCGTCCACGACGACCGGATGCTGCTTCCCGATCCGTTCGAGCTGCTGGACGCCTGCGAGCAACTGGTCGCTGACGGCTTCGACGTGCTTGCGTACACCAACGACGATCCAGTGCTGGCCCGCCGGCTCGAGGACGCCGGGTGCGTGGCGGTGATGCCGCTCGGCTCGCCGATCGGAACCGGCCTCGGCATCCGCAACCCGCACAACATCGAGCTGATCGTGGCGCACGCAGGCGTGCCCGTCGTGCTGGACGCTGGGATCGGCACTGCGTCCGACGCAGCGCAGGCGATGGAGCTCGGGTGCGCCGCGGTGATGCTGGCCACGCCGGTCACCCGCGCGCAGGATCCGGTCAAGATGGCCGCGGCGATGCGGGCCGCAGTCGAGGCCGGCCGGCTGGCGCGGCTGGCCGGCCGGATCCCGCAACGGTTCTGGGCGCAGGCCTCCAGCCCACCACGGGACTGATGACTGAAACTGGCCACGAACCGGCCGGCCGGGCTCAACCGCTTGATCGCAGGAAGAACTGCCACCTAGCGTGACCAGGTGAGCATCGCCCTTCCAGAGCTGGAGATCTTCGTCTCGCCAGGTGGATCTCCGTACGGCGACGGCAGCCCGGGCTATCCCGTGCGCGACCTGAACGCGGCCGTCGCGTACCTCCGCCGAGTCCGCACCCCTGGAACGCCGGCGATCGTGTGGATCGCGCCCGGCCGGTACCCCATGACCGAAGCACTGGAGCTCGGGCCGGACGACTCGTACACCACGTTCGCGGCGCTCGATCCCGACCGACGGCCGGTGTTCGACGGCGGCGTCCGGCTGACCTCGTGGGAGGAGATCGAGGTCGACGGGCGTACGGTCTGGGCGGCGCCGGCGCCCGCCGCCGAACACTGCGGGCGCTCGTTGTTCGTCGGCGGCCGGCGCTGCCCGCGGCCTCGGTGGCCGCGCGAAGGCTTCCTCCGGATCGCCGAGCAGCCCGGGCTCGACCTGAGCGCCGACATGGTGAGCACGTTGTTCGACGGGACCGACCGTTTCCGTTACGAGCAAGGCGATCTGCCCGAGCTCAGCGATCCGGGCGCGGTCGAGGTGGTGATCCCGCACTACTGGATCCAGGAGCGGATGCCGGTCGCGCGGATCGACGAGCAGTTCGTCCACTGCGAGTTGCGCAGCATCTTCTCGTTGCGCGACGACGCGGCCCGGCGGTTCGCGCGGTACTACCTGGAGAACGTGCGCGAGGCGTTCGGCTCGGTGCTCGGCGAGTGGTATCACGACCAGGCGGAGGGGCGGATCCTCTACGTGCCGTTGCCCGACGAGCAGATCGCCGGCTTCACCGCGACGGTGCCCGTACTCCCCCGGTTCGTCCGGGCGCGTTCGGTCCGCTCGGTGCGGTTCGAGGGGCTGGTGTTCCAGCACGCCGACTGGTCCCGGGCGCCTGGATCGCGGGCTCCGTTCGGGCACCGCGAGGACCCGCTGCTGCCGCGCGACGTGGAGTTCGCGGCGGCACCGCAGGCCGCGGCCGACGTCGGCGCGGCGCTGGAGTTCGCGGACGCGCGCGGCTGCTCGGTGGCGAGCTGCGTGGTCGAGCAGGTCGGCGGGTACGCCATCGACCTCGGCGACGGCTGCCGGCACAACCTGCTGAGCGGCAACCGGCTGTCCGACCTCGGCGCCGGCGGGGTGAAGATGGGCGGCTCGCCCGAGCCGTCCTCCGCGGAATTCACCTGTCGGAACGAGGTTTCCGACAACGAGATCGTCGCGGGCGGGCGGATGTACCCACAGTGTGTGGCCGTGCTGGTGCGGCACGCGGCCGACAACGTGCTCGCGCACAACCACATCCACGACTTCTTCTACACCGGCATCTCGTGCGGCTGGGTCTGGGGCTACGACGCCAGTCCGTCCAGCGGAAACCAGATCGTCGGCAACCACATCCACAACCTCGGGCAGGGGTTGCTGAACGACATGGGCGGCGTCTACCTGCTCGGCGTCGCGCCCGGAACCGTCGTACGCGGGAACCTGATCCACGACGTGTCGTGCGCCAACTACGGCGGCTGGGGCATCTATCTGGACGAGGGATCGTCGCACGTCGTGGTCGAGGGCAACGTGTGCCACGACCTGTCGAGCCAGTGCTTCCACCAGCACTACGGGCGGGAGAATCTCGTACGCCACAACGTGTTCGCGTACGGGCGGCAGGGTGCGGTGGCGATCACGCGGCCGGAGCCGCAGGTGGGCTTCACGTTCGAACGCAACGTCGTGCTGTGTGACGAGGGCGTTCCCGCGTTCAGCGGCGGGCCGGGCAAGGGCGACGTGAGGGGGTACGGCCTGGTGTCGGACCTCAACGTCTTCTGGGATGTGGGTGGGCCGGTGCGGGTGGCCGGCAACGGGAGGAAGGACGCCGACCTGCGCTGGTCGCTCGTCGAGGTGGTCGACGAGGACTGGCGAGCGCTCGGCCACGACCGGCACTCGGTGGTCGCCGACCCCTTGTTCGCCTCCGCTGCCGGGCGGGACTTCGGGCTGCCGGACGACTCGCCGGCGTTCGCGGTGGGGTTCGTGGCGCCGGACGTTTCCTCGGTCGGTCCACGGCGTGGCGCGGACCGGCCGCATCCGCTTTCCCGGGCTGTGCACGAGCTGGGGGTTCGGCCGTCGACGACCGCGGTCCGCTGAGCGTTTGCCGGTTCGGCAAGATTTCGTGCGTTCGAGGGCGGCTGCGGCGAGGGTACGACCCATGCCGACAACGCGCCGCCGTGATGCCCGACCTCCAGGCACGGGACCGGAAGAGGGGGCCGTGCTGCTGGGCTTCCTCGACTACCTGCGCGCCTCGGTGATCGCCAAGCTCGACGGTGTGCCGGAACCACAGCTTCGTACGCCCGGCGTGCCGTCGGGGACCAACCTGCTCGGGCTGGTCAAGCACCTCACGTACGTCGAGCGGCACTGGCTGCTCGGCGAACCGGTGGACGACTGGGCGGCGACGTTTCGGGCGGGCCGTTCCGAGAGCGTCGAGGAGGTCGTTCTGGCGTACCAGGAAACGAGCGCCCGCGCGAACGAGCTGATCGCCGGCTGCCCCGACCTCGCCGCGGCCGGACCGCGCCCAGGTGGGCGGCGCGGCCCGGCACCGGCCCTGCGCTGGACTCTCACCCATCTGATCGAGGAGACCGGCCGCCACGCCGGCCACGCCGACATCGTCCGCGAGCTCATCGACGGCGCGACCGGGCGCTGACCGGCTGCTGACCGGGCTGCTGACCAGGCTATTCAGAACGTTCCCCAGCCGACGCCGGCCCGGCCCTGGCGGTAGTAGACCTGGTAGCCGTTGCGGCGTGCCCAGATCTCGGCCGAACGCCGGAGCGCGGCGGAGCCGGCGTTGAGGTAGTCGACGGCCATGTGCTGGTCGCCGTAGGCGAACAGCACCTGCTCCAGTCGTTCCTCCGACCCGGGCATGCCGATCTTGATGGCGAGCACCAGCAGCCTGCGGCGCCTGCCGTATCGCTGCATCAGGCGTACCAAGGCGGGATTGAAGATCCGGGGCGCGTGCTCCTGGAGGCGGTCGTAGATCGGCCTGGCCGCGGCCGGATCGCGCCAGGTGCCGTGTGCGGCCAGGTATTCGGCACACTCGGCCAGCAGGCGCTCCGTGGCCGCCACGTCGGCCATCTCCGGTGGCGTGAGGCCTTCGTTGTTGCGCAGGTTGTCGTCCGCGCCGAACGCCCGCAGGTTGTCGATCGCGGCTTCCCTGCCGGTGTAGTAGGCGTAGTGCAGCACGGTGTTGCCCTGCTTGTCGGTCTGGTCGACCGGCGTACCGCTGTCGATGACCTGCCGTAGCAGCTCCACGCTGCCGGCAGCTTCGTGCAGGCGGCCGTAACGCCGCGTTCGTACCTTGCCGAGGCTCGCGTTACCCCCCACCAGCACGATCACCGCGGCCACCACCAGGAGCACGACGAGAACCACGAGGCCACCACTGTCCATGCCAGCTTTGTACGCGTGGTAGGCGGGGACCCCTCCCATCCGCGCGCCACGCGAGGTAAACCGGCACCGGCGACAGCGCGACCACCACCCCGGCGGCGAGGAGCGTCAGGCGCGGGCCGATCAGCTCGCCGAGCACGCCCCCGAGCATCGCCCCGACGGGGAACGGCGTCATGGTGGCGAAGCGCACGGTGGCGTTGACGCGGCCGAGCAGGTGCTCCGGGCAGAGCCGCTGGCGGAGGCTGACGCTCGTGATCGCGTAGACGACCTGGCCGAACTCGCCGGCCGCGATGCCGGCCACGGACAGAACGGCCGCCCAGCCGGGCCGGGCGAACGCCCCGAGCAGCGCGATGGGTCCCGTCACGGCGAGCGCCAGCCAGACGAGGGTGCTCTCGCCGAACCGCCTGGTGAGGCGTGGCGTCAGAGCGGCACCGGCCATCGCGGCGACCGATCCGAGGGCGAGCAGGCCGCCGAGCGCGGTCGGTGACAGGCGTACATCACGGACGAGGAACACGACGTTCACAGCCGAGGCGATCGCGAACGCGACGTTGCCGGCCGTACTGGTGAGGGCGGTGGCACGCAGCAGCCGATGGCCGGCGAGGAACCGGACGCCGGCTCTGATCTCGAGCCACAGTCCCGGCCGCGCCTGTCGCGGCGGTGCGTCCGGCTCGTTGGTGCGGATCGTGAGCAGAGAGATGGCAGACACCGCGAACGCGCAGGCCTGCACCAGCACGACGTTCGCGGCACCGATCAGAGTGACGAGCCAGCCGCCGAGGCCGGGTCCGGCGACCTGTCCCGTCGCACGGATCGCCTCCATGGCCGAGTTGCCTTCGACCAGCGCGCGCGTGCCGACGACCGTGGGCAGGTAGCTCTGGTAACCGATGTCGAAGAACACCCTGGCGACGCCGGCCAGCAACGAGACGACGATCAGGTGCCCGATCGATGGGACGCCGAGGATCGCGGCGAGCGGAATGCTTGCCAGCAAGGCGGTCCGGGCCAGGTCGGCGGCTATCAGGATCGGACGGCGGCGGTGGCGATCGATCCAGGCGCCGGCCGGCAGCCCGATGACCGCGAACGCGAGCGTGCCGGACGCCGTGAGGAGTCCGAGCTGCAGCGGGGACGCGTGCAGGGTGAGCACGGCCAGCAGCGGAATCGCGATAGCGCTGACCTGCGCGCCGAGCTGGCTGGCGGTCTGGCCGAACAGGAGAAGGCGAAAGTCGCCGGTCAACCTGGCCTCCGGTGAGCGAGTGGTGGATGTGAATCCCCACCCGTCAGCGACGAAGGCCTCGTTGCGAAGGGGGGTCGACGTTACCGGCGCCGATCCGCGAGCGTCAAGACCTGACCGACCGAGCCCGGAGGTGCTCGGCCTAGCCGGCGGCGGCTGACTTGACGTACTCCGCGACCTCCGCGTGGGTCGCGTACCAGACGCCTTCGTGGGCGGCGATGTGGTCGAGCAGCTCGGAGAGTACGACCATTCGGGAACGGTGGCCGCTGACGTGCGGGTGCAGGGTCAGCTGGAACAGCCCGCCCTCGGCATACGCCTGGTCGAACTCGTCCCGCCAGATGCCGAGCACCGCACGCGGTGGTGTGTACGGCCGGGAGCCGGTGAACCGGTCCATCACGAAGTACGGGGCGTCGTCGCGGATCCATTCGACCGGGATCTCGACGACGCCGGTCGGCACGCCGTCGGCGAGGATTTCGTACGGGTCGTCGTCGGCCATCAGGGAGGAGTCGTAGAGCAGGCCGAGCTCACGGATCACGTCGAGCGTGTGGTGGCTGAAGTCCCAGGACGGTGTACGGATGCCGACCGGACGTACGCCTGCGACCTGCTCCAGCGTGTCGGCCGACCGGAACAGCAGTTCGCGCTCGTCCTTGGCCGACAGCTGGACGTTCCGCTCGTGGATCCACCCGTGCAGCGCGAGCTCGTGCCCGGCCGCGACATAGGCCCGCGCCTCGGCCGGATGCAGCAGCGCCGACACCGCCGGCATGTAGAACGACGCGCGTACGCCACGGGCCTCCAGCAGCCGCAGGATCCGGGGCGCCGCCGCCCGGCTGCCGTACTCCCCCTGCGACAGCTTGCCCGGCGACGTCTCACCGTCTCGCAGCGGAAGAGTCTCGTGGTCCGGGTCGAACGAGAGCGCGACCGCGACCCGCGCGCCACCCGGCCAGGCCGGCGGCGCCAGCGAGCGGCCCGCCCGTACGCGGTCGACGTGTCCGCGCCAGGTCGGTTCGTCCCACTGCCACGGCTGGACCGGGCTGGAGACAGAGGCAGCGTCAGAAACAGAGTCAGAGGTAGCCACCGCCCCAGGTTCGCCGTCGCGAGAGTTTCGCGCAATACGGGCGAATGGCCGATCCGGACCAACGCCTGCCCGAAGGCCCGAAGCCAACCCTTGGTTCGACGGATACAAACCGTTCACAAAAGAATTCAGACGCACTACACTCCGACTTGGGAGCGCTCCCACACACTTGATCAATACAGCGTCAGCAAGGGTCCTCACCTATCGAAACCATCGAAGGGAGGCGCTGTGAGGAAGCGAGAGCGGCGTGTGCTCGGCTTTTCCGCCATCCTCTTCGCCTTGATCGCAACCGTGTTCTGGGCCGCGCCGTCCGCGCAAGCGCACGGCACGCCGGTCTCACCCGGCAGCCGCACGTACCTGTGCTGGAAGGACGGCCTGACGCAGAGCGGTCAGATCGTCCCGAACAACCCGGCATGCGCGGCCGCGATCTCCCAGACCGGGGCCACCCCGTTGTACAACTGGTTCGCCGTCCTCCGTTCGGACGCCGCCGGCCGTACGACTGGGTTCATCCCCGACAACCAGTTGTGCAGCGGCGGAACCGGTGGGCCGTACGACTTCACCGGGTTCAACGCCAACCGCGACGACTGGCCGCTGACCCACCTGACCTCGGGCGCGGCCTGGCAGTTCAGGTACAACAACTGGGCCAACCACCCCGGCACGTTCTACATGTACGTGACCCGGAACGGCTGGACCCCGTCGCAGGGTCTGAAGTGGAGCGACCTGGAGCAGTTCGGCACCGCCACCAACCCGCCGGCGACCGGTGGGCCTGGTAACGCCGACACCTACTACTGGTGGAACGGGAACCTGCCGTCCGGTAAGAGCGGCCGGCACATCATCTACATGCGCTGGGTGCGTTCGGACAGCAGCGAGAACTTCTTCAGCTGCTCCGATGTCACCTTCGACGGTGGCAACGGTGAAGTCACCGGCATCGGACCGGGCTCAGGCCCCGGACCGGGCCCCGACCCGACACCTGGCGCCTGCAGCGCGACGATGCGGATCACGAACCCCTGGTCCGGCGGCTACCAGGGCGAGGTCACCGTTCGCAACACCGGTACGGAAGCCATGAGCGGCTGGACCGCGAGCTGGTCGTACACCAACAGTGAGACGATCAACTCCTTGTGGAACGGCACGTACTCACAGACCGCGAGTACGGTGACCGTGCGGAACGCCGATTGGAACCGCACGATCGCACCGAACGGCACGGCCACGGTCGGCTTCGTGGCGTCAGGCAGTACGCCGACGATCCCGACCCTTGCCTGCACCAGCCCGTAGCGGCCGCCGGCAACCCGCGACAAGCGATACCCGTCGTCCGCCTTCGCGAGATGGCGCTCCGGCAGCGGCAGGCGCTGCCGGAGCGCCACTTCGTCTCGCCGGTCAGCCCGGCTGGACGAGGCGGGCCCGCAGCGCGTCCAGGTCGGCAGCACCGAGTCCCCCGTGGCGGAGATAGCCTTCGGCGCCGCCGTACTTCCGGCGGAGGTGGGTGAGCACGCCGGTCAGGACGGCCGCGTCCATCCGGCCGTGGAGCCGTTCCGCGCGGGCCAGGCCGCGCGGGTCGTTCTTGGGGAAGTTGCGCTCGTTGATCAGGTGCAGCCGGTCGCCGGTCGCGAGGTAGTCGGCCAGTTGGTAGGCCTCGTCGACGCCCGCCACGGCCAGCGCCAGCGCCGTCACCACACCCGTGCGGTCCTTGCCACCCGAGCAGTGCACCGCGACTCCACCTGCCGGCGCCGACGCGATCGCGGCGACCGCCGAGGCGAAGAGCTCGGCGTGGATGTCGACCATCCGTACGTAGTCGGCCGCGAGGTCCTCGATCGGAGCCTGTTGGGTCGGCGCGACGGCGCGGTGGGCGTACATCGACGCGTCGCCGGCGAACGGGTTCGGCCAGCGCTCGAGCTCTTCGACGTTGCGCAGGTCAACCACGCGGCGCACGCCGTACGCCGTCACCGCGGCCTTGCCCGCGGCCGTGAGGTGCCGCAGGTCGTCGGTGCGTACGAGCGCGCCCCGCCGGATCACGCCGCCGGAGGCGGTCGGGAGCCCGCCGAGGTCACGCGCGTTCACGCACACCGGCCAGTCGATCCACGCGGGCTCGTACACCACACTGACCGGCATCCCGCCGCCTCCCACGCGTCCGCGACCACTCGTCCGAGACCGATTCTCCCGGATTCCGGTCCGGTCCTGCCCGGGATGCCCGGTCCTGGTCAGGCGGGGATGCTCAGCAGCCGTTCACCGTCGCGCTCGCCACCGAGGATCATGACGTCGAACCGGGCGATCTGGTCGCGCTTGAACGATGTGCCGCCGTGGAGCATGCCCGGCTTCGGTGAGCCTGGGACACCCCACCCCTTCGGCGGGACGGCCCACCCGGTGACCACTCGCTTCGCACCCGACGTGCTGACCGCCACCAGCTCGCACTCCAGCGGCCCGCGGACGTTCTCGAGCTGCAGCGCGACATGCGTGCCCCAGGGCTTCGTCTCCACCGCGATCACACCGGCGGCCTTGGTCTTCGGATCGGTCGCGGAGGTCCGGGCACCGGTCATCAGCAGTTGCTCGGCCGGTCCGGTCGGCCCGGCGACGTCGTGCTGCCCGGCCGGCTCGTCACCGCCGAGGACCACGCCGATCGCGCCGCCACCAGCCACCAGCACCACGCCCGCGGCGATCGCCAGCGCCACCCGCCCCCGCCTGCGGGAACGGTCAGCCGTGGCCTTGCGGCGCAACAGGTCGACCACCGGCGCCGACCGCGGGTCAGCAGCAACGCCGGATCCAGTAGGGCCCGGGCCCACGTGCTTTCCGGAGACTTCGCTCTGCTCGGGATGCTGTGCCTGCGGAGGGTTCTGCCGGACCTCTCCCAGCAGCTGCGCCATCTCACCGAACTCACGCAACTCCGCCTGGCACGCCGGGCAGGTCGCCAGGTGCGCCTCGAACGCATGCCGGTCGGATTCTTCCAACAGCCCGAGGGCGTAGGCGCCGACATCTGTGTGTTGGACGTTGCTCGTCACGACGTCACGCCCCTTTCCTCGAGTACGACCCGAAGTGCACGAAGTGCGTAGTAGACCCGTGATTTCACGGTACCCAAAGGAATTCCCAGCACCTCGGATGCCTGGTTGACTGTTCGGTCGCGCAGGATCGTCTCGGTCAGCACCTCGCGGTGGGCGGGCGACAGCTCGTTGAGAGCGTCCGCGACCACGACCGAACGCAGCAAGTGCTCTGTCTGGTCGGGCACGGGCAGGTTCTCCAACGGACCGTCACCCCCTTCCGGTGGCCTGGCTTGGCGACGTCGTTGATCGTCGATGACGATACGGCGTGCGACGGTCGCGAGCCAAGGCATCAGCGAAGGTCCGGTCAGATCCAGCCGCGCGGCGTTGCGCCATGCGCGCACCATCGTCTCCTGGACGACATCTTCGGCGTACGCGCGGTCCCCGCCCGCCAGTCGGAGTACGAAACTGTGCAGGCCGGCGTGATATTGACGATACAGCGCAGCCATCAACTGGTCATCGTCGACAGCCGGACGTCGTACGAGCCGCGGCATGCCTGCAGATCGTACGACGTCCACCGGGGTTGGTGCCATCAGTAGCCGTAACCCGAATCGTCGTCCTGCTGATCGTCCTGGTTGTCCTGGTCGTCCTGGTTACCCTGGTCGTCCTGCTTGTCTTCCTGCTTGTCGTCTTGCTTGTCGTCCTGCTTCTGCTGGGCCGCCGGCGCCTTCGCTCCGTCCGGCGCGGCGACGAACCACGTGCCCTGGACGCCCTGGCCCTTGATGTCACCGGCCTGCTTGTCGTCGGCGAAGCGGTACAGCGGCCAGCCCTTCAGCGTGACCTGCTGGCTGCCGTCCGGCCGGTCGACGGTGCCGACCAGATCGGCCTCGATGCCGTCGACGTTGACCTTCTCGCCGGCCAGGACGGGCGGCCATTTCTCGGCGCAGGCGTCGACGCAGTTCGTGGCCGACGGGTTGTTGGTGTCCTGGTCGAAGCGGTAGAGCGTACGACCCTGCTCGTCTGTGACGATGTCGCCGAGCCGGTCGTTGCTGGCCGTACCCAGTGCCGCGGTGAGCTCGTCGGCGGCGGACGCCGAGGGCGAGGCGGCCTTCTGCTGGTTGGCGTTGGCGGAGCTGGTGAGCTTGTCGGCAGCGCCGCATCCGGCGGTGAGCAGTCCGATGACGGCGACGGAGACGAGTGCCGCGGTCCGCAGTTTCGTAAGCATGGTTGGCCTTTCGGAAGCTGGTTCGGGTAAAGGTCAGCCGGCTCGGAAGAGCTGGCCACGTACCGCACCGCCGGGGAACTCACCGGTGTGCAGGTTGGTGTAGTAGTTCGAGGGGTTGGCGTTGATCCGGTCGACGATCGCCGGGTCGATGCCCTCGATCTGGCCGGCGATGCCGGTGATCGTGCGAGGCAGGCCGTTCGGCGTGGCCTCGAACAGCGGGACGACCGGGTCACCGTTGTTTCCGGCCGTTCCCTTGTGGATGTGGCCGACGGTCGGAGGCTGGATCCCGGACCAGCTGAACGAGTAGGCCACGCAGTTGCCCCAAGCGCGGGCCAGCGCGGTGGCGTGCCCGTCGGGGTCGCCGGCGGCCTTGCCGTCCTTCGGCGCGATCTCCTGCTTGCCGTCGTCCAGCGAGGTGAGCGGTCCACCTTGCAGCACGCTGTTGAAGTCGAACGCCTTGTCCAGCGGGCGCAGCTGGCCACGTACGGCGCCGCCGGGGAACTCGGCCGTGTGCACGTTGGCGTAGAAGCCGTCCGGGTCACCCACCAGCTGGTCCACGACGGCAGCATCGGCGGTGAGCGTCCCCGTCACAGCCTTGACACCGTTCGGCAGCTTGGAGGCGAACAGCGGCACCTTCACGTCGCCGTTCTGACCGGCCTTGCCCAGATGGAGATGCGCGGCTGTCGGCGCCTGGATTCCCTTCCAGGAAAGGGCGAACGTGACCTCTTTGCCGGTGACCCGGAGCCAGGCGGTGGCGCTGCCGTTGTCGTCGCCGACCTTCGGGCCGCCCTGTTCCTGGACTTCCTCGTCACCGCTGAGCTCCGCCCGGAAGAACGAGACATCGCTGCGGTTCGGCGCGGCCTGCACGATCACCGGCTCGGTCGGACCCTTGTCCCCACCGTGGGCCGCGTGCTCGTCGCCGCCCATGTCCGGCCGGTCGACCGTACCCAGCACCGACTTGAACTGGTTGCCGGATCCGGGCTGGTTCACCTTCGCCAGTACGACAGCGGCGACGGTCAAGCTGATCACGACCGCGATGACGGCGAGCGGTAGGACGAACCTGCTTTTCGACATGACATCCCCTCGGTGCTGAAGCTTTGCCGTTGTGCCCTCCCGTACGGAGGGCGCGTGGCCGAGGGTTCAAATGTCGTTGGAAGAAATTCTTGGATCGTGGATTGGCAACCGGACCTGGGGATCAACCCCCAGGTCTAGGCCGTGTTTCATCAATATCGCCTGACGCGACTTCGTCGGACGCGCTCTATTGAATTTGCGCCTCCGGCGCGTGGCTGGCATCCACGCTGCCGGCCCCGCGGCGCCTCGCGAGTATGCCGGACACGAGCATCGGCCCACGGAACCGGTAGCGCGGCGCCATGCGCCGCGCGCTTGACCGGCCCTATTTCTGAAACACGACCTAGCGGCTGCGCTTGCGCTTCTCCCGGATCTTCAGCTGGATGTCGATCGGAGAGCCGATGAAGCCGAACTCCTCACGCAGCCGGCGTTCGATGAAGCGGCGGTAGCTCGCCTCCAGGAATCCGGTCGTGAACAGCAGGAACTTCGGCGGGCTGCTCTGCGGCTGCGTGCCGAACAGGATGCGCGGCTGCTTGCCGCCCCGGATCGGGTGGGGATGTTCGGCGACCAGCCGGCCGAGGAAGCCGTTGAGCTCCGAGGTCGGCACGCGGGTGGACCAGCCCTCGAGCGCCGCGTCGATCCCGCGGACGAGGCGGTCGACGTGCCAGCCGGTGCGCGCCGAGATGTTGACCCGCGGCGCCCAGGTCACCTGGACCAGCTGCCGGTCGAGCTCCTTCTCCAGCTGCGAGCGGCGGTAGTCGTCGAGCAGGTCCCACTTGTTGAACGCCAGCACCAGCCCGCGGCCGGCCTCGGAAACCGAGGAGATGATCCGCAGATCCTGCTCGGCCAGTGGCTCGGACGCGTCGAGCAGGACGACCGCGATCTCGGACCGCTCGACCGCGGCGGACGTGCGCAGGCTGGCGTAGTACTCGTGGCCGGACGCGTCCTTGACCCGCCGCCGGATGCCGGCGGTGTCGACGAACCGCCAGGTGCGGCCACCGAGCTCGACCAGCTCGTCGACCGGGTCGACGGTGGTGCCGGCCACGGAGTCGACGACGACCCGCTCCTCGCCGGCGAGCTTGTTGAGCAGGCTGGACTTCCCGACGTTCGGCCGCCCGACCAGCGCGATCCGGCGCGGCCCTCCGACCTCGGGATCGCGCTCCTGCGGCGCTTCCGGCAGGACGTCGAACACGGCGTCGAGCAGGTCGCCGCTGCCCCGCCCGTGGATCGCGGACACGGGCACGGGCTCGCCGAGGCCGAGCGACCACAGCGCCGCGGCCTCCATGTCGCCGCGCTGGTCGTCGGCCTTGTTGGCCGCGACCACGACCGGCTTGCCGGCCTTACGCAGGACTCGCACCACGCCCTCGTCGGCGTCGGTCACGCCGACCGTCACGTCGAGGACGAACAGGACCACGTCGGCGGCGCCCGCCGCGAGCTCGGCCTGCGCAGTCACCCGGGCCGCGAACCCCGTCGCGTCGGGGTCCCAGCCACCGGTGTCGACGAGCGTGAACCGGCGGCCGCGCCAAGTGGCGTCGTAGGCCACCCGGTCGCGCGTGACGCCCGGAACGTCCTCGACCACGGCTTCCCGCCGGCCCAGGATCCGGTTGACCAGCGTCGACTTGCCGACGTTGGGCCGGCCCACGACCGCGACCACCGGCGCGTCAGGCTCCACGCCCGCGTCATCGACCGCGCCGGCGTCGAAGCCCTCAATGTCGTCAATGCTCACTGGCCTGTTCTTTCCCTGAGTGGACGGATCCCGGCAAAGCGCGCCCGGTCAGCTCACAGGCGCGCCGCACATGCTCAACCAGGGTGTCACGCAGCTGCAAAGTGTGTTCGCGCACGGTGTCCTGCCGGCGTGGCCACGGCGTCCGCGGCAGCCGGATCGGCTCACCGAGGACGACGTCCAGGCGCTGCCGCAGCGGTGGCACCGAGCCGGTCGACCGGCCGGCGGCCCGGACGCCGAGGCACGCCACCGGGACGATCGGCGCCCCGGTGCACAACGCGAGGTAGGCGAGCCCTGACCTGATCTGGGCGAAGTCGCCCGCGCCCCGGGCGCCTTCGGGGTAGATCGCGAGCAGGTCGCCGCGCTCGAGCACGGCCAGCGAGGACCGCACCGCCGCCACGTCGACCTGGAAGCGGTCGACGGAGATCTGCCCGAGGGCTGTCAGCGCGCGCCCGACCACGCCGTGGAACATCTCCATCTTCACCAGCGCGTACACCGGACGGGGCATCGTGGCGTACAGGAGCGGCCCGTCCAGGAACCCTGTGTGGTTCGACGCCAGGATCACCGGCCCGCTCGACGGCATCAGCTCGCGGCCGTGCACCCGCAGGTTCCACGCGGTGCGCATCACGGCCTTGCCGAGTGGACCGAGCAGCCAGGCACCGTGCCGGGGCGGGCCTGGCGCGTCCCGCCAGTACGTCGAGAGGTTCATGCTCCGCGTTCGGCGGCCAGGCCCGCGATGTGGTCGACCACCTGGTCCAGGCTCATGACAGTGGTGTCGACGGCGATCGCGTCGTCGGCCTGCTTCAGCGGCGAGGACTCGCGCTGGGAGTCGCGCTGGTCGCGGCGGGCCATCTCCTGCAGCGTCTGCTGGACCTCGACCTGGACGCCGGCCAGCCCTTCGGCCGAACGACGCCGGGCCCGCTCGCCGGGATCGGCGGTCAGGAAGATCTTGAGGTCGGCGTTGGGGAGGACGACGGTGCCGATGTCGCGGCCCTCGACGACGATGCCGCCCTCGCCGATCAGCTCGCGCTGCAGCTTGACCATCTGCTTGCGGATGGCAGGCACTGCCGCGACCGCGCTGACGGCGTTGGTGACCTCGCGCGAACGGATCGGGCCGGACACGTCCTGCCCGTCGACCGCGATCGTCGGGTGGTCAGGGTCGGTGCCGGACGACAGCTCCGGCTCGGTGGCATGTGCGGCCACCGCCTCGGCGTCGTGCACGTCGACGCCTGCGTTGAGCATCCACCAGGCCGCGGCGCGATACATCGCACCCGTGTCGAGATAACGAAGGCCGAGCTTGCCGGCCACGCCCCTGGCAGTGCTGGACTTGCCCGACCCCGACGGCCCGTCCACAGCGATCACGATCCGCGACAACTTCGCACCCTTCCAATCGTTTGGGTGAGACTACCTGTGGGCGGCCGGGCGTCCTACCCGTGGACTGACCAGCCGTGCTCCTCGAGGGCTTCCAGCAGCTTCGGCAGCGCGCTCGGTGCGACCGCCAGCTCGGCCAGACCGGCGGGCGTGCCCGGGCTGTGGTCGATGCGGATGTCCTCGATGTTGACGCCCGCCTCGCCGACGTTCGCGAACAGCCGGGCCAGCTCGCCGGGCTGGTCGGGCAGCAGAACGGGCACGAGTGCGAACGCCTCACGCTGGGCGCCGTGCTTGCCGGGGAGCCGGCGGACGCCGGTGCCGCCGCGTTCGAGGGTGCCGCGCAGCGGGTCGATGTCGTCGTCGGCGGGAGTCGCGGCAGGGGTCGCGGCAGCGGTCGCAGCCGCGGTGGCGTCGAGCTTGTCGAGCGTCACCGCGAGCTGCTGCAGGTCCTGTGCGGCCTCGTGCAGCAGGCGCGCCACCGGACGGGCGTTCGCGGACAGGATCTGTGTCCACATCGCGGGATCGCCGGCCGCGATCCGCGTGACGTCGCGCAGGCCCTGGCCGGCCAGCAGCAGGTGGTCCTCGGCCGCCGTCGTCAGCAGGCCGGCGACGACCGACGCCGCGACCTGCGGAACGTGCGAGACCAGTGCGACGGCCTCGTCGTGCTCGGCGGGGGTCATCCGGACGGGGAACGCGCCACAGATCGTCGCGAGCGCTTCGACGGTCTCGACGGCCCGGTCGGCACTGCCGGGGTGCGGCGTCACCGCCCACGCGCGGCCGTCGAACAGCGCGTCGCGCGCGGCGAGCGGCCCGGACTGCTCACTGCCGGCCATCGGGTGCCCGCCGGCGTAGCGGCCGGAGGCGTCGGGGGCCAGCGTGCGTACGTCGGCCGCCGCCTGCGCCTTCACGCTTCCGAGGTCGGTGACGATCGCGTTCGGATAGCGGTGCAGCGCGTCGGCCACGATCCGGCCGAGCAGCGCCGGCGGTACGCCCACGATCACCAGGTCGGGGTCCGGCGAGTCGTCGGACAACGGGATGCCGGCGCCGAGTGAGACGGCCAGCCGCAGGTGAGAGGCGTCGGCGTCGGTCAGCAGCACCTCGACGTCAGCCGCCTGGAGAGCGAGGCCGACCGAGGTGCCCATCAGGCCGGTTCCGATGATCAGCACACGCCCGAACGGAGAATTCATAATGCGGCAAGTGTATTGCGGCGGTTCTGGGGCTCAGATCGGCGCCGAAAACCATTACGCTGAACGCAACCAGGGAGACACTCGGCGAAGCGAGGGATGCATGCGCATTGTCGGCCGCGCCAAGGTGGTTGCCGCTGCGGCGGCGCTCGGGCTCATCGTGACTGGATGCGCCCAGAGCGGACCCAACTACCCCACCGGAGCTGACCAGGTTGTGCTCAGACTCACCCAGATCCAGGGCTACCTAAAGCCAGGTGAGCCGGCATCGATCGTTCCGCAGTTCACCATGTACGGCGACGGCCGGACCATCATGCTGGCACCGCGCGGCACGGGGCTGATGCCCGAGCTTCGCGAGCTCCGGCTGCCGAAGGAACGCGTCCAGCAGCTGGTCGACCACGCGATCGACGCCGACGTACTCGACGAACGCGAGGCCGGCACCGACATCGCGCCCGACGCACCGATCTCCCTTATGACGTTGACGGCCGAGGAGCGCTCGGGCACCTCCGAGCTGGGCCCCAAGGTCGGAGGCGACCTCGGCGAGCTGCGCGAGACGATGCTCGAGTACGCCGCCAACCCCAACGCCACCCGCTACCCCATCTCGGCGATCGCGGTGCTGGCCACCCCGATCGACGGCCAGCCCGACCGGACCTGGCCACTCGGCCCGCTGCGCATCGACAAGACTCGGATCGACGGCGCCTACTGCGTGATCTACCGCGGCAACGACGTCCAGACGGTGGCGAGAGAGGCGGAACGGGCAGCACCCGGCGACACGTGGTACAGCGGCGAGGCGACCTACGTCCTGTCGTTCCGCCCGATGCTGCCCGACGAGAAGAGCTGCGACTCGCTGTCGACGCGCTCCCGCGCGGACTGACCCGCAATGACCACGGTCAGTGTCGGCTGACTAGAGCTCGAGCCAGCCGGTACGCACCTTCCAGTGCCGGCCGTCCTTCAGGTGCCGGACGATCGCGCGCTCCAGCGTCGTCTGCTGGGGCAGCTCGTCGATCACCGGGTCGAGCTTGCGGAACACGAACTGGAACACCGCCCTGTCGCCCTCGTGGTCGCCGTCGAGCAGCTTGAAGCGGCGCTGGAACCGCACGATGTTGGAGTCCTCCGGGAGGTACTCCGCGAACTGGTCGTCGAGCAGCCAGGACGAGCAGTTGGCGTAGCGGTAGGGCTCCTCCGGAAAGTACGTCGCGTAGAACTCCTTCGCCCGCCGGAACGACTCGTCGCACGCCTCCGGTGTCATCGGGCCCGACTCGGGGATGTGGACGCCGAGCACGTAGTCGCCCTCGCCGTACGGCGCACCGGCCTTGGCCTGGTCGTCGCTCCGGATCTGCTGGCGGTTGAGCTGTAGGCGGCCGAAGTCGTAGATGTTGCCGCGGAAGTGCAGCGCGAACCAGAACTGCACGTCGAGCCCGCCGCGGCCGTGGATCCGCCGGTAGATCGCGATCTGACGACCGAAATCGGCCAAGGTCGCCCAGACGATGTCGTCCGGGATGCCGCGCCCGCCGAAGTACGCCAGCACGTCCGGCAGGGCGGCCAGCATCACGTACGCGTAGAAGAACCGGCCCTTGGCGCCGAGCTTCTCCGGCAGGTGCGGCATCGCCGGGCCCCAGAGGTCGCCGCGGCCGAGCCCCATCGAGCCGGTCAGCCTGTCGCGGGTGCGTTCGAGCAACCACCACAGCTCCGGATCGCGCTCCGGCGAGGGCAGGGACTCCACGAGGTCCTCGGCGTCGTCCGGGCGTACGGCCATCCGGTCCAGCAGCGCGCGCAACTCCTCGCCCTGCGGCAGGCGCACCGGGCGCGGCTCCTTGTTCCCGGCCAGCCCGGCCACCCAGGCGGCGTACTCGTCTCCCGGCCCGAGCCATTCACCGACCGCTGCCGCATCAACCACGCTGCCTCCAAGGCCTTTCCATACGTATGCACTGGTACTCGCACTGATACGCCGGGACAATACCGCCGCTTTGCCCGAGCACCCGACCGCATTTCCATGCCAGGCCAGGTATGCCCACTCATGGCCAACTCCTGGTCGCGATGCACCATGGCAGGCCCCGAGCGGCTACCCTGGCGGCAGCTCCGACAATTTCCGGAAGTCTTCCGTAAGTCCTACCTCACGAAGACCCGACAGGACGGGACCGATTCGATGCCGCACGAACCCTGGCAGGACACCTCGCTCCCGCCATCGCAACGAGTTGCCGATCTGCTGTCCCGGATGACGCTGGAGGAGAAGGTCTCCCAGCTCTACGGCGTGTGGGTCGGCGTGGACGCCGACGGCGAAGCGGTCGCACCTCACCAGCACGACCTGTCCGACCCCGATCTGGACTGGCAGGCGGTGATCGCCGGCGGGCTGGGTCAGCTCACCCGCCCGTTCGGAACCGCGCCGGTCGATCCGGCCGTCGGCGCCCGGGTGCTGGCCAAGACCCAGACGGAGATCGCCGCGGCCAACCGGTTCGGCATACCGGCCGTCGCACACGAGGAGTGCCTGACGGGGTTCATGACCTGGCAGGCGACCACGTATCCCACGCCGCTGGCCTGGGGCGCGACGTTCGACCCCGACCTCGTTCAGAAGATGGCCGAGCAGATCGGCACCGCGATGCGCGCGGTCGGCATCCACCAGGGCCTGGCGCCGGTCGTCGACGTCTCCAGGGACTCGCGCTGGGGCCGGACCGAGGAGACGATCGGTGAGGACCCGCACCTGGTCGGGACGATCGGTGCGGCCTACGTCCGCGGCCTGGAGTCGACCGGGATCATCGCGACGCTGAAGCACTTCGCGGGCTACTCCGCGTCCCGCGCGGGCCGCAACCACGGGCCGACCGGGTTCGGGCCGCGCGAGCTCGCCGACGTACTGCTGCCGCCGTTCGAGCTGGCGCTGCGCGAGGGTGGCGCACGCTCGGTCATGGCCGCCTACACCGACGTCGACGGAGTTCCGGCCCACGCCGCTCTCGAGCTGCTGACCCACCTGCTGCGCGAAGACTGGGGCTTCAGCGGAACGCTGGTCGCCGACTACTTCGGGATCTCGTTCCTCGAGGTCCTGTACGGCGTGGCGGGGAGCACGGACGAGGCCGCCGCGCTGGCGCTGGCCGCCGGCGTCGACATCGAGCTGCCGACCATGCGGTGCTACGGCGAGCCGCTACTGCAGGCCGTCCGCTCCGGCGCGGCATCGGAGGAGCTGGTCGACCGCGCCGCCACCCGCGTACTGCTGCAGAAGTGCGAGCTCGGCCTGCTCGACCCCGACTGGGCGAAGTCGGCCGCTCCACCGGACGGCCCGATCGTCCTCGACCCGCCGGAGAACCGCGCGCTGGCTCGGAGGCTCGCCGAGGAGTCGGTGGTGCTGCTGGCCAACGACGGTGGCCTGCCGCTGGCACCGGACGCCGAGATCGCGCTGGTCGGGCCGGTCGCGGACGAGCCGATGGCGATGCTCGGCTGCTACACGCTCCCGAGCCACGTCCAGCGGCACCACCCCGAGGTGCCGCTCGGCGTCGACATCCCGTCGGTGCTGCAGGCGCTGCGAGCCGAGCTTCCCGCGGCCGGGATCAAGCACGTCGCGGCCGGAACGGTCGAGAGCATCGACGAGGCCGGGATCGCCGAGGCGGTCTCGGCGGCGTCGGCGGCACAGGTCTGCGTCGCCGTGCTGGGCGACCGGTCGGGCCTGTTCGGGAACGGTACGTCCGGCGAGGGCTGCGACGCCGAGGAGCTCAGGCTGCCGGGCCAGCAGGAGCAGCTGCTGGAGGCGCTGCTGGCCACCGGAACGCCGGTCGTGCTGGTGCTGCTCGCGGGCCGGCCGTACGCGCTCGGGTCGTTCGCCGGGCGGCTCGCGGGCATCGTGCAGACGTTCTTCCCCGGTGAGGAAGGCGGTCCGGCGATCGCGGGGGTGCTGTCGGGCCGAAGCTGCCCGTCCGGCCGGCTCCCGGTGAGCGTGCCGCGGGTGCCGGGCGGTCAGCCGGCGCCGTACCTCTCCCCGAGGCTCGGTCGGCGGACCGACGTCAGCAACATCGACCCCACCGCCCTGTTCCCGTTCGGGCACGGACTGTCGTACACGTCGTTCGCATGGGAGGCTCCGCCGTCGGATCCGGATCCGGCCGAGGTCGTCGAGATCCCGACCGACGGATCGCTCACGGCCTCCGTCGTCGTACGCAACACCGGCGAGCGGGCTGGGACCGAGGTCGTCCAGCTCTACCTGCACGATCCGGTGGCGCAGGTGAGCCGGCCGGTGGTGCAGCTGATCGGGTACGCACGGGTCACGCTGGAGCCCGGCGAGGCCCGGCTGGTGACGTTCGAGGTGCACGCCGACCTGACCTCGTTCACCGGTCGGGGCGGCCGGCGGGTCGTGGAGCCGGGCGACATCGAGCTGCGGCTGGGGCCGTCGAGCGGCGAGGCGCGGCACGTGGTGCGGGCCCGGCTCACCGGTCCGGAGCGGGTCGTCGGAGCTGACCGCCGGATGACGGCGGGAACCAGGGCCGAACCGCTTGACCCGGAGTTCGCGAGGCCGTAACGTCAGCGGTGGCGGAAGTTATCGGCAGATTGCCGAAAAGTTTCGCAGAACCCTTCCTTCAGGGTTAACGCCCAGACCGCGACCGACTCGCCTGTCGACCGCCCTCCGCAGCGAGTCGGTCGCATCTGGGCCAGGCCGAGTGCGCCGCCCAGCGCCTCGGCCATTCCTGTTTTCAGGTCCGGCTCCTGCACCGGGTCAGCGGTGTCCCCCGGCCAGCATCAGGTCGGCGCGGATCCCGCCGAGTGCCGCCTTGGGCTGGAAGTTCACGTCCAGCAGGCAGGCTTCGCCCTGGCCGTCGAAGACGCCCGGCACCCAGGAGTACTTGTCGGTGAAGCCCCAGACCGTGAACGACCGGCAGCGATCGGCGAGCAGCGCGCCCTGCATCAGTGTGTGGTAGCCCTGCACCTGCGCCTGGTTCTTCACGGTGTCGTTCGGCAGCACCATCCGGACGTCGACCTCGGTGAGCGAGGTCTCGAGGCCGAGCGCCTCGAACCGCCGCAGGTTCTCCGCGACGGCCTCGGCCGGGTAGAAGCCGTACTGCACGCCAAGGTGGCCCTGCGCCCCGAAGCCCTGCACCGGCACCCGCCGGGCGAGCAGCTGCTTGACGAGCGCGTAGTACGCGTCGCTCTTCGCGCTGATGCCCTCGACGTTGTAGTCGTTCAGGTAGAGCTTGACCTTCGGATCGGCCTGGTGCGCCCAGCGGAACGCGTCGGCGATGTAGTCCGGCCCGAGCAGGCGCAGGAACGGCGTGTCGCGCAGGTTGCCGTTGTCGTCGATCACCTCGTTCACGACGTCCCACTGGTAGAGCTTGCCCCGGAAGTGGCCGGCGACGTCGAAGATGTGCTTGCGGAGCAGCTGCCGCAGCTCGTCGGCGCCGATCGTGCCGTCGGCGATGCCGGCAACGAGCCATTCCGGCAGCTGGTTGTGCCAGAGCAGCGTGTGGCCGCGGACGGCCTGGCGGTTCGCCCGGGCGAACCGCACGAGCGCGTCGGCCGGGGCCCAGTCGTACTCACCGCGCCGCGGCTCCAGCGGGCCCCACTTCATGACGTTCTCGGCGGTCAGCGACGAGAACTCCCTGGCGACCCACTCGCGGTAGGTCTGGTCGTCCTCCAGCGCGGTCATGTTGACGGCGGTTCCGATCCGCAGGCCAACCCGGCTGCCGAGCTCCCCAAGCGTCCGGCTTCGGTCGTTGGTCCCGGCCCGGTCGTTCGTACGGGCACCGGACCTTGTGCTGGCGGCCGCGGGCGCGGCCGGCGCGACCGCGGCAGCCGAAGAAAGCAGCGCTGCGCCGACGACGAAGCGGCGAGTCGGAGTCATTGGTGATTCCCTCCCTGGGAAGCTCAGGTAGCCTGAGCAGAGATGGTTTCCGGAATGTTTCCGGAAGGTATCTCGCACCGTAGAACTCCGCTTCAGTAGCGTCAAGCCATACGCTATGAGCCGGGAAGCGAGAAACCATTGCTCTACCTGTGCTCAACAGTGCTCAAACCTGGGGGAAACCCAGCAACACGAGGAGGCGCCCGTGGCCACAGACGAGAACCGGCGGGTGACCATCACCGCTATCGCCGAAGAAGCCGGCGTCTCCGTTCCGACCGTGTCCCGGGTGGTCAACGGCCGGTCGGATGTTTCACCCAAGACCCGGGAACGCGTCGAGGAGCTGCTCCGGCGGCACGGCTACCGCAGGCGTAGCGCGCGGTCCCGTGACCGGGCGAGCCTGATCGACCTGGTGTTCAACGACCTCGACAGCCCATGGGCCGTTGAGATCATCCGTGGCGTGGAGGACATCGCGCACGCGGAGTTCGTCGGAACGGTCGTCTCGGCGATCCACCGGAAGTCCCGGTCGGCACGGCAGTGGCTGCAGAACCTCCGCGCCCGCGCGAGCGACGGCGTGATCCTGGTGGCTTCCGCTCCCGACCCGCAGCTGCAAGCCGAGCTTGACCGGTTGAACGTCCCCACGGTCGTGGTCGACCCGGTCGGCAGTCCGGCGCTGGAAGTTCCGACGATAGGCGCGACCAACTGGGCGGGCGGCCTGTCGGCGACCGAGCACCTGCTGTCGCTCGGGCATCGCCGGATCGGGCTGATCGCCGGCCCGCGGCTGCTGCGGTGCAGCCGCGCCCGGCTCGACGGCTACCGCGCCGGCCTGGAGGCCGCCGACCTCGAGATCGACGACTCGCTGGTCTTCCAGGGCGACTTCTACCACCAGTCCGGGTTCGAGGGCGCGAACGCGTTGCTCTCCCACTCCGAGCCGCCCACGGCGATCTTCGCCTCCAGCGACCAGATGGCGTTCGGCGTCTACGAGGCGCTGCGGCAGCGGCGGTTGAGAGTGCCGGAGGACATCAGCGTCGTCGGGTTCGACGACCTGCCGGAGGCGCGCTGGACGTCGCCGCCGTTGACCACGGTGCGGCAGCCGCTGGCCGAAATGGGACGCCTCGCGGCCAGGACTGTACTCCGGCTCGCGCAGGGCGAAACTGTGGAGAGTCCGCGGGTCGACCTCGCCACGGAGCTCATCGTCCGCGACAGCACCGCTTCCGTCCACAACTGATCGGGAGCGCCGCCCCGGCGAGGCCGCTCGGCTGCGTGGTTTGGGAGGGGACGCATGCGCCGTTCGGTTGTCCGCTGGTGGGTCGCGCTGTTCAGCGCCGCGTTGCTCGGCGCGGTGCTCGTGCCAGGTTCGGCAGTGGCCGGTCCGGGGCCCGGTCTGGGTGCCGCGCGAACGGGCGATCCGGTCGCCGCGCTCGGTGCTTCCGTCCGCGCGGCGGCGCCCGCGTGCGATCCGGTCGATCCCGCGGCTTGTCTGCTGCCGTTCCCCAACGACTACTTCACCGTTCCCTCCCGATCGACCGCGACCGGCGTCCGCGTCGACTTCGCGCTGTCAGCGATGCCGAGGAACGCGCTCGGGCTGCCGATCGACCCGACGGAGTGGAACCGGTCCGACGGCTTCAGCCCGGGTTCGATGCTGCTGACCCACGTGCCGGGCATCGACCTGGCGCGTACGGGCGCGGCTCCGGTCACCGACATCGGGCGGTCGCTCGCCGCTGACGCGCCGATCGTCCTGCTGGATGCCCGTACCGGCGAGCGGGCGCCGTACTGGGCCGAGCTCGACGCGTCCGATCCGCAGCACCGAGCGCTGATCATCCGGCCGGCCCGCAACCTGCGAGAAGGCGCGCGGTACGTCGTCGCGCTGCGGAACCTCCGGTCCGCGACCGGCGAGCTGCTCTCCCCCAATCCGGTGTTCGCGGCGTTGCTGAGCCGGACACCGCCTTCGGACCGGTCGTTGCTGAAGCGCTGGGCCTACACGCAGCGGGCACTGCTGTCGTTGCGCCAGGCGCGGGTAGGCACGTCGGGTCTCTATCTGGCCTGGGACTTCACGGTCGCCAGCCGGCAGGGCCTGACCCGGCGGATGCTGTCGATGCGCGACCAGGCGTTCTCCGCGTTGGGCGATCAGGCACCCGCGTTCACGGTCGACCGGGTGACCGACTACACAGCCGAGCAGAACCCGCGGATCGCCCGGCAGGTGCAGGGAACGCTGAGTGTGCCGTCGTACCTCAACCTGCCGTTGGGTCCGCCCGGCAGCCGGCTGCTGCTCGACGCGTCGGGACGGCCTGCACACCTGCCCGGGAACGTCCAACTGGCGGGGTTCGTCTGCAGCATTCCGCGTTCGGCGAGTGCTGCCGCTCCGGCCAAGCCGGTCCTGTACGGCCACGGGCTGCTGGGTGACCCGAGTGAGATCGACTCGGGAGCCTTGCAGAGCTACATGCTCGAGGCGAACACCATGCTGTGCGCGACGCCGTGGATCGGGATGGCGCGCGAGGACATCCCGAACGTGATCGCGTCGCTGGCCGACGTGTCGCGGTTTCCGTCGGTTCCGGATCGGACGCAGCAGGGCTTCCTGAACTTCCTGTTCCTGGGGCGGGCCGCCGTTCACGCGAGCGGCTTCGTGGCGTCGCCTGCGTTCGCCGACGCTTCGGGTCGGTCCCTGGTGGGGCGGGATCTGGCGTACCTGGGCAACAGTCAGGGCGGCATCCTCGGTGGTGCGCTGACGGCGGTGTCCCAGGACTTCCGGCGGGCAGCGCTCGGCGTACCCGGGATGAACTACTCGACGCTGCTCAACCGCAGCGTCGACTTCGACCAGTTCCGCGCCGTCTTCGACCCGGCGTACCCGGACCGGCTCGACCAGCAGGTCGTGTTCGCGCTCATGCAGATGGTCTGGGACCGTGGCGAGGCGAACGGCTATGCGGCACATATGACGTCGGCTCCGCTCCCGCGTACTCCGTCGCACCGCGTCCTCCTGATCGAGGCCCTCGGCGACCACCAGGTGGCGAACGCCGCAACGGAGGTCGAGGCGCGAACCGTTGGAGCGCGGGTGCGTCAACCGGCGGTGGCGCCGGGACGCAGCCTGGACGTGTCGCCGTTCTGGGGCATCTCGCCGGTGCCGGCGACGCCGTACGCGGGAAGCGCCCTGGTGATGGTCGACAGCGGCTCGCCGCTCCCCCCGCCGGCCAACCTGCCACCACGCGAGGGCGCGGACCCGCACAGCCATCCCCGCAACTCCCCCGCCATCCGCGCGATGATCGCCCACTTCCTCGACACCGGCGAGCTCGTCGACACCTGCGCGGGCGTGCCGTGCACCGCGTCACCTGGCTAGGGCTCCTGGTCGTTGCCGGCTTGCAGCCGGGCCAGCACGCGGGCCAGCTGCTCGGCGGAGGCACGGGCGCCCAGCTCCGCGCCCTGCTCGACGATGCGGTCGCGGTTCGCCACCGACTGGAAGCACGAGACCGACCGCACCTCCGTCCAGGCCCCGCCGAGCTCGTCGAACGTCGTGGTGTCGAGCGACACGTGGCCCGGACTGCCTTCGTACTCGAAGGTCTGCACGATGCCGTCCGGCGACGGAGTTCCGTGGAAGACACCCCGGAACGCGTGGACGCCTCCGTCGGAATCGTGGCTGAGGTAGCGCCAGCGGCCGCCGTCGCGCAGGTCGTAGCGTTCGATCGTCATCGTCGCGTCGCAGCCGGCCAGCCACTGGGCGAGGATCTCCGGCTCGGTGTAGGCCCGGTAGACCAGATCGCGCGGGGCGTCGAACCGCCGCGTGATGATGATCAGCGGCACGCCGGGGTCGGCGGTGATCTGCGTCATGTTCATGGCTACTGCTCTTCCCGGTCGACGGCTTGCAGCTCGGCGAGCAGGACGTCGAGCCGTTGGTGTCGAAGATCCCAGAAGCGCTGGTAGGCCGCCAGCCAGGCGGTCGCCTCGCGTAACGGCTCGGCCTGGAGATGGCTCAGCCGGGCGGTCGCGTGGCGATGCCGGGTGATCAGGCCGGCCTTCTCCAGCACCTTCAAGTGCTGCGAGATCGCCGGCTGCGAGACGGCGTGCGGCCTGGCGAGCTCGCCGACCGTGGCGTCACCCTGGCTGAGCTGCGCGAGGATCGCGCGCCGGGTCGGGTCGGCGAGCGCACCGAAGACCAGGCTGAGCGGGTCGGTGGGCGCCGTCACTGCCCGGCCTTCGCGGGCCGGTACTCCAGCACGACGAGCCGGTTGTCCAGCACCTTGGTGTCGAGCAGCTCGAGACCGCCGCGGGCCTTGCCCACCGAGAACGGCTCGCGCCCGTCGTCGCCGAGGACGATCGGGAACACCGTGAGCTTGAGCCGGTCGACCAAGCCGGCTTCGAGCAGGCCCCGGATCAGCCTGAGGCTGCCGATCGTACGGAGCGGGAGCTCCGACTCCTGCTTGAGCGCCCGGACCGCCTCGGCCGGCTCGCCCCTGATCAGGCGGGTGTTCTGCCAGGCCGGCGGCTCCTCGAGCGTGTTCGTCAGCACGAACTTCGGGGTCTCGTTCATCCCGCTGTCGTCGTCGGAGGCCATCGGCGCGAGCGCTTCGTACGTCACGCGGCCCATCAGGATCGCGTGTGGAGTGCTCATCGTGTCGGCGATCTGGCGTTCGAGATCCGGTCCGTAGAAGCCGAAGTAGGCCTCGCCGTTGACCGCACCGGCGAAGTTGTCGAGCGAGACGAAGAGGTCGGCGGTGAGCTCAACCATAACTGACTCCTTTCAAAAGCAATTACTTATGAAGGTAGCTCGCCGATTGTCCGGGAGTCAAGCCGGCCGAAACGGAGGTACGCTGAGCAGCGTCGCGCGGAAGGGCGCCTCCGGGTTCGCGGATAGGACTGGGTCCACCTTCACAGCAGCATGAGTCTCACCGGCCGTGACTTCTCCTCGGCCTGGATGCGAACCGCAGGCCGTGCTGGGAGAAGCCATGAGCCCGTTCTCGCTTCCACCTGACGTACGACTGAGTGAGCTTCGCAAGTACGCCAAGGGCCTCGCCAAGGTCGCCGCCTCCGGCGACGCGGGGGTGCTGGCGAAGTTCGCCGAGCTCGCCAAGGAGCCGTCGCTGACGTCGGCACAGCTGCTGGTCGCACGTGAGTTCGGCTTCGCGAGCTGGGCGAAGCTCAGGCAGCACGTCGAGCGCAACGAGGCCGACCCGGGGGGCGCGGCCGTCCGGCGGACCCGCAAGCGCGACGGGCGCATACCGCGGGAGGAGCTGCCGGCGGTAGTGCCGGTCGGCGCGTTCGTCGCGGACACGCCCCGGTTCACGCTCGCCATCCGTTCGATCCGGGTGCACAGCAACTGCTGCCTGATCGACCTCGACTGGGTGGCGCGCAGGACCGTGGAGAGCGCGGCCGTGTGGCGCGGGCTGAGCCGCACCGTCTTCTGCAACCTGGCCGATCCGTGGCCGGGCTGGGAGGAGTACACCGGCGGCAGCCGCCCGTTCTTCGCCCTGACCTACGCCGACGGGCGCGAGGTCTGCAGCGACTCGGCCCACTGGATTCGCCGGGCACAGGCCGAGCCGGACGTCGACGTACCGATCCTGCGCACTGTCGGCGGCGGCAGCTCGTCGGCCGAGGACGACGCGGCCCACTATGCGACGACGCACCTGTACCTCTCTCCGCTGCCACCGGCGGGTGAGCTGTCGTTCACGTTCGGCTGGCCGGCGTTCGGCCTCCACCACGCCACCACCGTCCTCGACGCGACGGCCATCAACGAAGCAGCGAAGCGGGTGCGGCAACTGTGAACACCTATCCTCTCCCACCCGACGTGGACCTCCGCGACGTTCATCAGTACGCGAAGGACCTCTTGCGCGCTGCGGAAGCGGGCGCACCCGGCGTTCTCGCGCGGTTCGCGGAGATCTCGAAACACCCTTCCCGCACCGCGGCCCAGCTGCTCGTCGCCCGGGAGTTCGGGTTCGCCAGCTGGTCGAAGCTGAGGCAGCAGATCGAACGCAATGCGGCCGATCCGAACTACCGCGAGATCCGGCTGGCTCGCCGGTATCGCGGCCAGATCTCATCCGACGAGGGGTGCGCGGTCGTACCCGTGGAGCTGGTCGTCGCGAGACTGCCGGCGTTCTCGCTCGCGGTGTGCGCCGTCCGGGTCTACAGCACCTGCTACGTAGTCGACCTGAGCTGGGTCAACCGGCGCACCACCGAGCCCGACGAGGCGTGGCGGTGGTGGACCATGTGGCTGTTCACCAACCCGTTCTTCCCACGCCCCGAAGCCCGGGTCGAGCCGGCGACACTTACGGTCGAGTACGCCGACGGAGCATCTGCCAGCAACCGGAGCGACGACTGGGCCGGCCTGGAGAACGCCCATGCCTGGTTGGCGAAACCACGGTTTTCCCAGCCGCGGGGCTCCGGCGGCGCCCGCGACCACCGCGGTACAGCCTGGTACTCCAGGCGCGATCTCCTGCTGTGGCCGCTACCTCCGCCCGGTGAGCTCCGGCTCACGTTCGACTGGCCGGCGTTCGGCGCCCGCGGCCTGCGCGCGGTCCTGGACGCCACCGCGATCCACGCGGCAACGAGGCGGGTCCGGCGGTTTCCCGGAGGTGCGCGATGAGTGCCGGTGAGCTGCCTGCCGTCCTACCGGTCGAGACGTTCCTCGCGAACTCGCCGAAGGCCACGATCGACCTCAGCGCCATCTACGTCTACAGCGACCACTGCGAGTTCGACATGACCTGGGCTCTGCGCCGCACGCCCGAAGAGCTGAAGGTTTGGCAGGAACACGTCGCGGACGACATCGACTACCAGTTCCAGGGACGTTACGCGGGCGACCCGGAGTTCAGCCGGCTGCGCTGCATCGCTGAACTCGCCGATGGAAGCATCCTTCCTGACTTCGCAGGCGGGGTCCTTGGCTCCACATCGATGTCACATGGCGATGCGAGTCCAGCTCTGGAGCCGCTGCCGCCTTCGGGCGAGCTGCGTATCACGCTCGACTGGCCGGAGTTCGGCATCCACAACGTCGTCACGATCCTGGACGCGACCGCGATCAACCAGGCGGCGAGGCGGGTGCAGCCACTGTGAACGCGTACTCGCTTCCACCGCACGTCCTGCTGCACGAGCTGCGCCGGGATGCGAAGCGTCTCCTCGAAGCCGCACTCGACGGGGATGTGCCTTGCCTGGAACGGTTCTACGAGATCGGCAAGGAACCGTCGCTGACCGCGGCGCAGCTCCTGGTCGCCCGGGACCATGGGTTCAGCAGCTGGGCCAAGCTCAAGCAGCAGGCCGAACGCAACGCCGCCGACCCGCGGACCGAGGTCCTGCGCCAGTTGATCCGCCGGCGCGGCCGTTCGCCGGAACCTGAGCTCGCCGCCGTCGTTCCGTACGAGCAAGTCGTCCCCGCCGCTTCGGATGCGAAGGTCGTGGTCAGCTCCGTGCGCGTCCACAGCGATCGCTGTGTCATCGACCTGGAGTCGGAGCCGCTGTCCAGCAACGACGTGGACGGGCTGCGGGTGACCGGCGTGCGGTTCGCGGACGGGCGGTCGAGCGGGCATGACTGGGTGGCGGAGATGATGGCCAACCCCGGTGTCGAGGTGCCGCTGTTGCAGTGGTCGGAAGGCTTCGGCGGCTACCGAGTCTCCGTGCGACCGCTGCCTCCGCCCGGTGACCTGCACCTCACGATCGCCTGGCCGGGTGCGGGGATCCCAGACGGTACGTCCGTCGCGCTGGACACGACGCCGATCCGGGCAGCCGTCGGTAAGGTCCGCCCGTTCACACTCGGGTCCGCGGCCGACGACGCGCCGCCGGGCAGCATCGAGGAAGCCGTGGGCACACCGGACGCCCCACCGAGAGGGCCGCGACCGCTGTTCGGAGACCCGTCGGAGGACGCGATCAGCGCGATCGTCCCGGTCAGTAAGGTCGTCGCGCGTTCCAGCCGGCTGGCCGTCGCCGTCCACGCCATCCGGGTCCACCGGGCGTGGTGCATGCTGGAGGTCGAGTGGATCACGCCGTGGACGACGGACCGGTGTTCGCCTTATGTGATGGCGATCCCGCAGATGTTCCGGAGGTCGGGGCCGTACGTCGACGGCCGGATCCTGACACCGCGGTTCGGCTTCGTCTTCTCCGACGGCAGGTCGCCTGCAGTCCGGTCGAGAGAGGGTGGTGACCCCGGGTTACCCAGAGGCCGATACTCCAGAGGACAGACCGAGCTGAGGCTGGCGCCATTGCCACCACCCGGCGAGGTTCGCTTCTGGCTCGCCTGGCCGGACCTCGGCGTGGCGGAGACCACGACGATCCTGGATGGGACGGGGATACTGCAGGCGGCACAGCGGCTCCAGTAACGTGCCGGGCGTGACAGATGCGGACGTACGGGAGCTCGCGGAGCGGTTGATCGGTGAGCCGGTCGCCGAGGTCGAGCAGATCGCGCGGAGCTCGAACGATGTCTTCCGGGTCACCACCGCCGCCGGCGATCGTTACTCGCTGCGGATCCCGTTGCTGCGGCCGGATCGGCTTTCGGCGTTCTGGCAGCAGCTGCGGGACACGTTCGGGATGCGGTACGGCGCTCAGCTCGCCCACGTGAAGCCGCTCGCGGAGCAGATTGGGCGGGACGGGATTCTCGGCGCGCCTCAGCCAGTCGCGAGTGGGGCGTTCGACGGCACCACGGCGTACGTCTTCACGTGGGTCGACGGCGAAGCGTGGGAGCCGGACGAGTTTCCCGACTCGCCGGAGATTCATGAGCAGCTCGGCGGCTACCTCGCTCAGCTTCACACACAGCGGCTCGACGGGTTCGGGACGCTCGCGCACCAGCCGTACGACCAGAGCGAGCTGATCGCGCGGGCGAACGCAAGCATGGCCACCATCGTCAGCAGTTACTGGACGCACCGGCCCGAGGTCGTCGACTTCTTCGAACGGCGGGTCGCCACGGCCAAACCCGACGCACTCGCCCAGCACGCACCGGCGCCGATCATGCCGGACGTCTCAGGCAACCAGTTCGTCTACCGCGACGGGCGGATCGCCGGCGTCGTCGACCTGGACTCCTACGTAGCCGGTCCCCGGGAGCTCGAGCTCACGACAGCCGAGCTGTGCCTCCGGCGGCCGGAGGACTTCCGCCGAGGGTACGAGGAAGTCCTCCCGCTCCCGAGGTTCGAGCCGTTCCGGACCTACTGGCGGTTCTGGCTGATGGTCAACGACCTCGACTGGGCACCGGACCTCACCGAGTTCCTGACGATGAGGACGTACTTCGACTAGGCGACGAACCGACCCGGTACGGCCGCCACGGGTCGGTGAGCACCCGCTTCGGCCGGGCCGACGTCGACGTCGAGTCGGCTGTCGAGGTAGATGCAGCGGAGATGGCCGGCGTGAGCAGGCTCGGCAGCGGCCATTCCGACAGCACGCCGAAGTGTGAATGCCACAGCCACCCGTTCTCCACGAACCGCGCGCTGTCCGACAGCGAGACGTACACCCGCCCCTGGTCGCCGCGGGCGAAGGTGACCACATCGCTTCGCCCGTCGCCGTTGAAGTCGCCGACGCCCGGGACCTCCGTTCCGCCGGCGAACGAGCCGTGCCACAACCCGCCGGTGCCGGTGAACGCGCCGCCGTTCGACAGCGCCACGTAGACGTCGGCCGCGGTGCCACCGGTGAACGTCACCACGTCGTCGCGGCCGTCGCCGTTGAAGTCGCCGACGCCCGGCTTCTCCGTCCCGCCGGCGAACGAGCCGTGCCACAGCACGCCGCTCCCGGTGAAACGCGTACCGGTGGACAACGCGACGTAGACGTCCGCGGCCGAGCCGCGCGTGAAGACGGCGACGTCGTCCATACCGTCGCCGTTGAAGTCGCCCACCTGCGGCACCTCGGCGCCGAAGCCGAACGTGAGGTGCCAGCGGATCGCGTCTCCGATGAATCGCGAGCCGTCGGACAGCGCGACGAACACGTCGCCGGCCGGCCCGGGACCGTCGTCCTGGCTGCCGCGGACGAACGTCACGATGTCGTCGCGCCCGTCGCCGTTGAAGTCGCCGACCGCCGGGATCTCATCCCCCACGGCGAAGTGGTCGTGCCACAACGCGCCGGTGCCGGTGAACGCGCTGCCGTTCGACAGCGCGACGTACACGTCGGCCGCGGTGCCACGCGTGAACGTCACGACATCGGTACGGCCGTCTCCGTTGAAGTCGCCGGCGAGCGGGATCTCCGAGCCGCGGGCGAAGTCGTCGTGCCAGCGCACGTTGTCGCCGACGAACCCAACCCCGGTCGACGTCGCCGCGAACACATCCGCCGCGGTCCCCCGGGTGAACGTCAGCACGTCGTCGCGGCCGTCGCGGTCGAGGTCGGACCGCAGCCACTTCGTCGTCGTGCCTGCGAACGATCCGGACAGCCCACCGGTGTTCCCGGCCGCGTCGACCGCGATCACCCGGTAGTAGTTGGCCTGCCCGGCCGGCAGGCCCGCGTGCACGAACCCTGGCGTACGCACGGTTCCGATCAGCGTCTGGTCGGAGATCGGCACGTCCGATCGGGTCGAGGAGTACACCCGGTACGTCCGCACCACGGCGTTGTCAACCGCGTCGGACCACGACAGCCGGATGCCGTGCCGCGTGCCGATCACCCGAAGGCCCGACACTCCCGAAGGCCCGGCCGTGTCCACATAGGCCGGCACGAGGGAGTCGGCGTCGTAGCGGCCGGCGTTCCAGGCAAGGGATCCGGCGTTCGGGGTCAGCGTGACGATGACCGCGGTCCGGCCGGCGGTCACGGCTCGCGGCAGTGCGAACGTGTCGGCGCGCTGCCGTTGCCGCGCGTTGCCGAGCGGCGAAAGCCACGTGCCGACAGCCACACCGTCGACCTGCACAGAGGCCGACTGGTAGGCCGGGCTCTGGTCGGACGTACGCCGTAGCAGCACGCCGCTGTTGGCGCCGTCGACCGTCAGCCGGAAGCTGAGCGGCTGCGTCGTCGAACGGACACGCCGCAGCACCGGCACGTTGTCGTCGTCGCCCTCGTACGCGCTCAGCACGTCGGCCTCGCTCGCGCCGGAGTCGGTGTAGGCGTGGGCGGTCCGGCTGGCCGCGTCGGTGACCTCGATGCTGTCCGTCCGGCGGGTGGCCGAAGTCGCTTGCTGGTAAAGGAAGGCGGTCGACCCGTAGGTCGCCGGGAGGTTGTTGTCGGGCCCGTGCTCGATGCCGAACCGCAGCGCCGTTCGATAGGGAATGGCGTCGGCGAGCATCAGGCGGAACATCGCGTCGCACACGTTGGCGCAGCCGCCCGTCCCGTTCAGGAACACCGGGTTACCGGCGAACGGGCCACGCGTACGGCCGTTGACGAAATACCAGCCCGACTCGTAGTAGTCCTCGGTGCCGGTGCCGTACCACGACGGCGTCAGCGAGCCGTCGACGTGGACGCGTTCGTCGCCCTCGAGATACTCGCGGCTCAACGGCACGGAGCCACGGACGGTCTGGTTGACGCCGACGAACTTGCCGTGGCCGGACTCGTCCGCGAACAGCCAGTCGCGGCCGTCGGTCACGGCGCCCGACCGTGAGCGCGCGGTGAAGTAGCCGGCCGACCCGTCGGAGAGCGCGGCCGTCCACTGCGTGTCCGGGTCGATCGTCACCTCGGCGGCAACGCCCGTGACCGCGCCACCTGTGGTGTTCGCCAACGAGACAACGGCGTTCTGCGCGAACGGCATCGGCCACCACGTGGAGTACCACGAGCCGGCGGCGTCGTCCGCGGAGTACAGCAGGGCGCGTACGTCGCTCGCGCCGAGCCCGCTGCCGAAGAACTCACCGACCGGCGAGTCCACGGTCGCCTGACCGTCGAAGCTGATCCGCAGCCGCAGCCCGGACAGGGTGGCGGCCGACGGGACGCCTGGAAGCCTGATCCGCAAGCCGGACACGCTCGCTGGGCCGGCGAGCTGCGCGAGCGTCGCGCTGCCACCGGCCGGGACGTCGACCGTCCGGGTCGTCGTCTGCGCGTCGGGGGCCGCGGGCTTGGGGTCCCGCGTGCCCGCCGCGCCGAGCATCGCGAGGACGTCCTGCGCCTGGTCGGCACCGTCGAAGGCCGGAACGCCTTCAGCGTCCGGATAGTGCTTGTAGTCGACGTGGTAGAAGCCGGGCGAGGTCTGCGTGCTGACCCGCATCGACGTGCGGTAGGTCATCGGAACCTTGATGTAAACACCGCCCGACGACTGGGCCGAGCTCGCCACCAGTGGATAGACGAACGGCGTGCCGAGCCGGCCGGTCACGACGTCCTGGAAGTTGGCGTCGACGACTGTGACGCCGTCGAGCTCGATCCGCAACGTACCGACGCCGGTCACGTTGCCGTCGGGATAGCGCGTCGCCCAGATCGAGGCGATCTCACCAGCCCCACGGTCCTCCGCGAGCACGCAGCCGGCTCCGCCCGAGGCGAGACACGGGCGCGTGTTGCCGTCGTCGATGTTGCCACCGCCGGCGTCGGTGCCCGCGACCTGCAGGCTCTGCACGCCGGAGGCGAGATACGGCAGGCGGTCGAGCCGCCGGTACGTCTCCCAGCCCACCGTTCCCTTGTCCGCAAGGGCTGTCACGGCCTGTGGTGCCGCCTCGGCGGGCGCCGGGCTGGTCGTCGTCGCCGCCGTACCGGCAGCGACTGCCACCGCGCCGGCGAGGACCAGCGCGGTCAACCGGCGACTCATCGCGCGCCGCCGTGATAGACCTCGAGCTCGGCGATCGAGGTGAACGTCCGCGTGCCTCCGGGCCGCCCGATGACGCGCACGCCGTCTCCCGTCGCTTGGTCGAAGCTCAACGTGTACGTGCGATTCGGGCCGGCCGAGCTGTCGTAAGGATACGCCGGGGAGATGCTCAGGTTCGTGACGTCGGTCCACTCGTGGTCGCGCCGGACCTGCACTCTGAGCCCTTCGGCGAACCAGCCGCCGTCGCCGAACATCGTGCCGGTGGTGTAGACCACCTGATCCAGGTCGTACGTGCGCGGCCAGGTGTATCCCCACCAACTGGCCGACTTCTGCTCGTCGTTCCAGTCGTCCTCGTTCTGCGCGCGGTCGCCGTCGTTGTAGTACGCGACATTCCCGAAGTGAGCAACCCGTTCGATCGGCACGGTGCCGGGCTCGCGGGCGAGGTTCCGCGTGGCGTCGGGTGGATTGTCCGGCACGGTCGCGGCGTACGGCTCCAGTCGCATGCGGCGCAGCGCGTAGTCGTAGACCGAGATGCCGCCTCCGCCACAACCGCACACGTTGGACTGCAACCACACCGACTTGCCGTCGGCGCTGATGAACTTCGACGGGATCGTCGTGGCGTAACCGCCATGCTTGGTGAGCGTCCACGGATAGCCACCGAAGTCCTTCGTGGCGAACTGCTTCCACGGTCCCCACGGAGTCGGCGCCTCGTAGAACTCGAAGGTGTACTCCGTCCACGACGTGTAGAGGTAGCGGTTCAGCGGCTTGTCGTAGACCACTCCGCCCTGGCTGACGACCGTCAGGTCCCGGGCCCGGCCCGTGGTGTAGACGTTCTGGTAGATGTGCCGGTCGTCGTGCAGCACCGCGACCCGGCCGCCGATGTCCGGCGTCCACCGCGGGGAGCCGGCGCTGTCGGTGCCCGCGTAGAACTCCCAGGCACCACGGTCCTGGATCGCGGTCCTCGGCACCCGCGCCAGATAGACGTCGACCGGATCCGGCACGCGGTTGCTGAACGAGTCGCGCCAGTTGTGGTCGAGCCCGTAGGCGTAGACGTAGCCGTCGATCGCGTCGGCGTTGTCCTTGCCGTAGTCGAGGAACATGATCGTGGTGAACACGCTGCCGCCGAACATCGGCGCCGAACGGTCCCACGTCCAGGTCTGCCCGTGGTCGGTCGACTTGGCGATCGTCGCGGCCGGCGCGTCGTCGAAGTCGAACGCCAGATCCTGCACGGCGAGGTAGATCGCGCCGTCGACGCAGACCATTCCCGTCGGCTTGCGGGTGTGGTCGCGGGTCCAGACCTGCCCCACCTCGTCGCCGGCGGCGATCGTCGTACCGGCGAGCGAGCCCGGCAGGCCGCTGATCCGGCTGACCGCGACGTCGGACGGCTCCTGGTCCAGGCTGAACCCCTTGCCGTCGCCGTTGGCGGCGTACAGGTTGTCGTCGTCGGCCCAGCACGACGGCCAGAGGTCGCCGTCACTCGCCGAGCTCGCCGACGCGTGCGACTCCAGGTCGACGGTCGAGAAGAACGCGCTCCCCGGCGACGACTCGGACGGCGCGGATCCAGCCGAACGAGTCTCCGACGGCGGCGAGGCGGCCGAGCCGGCGGCGGCCGGAAAGACCGCCAGGAGCAAGCCCAGAACCAACCCGAGAAAGGCACGCATAGGCCACTCACCCTCCGAAAGAGCCAGCCGAGCCACGACCGAGTAATCGTTTTCTCGCCGTGGAACCTACGGAGCCACAGAGCCGCCGTCAACGAAATGGACACAAGGTGCCGCGGCTGGGGCGCCGGCGCCGGCTCGCCCCGGCAGATCATCGACCCGTGGGCACAGCTCGACGACCTGCGCGCGGTGATCAGTCACGTCCGCGGAGGCCGAAGCGGTCGCAGGTGAGTACGGCCTACGACGAGGCGCGGACGACCAGGTGGGTGTCGAGGATCATCAGGCGGACCGGCACCTCTTCGCCGCGGATTCGGGAGACCAGTACCTGAGCCATCGCCTTGCCCATCGCCTCCAGCGGCTGGTGCACCGACGTCAGCGGCGGGTCCGAGATCCGCGCCGTGCTCGAGTCGTCGAAGCCCACCACCGACACGTCCTCGGGAATCCGCCGGCCGGCCTGCTTGAGCACCTGCATCGCGCCGATCGCCATCGGGTCGGACGCGGTGAAGACACCGTCGATCAACGGGTCCTGCGCCAGCAGCGAACGCATCGCCGCCGCGCCGGCGGCCTCGGAGAAGTCCCCAAATGCAATCAGATCATCAGACACACCAAGCCCAGAGTGCCCCAGCGCCTCCCGGTACCCCTCGAGCCGCTGGATGCCCACCCGCATGTCCTGCGGCCCGGCGATGGTCGCGATGCGGGTACGCGAGCGCGACAGCAGGTGCGACACCGCCTGCCGCGCCCCACCTCGGTTGTCGGCGTCGACACACGCCACGGGGTCCACCCCGGACGGCGCGCCACCGAGCACCGTCGGCACGCCGCTGTCCTCCAGGTGGCGCGGCAACGGATCGTCGCCGTGCAGGGAGATGAGGAGTACGCCGTCGATGTGCTGCCCGGTGAGGTAGTGCTCCAGCCGTGCGTGCTCGTCGTCGGACTGTGCGATCGCCAGCAGCAGCTGGAACCCGGTGTCGGACAGGCCGGAGCTGATCCCCCGGATGATGCCGGCGAAGTAGGGCTCCCCGAACAGCCGGTCCTCCGACTCCGACACCACCAGCGCGACCGTGTTCGTACGCCGGGTCACCAGGCTGCGAGCGGCCTGGTTCGGCACGTAGTTCAGCTCCTTGATGGCACGCTCGACCGCCTCACGTGCCCTCTGGCTCACCTTGGGCGAGCCGTTGATCACACGGGACACAGTGCCCCGCCCGACCCCGGCGCGCGCCGCAACGGCCTCCAGGGTTGGTCGATTGTTCGCCCGTGTAACCCAGTTCTCGACTGGCCGACCGTCCATCGCGTGCTCCTCGATCCGATCCGCGATCCCCGTCACTCTACGAAATTATCGGATGAGTCACTCCATGGGAGCGTGCACGCCTCCTTGCCGGATGACGGAGGAGTACCAGAGCGCGCTGCTCTTGGGCACACGGCGCTGCGTTTCGAAGTCCACGTACACCAGTCCGAATCGCTTCGTGTAGCCCCAACTCCATTCGAGATTGTCCAGCAACGACCACGCGAAGTAGCCCTGCAACGGCACTCCGGACTCGATCACCTCATGGCAGGCCAGCAGGTGCCGGCCGATGAAGTCGAGCCGATCCGGGTCGTGCACCCCATCGGGCGTCAGCTTGTCGGGGAACGCGGCGCCGTTCTCCATGACATAGAGCGGCACCCGCGGATACTCGGCCGCGACCCGGACGAGGGTCTCCTGCAGCCCGCCGGGATCGATCTCCCAGCCCATTTCGGTCACGGGTCGTCCCGCGGAGACGAAGCTGACGTGCTCGCTGCCCGGCCACGGTGACGCGGAGGCGAACGGCGAGGAGATCGCCTCGCCGCCGAGCTCGCGCTGCCCGCTCACCGTGTGCCGTGTGTAGTAGTTGATGCCGAGCAGATCCAGCCGGGTGCTGATCGCGTCCATGTCGCCGTCCTGGACGCAATGCATCGCGTCGTACGGCTCCAGGTCGCGCAGCACGTCGATCGGATAGCTGCCGTGGTGGATCGCGTCCAGGAAGAACCGGTTCTGCAACCCGTCGATCCGGCGGGCCGCGTCGTGGTCGGCCTCGTTGTCGGACGCCGCCGAGACGGCGTAGAGGTTCAGCGCGATCCCGAACCGGTTGCCCGGACGCTGCCCGCGCATCTCCTGGACGGCCAGGCCGTGCGCGAGAAGTAAGTGGTGTGCGGCCTGGATCGATGCCGCCGGGTCGTGCCGGCCGGGCGCATGGTCACCGGAGGCATATCCAAGAAACGCCGCACACCACGGCTCGTTGATCGTCGTCCACGCCCGTACGCGATCGCCCAGGGCGTCGTGCACGATCGAGGCGTAGTCGGCGAAACGTAGTGCCGTATCCCGGTTCGGCCAGCCGCCGGCGTCTTCCAGTGCCTGCGGCAGGTCCCAGTGATACAGCGTGACCCACGGCTGGATGCCCGCCTCGAGGAGCGCGTCGACCAGCCGTTGGTAGAAGTCGATTCCGCGCTGGTCAGCCGGACCGCTGCCGGTCGGCTGGATCCTCGGCCAGGCGATCGAGAACCGGTAGGCCTCGAGCCCGAGCCCGGCCATCAGCGCGATGTCGTCGCGATAACGACGGTAGTGGTCGATGGCGACATCACCGGTGTCACCGCCGAGCACCTTGCCTGGCGTACGGGCGAAGGTGTCCCAGATCGAGACGCCGCGGCCGTCAGTCTGCGCCGCGCCCTCGATCTGGTACGAGGAGGTGGCCGCTCCCCACACGAAGGTGGGGGGAAACGCTCGCATCCCGTTCCGCTCGCCGTTCATCGCCTGCCCTGTCGGTCCCTGTGTGTCACCTGTCTCGCCCACGTCTTCGTCCGCCCTCCAGCGATGTCCCTGCCGCCCCTGCCCACCGGTGGCGAGCCGCGCCGGAGCTCCAACCCAGAAAGTGCGAATGCTGCATGGTGCCCGGCCGGCCCGCGCTCACCGCTGTGGCAGTTGGACCACCCGTCGGCGGGTGACCGCACCGCCGACGGGTGGGAGCGCTCCCATTAGCAAGCCAGAATCGACCCCCTCCTGTCAAGGCTTGAACCGAACTTTCTCCCGATCGAGTCCAGCCCCGGCCAGGATCGCCCGGATTGATCCTGTGCGGGCCCGAGGTCCCGAAGTGCGCGGAAGCGCTGAGATCCCATCCATTCGCATACGGACTTTCGGTGTTGACACGAAGTGCAGAGGTCTGTTAAACCGGTGTTACAGCAGTGGGAGCGCTCCCACCTCCCCGGAGTCCGGGGGCGGGGGTCGCCTCCCGTATAGACAGCCACACATCGAGCCGACTCCGAGCGAGTCGGCAGGGCAGCGCCGGGACGCCGGCTTCTGCCGGGGGTGGCACCAGCGGCACCTCACAAGCCAGCCGCCCTCACGCGCATCCGCATCTGACGGACGACGACCTCGAAGCTCGCGTCGCCCGTACCAGCTCTTGCCTTGCCACACAGGCAGCAGAGGCATTTGGAGGCACGGTGAAACGACGAACTTTGCTGATGGCGCCCCTTGTCGCCGCGGCTCACGCCGGCTTGAGCCGCGCGGCGAACGGAGCAGAACCTCCAATCCGTTCTCGCGCGGGCGACATCACGACAACCGTTTACCAGGAACGGTTCCTCGAGCTCTACAACAAGATCAAGGACCCGGCCAACGGGTATTTCTCCGCACAGGGAGTTCCTTACCACGCAGTCGAAACGTTGATCGTCGAAGCGCCCGACCACGGGCACGAGACCACGTCCGAAGCGTTCAGCTACTGGCTCTGGCTGGAAGCGGTCTACGGACGAGTGGCCGGCGACTGGGCACCGTTCAACCGGGCCTGGTCGGTGATGGAGCAGTACATCATCCCGACCGCGCAGGACCAGCCCACCAACTCCTTCTACAACCCGGCGAGTCCCGCGACGTACGCGCCCGAGTTCGACACGCCCAACGAGTACCCCACTCCGTTGGACACCAGCATCAACGAGGGCCAGGACCCGATCGCCAACGAGCTGCAGAGCACGTACGGCACCAGGGACGTCTACGGCATGCACTGGCTGATCGACGTCGACAACACCTACGGCTACGGCCGCCGTGGCGACGGCACCTCGGCGCCGTCGTACATCAACACGTTCCAGCGCGGCCCGCAGGAGTCGGTCTGGGAGACCGTCACCCACCCATCCTGGGAAACCTTCAACGACGGTGGGCCGAACGGCTTCCTCGACCTGTTCATCAGGGACCAGAGCTACGCCAGGCAGTGGCGTTACACCAACGCGCCCGACGCCGACGCCCGCGCCATCCAGGCCGCCTACTGGGCGCTGACCTGGGCGACCGAGCAGGGCAACGCCTCGCAGGTCTCCGCGACGGTCGCCAAGGCCGCGAAGATGGGCGACTTCCTGCGGTACTCCTTCTTCGACAAGTACTTCAAGCAGATCGGCAACTGCGTCGGCGCGAACCAGTGCGCACCCGGCAACGGCAAGAGCAGCGCGCACTACCTGATGTCGTGGTACTACGCCTGGGGCGGTGCGACCGACACCAGCGCCGGCTGGGCCTGGCGGATCGGCAGCAGCTACGCCCACTTCGGCTACCAGAACCCGTTCGCCGCGCACGTCCTGTCGAACGTCAGCCAGCTGCGACCGCAGTCGCCGACGGCCGTGCAGGACTGGAACACCAGCCTGCAAAGGCAGCTGGAGTTCTACCGCTGGCTGCAGTCGGCCGAGGGCGGCATCGCCGGCGGCGCGACCAACAGCTGGGCCGGCCGGTACGGCACTCCCCCGTCCGGCACGCCGACGTTCTACGGCATGTTCTACGACTGGCAGCCGGTCTACCACGACCCGCCGAGCAACCAGTGGTTCGGCATGCAGGCGTGGTCGATGTCCAGGGTCGCGCAGCTCTACTACACGTTCCAGAACCAGACCGCGAAAGCCCTGCTGGACAAGTGGGTTCCGTGGGTGATCGCGAACACGACGGTCGACGCGGCCGCCGGCACCTGGCAGATCCCGAGCGAGCTGGGCTGGTCGGGCGCCCCTGACACCTGGAACCCGTCCAACCCCGGCGGCAACGCCGGCCTGCACGTCACGGTCACTTCTCGCGGCAACGACGTCGGCGTCACCGCGGCGACCGCGCACGCGCTGACGTTCTACGCCGCCGCGTCCGGCAACACCGCGGCCCGCGACCTGGCCAAGAACCTGCTGGACGCGATGTGGGCGACGCCGAACCAGGATGACGCCGGCGTCACCGTCACCGAGACGCGCGGCGACTACGAACGCTTCGACCAGCAGGTCTACATCCCACCGGGCTGGACCGGAACGATGGCCAACGGCGACCCGATCAACAGCCAGTCGACGTTCCGCTCGATCCGGACCTTCTACGAGGACGACGAGAACTGGCCGAAGGTCCAGGCGTTCCTTTCCGGCGGCGACGCGCCGTCGTTCCGCTACCACAGGTTCTGGGCGCAAGCCGAGATCGCCATCGCACTCGCGGAGTACGCGCGGCTGTTCGAAGCCTGACCACTCGAGGATTCGAGAGGAGCAACCTCACATGAAACTGAGTAGACGCAAGGCATTCCTCGCGTCCGCGACTGCTGTCGCCGGGTTCGCCCTGTTGTTCGCGGGCAACCAGGCCGGCGCCGCGGTCAGCACGGAACGGTCCGGCTCGATCGAGCCGGCCGGCGACCTGGCCAACCCGTATGCGGGCGCGCAGGTCTACGTCAACCCCGACTGGTCGGCCAAGGCGGCGGCCGAGCCGGGTGGCAGCGCGATCGCCAACCAGCCGACGGCTGTGTGGATGGACCGGATCGCCGCGATCGACGGCACGACCGGCGCGCGGGGCCTGCGGGACCACCTCGACACGGCGCTGGAACAGGGCGCGAACCTGATCCAGGTCGTCATCTACAACCTGCCCGGCCGCGACTGCTCCGCACTGGCGTCCAACGGCGAGCTCGGCCCGACCGAGATCGGCCGCTACCAATCGGAGTACATCGACCCGATCGCGGAGATCGAGCACGACCCGGCGTACGCGAGCCTGCGGATCGTCAACATCGTCGAGATCGACTCACTGCCCAACCTGGTCACCAACACCGGCAGCCGCGACACCGCGACGCCCGAGTGCGACGTGATGAAGGCCAACGGCAACTACGTCAACGGTGTCGGCTACGCGCTCGGCACGCTGGGCGCGTCGAACGTCTACAACTACATCGACATCGGCCACCACGGCTGGCTCGGCTGGGACGACAACTTCCAGCCGTTCGCCGATCTGGTCCGCCAGACGGCGACCGCCAACGGCGCGACGCCTGCCGACATCCACGGCTTCGCGTCCAACGTCGCGAACTACGGCGTGCTGCACGAGCCGTTCTTCAACGCCAACACCGTGGTCGGCGGCCGTCCCGTCCGTGAGGGCACGGACTGGATCGACTGGAACCGTTACGTGGACGAGGTTTCGTACGTGCAGGCGTACAAGTCCACGCTGGCGTCCGCACTCGGGCACCCGGTCAGCATGATCATCGACACCTCGCGCAACGGCTGGGGCGGAGCGGATCGTCCGACCAGCGCCAGCACGTCGACCGACCCGAACACGTTCGTGAACGAGTCGAAGACCGACCGCCGGATCCACCTCGGCAACTGGTGCAACCAGTCCGGTGCCGGCCTCGGCGAGCGGCCGCGGGCCAACCCGGAGACGGGCGTCGACGCGTACGTGTGGATCAAGCCTCCGGGCGAGTCCGACGGCTCCAGCGAGGAGATCCCGAACGACGAGGGCAAGGGCTTCGACCGGATGTGCGACCCGACCTACGAGGGCAACGCACGCAACCGCTGGAACATGAGCGGCGCACTGCCGAACGCCCCGCTGTCCGGTCACTGGTTCTCCGCGCAGTTCCAGGAACTGGTGCGGAACGCCTACCCGCCACTCTGACCGCCTCGGTTGTGCTGAGGGCTCCGGCCGGGCGAAGGTCGCAAAACCGCCCTTCCCACCTCCTTCGCCCGGCCGGTCGTTTCACCCGTTTCGTGACCTGTTGGAGGTATCTCGGCCTCTAAGCCGAGATACCTCCAACAAGTGGAGACGGTCCGGCCCCTTGACAGCCGGGTGATGGGCTGTTAACACACTGTTCATAGCGAAGTTGGGAGCGCTCCCAACACCACGGGGTGTGGTCGCTCACCTTGCTCACGCCGGCCGCGCCGACCGTCGACATCGGGCGCCGACCAGGAACAGTCCAGGCACACGCCAGGCACAGCCAGACAGGATGGTCACAATGAAACGACGGAGGCGCTTGGGAGCGCTCCCATACCTGGTTCCATTGCTGGGTCTGCTGCTTGCCCCGTTCGCGGCGGGCCTGCCGGCCAAGCCGGCGGAGGCCGCGCCGGCCTGCTCGGTGACGTACACGATACGAAGCCAGTGGGACACCGGTTTTACGGCCGAGGCGGTCATCAACAACCTCGGCGATCCGATCAACGGGTGGACGCTGACGTTCGCCTTCCCCGGCAGCCAGCGCGTCACCAGCGGTTGGAGCGCGACCTGGAACCAGCCCGCTAACAGTGCCAACGTCAGTGCTCAGAACCTCAGCTGGAACAGCAGCATCCCGACCGGCCAGTCCCAGACGATCGGATTCAACGGCTCCTACAGCGGTACGAACGCGGCTCCGACCGCGTTCGCCATCAACGGCAACACCTGCAACGGAGCCAACCAGCCGCCCACGGTCGCGATCACCCAGCCCGCCTCGGGTGCCTCGTTCACCGCGGGCCAGAACGTCACGATCAACGCGAACGCCGCCGACACCGACGGCACCGTCTCGCGGGTCGAGTTCTACGCCGGCAACACGCTGGTCGGCACCGACACCTCCAGCCCGTACAGCGCGGCCTGGAACAACGTGGCCGAAGGCAGCTACGTACTCACCGCCCGCGCGTTCGACAACGGCGGGGCGTCGACGACGTCGGCACCGGTCGACGTGACCGTCCGGCCGAACACCGGCCCGGCGATCATCGCCGAGCCCGCCGCCACCAACGTGCCCGAAGGCAGTACGGCCAACGTCACCATCCGGCTCTCTCAGCAGCCCACCGCCAGTGTCACCGTGGCGACCGCGCGAACCGCCGGCGACACCGACCTGACCGTGTCGGCCGGAGCGAGCCGCACGTTCACCACCGCCAACTGGAACACCCCGCAAACCGTCACGCTGGCCGCGGCCGAGGACACCGACAGCGCCAACGGCACGGCGACGTTCACCTCGAGCGCCACCGGCTGGACGTCCGCGCCGATCGCCGCCACCGAGTCCGACAACGACCTGTCCGACTACGCGCAGCGGTTCATGCAGCAGTACAACAAGATCAAGGCTCCGGGGAACGGCTACTTCAGCAGCCACAGCCCGCCGATCCCCTATCACTCCATCGAGACGCTGATCGTCGAGGCGCCCGACTACGGGCACGTCACGACATCCGAGGCCTACAGCTACTGGATCTGGCTCGAGGCCGCCTACGGCCAGGCCACCCAGGACTGGAGCCGCTTCAACACGGCGTGGCAGTCGATGGAGACGCACATCATCCCGACGAACGCGGACCAGCCGAGCAACGCCGCGTACAACCCGGCCGACACCGCGACCTACGCACCCGAGCAGGACCTGCCGAGCCAGTATCCCGTCCCGCTGGACAACAACGTCCAGACTGGGCCGGACCCGCTGGCCGGCGAGCTGCAGAGCACCTATGGCACCCGGGACATCTACGGCATGCACTGGCTGCTCGACGTCGACAACAAGTACGGGTACGGGCGGCGCGGCAACCGGACCGGCAGCCCGTCCTACATCAACACGTTCCAGCGCGGCCCGCAGGAGTCGGTGTGGGAGACCGTCCCGCAGCCGTCCTGGGAGCCGTTCAACAGCGGCCAGGGCGGTCCGAACGGCTTCCTGCCACTGTTCATTCAGGACAGCCAGTACGCGCGGCAGTGGCGCTACACCGACGCGCCAGACGCCGACGCGCGCGCGATCCAGGCCGCCTACTGGGCGCAGACCTGGGCGACCCAGCAGGGCAAGCAGGCCGACGTCGCGGCCACGGTGGCCAAGGCCGCCAAGCTCGGCGACTACTTGAGGTACTCCTTCTACGACAAGTACTTCAAGCAGGTCGGCAACTGTGTCGGTCCGACCACCTGTGCGGCGGGCACCGGCAAGAACGCCTCGACCCAGCTGCTCACGTGGTACTACGCGTGGGGCGGCGCCGTCGACGGTGGCTGGGCCTGGCGGATCGGCTCCGGCCAGGCGCACTTCGGCTACCAGAACCCGATGGCGGCGTACGCGCTGGTCAACACGGCCGCTCTGCGGCCGCAGTCGCCGACCGCGGTCGCCGACTGGACCGGCAGCCTGCAACGGCAGATCGAGTTCTACCGCTGGCTGCAGTCCGCCGAGGGGGGCATCGCCGGTGGTGCGAGCAACAGCTGGGCCGGACGTTACGCCCAGCCGCCGACCGGAACGCCCACGTTCTACGGCATGTTCTACGACTGGCAGCCCGTCTACCACGATCCACCGAGCAACCAGTGGTTCGGTATGCAGGCCTGGTCGATGGAACGCGTGGCGGAGTACTACAACGTCACGGGTAACGCGACGGCCAAGGCCGTGCTCGACAAGTGGTCCGCCTGGGTGCGCGCCAACACGACGGTCAACGTGGCCGCCGGCACCTGGCAGATCCCGAACGAGCTCGACTGGTCCGGCGCACCCGACACCTGGAACCCGTCGACTCCGGGCTCCAACGCCGGCCTGCACGTGACGATTCGCAACCGTGGCAACGATGTCGGCGTCACCGCGGCGACCGCCAAGGCGCTGATGTACTACGCCGCGCGGGCGAACGACACCGCGTCGCGTGACCTGGCCAAGAACCTGCTCGACGCCATGTGGGCAGCACCGAACCAGGACACCGCCGGCGTCACGGTCACCGAGACCCGTTCCGACTACAACCGATTCGACGATCCGGTCTTCGTGCCGTCGAACTTCACGGGAACGATGTCCAACGGCGACCCGATCAACAGCAGCTCGACGTTCATGTCGCTGCGTTCCTGGTACCAGTCCGATCCGCAGTGGTCGAAGGTACAGACCTACCTGACCAACGGAACCGTTCCCAGCTTCCGGTACCACCGGTTCTGGGCGCAGGCCGACATCGCGTTGGCCATGGCCGACTACGGCCGGCTCTTCGGATAACAGAGAACTCGGAGCATTATGCGTCAGTACAAGTACGCAGCGCTGGGGGCGGCCGTCACGGTCGCCCTCGGCGTCCTTGGTGGGATGACGACAGCGACGGCACCGCCCGCCCAGGCGGCGACGTTCAACTACGGCGAGGTTCTGCAGAAGTCGTTCTTCTTCTACGAAGCCCAGCAGTCGGGACCGAAGCCGGCCTGGAACCGCGTCGGCTGGCGCGGTGACTCCGGCATGTCGGACGGCGGCAGCGTCAACCTGACCGGCGGCTGGTACGACGCGGGCGACCACGTGAAGTTCGGCTTCCCGATGGCGTTCTCGGCGACCATGCTGGCGTGGGGTGCGGTGGAGTATCGCAGTGCCTACAGCGCCTCCGGCCAGCTCGACGAGCTGCAGAACAACCTCAGGTTCGTCAACGACTACTTCATCAAGGCGCACCCGTCGGCCAACGTGCTCTACGGCCAGGTGGGCAACGGCGGGACCGACCACGCGTGGTGGGGGCCGGCAGAGGTGATGCCGATGACCCGGCCGGCGTACCGGATCGACGCCACCTGCGGAGGTTCGGACCTGGCGGCCGAGACGGCTGCCGCGATGGCGGCCTCCTCGATGGTGTTCCGGCCGACCGATCCGACGTACGCCAATACGCTGCTGACACACGCGCGGCAGCTGTACTCCTTCGCCGACACGGTTCGCCGCAAGTACAGCGAGTGCATCACCGACGCGGCCGGCTATTACCAGTCGTGGAGCGGATACCAGGACGAGCTGGTGTGGGGCGCGATCTGGCTGTACCGCGCGACCAACGAGGCTTCGTTCCTCACCAAGGCCGAGACGGAGTACGACCTGCTGGGCAAGCAGGGGCAGGAGCCGTACCGCTCGTACAAGTGGACGCTCGCGTGGGACGACAAGTCGTACGGCTGCTATGTCCTGCTGGCGAAGCTGACCGGCAACCAGAAGTACGTCGACGACGCCAACCGCTGGCTGGACTGGTGGACTGTCGGGTTCAACGGGTCGAAGGTGACCTACTCCCCCGGCGGCCTGGCCTGGCTGGACAGCTGGGGCGCACTGCGGTATGCCGCCAACACCTCGTTCGCCGCGCTGGTCTACTCCGACTGGACGACCGACGCCACCCGCAAGACGCGCTACCACGACTTCGCCAAACGGCAGATCGACTACGCACTTGGCGACAATCCGCGTAGCTCCTCCTACGTCATCGGCTTCGGCGCCAACTCGCCGCGCAGCCCCCACCACCGCACGGCACACGGCTCGTGGTCCAACAGCATCAACGAGCCGACCGCGACCAGGCACACGCTGTACGGCGCGCTGGTCGGCGGGCCGAACCAGTCGGACGGCTACACAGACAGCCGCAACGACTACGTGCAGAACGAGGTCGCGACCGACTACAACGCGGGCTTCACCAGCGCGGTTGCCCGGTTGTACTCGGAGTTCGGTGGTACGCCGCTGGCGAACTTCCCGGCAGCGGAGACACCGGACGGCCCCGAGATCTATCTGCAGGCTTCGGTCAACTCGTCCGGGACCAACTACACCGAGATCAAGACACTGGTCGTGAACCACTCGGCGTGGCCGGCCCGTTCGCTGTCGAACGGCGCGTTCCGCTACTACTTCACGCTCGACGGTGCCACCACGCCGAGCCAGATCACCCTGTCGTCGGCCTACAACCAGTGCACGGCACCGGCCGGGCCGACGCAGTTCTCGGGCAACGTCTACTACGTCACGATCAACTGCTCGGGCCAGAACATCGCACCCGCGGGACAGTCGGAGTCACGGCGCGAGGTGCAGTTCCGGATCGCGAGCTCGGGCACGTGGGACCCGGCCAACGACTGGTCGTACGCCGATGTCGCGAAGACACCGGGATCGACGCCGGTCACCGTACGGAACATGACGCTCTACTCCGGCAGCACGCTGATCTACGGCAGCGCTCCCGGTGAGGAGCAGCCGCCGGACGACGACACGACACCGCCGTCGACGCCCGGCGGGCTGGCGGCGTCGAACGTCACCTCGGTCGGCGCGACGCTGAGCTGGTCGCCGTCGACCGACAACACGGGCGTCACGGCCTACGACGTCTACCGCGAGGCGGGTGCGACCGATGTCCTGCTCGGCAGCCCGAGCACGACCTCGTTCCAGTTGGGCGGCCTGAGCCCGTCGACGATGTACACGTTCTACGTCGTGGCACGCGACGGCGGCCGGAACAGCTCGCCGCCGTCCACGCCGGTCTCGTTCACCACCTCCGCCACCGGAACCGGCGCGTGCCGGGTGCAGTACACGATCCGGGACTGGGGCAACGGCAGCGGCTTCACCGCCGACATCAGCATCACCAACCTGGGTCCGCCGATCAGTGGCTGGACGCTCGGGTTCGCGTTCTCCGGCACCCAGCAGGTCGACCAGGGCTGGAGCGCGACCTGGGCGCAGAGCGGCCGGAACGTGACCGCCACCAACCCGAGCGGCAACACAGGCCTGCCCACCAACGGCAGCTGGACGCTCGGCTTCAACGGGAGCTACGGCGGCTCCAACGCCGTGCCGGCGCAGTTCACCCTGAACAGCCAGGTCTGCACGACTGGTTAGCGAGTTCACGGCTACACCGAAATCGCGGAGGGCAGAAAGGTAAGCAAGCACATGCACAGGAAGGTAATCAGCCCGCTGGCCGGGTTCGGGTTGCTGCTGGGCTGTCTGGCCGCCGCGGTGGTGACGGCAACGCCCGCCGCTGCCGCCTTGCGTGACGGCGCCTCCGCACGCAACTTCCAGATCGGCACGGCAGTCGCCACCGCTCAACTGTCGAACGAGGCGCAGTACCGGACGCTCGCCGGGCAGGAGTTCAACCTGGTCGTCGGCGAGAACGCCATGAAGTGGGATGCGACCGAACCCAACCAGAACCAGTTCAACTTCGGCGGCGCGGACCAGATCATGGCGTTCGCCCAGGCCAACAACCAGGCCGTGCACGGCCACACGCTGGTCTGGCACAACCAGACGCCGGGCTGGGTGCAGGGCCTGTCCGCGACGGCGATGCGGTCGGCGATGCAGAACCACATCAACACGGTGGTCGGCCGCTACGCCGGCCGGATCGCCACCTGGGACGTCGTCAACGAGGTGTTCAACGAGGACGGCTCGTTGCGGCAGTCGTTCTGGCTCAACACCATGGGGCAGAGCTACATCGCCGACGCGTTCCGCTTCGCCCGCGCGGCCGACCCCAACGCCAAGCTCTGTATCAACGACTACAACGTCGAGGGCGTCAACGCCAAGAGCACGGGCATGTTCAACCTGGTCAGCTCGCTGAGGTCGCAGGGCGTCCCGATCGACTGTGTCGGCTTCCAGGGCCACCTGTCGATCCAGTTCGGTTTCCCGAACGACCTGCAGCAGAACCTCCAGCGATTCGCCAACCTGGGCGTGGATGTCCGGATCAGCGAGCTCGACGTGCGCATGCAGACGCCGAGCGACTCCACCAAGCTCGCCACGCAGGCGACGTACTACGGCAACGTGTTCAGGGCCTGCCTCGCGGTCACGCGCTGCACGGGTGTGACGATCTGGGGCTTCACCGACAAGTACTCCTGGGTTCCGGGCACGTTCCCGGGCGAGGGCGCGGCGCTGCCGTGGAACGAGAACTACCAGCAGAAGCCCGCGTACGCGACGATCAACACGGCACTCGGCGGTGGTAACACCACCGACACCACGCCGCCGTCGACGCCGGGAACGCCAACGGCATCGAGCATCACAGGTTCGACGGCCAACCTCACCTGGGGCGCGTCGACCGACACCGGCGGCAGCGGGCTCGCCGGCTACAACGTCTACCGGGAACAAGGCACCACCGATCCACAGCTTGCTTCGGCTGCGACCAACAGCATCCAGCTGACCGGGCTGACCGCCAACACGCAGTACCAGGTCTACGTCAGAGCCCGCGACGGCGCCGGCAACCTGTCCGGCAACTCCGCGCTCGTCACGTTCACCACCCAAAGCGGCGGCACAACCGGCACCTGCCGCATCACCTACTCCGCCAACAACTGGGGCGGAAACAACGGATTCACCGGCACCGTCACGATCGCCAACACCGGCACCACCGCCATCAACGGCTGGACCCTGGCGTTCACCTTCCCCTCCGGCCAGCGAATCACCGACAGCTGGGCCGCCACCTGGACCCAACCGTCCGGCAGCGCCAACGTCACGGCCACCAACCTGTCCTGGAACGGCACGATCAACCCCGGCAACACCACCAGCATCGGCTTCAACGCCACCCACACCGGCACCAACACCAACCCCACCGCCTTCACCCTCAACGGCACCACCTGCACCACGCAGTAGGCCAGCCGGCGGGCCGGGCGGCACGTCGCCCGGCCCGTCGCACTCACCGGGACCCGGAGGTCTTGTCAATGAACGCGAAAGCGGCCCGGGGGCGCCGGGCGCTCCTGATCGCACTGCTTCCAGCTTTGCTGGTGCTGGCGTTGATACCGTTCGTCCAGCACGCCAAGCCGGCGGCGGCCGCCGGTGCGGGTTACTGGCACACCAACGGCCGGCAGCTGCTCGACGCGGCCAACCAGCCCGTACGCATGACAGGCATCAACTGGTTCGGCTTCGAGACGTCGAACTACGTTCCGCACGGCCTCTGGACCCGCGGCTACCGCGACATGCTCGACCAGATGAAGAGCCTTTCGTACAACACACTTCGCCTGCCGTACGCCAGCCAGCTCTTCGATGCGGGCAGCACGCCGAACAGCATCGACTTCAACAAGAACCCTGATCTGCAAGGCCTTTCCGGCATCCAGATCATGGACAAGATCATCGACTACGCCGGCCAGATCGGCATGAAGGTCGTCCTCGACCGGCACCGTCCGGACTCCGGCAGCCAGTCCGCGCTGTGGTACACCAGCCAATACCCCGAGACGCGATGGATCAGCGACTGGCAGATGCTGGCCCGGCGCTACGCCGGCAACACCACGGTGATCGGCGCCGACCTGCACAACGAGCCGCACGCGCCCGCCTGCTGGGGCTGTGGCGACCAGGCGACCGACTGGCGGCTGGCCGCCGAGCGCGCCGGCAACGCGATCCTGTCCGTCAACTCCAACTGGCTGATCATCGTCGAAGGTGTCGACAACTACAACGGCGACGGCAACTGGTGGGGCGGCAACCTGCAGGGCGTACGGACCGCACCCGTGCGGCTGAACGTCGCGAACCGGCTGGTCTACTCCCCGCACGACTACGCGATGTCGGTGTTCCCGAACCAGCCGTGGTTCACCAGTCCGGACTTCCCGAACACGCTGGTGCCGCACTGGGACAAGAACTGGGGCTACATCCACAAGGAGAACATCGCGCCGGTGATGCTCGGTGAGTTCGGCACGACGCTTGCCGACCCGAAGGACCAGACCTGGCTGCGGATGCTCATGCAGTACCTCGGATCCGGCAGCGGCGGTATGAGCTTCACGTTCTGGTCGTGGAACCCCAACTCCGGTGACACCGGCGGCATCCTGAACGGCGACTGGACGACCGTCAACACCGCCAAGCAGGCCTACCTGGATCCGTACCTCATCGCGATCTCCGGTGGTGGCGACCCGACGCCGAGTCCGACGACGACGCCGACGCAAGCTCCGGTCTCCTGCCGCGTGACCTACGCCGTCACCAACCAGTGGGACACCGGCTTCGGGGCGAGCGTCACGATCGCCAACACCGGCACGGCTCCCATCAACGGCTGGACGCTCGGGTTCACCTTCCCGTCGGGTCAACGCGTCACCAACGGCTGGGAGGCCACCTGGGCACAGCCGACCGGTAGTGCCGCCGTCACGGCCATCAACCTGCCGTACAACAACGTCATCGGTTCGGGCAGCTCGGTCCGCCTCGGCTTCAACGGCAGCCACACCGGCACCAACACACGTCCGGCGAGCTTCACGCTCAATGGTCAAACCTGCAGCACGGGATAGGCCCGCGCTGAGGTTGTAAGCAAGGAGGGCCTGTTGACTGAAAGGTCTGTACGACGGCAGTTGGCCGGTGCGGTGGCCGCTGTCGTGCTGGCGGGAACGGTGGCGGCCGTGAGTCAGGTCGTCACCCCGCCGCGCACGGCAGCGGCGGCGCCGTCCGAAGCGTATACGTGGAAGAACGTCCAGATCGCCGGCGGCGGTTTCGTGCCGTCGATCATCTTCAACCAAACCGAACAGAACCTCATCTACGCCCGCACCGACATCGGTGGTGCGTACCGCTGGAACCAGAGCACCGGGCGCTGGACTCCCTTGCTGGACTGGGTTGGCTGGAACAACTGGGGTTACAACGGCGTGCACAGCATGGCGACCGACCCCGTACAGACCAACCGCGTCTACGCGGCGGTCGGCATGTACACCAACAGCTGGGATCCCAACAACGGCGCGATCCTGCGTTCGACCGACAAGGGGAACACCTGGCAGACCACGACGCTGCCGTTCAAGCTGGGCGGCAACATGCCCGGCCGCGGGATGGGCGAACGGCTCGCCGTCGACCCGAACCGCAACAGCGTCGTCTACTTCGGCGCGCCGAACGGCAACGGGCTCTGGCGGAGTACCGACTTCGGAGCCACCTGGGCCAAGGTCGCCAACTTCCCCAACGCCGGAAACTACGCACAGGACCCGAACGATCCGAACGGCTACCTGAGCCACCAGCCGGGCGTCGTCTGGGTGGCGTTCGACAAGTCGACCGCCACGTCGGGGAACGCCACACAGGGCATCTACGTCGGTGTCGCCGACAAGCAGAACACCGTCTACCGTTCGACCAACGGCGGGACGAGCTGGGAACGGATCGCGGGGCAGCCCACGGGTTACCTTGCCCACAAGGGTGTTCTCGATCCGGTCAACCACGTGCTCTACATCACCACCTCCGACACCGGCGGGCCGTACGACGGCGCAAAGGGGGACGTCTGGAAGTACAACACCTCGACCGGTGCGTGGACGCAGATCAGCCCGATCCCGTCCAGCAGCGCGGACGACTACTTCGGCTACAGCGGTCTCACGATCGACCGGCAACATCCGAACACCATCATGGTGGCCACCCAGATCTCCTGGTGGCCGGACGTCATCTTCTTCCGCAGCACCGACGCCGGCGCCACGTGGACCAGGGTGTGGGACTGGACGTCGTACCCGAACCGTTCGTTCCGCTACACCATGGACATCTCGTCCTCACCGTGGCTGACGTTCGGCACCAACCCGCAGCCTCCGGAAGTCACGCCGAAGCTGGGCTGGATGACCGAGGGCCTCGAGATCGACCCGTTCAACTCCAACCGGATGATGTACGGGACGGGTGCCACCATCTACGGCACCACCAACCTCACCAACTGGGACAGCAACACACAGTTCACGATCCGGCCGATGGCAGCGGGGCTCGAGGAGACCGCCGTGCTGGACCTGATCAGCCCGCCGTCCGGCGCACCGCTGGTGTCCGGGCTCGGCGACATCGGCGGCTTCCGGCACACCAACCTGGACGCCGTTCCGCCGGCGATGTTCACCCAGCCTATCTTCACCACGACGACCAGCCTCGACTACGCCGAGCTGAACCCGTCGATCATGGTGCGGGCCGGCAACTTCACCGACTCCGACCGGCCGAACGACAGCCACTCCGCGTTCTCCACCGACGGCGGCGCGAACTGGTTCCAGGGCACTGAGCCGGGCGGGATCAACGAGGGCGGCACGATCGCGGCGGCGGCCGACGGCAGCCGGTTCGTCTGGGCTCCGAAGGACCAGACTCCGGTCTACTCCGTTGGTTTCGGCACCTCGTGGTCGCAGGCCCAGGGCCTGCCGACCAACGCGATCGTCGAGTCGGACCGGGTGAACCCGATGAAGTTCTACGGATTCTCCGGCAGCCAGTTCTACGTCAGCACCAACGGCGGCCAGACCTTCACGCAGACGGCGGCTTCCGGGCTGCCGAGCGGCGGCAAGTTCAAGGCCGTCCGCGGGCGTGAGGGCGACATCTGGCTCGCGGGCAGCACCGGCTTGTTCCACTCGACCAACTCCGGTGCGAGCTTCACCAAGGTGGCCAGCGTGACCGGCGATGCACTCAACGTGGGGTTCGGCGCGGCAGCACCGGGTTCGACGTATCCGGCGGTGTTCACGGTCGCGACCATCGACGGCGTCAAGGGCGTCTTCCGCTCCGACAACGGCGGCTCGTCCTGGGTGCGGATCAACGACGATCAGCATCAGTACGGCAACATGGGCGAGGCTCTGACCGGCGACCCGCGGGTCTGGGGCAGGGTCTACCTCGGTACGAACGGCCGCGGCATCCTCTACGCCGACCGCAACGGCGGCCAGCCGACACCAACACCGACCGAACCGACGCCGACGCCCACCACCCCGACACCTACGCCGACTCCGACCCCGCAGCCTGGTGGCTGCCGGGTCACGTACTCGATCGCCGGGCAGTGGAGCTCTGGGTTCCAGGGTGACGTGAAGATCGAGAACACCGGAACGGCTCCCATCAATGGCTGGACGCTGCGCTTCTCCTTCGCCAACGGCCAGACCGTCACCCAGATGTGGGGCGGCTCCTATACACAAAGCGGCGCCAACCTGACCGTGACGAATGCCGGCTACACCGGCACCATCTCGCCAGGAGGGTCGCAGTCGTTCGGCTTCCTGGCCAACCTGTCAGGCAACACCAACGCGAAACCGACCAGCTTCATGCTCGACAACAGCACCTGCGCAGTCGCATAGCTGAGCATCGAGTGTAGCTGGCCGGCACGTTTCGCGTTGTCCATGAGTCCCTGGGGTCAGGGCCCAGGGACGTTACTTCAGCTGCTGGGCGATCAGTGCTCGCAGCGTCGAGGTCGTGGCACCGGCGACGCCCGTGTCGGCGTAGGTTTCCGTGCAGTTACCGCCACGGACGGTGTAGGTACGGTGCTCGAGACTGGGGCCGTAGGCGGTCAGCTGCACCCTGCCGGGGTCTGCTGCCGGCGTGCAGTGCGAGTCGGACTCCTGCCTGATCTTCAAACCACGCAGCTCCTCGAGGATGGCCGCGGCCTTCCGGCCGGTGACCGTCACCTGGCGGGCGGCCTTGGCCCGTCCCCCGTCGTCGAACGACTGCAGCACCACTGTGTCGGCATCTTCGGGTACCGCCAGACTCTTCTCCGTCGCGGCCGCCGAGATCCGGCCGAGCAGCTGACGCGCGGTCTTGTCGGAGGGCGAGCTGATCTCGGCCCGCACTCCCAGCCACGGCAAGGTGACGACGTATCCGAGGTTGCCTCTGGTCTGCTGTTGCAGGTATGCCGGCTGACCGTCGATGTCGATCTTGCGTGGGCTGGGCTTTCCGGCGTACGTCGTGTCGAGGCCCGACATGTCGATCCCCGTAGGGATCTTGGTGAACCAGACCCAGGTGGGCGCCTGCTTGGGCGCGGGCACGGGGCAGGCCGCCGTGGGCCACGACCGGGTGCCCAAGATGACGCTCTGGTTGGCCGGCAGGCCGCACGCCGGCTCTTCGTCGAGCCGCCATCCGGCGGGAGCGTTGAACGTGGCGCCGTGGTATTCGACGCTCAGGTTGTCGGTGGCCTCCGCCACGCGGATCAGCGTGCCGCGCTGCAGCAGCGCCGGCAGGCCTGCGAAGGCGGCCAGCAGTGCGGCGGCCGCCGTGACGGCGATGGTCGTGCGGGCGGCGATCCGGCGCCGGTCGCGTTGCCGGACCACGGCCTCGAGCGAGATGTCGAACGGTGGTTGCGGTGTCGACTCCCGCAACAGCTGGGCAAACCTTTGTTCGTCCCTGTCGATGTCCGGGCTCATCAGGTGGTCTCCTTCGTGAAGCTGAGCAGGTTGGACAGGCCCGGGGAGCTCCGCAACTTCGCGAAAGCCTTGGCAGTCTGACTCTTCACAGTGCCGATCGAGCAGCCCATCAGCCGCGCTACCTCGGCCTCGGTGAGGTCGTCGAAGTAGCGCAGGACGACGATCGCGCGTTGCCTGTGCGGCAGCATCGCCAATGCCGTGCGAACAGAGGTGTGCAGGTCGACCTGGGCGTAGGCGTCCTTGGCGTCCGGCCGTTCCGGCAGTTCGCCGGTCGGAATCTCGGCACGCCATCGCCTGCGCCACCAGTTCGAGTACGTAGTGACCATGATGCGACGGACGTAGAGCTCGGGCAGGTCCGGCCACGTCGATCGGCTCCACCGAACCCATGCCCTCGCAAGTGCCGTCTGCACCAGGTCGCGTGCGGTCTCCCAGTTACCGGTCAGCAGATAGGCGGTCCGATGCAGCGAAGGAGAACGCCTCAGCACGAACTCGCGGAACCGCTCGTCGCTTGACATCGGACCCCTCTCTCGCGGAACTCGGTCGCGAGATATACAGCCTGGAGCCCGTAAAAGGTTGCCCGTCAGCTCGACAGCACGCGGGTGTGCAGATCCGTCACCGCCTTCCGCGCCGACTCTATGGCACCCGCCTGCCAGGCGATGTAGTAGCTCAGATGGTCTCCGGCGAAGTAGACGTTGCCATCCGGCTCCAGCAGATGCTCGTAGTGTCCACTCGTCCGCGACGGCCACGAGACCCAGGCACCCTCGCTGTAACGCGTCCGGTGCCAGGCCACCGAGAACGACGTCTCGAAGGACTCGCGGTATGCGTTGCCGTGGATCTTGGCGCCCTGTGCCAGCGCCCGCGCCTCGCGCTCGGCCGGCGTCAGCTTGCCGTACGTCTCCGCGTTGCCGCCGAAGTTGTAGTAGCCGATCACCACACCTTTCGAGCCGAAGTAGCCGTACGAGGGGTACCAGATCGTCGACAGGTCCAGGTTGGTGTTGGTGATGCCGGAGTAGATGTGCTCGTCCTCCTCCCACCACCGCCTGCCGTACTGCAGCCCGATCTTCCCGACGCTCGCCGGCACCGGGTACGCGAGCGCAGCCGCTGTCGTGGCGGAGAAGGACGAGGGGATCTTCTTCAGCACCTGGGGCGGAATCGTGCAGACGCAAAGGTCGGCCCTCGCCAGCCGGAGCCGGCCGTCAGGCCCGGCGTACTCCACCTCGACCCCGGCACCGGTGCTCGTGATCGAGCGCACCTCAGCGCCGTACGTGATCTTCTCCTTGCCGACGGCGCGCTCGAACGCGTACGGGATCCGGTCCATCCCGCCGACCGGCTGGAACATCAGCATGGCCTGGTCGTAGCCGAACTCGAACGAGAAGTAGCGGCCGAGGCCGCTGGCCAGCACATCGGACAGCGAGTACGGCGTGAGGTACGGCGTGCCCGGCTGTGTTCCCGCGCCCGGCTCGATGTCGTAGCCACGGCGATCCGTGCCCGAGTAGGCGAAGCTCGCCGCCGGGTCGCCGGCGACCTTGCCACCGATCGAGCCGAAGCCGCTCAGGAACTCCAGCAGGCGCTGCTTGTCCTCGGCCGTCAGGTAGGCGTCCAGCGCGCCCTGATCCGTCGCCTTCGACAAGAGTTCCGAGACATAGCCGTAGACGTCGGCCTTTGCCATCCGGTGGCGGATCGGCCGGCTCGAAAGGGCACCGGCGTTCTCGTTGTAGTAGTAGCCGTCGGCGTTCTGGTTGCCGAACATCTCGATCGGCACGCCGAGCTCGCGGCAGTAGTCCAACGTCACCATGTGCCCGGCGATCCGGGCCGGGCCGGCGTTCATGTACTGACCGCCGGCGAACCGCGCGCGTTGCGTGTGACCGTCCAGGTCGGTCTCGACCGTGCCGCCACGGATGGTCCAGTTCCGGCCGCCCGGGCGGTTGCGCGCCTCCAGGATCCGCACGCGGTAACCCGCCTTGCCGAGCTCGTACGCCGTCGTGAGGCCCGCGATGCCCGCACCCAGCACGAGGACCGAATTCGGCGAGCGTCCGCCCAGCGAGAAGTCCGACGGCTTGGGTGGCTGGAACGCCGGTGCCGGCGGTGCCGCCTCCGCCGTCGGCACCAGGCCCATCGCACCCATCGTGCTGTAGAGGACGCCGGCACCGCCCGTCACACCGACCGCCTGCAAGAAGTTCCGCCGCGTCACAGGTCTTCCCATGCTGCCCCTCCACCTCTCCGAGCCCGATACCGCTAGCCAGGAAATAGTCGGGAGGTTGCGCCGCAATGAGGCCTTGATCAAGACGGTGTTACAGGGAACTCACCGCGATTCGGAAGCCCATGCCTTGGCGAGCAACTCGAAGCTGCGTACGCGTTCGGCCAGGCCGTGCGTCATCGTCGTCACCATGAGCTCGTCCGCGGAGGTACGCGTCACCAGGTCGGTCAGTTCCGCGACGACCTCGTCCGGGCTGCCGATCGCCGGGCGGCTGGGCCAGGCGGCCAGCAGCTCGCGCTCCTGGTCGGTCCACTCGTGGGCCACCGCTTCCTCGAGGCTCGGCATCGCGCGCGGCTTGCCGGTCCGCAACGACAGCTGGGTGAGCCGCGCCGGCAGCGCGATCCGCTCCGCCTCCTCGCGCGTGCCGGCCACGTAGGCCGCCTGCGTGACCATCGCGTACGGCTCGGCGAGCGCCTCTGAAGGCCGGAACCGGCTGCGGTAGAGCTCCATCGCCGGCTCGGTGTTCTGCGCGCTGAAGTGGTGGGCGAACGCGAACGGCAGTCCCAGCAGCCCCGCGACCTGCGCGGAGTAGCCGCTCGACCCGAGCAGCCAGACCGACGGCGCCGACGTCTGCACCGGCGTCGCGGCGAGCGTGAGCTCCCGCGGTGCCGGCCGGGTCGGATCGCCGAGCAGTGCGAGCAGGTCGTCCAGCTCGCGCGGGAAGTCCTCGGCTCCGAGTCCCTCCGGCGTACGACGCAGCGCCGCCGCCGTCTTCGGGTCCGTGCCCGGCGCCCGGCCGATCCCGAGGTCGATCCGGCCAGGGTGCAGTGCCTCCAGCATCGCGAACTGTTCGGCCACGACCAGCGGCGCGTGGTTGGGCAGCATCACGCCACCCGAGCCCACCCGAAGCGAGCGCGTCGCACCGGCGACGTGCGCGATCAGCACGCCCGGGCTGGTGGAGGCGACGCCGGGCATGTTGTGGTGCTCGGCCACCCAGAACCGGTGATACCCCAGATCCTCGACCCGCTGCGCCAACTCGGTCGCCGCTCGCAGAGCGTCGGTGCTGGTCTGGCCCGTACCCACGGGCGCCAGCTCCAGGACCGACAGGGGCACACGTCGCTCATCGCTTGCCATGTCTGGTTCGAACGTGTTCGACGACCGGATTCTTCCCGGCCCGATCACAGGGGCCGAGAGTACGTAATAGTCCACATACCGTACGCGATTATCCATGTTCGCCGACTTACGCTGAAGTCGTTCGACCCAGTGAAGGGTGGCACTGGCAAGCGTTTACCAGCTAATGAAAGCAGGCGCCATTTCGATAGCGCTTTTCGATGCTCGATTCCGCAGAACGGAGCTTTAGCATGCAGAAGAAGATCGCCGCGTTTCGGGTAGCCGGTGGGCTCGTGCTCGCCGCCGCCCTGGTGACCGCCGTCAGCTTCGGCTCGAACGACGGCGCGATGGCGGTCGGCTCGCCGACCGGGTTCGGCGCGGGTACCACAGGCGGTGGTGGCGCGTCGGCGGTCACGGTGACCACTGGCTCGGCCCTGATCAGCAACATGCAGGCCGGCGACGCCCGCGTCATCCGAGTTTCCGGCATGGTCTCCATCAGCGGCATGCAGGACGTCGCCTCGAACAAGACCATCATCGGTGTGGGCTCCGGCTCCGGCATCCAGGGCGGTGGCGGGCTGGACATCGACGGTGTCAGCAACGTCATCATCCAGAACCTCAACTTCCGCAGCTGGTCCGACGACGCGATCAACGTCCAGGACGGCTCGACCAGGATCTGGATCGACCACAACACGTTCGGCACCGGCCACGACGGCTCCGTCGACATCAAGCGGGCCTCCGACAACATCACGGTCTCGTGGAACCGCTTCGTCGGCAGCGACAAGACGGCGCTGCTCGGGCACTCCGACGACAACGGCAGCCAGGACCGTGGCCACCTGCGCGTGACGTACCACCACAACTGGTTCGACGGCTCGAACCAGCGCCACCCGCGGGTCCGGTTCGGCAACCCCGTCCACGTCTACAACAACTACTACGACGCGGTTGGGTCCTACGGCGTGGCTTCCACGATGGAGGCCGGCGTGCTGGTCGAGGGCAACTACTTCGAGAACACCGACAGCCCGTGTGAGCTCGGTCAGGGCTCCTCGCCGGCCGGCAAGCTGGTGCAGCGCAACAACTTCTTCAGCAACTCTGGTACGTGCGCGGCCAGCGGCAGCGTCAACGGCATTCCGTACAGCTACTCGATGGACTCCGCGAGCAGCGTCAAGAGCATTGTGACCGCCGGCGCTGGCGTCGGCAAGGTCGGCTGAGTCGACTAACCGGGTCCAGTTCGACAGCCGATCGACGAAAGCCGGGGAGTGTCCGAGTCTCGCGGACCTCCCCGGTTTTCCTTGTGTATTCAGTACGTCCGAAGCTCTTCAACGTGTACCGGTATTGCATTATCTTTCGTACAAGGTGCCTCTCCAGAACGCGTCGTGTCCCGAGCGCCGCCCCACCCTCGGATTGCTCACGGCCAACATCCACCTCGGGGTCGGCGCCACCTTGTGGTCGGGAATCGTCCGGGCCGCGCGCGACCACGACATCAACGTCGTCTGCCTGCCAGGTGACGAGATCGGCGCCGGCGTGGACCGGAACCAGACCTACGACCTCGTCTCCCCACACCGGCTGGACGGCTTGATCTGCTGGAGCTCGGCGATCGGCCTGCCCAGCGACTCCGCCGGCGACTCCGGCACCTCCGGGCGGCTGCTGCGCCGGATGCGCGAACTCCCCGTCATCAGCCTGAACCGGCAGTTGGAGGACCACCAGACGCTCACGCTCGACAGTTACCGGGGCATGTGCGAGGCGATCTCGCATCTCATCGAGCAGCACGGCAGGCGCCGGCTCGCGTTCATCAAGGGCCCGACCGCCAACCCCGTCACGTCCGAGCGCTACCGGGCGTACGTCGACACGCTCGCCAGGCACGGCATCCCGTTCGATCCCCGGCTGGTCTCCGCGCCGGCGGACTTCCGGCGGGACGCGGGCATCGCGGCGACCCAGGTCATCCTGGACGCCCGCGGCCTGCGCGCCGGCCGCGACTTCGACGGCCTGGTGGCCTGCAGCGACTTCTTCGCCGTCGACGCGCTGCGCCTGCTGCGCGACCGCGGGATCGCCGTGCCGGAACAGGTGGCCGTGGTCAGCTTCAACGACTCGCCCGAAGCCTGGCAGGTCGATCCGCCGCTGACGTCGGTCGCGATGCCGTTCGACCAGCTCGGCGAGCGCGCGGTCGAGATCCTGGCCGCGCGGGTGACCGGCAGCGCGGTGCCCGGCGGGTCGAGGATCACCACTCCCCTGGTCGTCCGGCGCTCCTGCGGCTGCCCGGCCGACGCCGTGCAGCCGGCCCGCCGGCCGTTCGACTACGACCGCTGGCAGTACGAGCACACCGCCCGCAACCTGCGCGCGATCGGCACCGCGCTGCTGACCGCGACGAGCATCGAGCTGCTGACCGACGCGCTCGCACAGCACCTGCCGTCGGTCGGCGTGACCAGCTGCTATCTCGCCTTGTACGAAGGCGGTCCGTACGAAGGCAAGGGCCCGCGCCCGCTGGTGCGGCTCCGGTTCGTCCACGACGGCAGCCGGATCCGCCGGCCGGCGCTGCCGCCGTACGCCGCCGAGCTGCTGGTGCCCGACGGCGTGCTGCCCGCGAATCGCTCGTACCAGCTGGTGGTCGAGCCGCTGCACGTCGGCCCGGAGCAGTTCGGCTTCGCGTTGTTGGAGGCCGGTCCGAAGGACGGCTCGATCTTCCGGGCGATCGGCGACCAGGTGAGCGCGGCGCTGAAGGGGATCCGGCTCTACCAGGAGGTGCTGGCCGCGCGCGACCAGGCCGAGCGCGCGGATCGCGTCAAGTCGCGCTTGCTCACAGCGGTCAGCGGCGAGCTGCGGACACCGCTGGAGCACATCCTGCGGCGTACGTCGGAGGCACAGGCGGCGCAGGCGTCCGTATCGAGCCCCGTCGAGCCGTTCTCCGAGCTCCTGAAGGACATCCACGCCAACACCGAGCACCAGCTCGACGTCATCAACGACCTGCTGGACCTGTCACACGCCGAGATCGAGGCGCTCGACCTCGAGACCGTGTTGTTCGACCCCGCCGCCCTGCTACGTGAGTTGTTCGGCGGGCGGCAGCCGGACGTCGCCGAACGCCTGCCGCTGGTTCGCGCGGATCTCGCCCGGACCAGGCGTGCGCTGATCAACGTGTTCGGGGCCGCCGACCGGCTGGCGCCGACCGGGCAGCTCACGGTCACGGCCCACGCCGAACCCGCTGGGCTCGCGATCCGGTTCTCGTTCACCGAGTCGGCGATCCCGGCCGAGGTGGCCGACGACATCTTCGAGCCGTTCGCGATCAGCCGGCTCGGCACCGGACAGGGCAGGTCGCTCGGGTTGACGATCGCGCGGCGGGTGATCGCCTTGCACGGTGGCTCGATCACGCTGGAACGCGAGCCGGATCGCGACACGTTCGTGGTCTGCCTGCCGTTCCCGACACCACATGACGGCTTCGCGCCGACCACCGCCCAGTACGGCGGGATCGTGCTCGTGGGCGACAGCGACGTGGACCTCGGCGGGCGGGCCGTCCAGCGACCGCGCGGTGAGGAGGAGCTGCGGCGCTGCCTCGAGGGCGGGCAACCCGGCGCGGTCGTCTGGGACAGCAGCGGAGCCGATCCGCTGGAGTGGATGCTGGTCCGGAGCCTGCTCGACGATCCGCGGCTGCGGCACACCCCGTTCCTGTTGTACGAGCCACCGTCATCGGTCGCGATCGCACGTGGGCACGACCTCGCCTCGACGCTCGAACTGCTCCGGCCGGCCCGCACGCAGGGGTCCGTCGTCATCGTCGACGACACACCCAAGCGGCAGGACGAGTTGCGTTCGGCGCTCGAGCAGCGGCAGCCGGGCCGGCCGATCGTCCTGGCCGCCGATGGCGCCACCGCGCTGTTCGCCCTGTCGCAGGAGTTTCCGGACGTCGTCGTCCTGACACATCCGCTGCCCGACATGGAAGCCTTCGACGTACTCGACCGGATGCGCTGCGACGAACGCCTGCAGGACGTTCCGGTACTCGTGCTCGGCGCGAGCTCGTTCGACGCCACCGAGATCGGACGCGCGGAGCCGTTCAACCACGTCGTCCTGGCCGGTGCCGGCATCCTGTCGACGGAGGAGACCGGCGCCCTGGTCGACCGCTTGCTGCGCGGCGCCGACGTACCGGCGCAGACCGGACAGCTCGTCCGGCGTGCGGTCGGCTACCTCCACCGGCACTACCAGCGACCGCTCACTCGCCGGCAGATCGCGGCCGCCGCGGGCATCAGCGAGGACTATCTCAGCCGGATGTTCCACCGGCAGTACGGCATCGGGCCCTGGGAGTACCTCAACCGGCTGCGCATCCAGCGGGCCAAGGAACGCCTGCGCAACAGCGACGAGAGCATCCAGACGGTGGCTCGCCGGGTCGGCTTCCAGGACCGCGCGTACTTCAGCCGTACGTTCCGCAAGCTGGCAGGCGTCTCACCGCAGTCGTACCGCGGTCACTCGCCGGTCGGCGGCAGGTAGACCGGTCAACAGCGTCGCGTTCGGTTCTCGATATACCCCCCCGGACATACTTTGCGTGTTCGTGGCCGACCTGGCCGCGTAACCTGGCGGGTGCATACGGATGCACGCCGCACCGGGATAATGAGGCCATGCAGATCTATATCGGGCCCAAGCACACTCCTGAACTGATCGAGGCCGTCACGTCCGCCGGCGGACAGGTGGTCGACGATCCGGCCGCGGCGGAGGCGGTCGTGTGGTACGGCGGCTCGCCCGCGGAGTTCGCGACGATCGACCACGACGGCATCACGTGGGTGCAGTTGCAGTCCGCGGGTGTGGAGGGCTGGTTCGCCGCCGGCGCGTTCAGCGATCGCAAGGTGTTCACCAGCGCGGCCGGCAGCTACGCCGAGACCTGCGCGGAGCAGACGCTCGCGCTCATGCTCGCAGGGGCACGGCACCTGCACCAGCTCGCGCGGCAGCAGACCTGGAGCCGGGTCACGTCCGGCACGTTGTTCGACCGCACGGTTGGCATCGTTGGCTGCGGCGGGATCGGCCGCACGCTGATCGGCTTGCTGGCGCCGTTCCGTTCGCGGGTGCTCGCGATCACGCGTTCCGGCACGCCCGTGCCCGGTGCCGCCGAGACGTGGACGCCCGACCGCCTGGACGACCTGCTGTCGGCGTCCGACTTCGTAGTGATCGGCGCGCCTTCGACGCCGGAGACCAAGCATCTGATCGGCGCTCGCGAGCTGAAGCTGATGCCGTCGCACGCCTGGCTGGTCAACATCGCCCGCGGTTCGCTGATCGACACCGACGCGCTGGTCGCGGCGTTGCGCGACGGCGAGATCGCCGGCGCCGGCCTCGACGTCACCGACCCCGAGCCCCTGCCCGACGGCCACCCGCTGTGGAGTGAGCCGCGCGCGCTGATCACCCCGCACTCCGCCAACCCGCTCGGCCGGCTGGTGCCCGCCCTCGCCGACCGCGTACGCGACAACGTACGCCGCCGCATCGCCGGCTGGCCCCTCGAAGGCGTCATCGACGTCCAGCGCGGCTACTGACCTCCGGCCCGCAGGCTGGGCTACGACTCGGGGCTCTCGGTCCCTTCGGCGTCGTCTTGTTCCACCCGGGTGTAGCCGGCGGAGTGGACGAACAAGCCGATGAACGCGAACACCAGAGCCCCGATGCCGGCGAGCGGCAGGATCTGCCAGAACCCGGCGACCACACCGAGGAACCCGACTCCCAGGGCAACACTCTTCGCGACGAGAACAAGACCGGACTTGGTAGCACGCTTCCGGAAGATCTCCTGCCGGTTCAGCACGACGAGCGCCGCCAGCAGTGGGATGGCGACAGCGAAGGCGATCACGCAGATCTTGCCGGCCAGCTCCACCGGCGCGGCTCCAGGCGCGAGGAACGGCTGGATCATGACGATGCCGATCGCGATCAACCCGCCGTACATCAGGTTGTCCTGCCGGAGGATCTCCTCCTGCTGGCCCAGCATCCGCTGCTTCCACCAGGTGTCCTGCGCGGCCGCATGCCGCTTCCACGCCTCCTCCTGGGCAGCGGCGTGCTGCCTCCACGCCTCCTCTTGAGCGGCGGCTTCCCGCTTCCACGTCTCTTCGCTCGCGCTGTTCTCGTCCACGCCCTCATTCTGCCGAAACAGGCGGCCCGATCCCGCCAAAGCAATCTGGTTGCCGCCGTCACCTCGGGCGTGAAGGATGACGGCACACTCCCGGCAAGTGGTTTGACCAACGATGCCTCCCGATATATCGTCGAGATATCGGGAGGCATCTTCACTTCTGCGACTCTGGGGGTCTCATCATGCGCATCCTGTTCACCACGCCGCCGTTCTACGGCCTGCTCTACCCCGTCATCTCGCTGGCTCATGGGCTGCGAGCCGCCGGCCACGACGTGCTCGTCGCCACCTGTGGGCAGGCGGCCGGCAACGCCGCCGCGGCCGGGTTGCCGGTCGTCGACTGCGCGCCGGAGGTCGACGTCGAGAAGTTCTACTCGATGATCGGCAAGGCCGCCGACCGGCCGGCCGGAGGCGGCCCCGGCGCCGGGTCGTCACCACCCAGGTTCGGCGGTTTCACCTTCTACAGCGACGAGATGGCCGACCGCGCCCTCGCGGTTGCCGAGCAGTGGCGGCCGGACCTCGTCGTTTACCCACCCCATGGTTCGGGCGCCGGCCAGTTGGTGGCCACCAAGCTCGGCGTGCCGTCCGTACTCCACGGGCTCGGCTTCATGCACAGCGAAGAGCACCAGGAGCTCTTCAAGGCGGGCATGGCCGGCGCGAACGAACGGCACGGGCTCGCCACGACGGAGCTACCGGCCGCCTGGCTGGACGTCGCTCCGCCGAGCATGCGGATCGTCGACTCGAGCGGGCGGGTGGACCTGCGGTACGTGCCGTACAACGGCGGCGGCGTGCTTCCCGGCTGGCTGTTCGAGCAGATCGACCGGCCGCGGGTGGCGGTCACGCTCGGCACCGTCATCCCGAAGGCAGGCGGGCTCGGCAAGCTGGCCCCGGTGATCGAGGCCGCGCGCGTGATCGACGCGGAGTTCGTGATCGCGCTCGGCGACGTCGACGCCGCGGGGCTCGGTGAGCTTCCGGACAACGTACGCCCGGTCGGCTGGGTCCCGCTCGGCTCGCTGCTCGCCACCAGCGACGCGATCGTCCACCACGGTGGCGCCGGCACGGTCCTGACCGCGGTGGACGCCGGGCTCCCGCAGATCGTCATCCCCGGCGGCGCCGACCAGCCCGCCAACGCCCAAGCCGTCGCCAAGCGCGGCTGCGGCCTCGCGATCGGGGACAGCGACCTGAGCCCGGACCTCGTTCACAAGCTGCTCACCGATGCCGGGCTGGCCACAGCGGCAGCGGAGGTACGCGAGGAGCTGCGCGCGATGCCCAGCCCGGCGGACCTCGTGCCGTACCTCGCCGAGCTGGCCGGCAAGCCGTCTGGTCGATAGTAGTTGCGCAAGCTACTACTCATCGCGTAGCCTCGGCGTACGTGATCGACCGACTTGTCGAGGTCGGGTTCTCCTCGCAGGAGGCCCGGGTCTACGTCGCCGCGCTGCAGCGCCCGTCCGCCACCGGATACGAGCTGGCCAAGCTGGCGGGCCTGCAGCGCGCGAACGTCTACCAGGTGCTCGCCGCCCTGGTCGACCGTGGCGTCGTCGAGCAGGTCACCGACTCCCCCGCCCGGTTCGTCGCGCAGCCGCCGGCCGCCGTACTCGGCCGGATCAGGCGCGAGACCACCGAACGCTGCGAGGCGCTGGTCGCCGAGCTCGCCACGATCGCGCAACGGCCCGAGCCCGCCGCGTTCTGGACGTTGCGCGGTCGCGACGCCGTGATCGAACGCGCCAGTGCCCTCGCCGCCGACGCACGAGACCGGGTGGCCGTCTGTCTCTGGGCCGACGACCTGGCCTGGCTCGGCGAGCCCCTGCGTACGGCCGCACGTTCCGGCCGTCAGGTCGTGGTGAACGTCTTCGGCGAAGCACCGACGGACTTCTCGGAGCCGGAGGCCGGCGTCGACGTCTACCACCACGAGCCGCCCAGCAAGACCGTCGGCGGCCACCTGCTCACGCTCTCCGTCGACTCCAGTACCGCGCTGATCGCCTCGCTCGACGAGCCGGCCGGCGCCGTCTACACCGAACATCCCGCACTGTTGCGCGTCGTGGACAAGCTGATCCGCGACGAGGCCTACCTGGCAGCGATCTTCGCCGAGCTGCGTTCCGAGCTCGAAGCCAGGTTCGGCCCGCACCTGGTGGATCTCCGGGCCCGGCTGCTGCCGCCCGAGCAGGCCACCGCCCTGATGTCCGTCGTTGGTTTCGGCGCCGACGCCGCGACCGTCGACGAGCTGCACAGCAACTGAGAGGGGTTGCGATGGGAGCGGTCATCATCGTGGACGCCATGTGGGGCGACTCCGGAAAGGGCAAGCTCTGCGCGCATCTTGCCCAGCGCGACAAGCCACCGTTGGCAGTCCGCGCCGGAGTCGGCACGAACGCCGGAGCGAGTGTCACGCTCGACGACGGAACGCTCGTCAAGGCCAGGCAGCTGCCGACGGCGTGGCTCAACCCCGGCACGCGAGTCGCGGTCGGGTCGGGTGTGCTCGTCGATCCGGACATCTTCGCCGACGAGGTCGAACGTTACGGGCTGGCCGACCGAGTCGTCGTCGACGGCCGTTGCGCGGTCATCTCCCCCGACCACATCAAGGCCGAGCTTTCCGACCCGCACTTCACCGAGACGATCGGCTCGACGTGCAGTGGCGTCGGCGCGGCCCGGGCCGACTTCGTCCTGCGGAAAGCCCAGCAGGCCAAGGACAACGACCGGCTCCAGCCGTACACGACCGACGTCGCCCGGCTGGTCAACCAGACCGCGGCCCGCGACACTGTGCTGGTCGAAGGCTCGCAGGGAACCATGCTGTCGCTCGCGTTCAGCCCCGACTATCCCTGCGCCACCGCGGACAACTGCACCGCCGCCGCCGCGATGGACGACGTTGGCCTGAACTGGCGGCTGGCAAGCGATGTCGTCATGGTCGTCAAGGCGATGCCGAGCCGAGTCGGTGAAGGGCCGCTGCCGTACGAGATGAGCGCTGTGGAAGCCGAGCGCCGCGGCATCGCGGAGTACGGCGTCAACACCGGACGCCCACGCCGCAAGGCCGAGCGGATCGACTGGGAGCTGCTGGACTACGCCACGATGCTCAACGGCCCCACCCAGATCGCCCTGACCTTCTGCGACCACTACGACCCCGCCATGCGCGGGGCTCGTAGCGGGGAAGCCGTTACGCAGCAGGTGAAACGCCTGATCGACCAGGTGGAGGAGGTGACGGGCGCACCCGTCACGTACCTCGACACCGGCCCCAGGCTGAAGGACGTGATCGATCGCTGATCCGGAAACTGCGCGGGGAGTACCTACCTTGATCCAGGCGCAGGGCCAGGCGCTCGCCGATGCGTTCGCGCGTCGTCGTTCGATTCAGAGGATCTGACCTATTTCGAATATATGGTCGAATACGCCCAGTTGGCGTAGAATTAGGGTATGTCCAGCACGGCAGTTCTTACCGGTCCAGCGGCATTGGAGATGCTGCCGGATCTGAAGCCTGGTGTGGAGTTGGCCGTGCTGGTGGAGTCTTTTCAGGATCGGCTGGGAGAGCTGAACGGCTACCAGTTGGTGGATTTCGTGGCGGCGGTGCGGCGGCAGGTCGCGCATTTGGAAGCGGCCGGGTTGCGGGCGACGCAGGAGCTGCTGCTGTGCCCGCCTGGTTTCGAGGACGCTCCGCCTGCACGGCTGGACTATCCCGAGGACCATGCCGCCGGTGAACTGGAAGCGGCGTGTGGCTGGTCGCGGCATCGTGCCGACAACCACGTGGGCCTGGCCCAGGAGTTGGGTCAGGACCTGACCGAGACCCTGCACGCGCTGGATGCCGGTGAGCTGGAGGCCGATGTCGCGCGGGAGATCGCCGACGGCACTGCCGTGCTGGCCAGTGACCTGTTGGCGCGGCGGCGGGTCGAGGCCGCTGTGCTGCGGTGGATCCGCCAAGGTGCGGCCGAGGGGATGCGCCGGCCGCGGCACAAGGTCCGCAAGCGGGTGGAGCGGGAAGTGCTGCGGGTCGACCCCGAGGGTGCGCAGAAGCGACATGACAAGCTGGTCGATGACCGCAATTTCAGTGTGACCGCCGCGCAGGACTCCACCGCCGACCTCAGCGTGACCAACCTGCCCGCCGATCAGGCAGCTGAGGCCTACGCCCACGTGAACGCTCTGGCCAGGGTCGCCAAACGCCGGGGTGACGAGCGGGCCATGCCGCAGTTGCGTGCCGACATCGCCGCCTCTCTGCTCTCGGGCACGGCCAACCTCATCGCCTGCCCCAGCCGGCAGTCCGCTCAACCTGCCGGTCAGCAGGCCCAGTCCGACCGGCAGGCCGCGTCGAACGCGCCGGAGATGCCATCGGGAAGGCCGTCGGGGCGGGTGATGTTGGTGACGACGTTGAGGGAACTGCTCGGCACGTCCAGCGGCAACTCGAGCCTGACGTGGGTGGGTGCGATCACCCACCATGTGGCCGAGCGGATCGCCCGCAACAACCTCGACAACCCGCACATGGACTACGAGGTCGTGGTCACCGACCCGCGCAGCGGCCGGATCATCCAGGTCCACCAACTCGGCGGACTCTTCCGCGGCCGCCTGCGCGAACTGGTCGAGATCACCCGGCCGTCCTGCGACTGGTACACCTGCGACAAGCCCTCCATCGACTGCGAGATCGACCACCGCACCGAGCGATGTAGACAGGGCGCCACCGACCTCCACACCGGTGGCCCCAAATGCCGCACCCACCACCGCGACAAGAACAAGGGCGACTGGCAAGACCAGCCCATCCCCGCACACCGGCTACAACCAGGCCGGCCCGGCTACCGCCTCGTCGGACCCCACGGCCACTCCTACCCCATCGAGCCCACCCACCTGATCCCGTTCGAGGAGCCACCCTTCTAGACGATCTATTCCAGAGGGTGCGCGGGTAAACGGATGAGGGCCTGGTCAGACAAGGGCGGCGGCGAAGTGCTCGTAGTGGGCGCTCCACCAGCGGCGCCGGCGGTCGAACTTCTCGATGCCTCCTCTCCGGTTCATCATCGCGACGGTGTTCGGGTCACCCACATCGAGGCTGCGCCGCGCGGCTGCTTCGATGCGGGACAGGGCATCGTCCACGGCGGCAAGCAGCTCCACCCGGCCGTCCCTATCCAGTCCGTAGGCGTCGGCGACGAGTCGTAACCGCGCCGGCCGATCGGCCGGCCGCCAGCCGATCCGCTCCTGGTCGAAGTCGTCCTCGATCGGTACACAGAGCCGGGCAAGCTGAGCCACGTCGTAGACGGGACGGCCAGGGGCGGCGAACTCGAAGTCGAGCAGCGCAACAGCGACACCATCACGGAACACGACGTTCGAGAGCTCCACGTCGTTGTGACACACCAGCGACCCACCCGCAGGGTCAGCCAGACTGTCGTTCCAGCTCAGACCCCGAGGGTCGAACTCGCGCGCGGCGTCGTGCAGCCCGCGCAGCAGCCGGGCGATCGAGGCCAGTGCGGTGTCGGACTGGCTCCAGTCCGGATAGGGCGCCACCGGGACTTCGCCCTCGATGAACACCAGGCGCTCGCGTCCGTCCTCCTCGATGCCGACCGGTGTCGGGGCACCCTCGAATCCGGCGTTCCTCACCGCCCGCAAGAAGGCGTGAATCGAACCCGAGTGCGGACTCGAAGGACGAAGAACATGCCGACCGACACGGACAACCTGGCCCGCGTTCGCGATCCCGCCATCCAGCTGCTGCTCGGCCATACCGGAAGCTTGACAGACCGAGCGCAGCCGCAGACAGACCGAGGGTGTCGATACCGATCCGCGAAGACCGGCATCGACACCCTTCTGGCGGTGCTACGTCGTCCCGGCCACAGGCGTCGCGCCCTGGATATTGAGCTGGTACGGATAGGTGTCGATGGTGGCGCCCTCGCGATAGTTGACGTGTACCGAGGGTGTCGCCGCCACTGCGAGCATGAGATACGACTCACCACTCTGCAGCGCGAACGACGCGTCCGTGTTCGGTCCGTGGATCGGGCTGTACCGCACGCCGAAGTTGCTGCGTACGGCCACGAAGCTGAGCCGCCAGTCCGAGCCGATGCCCGGGTTCACGGTGCCCGTCAGCCGAACCGTCACCTGGCCGCCGGCCTGCGAAGGCTGCAGCCGGATCAGGTTGTAGCCGTACTGCTGGACCGTGTTGGCCTGCCGCACCCGGAAGTTGCCCGAGCCGAGCGAGTCCAGCGAGACGGTGTACTTCGGCGTGTACGTCGACGTGCCGCGCCACACGTCGCTGCGGATCGCGGCCGCGTCGGTGTAGTCGTAGACGACGTTACGACGCGCGTAGTCGGCGATCAGCTCGGCGAACTGCGGATGGCTCAGCCCGTAGAGCCGCTTGATGGCCTGGATCGGATGCTCGCCCTGCTGCGCTTCGTACCACAGCCGGTGGATCTGGTCGAGGCCGTAGGTGTCGCGGATTTTGTTGAGCAGCAGCCAGTCGCCGTAGTACGTCATCTGGTCGAGCCAGCGATAGTGGTGCCGGCTGCCGAAGTAACCCGACCCGATCACGACCTCGGGCCGCCGCATCCGCGCCATGAAGTTGGCGTGCGCCTCCCAGAAGCGCCCGGAGTAGGGGTTGCCGTAGCCGAAGCCGCCGCCCCGCCCCTGCGCGCGGTTGAGCTGGCAGGCATAGCTTTGCAGGACGTGGTTGTATTCGTGTCCCTCGACCCAGAGATCCCAGATCTTGTCGTACGGCAGGCAGATGTGCCCGAGCCCGATCTCGTCGGTCCCGGCCCAGTTGGCCGGCGGCATGAAGTCGTTCCGCCAGCTGCCACCGAGGTAGAGGTTGACGCGGTACTGGTTGCCCGGCGACTGCAGGTCGGGGTCGATGAAGCGCGCGGTGTCCCGGAAGTACGTCCAGGTCGCCTCCATCTTCTCAAGGATGTAGGCCGGATAGTCGTCGATGCCGCGGTTGTTCCGCCCCCACGTGACGACATCGACCAGATCGCCCCAACGTACGCAGAAGTTCGTTGACTCACGGAAGTTGCCGGTGTAGGCGCCGGCGTCGGTGACGAAGCGCGGAATCCTGCTCTGCTTGGCGAGCGCCTGTGCGGCCGGAGCCAGCACTGTGCTCGCACCTGCGGCCAGCAGCGGCGCACTCACGCCGAGCGCGACGCCCTTGAGCAGCGCGCGCCGGCTGGGCTGCAGTCTGTCCATCGACAGGTGCATCCTCGCTCCCTCCTCAGCACGGTCCGGCGGTGCGCGGATGGGGCGGCTGGTTGTACGCCGTGTTCTGCCAGGCGACCGCCTCGCGGTACTGCCTGTCCTGCATCAGGCTGCGGCAGCTGATGCTCGTGGAGTCGGTCGTGGAGTAGATCCGCAACCTGGAGTTGTCGGTCGTCCGCCAGATGACCTCCTCGCGCCAGTCGCCGAGGATGTCGGCCTGGAGCGCGGGAGTCGACTTCGTGCCGTTGTTGGACGTCACGCCGTCACCGGTCAGCAGGCGGGTGTCGCCGCCCGTGCCGTACTTGTCGATGTGGTTGCTGTCGAGCAGCTCGCGCTGCACGTCGCCGTCCCACCAGATCACGAAGTTCGTCGAGCCTGGCTTACGGCTGGCGACCTGGGAGCCGTTGGTGGCACTGCGCAGCCCACCGACCGCCGACGACCAGACCTCGGCGCCCGCGTTGCCCGCGTAGACGTCAGCCGCGACTCCACGTCCGTTGTCGCAACCACAGGACGCCGACTGCCAGATGATCTGGCCGGTCCGCGCGTCACCCACGTAGTCCGCCGGATCACCGGTCGACTCGTCCGGTTTGAAGAACTCGAGACCCGAGCGGGACGGGATGAAGTCGCTGACGTGGTACGCGTCGCCGTGGTGCGTGCTGTTGTTCCACAGGCCCGCGCCGTTGTCGTCGACGGCCATCGAGCCGTACATGATCTCGTCGCGGCCGTCGTTGTCGACGTCGGCGATCGACAACTGGTGGTTGCCCTTGCCGGTCCAGGCCGAGCCGTTGGTGGAGCTGTTGCTGTCGAACGTCCAGCGGCGGGTCAGCGTGCGGTTGGAGTAGTCCCACGCGACGACGACGCTGCGGGTGTAGTAACCGCGCGCCATGATGATGCTCGGGTGCGAGCCGTCGACGTACGCCGTGCCCGCCAGGAACCGGTCGACGCGGTTGCCGTAGGAGTCGCCCCAGCTGGAAACGGTGCCACGGGGCACGATGTAGTTGGTGGTCGCGAGGATCTCGCCGTTGACTCCGCTGAAGACGGTGAGGTACTCCGGCCCGGACAGGACGTACCCCGAGGAGTTGCGATAGTCGGCGCTGCCGTTGCCGATCGTCTGGCCGGTGCCGGAGATCGTCGCGTCGGCTGTCTTCATCGCGACCTCGGCGCGGCCGTCGCCGTCGTAGTCGAAGACCTGGAACTGCGTGTAGTGCGCACCCGCGCGGATGTTGCGGCCGAGGTTGATCCGCCACTTGCGCTGGCCGGAAAGCTCGTATGCGTCGATGTAGACGTTTCCGGTGTAGCCGGACTGCGAGTTGTCCTTGGCGTTGGTGGGATCCCACTTCAGGACGATCTCGTACTGGCCGTCGCCGTCGAGGTCTCCGATGCTGGCGTCGTTGGCGGTGTAGGTGTAATTTTCGCCGCTCGGTGTCGTCCCCCCGGCCGGAATCTGCAGGGGCACGTCCATCGACGTCGCCAGCGTGCCGATCGACTCGTCCGGGTCCGACGCGGCCGCGACCTGCTCGACGCCTTGCACGACGGGGCGAACGGAGTACTTCGCGCCGGCCGGTCCGCCCGCGTCGACGTAGTTGGTTCCCTTGCTGATCGGCGTCCGGTTGACCTTCGTACCGTCGCGGTAGACGTTGAACGCGACGCCGTCCGGGTCGCTCACCAGCAGGCGCCAGCTGATGAAGTTGCCGTTGCCGTGGCGGAGACTGATCACGCCACGGTTGAGCCGGGCGGTGTCGCCCGGTGCCGCTGCCGACCGGCCGGCGCCCGCTGCGTTGGTCTGCGTGGCTGGGCGATCCGCTCGCGGTGTCATGCCGAACGCCGGGCCTCCGGCCAGTGAGCCGGTGGCGCCGACCGCGGCCAGAGCGGCGATGGCCAGGGTCCTGCGTAGCCTCCAGGGTCGAGCTCGCGTTCTCATTTCCACCCTCTCCGAAGCGACTGGTAAGCGCTCTCCCGGCCTTGTTCCGGACGCTATTGCGGCAGCGTTTCCGGCGCAACGCCGGAATTGGTGAACCCATCGAATTTCGATCGATACCTACCGTCGCCTTCCGGTTCTGGCCAACGCGGCAACTTGTGGCCACCCCCGTGCAAATCTCCCGTCGAGTTACCGACACTGCGAACAGGCCGGGTCGCGTTCTTCCATTGCCCGGCAAGGGAGGGGAAACCATGCGTTTGCGCCATTTGTTCGCCTGCTCGATGATCGCCGCCTGCCTCGGCGCGCTCCTGCTGCCGCCCGCCGCGTCGGCCGCGCCGGACAAGGCGCTGCCGAGTCCGAACCTCGTTGTCAGCAAGGGCTCCGCGGCCCCGAAACGGGCCGCCGCTCCGTCGCCGGCGACGTTGCCGCCCGGCTATCCGATGTGGGTGCTGCAGCTGAACCTCTGCAACAGCGGACTGGCGGGCTGCTACGAGGACGGCCAGTCGATCCCCGAAGGGTACGACGTCATCACCAGCAAGCTGCCCGACGTCGTGACGCTGAACGAGGTGTGCCGGGCCGACGTGGAGGTCAGCCTGTTCCCGTCGATGGCAGAGATGTACCCCGCCGACTGGACGTTCTGGGCGTTCATGCCGGCGTTCAACCGGGCCACCAACGCGCCGTACCAGTGCGCCAACGGCGATCAGTACGGCATCGGCGTTCTCGGCCATGTACCGGCCGACCAGTGGACCGGCCTCGACGCGTTCGGCGACATCTATCCCGACCAGCGGGCCGACTCCAACGAGCTGCGCGCCTGGCTGTGCACGGCGGCGCTCGGCAACTACTACGCCTGCACCACCCACCTGGCCAGCGGCGCCGGCTCGGTCGCGCTGGCCCAGTGCGAGTACCTGATGAGCTCGGTCGTCCCGGCGGTCTGGGACTACGAGGGTGCCGTCCACCCGAGTGTCGTCGGCGGTGACCTCAACCTGAAGTACCAGGGCAGCCCTAACGTCCAGGACTGCGTGCCGGCCGGCTGGTACCGCAAGGGAGACGGCGACGTCCAGCACATCATGGCGACCAACGACCTGCCGTTCGGCTCCAGCGAGGAGATCGGCATGGACCACACCGACCACCCCGGCTGGCTGGTGCGCACCACCGTGTCGTAAGCCGTCGAAAGCTCAGCTGTCGAACAGAGTACGGACCGCGTGCCGCCAGGGGGCTCAACCGTCGAAGAGGTTCTCGCGATGGGCGAGGGCGGCCGCCTCCGTACGTGTGGTCACGCCGAGCTTGGTCAGGATGCGCGACACATGCACACCCGCGGTGTTGGCCGAGATGAACAGCTCCCCCGCGATCTGCCGGTTACTCCGCCCAGCCGCCAGCAACCGCAGCACCTCCAGCTCACGCGGCGTCAGGCCATGCTGCCGCCCCGCAGACACAGCCGACCCCGCATCCGGAGCCAACGTCAACCGAGCACGCGCCGCCAGCTGCTCGACCTCATACGCCAGCGGCACCGCCCCCAACCGGTCCGCGGTCTCCGCCGCCTCACCCAACTTCGCCCGGGCGGCCGAACGGTCACCGGCCTCCAGGTCCGCCCGCGCCGCCCGGACCAGCACTTCCGCCAGCCAGTAAGGCATCCTGATCTCCCGCCAGGCAGCCACGGCCGCCTCCCAGGCCGGCCGCACCTGGTCGCCCTCGCTCACCTCGGCGAGGTACTTCGACTGCCACGCCCGCTCCCACAGGGTCGCCGCGGGCGCCCGGCGGCTGACGGCGGCCAACTCCGACGCCAGCCGGTCCGCCTCGGCCCCGGCGTTCTCGTCTCGCCCCGCCTTGGCCAGCAACGCGAGCCGGATGTCGCATCCGATCCCGATCAGCTCCCAGGCCTGCTCGGTCCGGCCCATCAGCTCCGGATCGGCCAGCGCATGCCACAGCGCCTTCGCGGCTGCCGCCAGATCGCCTTCGGCGAGAGCCAACCGCAGCCGGGGCGCATGGTGACCTGCCTGCATCCGCCCGGTCTCGGGGTGCTCCTCGATGATCGCGGCGCACTCCTCGGCCGCCGCCGCGGCCGCGGTCAGGTCGCCGCGCGCGGTCGCCAGCTCGATCCGCCAGATCAGCAGGCTGCAGCGGTACAGCGGCGGTGGCGCCCAGGTCAGCGACTCCGCCAGCAGCTCGGCCAGCTCCTCCCACTCGCCGATCGCGAACAGGCAGACCGCCAGGTTGGCAGCCAGCATCGTTCCTCGCATGCTGGCCATGCCGACCCGCCTCGCCTGGACGACCGCCGGCCGGGTGATCACGGCGCCGCGTTCGTAGTCACCGACGAACATGCCCAGAACGGCGCTCTCGTACAGAATCGCCGTCAGCAGCTGGTCCGGGTTGCGGTAGCTCTGCGCCAGCTGCCGGGCCTCGGCGAGCAGGCCGAGTGCCTGCTCGTAGTCACCCGACGCGGCGATCGAGATGCTCAGCACGATCCGCGCGCGGTACCGCAGGCCAACGTCGTCCGTCTGCTCCGCGATCCGCCAGATCTCCTTGCCGAGATCCTGGGTGCCCTCGTAGTCGCCGGCGAGCAGCGCGAGGTGGGCCTGCTGCCCGATCAGCCGGCCTCTGGCGGGCAGGTCCGGGTCGTCCGGCAGGAGTCGCAGCGCGGCTTCGACATCCTCGCCGCCGCCTCCGCTGATCCGATGCTCGATCCGGCCGCGCAGCTCCAGCGCCTCGACCGCACGCATCGGTTCGGCTTCCGCGTCGATCTCGGCCAGCGCCGCCGTGGCCAGCTCGCGGCCGCGCTCGCCGTTGCCGCCGAACAGGCAGGCGTCGGCGGCGAGCACCAGCACGGTCGCCCGGTCGACGCCGAGCCGCACTTCGGCATCGCCCACCAGCGGCCACAGCTCCAGCACGCGCTCCAGCATCCGATGCTGTTCGTCGTACGCCAGCGAGCGTTGCGCCGACTCGGCGGCTTCCCAGGCCGCGACCAACGCTTGCCGGTGCGCACCTGCGGCGTACCAGTGGTTCGCTAGCTCGGCCGGCGCCCGGCCTTCGGGTACGAGAGCCGGGCTGGCCACCAGCGCTTCCGCGAACTCGGCGTGCAGCCGGGTCCGTTCGCCGGGCAGCAGGCCTTCGTAGACCGCCGACCGGATCAGCGCGTGCCGGAACGCGTAGCCGTCGCCCGCGGGCACCAGCAGCTGCCGGTCGACGATCGGGCGGAGCGCGTCGTCGACCACGTGGCCGTCGAGCCCGGTCACGGCCGGCAGCAGCGCGTGCCCGAACTGGCCGCCGGCGACCGAGGCCACGCGGAGCAGCTGCCTGCTCTGGTCAGGGATCACCCACAGCCCGCTGAGCAGCAGCTCGCGTACGGTCTCCGGGGTCGTCTCGCCGGCCTGGACCAGCGCCTCGACGAACAGCGGGTTGCCCTCGCTACGGTCGAGGATCCGGCCGACGAGCATCGGCTCCGGCCGGTCCTCCAGGATCCCGGCCAGCTGCCGCTCGACCTCCGCCCGGCCGAACCGAGCGGGTGCCAGCAGCCGGACCCGCGGCGCGCGGCTGAGCTCGGCGACCAGCGGGCGCAGCGGATGGGCGGCTTCCAGCGTCGATCGGTACGTGCCGAGCAGCAGCGCTCCCGGGCAGGTCAGGTTGTGGACCAGGAACACCAGCAGCTCACGGCTGGACGCGTCCGCCCAGTGCAGGTCCTCCAGGACGACGACCAGCGGACGGTCGGCGGCCGCTTGCTCCAGCAGCGTCAGGATCTCCTCGAACAACCGCGGCTTGCCGCCGTCCTCGCCGGTCAGGCCGTCCAGGGCGACGCCGGCGGTCAGCTCGGGCAGCCAGCGGGCGAGGCTCCGGACGCCTCCCGGCAGCATGGTGGCGACGCGCTCCGGGCCGAGGTCGCGGACGAGCCTGCGCGTCACGGCGACGAACGGTGCGTACGGCAGGCCGTCGGAGCCGAGCTCCAGGCAGCCACCCTCGACGATGCGCGGGCCCCGGTCGCGCACCCGCGTGCCGAACTCCGCGATCAGCCGGGACTTGCCGATTCCGGCCTCGCCGCCGATCAGCACGACCGAGGCGGCCTCGGCGGCATCCTCGTACGCTGCGGCAAGCTCGGCCAGCTCGGCCGCGCGGCCGACGAAGACTGGGCTGCTCACACGTCCGATCACCTGAGAATCATCACATCCGCGCCGAAGTAACGAGCTCCGCACCGCTGAATAACGAATCCGCGTGATGCGCCCGGCGGCTGGTTACCGCGAGCCTCGAAGGCATGGACACGCTGGCCATCCGCGACGAGACGACGTTCGCCCTCCTGGTCTCCCGGCACCGGCGGGAGCTCTGGTCGCACTGCTTCCGCCTGCTCGGCTCCTACGACGACTCGGAGGATCTGGTCCAGGAGACGCTGCTGCGAGCCTGGCGGGGCTGGCCGGCGTTCGAGAACCGCTCCACGTTCCGCAGCTGGCTGTACCAGATCGCGAACAACGCCTGGCGCAACGAACTGGTGTCGCGCAGCCGGCGGCCGCGGCTGCGTGGGTGGCCGCCGGCCATGGACCCCGCACTCCCCGCAGAGGTCCAGCCGGACGCGGCGACGTGCTCCAGGGCGGCAACCGAGGTACTGATGCTGCTGCTCGTCCGCCGGTTGCCCGCGCGGCAGCGAGTGGTGCTGATCCTGCGGGACGTGCTCGGCTGGTCGGCGAAGGAGACGGCGGCTTGGCTGCGCTGCAGCGTGCCGTCAGCCAACAGCCTGCTCCAGCGGGCGCGCCGGACGATGCGCGACCAGCTCGCGTCCGGTGCCGCCGACCAGCCCGGTCCGAGCCCGCAGGAACGTGCGCTGGTGCGGAGCTACCTCGCCTGGATCACAGGTACCGAAACCCCCCAAGGGTGTGAGTGAACCGTTCGGACCCGCGATACGTGGGAGTACTCGTCTGGCACGCAGGGATCCGACCTGGGGGTGTAGATGGGCACGAACGTCGACTACCTGGTTGTGGGCGCGGGTCCGGCCGGACTCCAGCTCGGCTACTTCCTCGACCGCGCCGGCCGCGACTACCTCGTCCTCGAGGCGGGCTCCGATGCCGGCACGTTCTTCAGGATGTACCCGAGACACCGGCAGATGATCTCGATCAACAAGCCGAACACGGGTTTCGACGACCCCGAGCTCAACCTGCGCTGGGACTGGAACTCCCTGCTCAGCGACGATCCCGAGCTCCGCTTCACCCGCTACACCGGGCTCTACTTCCCGCAGGCCGACGACTACATCCAGTACCTCAACGACTTCGCCGCCGCCCACACGCTGCGCATCCGCTACGACTCGAAGGTCGTCGACGTCGACCGGCCCGCGAACGCCGGAGGCGACTTCGTTGTCACCGACCACACCGGCCGGACATATCAGGCGAAACGCGTCATCGTCGCGACCGGCTTCACCGACCTGTACGTTCCGGCGATTCCCGGCATCGAGAGCTGTGAGCGCTACGACCAGATGCCGGTCGAGCCCGAAGGCTTCACCAACCAGCGCGTCCTGCTGATCGGCAAGGGAAACTCGGCGTTCGAGACCGCCGACAACCTGAACGAGAACGCCGCGGTCATCCACATCGCCGGCCCGAGCTCGCTGAAGTTCGCCTGGCGTACGCACTTCATCGGGCACCTGCGCGCCGTCAACAACAACTTCCTCGACACCTACCAGCTGAAGACGCAGAACTCCGTGCTCGACTGCACGATCGACCGGATCGAGCAGCGACCCGACGGCAGGTACGACGTGTCGGTCAGCTATCTGCGTCGCGACGACACCGCGCACTTCGTCTACGACCGCGTGATCGCCTGCACGGGATTCCGGATGGACGCGTCGATCTTCGGCGAGCGCTGCCGGCCCAACCTGACGATCCGCGACCGCTTCCCGGAGCTGACGCACGAGTGGGAGTCGGTGAACATCCCCGGCCTCTACTTCGCCGGCACGCTCACCCAGTCGCGCGACTTCAAGAAATACACCAGCGCGTTCATCCACGGCTTCCGCTACGGCATCCGCGCGCTGACGCACATCCTCGACGAGAAGTACGAGGACGTCCCGTGGCCGTACTGCGAGCTGCCCGTCGACGCCGAGACGCTGATGACCGCCGCACTCGCTCGGCTCAACCGCACGTCGGCACTGTGGCAACAGTTCCACTTCATGAGCGACCTGATCACGATCGACGGCGACCAGGCGCGTTACTACGAAGAGGTTCCGGTCCAGTACGTCCACGCCGGGCCGTTCCGGGAGGCGGCCGACTACTTCACGTTCACGCTGGAGTACGGCGAGGGCCACGACACGATCGACCCGTTCGACATCGCCGTGGGCCGGGCGTGGGAGGACGTGCACAAGCACGACGACCGCTATCTGCATCCGGTCGTCCGCCACTACCGTCGCGGTGAGCTGTTCGGCGTGCTGCGGCTGGCCGAGAACCTCGACAACGACTGGACGGATGAGGACGAGCACCGCCGGCCGCTGCGTGAGTTCATCGCCCGGCAGTTGGTCACCCAGGCGCCCACGACCGAGCCGGCGGCGGCCGCGCCCGCGTCAGCTCCGGTGTTCTGGAACGTGCGAGAGTTCGAGCCGGCGGCCAGGCAGGTGCTCAACCCGGTCCATTACGACTACTTCGCGGGTGGCGCGCAGGACGAGGTGACCGTACGCGCCAACGAGTCGGCGTTCGGCCGGCTCTCGCTGGTGCCTCGCGTGCTGCGTGGGGCGGGCGCCCCGGCGGTCGAGTCCACGGTGCTGGGCTGCGAGACCAGCGCGCCGATCCTGCTCTCCCCCACCGCGTTCCACAAGCTCGCGCACCCCGAAGGCGAGCTGGCCACCGCCCGCGCGGCCGCGGCGACCGGAACGATCCTGATCTCGGCGATGCTGTCGACGATCGCGATCGAGGACATCGCCGCCGAGGCCCGCAAGGTCGCCGACGACCCGCACCTGTGGTTCCAGCTCTACGTCCAGCGCGACCTCGCGTTCACCGAGGCCATCGTCCGGCGCGCGGAGTCGGCGGGCTGCAAAGCGTTCGTCGTGACGACCGACAGCGCGGCGCTCGGCCGCGCCGAACGGGGCGACCGTAACGACTTCCACGACCTGCCGCCGGACCTGAAGTGCGAGAACCTCCGGGTCGACGGCCGGGGCGGCCACGTCCGGCAGGTGGACCTCTCTCCGGAGATCTCGTGGCGGCACATCGACTGGCTGCGCGAGACGACGGACCGGCCGATCGTCCTGAAAGGTGTGCTGCACCCGGCTGACGCCAGGCTCGCAGTGGATCGCGGAGTCGACGCGATCCTGGTCTCCAACCACGGCGGGCGCCAGCTCGACACCGCACCCGCGACGATCGACCAGCTGCCGTTGATCGCCGAGGCGGTCAACGGCAGCCTCCCGCTTCTGCTGGACGGCGGGATCCGGCGTGGCACCGACGTCGTGAAGGCACTCGCGCTCGGGGCCGACGCCGTTGCGATCGGGCGGCCCGCGATCTGGGGCCTGGCCGCCAACGGGGAACGCGGCGTGACGCGCGTGCTGGACATCCTGAAGGCCGAGCTCGAGCACACGTTGGCGCTGTGCGGTGCCGGCTCGCCATCCGACGTCACGCCGGACCTGGTGCGGAACAACCCATGGTGAGCCGGTTGCCGCAGGCGGTGATCGGCCTGCGGACACGCATCTTCGCCGCCGTCAACGGACCGGAGGGGATCCCCATACCCGGGCCACTGGTCGGCGTCGACCAGTTCCGCGCGGTCTACGAACATCCGGCGGCCAACGGGCGTAGTGCGGGCGCCGGGCTGTCGGATCTCTTCTGGTACTGGCTGGCGCCGGGTCCGCAGGTGCACCAGGAGCACCTGGAAGCCGGGCCGCGCTACGACGAGGCCGCGCGGGCCACCCGGCGCTTCCTCGCCCGGCCCCGGCCGGACGTGGCGGAGCTGACCGAACGCGTCGCACGTTCGGTGCTCGACGAGCTCGATGTCCGCGACCTCCGGCTGGTCCGGCTGCGCGACCTGATGATGCCGATCTGGGCGGAAGTGTCGTACGAGCTGGTGTTCGGCGAACGCTGCCCGGCCCACGCGCGGGCGCTGATCGTCGCGAACGCCAACGACGTCATCACGGCGTTGAAGTGCTGCGGGCTGCGGCACCTGCGCAAACGGGACCGGCTGACGCGCTACCTGCGCTCGCGGCTCACGGACACCGTGCATCCCTTGCCTGGCTCGCTTTCGGCGGAAGAACAGGCGTGGTACTTGCAGGGCGCGTTCTTCAACACCGCGGTCGTACAGATGTCGGAGGCGATGACCCACCTCCTGCTGGCGCTCGCGCAGCACACCGCCGTGCAGGAGCGCTTCGCGGCGTCGGAGGTCAGCGGCGCGTACGCCGGCCACGTGATCGACGAGACGATGCGGTGCTTCCCGTTGTTCGGTGTCGCGCATCGCATCACCACAGACGACATCGTTGTCGACGCGCGTACGACCCTGCCCAGGGGATCCGTGCTGTGCTTCAACTATCCCGCGTACCACAGCGCTGGATTCAGCGAGCCGGAGCGCTTCGACCCGTCGCGTTGGGAGACCTTGTCGGCGCGCGACGCCCACCACATCCCCTTCGGGGTAACGGCGAACCGGCCCTGCCCGGCGCGAGGGGTGGCACCGTTGATGATGGAGATCGTGGCGCGCGAGGTGCTGCGCCGGTTCGAGCTCGCGTCGACGGCCGAGCACACCCGGTCGATCCCCAACCGGGGACCATGCCTGCTCGTGGCGCGTACGTGCCCGGTGAACGCGGGACGGCGCGGGCGGTTGCTGGCGTACCTGCGGATCCGCGATCGCTGGGAGGACGTCTGGCGCAGTGTCGTGCAGTTGGTGCTCGGGACGTACATGGTCATCGACGCTCGCCGGCAACGGCTGGCAGCTACGTACTTCGACCGGGAAGGGGTCGCATGGAGGTCATCGGAGTCGGTGTCGGCCGGACCGGAACGCTCTCGCTGAAGGCGGCGCTGGAGACGCTGGGCTTCGGGCCCTGTTTCCACGGCCGGCACGTGCTCGACCACAAGGACCGGCTGGCCCAGTGGGTCGCCGGCGCCGAGGGCGAGCCAGTCGACTGGAACGCCGTCTTCGAGGGATACGCGTCGAGCGTCGACTGGCCCGGTGCGGCGTTCTGGCGCGAGCTGGCCTCGTTCTATCCGGCTGCCAAGCTGATCCTGACCACCCGTGATCCCTCCCGCTGGTACGACAGCGTGCGCGGCACGATCTACCAGCTGTTCGGCGGTGGCACCGAGAGCGAGCTGGCGGAGGTCGCCCGGCAGAACATCCCGGGAATCATGACGATGCACGGGTTCCACCGGAAGCTGATCTGGGACGGCTTCTTCGGTGGCCGCTTCGACGATCGGGAGCACGCGATCCGGGCGTTCGAGCAGCACAACGCGGCGGTCCGAGCGGAGATCCCGCCGGAGCGGCTGCTGGTGTTCGAGCCGGGCGACGGCTGGGGGCCGCTGTGCGAGTTCCTCGGCGTCGACGTGCCGGACGAGGAGTTCCCGCACCTCAACGACCCGGCCGCGTTCTGGGGCAGGGTGCGAACGCGGCTGGCCGAGAGCGGTGTCTGACTGCCAGCTAGCCGGCCGCGGCGGCGGTGTTCTGCGTGACCAGCTTGTCGATCGCGGCACCGAGCATGGCCAGGCGTTCGGTCACCGCCGGGCCGTAGGTGCCTGACTTCGACGTGCGGTTCGGGTCGCCGGCCTGGCCGAGGTTGGTGAACACCACGACGATGTAGTTGCGTTCAGCCTTGCCCGGCAGCGATCGCACGATCCCCGCGTCACCCGCGGCGTCGGCGACCAGGCCGGTCTTGTGGGCGAACGTCACCTCGGCCTTGGCGTTGCAGGAGCGGATGTCGTCGCCGTAGTAGCGGCCGTTCACCTCCACCGTGCCGTCGTCCTTGTCGATCCAGCGATCGGGCACGCGCTGCGGAATCCCCTTCGCGGGATACGTTCGGCCGCAGTAGTTGGCGGTCGAGATCATCTGGTTCAGGCCCTGCTCGGACAGTTTCTGGTAGAAGAACTCCCGCGCCTGCTTGCCGAGCACCTCGTCGGCGACCACCGGCTTGCCGTTCGGCGCGGTCCACAACTTCCCGGGCGAGCCGTTGACGATCATCAGCAGTCGCGCGGTGTCGAGCGACGTCATCGTGATCTCGCGCCAGAGCCGACCGGTGCCGGCCTCCGTACCGTCCAACTGCATCGTCGTCAAGCCGAGCTTGCGGAAAGCGGAGTTGGTCGCACGGACCGCGCCGTGCAGCTGGATCAGCCGGATCATCGCGCAGGTCGCGTGGTTGTCGGAGACTGTGATCATCTTGTCGAACCAGTCGCGGATCCGCGCGGTCTCTCCCCCACCACCGCAGAAGCTCGTGCTGAACGTGGGACGGTAGGTGTAGCGCTCGTCGAGCGACACCTCGCCGCTGTCGACCAGGCGCATCACGCCGAAACCGACCACCAGCTTGAGGATCGAGGCTGGATACGGCGAGGTGAACGAGATGTTCGCGTCGCCGTCGCCGATGGTGTCGACCCGGGAGCTCTGCCCCCAGTCGCCCGCGAAGTGCTGCCAGTGCACGCCCTTCGCGGCGAGGTTTCCGTCGACCGGGACGACCTTGCCGCTGGGGTACTTGTCGTTCAGCAGCACGTTGGCCGCGGCGACCGGGCGGCCCTGCTTGTCGAGCTGGATGACGGCGGTGTCGACAGCCGGCAGGTCGGACTTGGAGAAGCTGTTGACCTTGTCGAAACGGGTCTCGTCGACGGCCTTCTGCAGCCCCTTGGTGAGCTGTTCGCGTAACTGGGCCTTGGAAGGCGGGGCCTTGGCCGGCGTGGGACTCGGCGACGGAGTCCGCGCCTCGGACGTCGCCTCGATGCTCGCCCGCCCTGGGTCCTCTGCTTTCGGCGGGTTCTCCGATCCGCTGCCGGTCTGCGGCTGCTGGCAGGCCGAAACCGCGAGCAACAAGGCCATCCCGAACGCCATCGCCATCCGTCTCACCGAGCGATCATCCCATGCCTGCCCGGCCGGCCACCCTCAACCCATGCGGCCCGTCCTACGCGCGCAGGGCGGCCCACATCAGCTCGAGCAGCCGGTCCGTCGCACCGGTGTCGCCAGGCACCTGTTCCGCCGCCCATGCCACGGCGTGCGCGAGCAGGAACACGTCCGGACCTCTGACCTCAGCGCGTACCAGCCCTGCTTGCTTGGCGCGCTCGAACAGCTGCGTCGCCGCCTCCCGCATCGCGTGGCAGGACGCGTAGAGCTCCGACTCCGGATCGTTCAACGTCGACACCAGCTGGCCGGTGAGCCCGCGATAGGTGTTGGCGTTCTCGACGAGCGCGTGCAGCCAGGTCAGCATCGCCTGGTCGGGTGGATCCGTCGCCAGGAGTTTCTGGGCGAGCTCGCACAGGCCGTCGAACCGGTCGCGGAGCAGTGCGTCGAGCAGTGCCTCGCGGGTCGGGAAGTGCCGGTAGAGCGTGCCGATGCCGACGCCCGCGCGCCGGGCGATCTCCTCCAGCGACGCGTCGGCGCCCTGCTCGGTGAACGTCGACCTGGCCTCGGCCAGCAGCCGTTCGTAGTTCCGGCGCGCGTCCGCCCGCATCGGACGGGGTTCGCCTGACGTATGTGTCTGCTCACGCAAAGAAACTCCCGGACCTCTCTTGCAAATCGGAGGGGTCCTCCGTATGGTTGCCGGCGTAACCGGAGGACACCTCAGCTTATCTCGCCGAAGGGCATCCCCAATGACCCCCGTACGACCATCGCTCGGCCGGCTCGGCATCTGGACGTTCGCGTTCGACGGCTTGCCGCACGGCCGGCTCACCGAAACGGCGGCCGAGCTCGACGAGCTCGGCTACGGCACGATCTGGTTCGGTGAGGCGTTCGGCCGCGACGCCCTCACTCAGGCAGCCTTCCTGCTGGCGGCCACCCGGCGCACGGTGGTGGCGACCGGGATCGCGAACATCTTCCTGCGCACGGCGTTCTCGCTGGCCGCCGCGGAGCGCTCGCTGGCCGAGGCGTATCCAGGCCGGTTCGTCCTCGGCCTCGGCGGGCACCGGACGCGAACCCAGCCCGTGTCGCCGGGCTTCGAGCACCTGGCCAGGCCCGGCTCCAAGGGCCCGCTGACCGACATGCGCGCCTATCTCGACGCGATGGACTCGGCCGCCCTGCAGGGCGTCGCGCCCGCGCCGGCCTCGCCGTCGCCTCGAGTGCTGGCGGCGCTGGGCCCGAAACTGCTGGATCTGGCGGCCTCACGGACGTGGGGCGCGCACCCGTACTTCGTTCCGGTCGAGCACACCGCGCGTGCCCGCGCGCAACTGGGCGCGGGTCCGCTGCTGGCGGTCGAGCAGGCCGTCGTGCTGTCGTCCGATCCGACCGAGGTGCGAGAGGTGGCCCGGCAGCACGTCGGCGGCTACCTCGGCCTGGCCGAGCACCAGACCAACAACCTGCGCCGGCTCGGCTTCGGCGACGCCGACCTGACCGCAGGCGGAAGCGACCGGCTCGTCGACGCCATCGTGGCCGGCGGCGATCTCGGCGCGATCGTCAAGCGCGTGCGCGAGCACCTCGACGCGGGCGCCGACCACGTGTGCGTACAGGTCCTCACCACCGATCCCGGACGGGTGCCGCTCGCGGAGTGGCGGGAAATCGCGACGATTCAAGGAGAACTGGCATGACATCGCCCGTCGACGTCGTTGAGGCGACGCGGAACCAACTCGGCAGGATCGGCGTGTGGCTGTTCGGACTGCAGACACCGCTCGACGTGCTGGGCGAGCAGGTCGTCCGGCTCGACCGGCTGGGCTACGGATCGGTCTGGATCGGCGAGGGCGTCGGCGGCAAGGAGGCGTTCGCCAAGAGCGCCGTCCTGCTCGCGGCGACCTCACGAATCGTCGTGGGCACGGGAATCGCCAACGTCAACTCGAGGCACGGCGCCACCATGCAGGCCGGCGGCGCGACACTGGCCGACGCGTACCCAGGCCGGTTCGTGCTGGGCGTCGGGATCGGGCACGCGTTCCAGGCCGAGCAGGTCGGCAAGCAGTGGCGGCCGCTGGAGCACCTGCGGGAACACTTCGAGCAGATGGACACCGAGGCGGCGACCAACCCGCCGCCCGTGCCGTTTCCACGCATCGTCGCGTCGCTGGGACCGAAGATGCTCGAGCTGACCCGCGAACGTGCGGACGGCACGCACCCGTTCATGTCGCCGGTCGCGCACACGGCGTTCGCGCGCGAGGTGCTGGGGCCGGACAAGCTCGTGATCCCGCAGCAGGCGGTCGTCCTGGAGTCCGACGCCGGGCGAGCGCGGGAGATCGCCCGCAACGCCGTCGGCATGGCGATCACGATGCCGAGGTCCCCGTACTTCAAGAACATGCTCCGCTTCGGCTACACCGCCGACGACCTCGGGCAAGCCCGCGACAACGTGATCGACGCCCTCGTCGCCTGCGGTGACGAGGGCGCGATCGCCAACCGCGTCCAGGCGCAACTCGCCGCCGGCGCCGACCACGTCCTCGTCAGCCCGGCGACCGAGAACTCCAGCGTCGCGGAGGCGGTCGACCAGCTCGAACGCCTCGCGCCCGCCCTGCTGAGCTGATTTGGGCGCGCGCGTCCGCGCTGCGGTGATCGGGGATCGGGGATCGGGCAAGATGAGCGGTTGTGAGTACGTGTCCACGGGAGAGCCGCAGGCTCGAGCAGGCCTTCTACCTGGCGCCGGCGGTCGAGGTGGTGCGCGCCTTCCTGGGGAAGATGCTGGTGCACCAGACGGAGCTGGGCCGGGTTTCCGGCGTGATCTGTGACGTGGAGGCCTACCCGGCCTTCGCCGACGGCGTGCATCACGGCAACAAGCGCACCTCGCGCAGTGAGGTGATGTGGCAGACCGGTGGGCGGGCGTACGTCTACCTGATCTACGGGATGTGGCACCAGTTCGCCGCGGTGGTGAACCTGGAGGGCATACCGGACGTCGTCTTCGTCCGCGGTGTCGTACCGCTGGAGGGCGTGGACGTGATGGCCTCCCAGTGGGACCAGCCGAGGCCGGCGAACACCCTGGCCAACTCCCCCGGCAAGCTGTGCAAGTCGTTCCAGATCACCCGAGATCAGTACGGCACCGACCTGTGCGGCGACGAGCTGTTCCTGGAGGACCACGGCGTACGCGTCGCGGCGCAGCAGATCCGAACCGCCGAGCGAGTCGGGATCAACAAAGCCCGTGCAGGCTCCGACCGGCCGTGGCGCTTCTTCGTCAAGCCGGCGGCGATGGCGGACCTGATGCGCGCGGCCGGTTGCGAGCACACCTCGTAGCCCCGGCCTGGCGCCCCAATCGGAGCCGATGCGGCACAGGAGGTGGGGCCGAGATCGGGGTGCGCTGGAGTTCCGTGCTTCGGAGGAGTGCGATCGGCGAAGGCCTGGTGTCATCGAGTGCATCGGGCGTTGGGTGGCGCGGCGGTAGCGAAATTGCCGGCAGGTCAGCCGCGGCGGTTGGCCAGGCGTTCGCCTGAGATGGGGGTGCCGGGCAGGGGTGGGGCGTCGGTGGCGCGGAGGCCGGCGAGCATCAGTTCCAGGTAGCGGCTGGGCAGCAGGTCGACCATCGGTCCTGGGAGGTCGGGCAGCAGGCCGGTCAGCTGGGTGATCAGCAGCATGATGTCGCCCGGCCCGACGTCGGCACGCAGGACGCCCGCGGCTTGTGCGCCCGACACCATGCGGCCCAGCAGGTCCATCAGTTCGGCTCGTTCGCCCGCCAGTTCCGGGTCCTGGCGGATCGCGTCGTGGAGGCGGGGGTCGAGGCCGGTCTGGAGGGATCCCGGACGGAGTTCCGCGCAGCCGCGGACGTACCGGACCAGCGCGTCCCACGGGTCGGACGATGCCTCCCACGCGGTTCGCGCCAGCGAGGCCAGTCGGCGCATCGCCTCCACCGCGACCGCGTAGATCAGGGCGTCCCGATCCGGGAAGCGGCGGTACAACGTGCCGACCCCCACGCCCGCCCGGCGTGCGACCTCTTCCATCGGCGCGTTGATGCCCTGCTCGGCGAACAGTGTCAGCGCCGCCTCGATGATCTGCCCTCGGTTGCGCTGGGCATCGGCCCGCAGTGGGCGTTCCAAAAGAAACCTCCGCGATAAGTGGACGTTTTTCGTCCGCTTACTGTACGGTCACTGAGTAACCGGAGCTTATTCTTCCACTTACCCAGGAGACCTCCCATGCGACTCTCACTTCTACTGGACGAGCGCGGCCAGTCGCTCGACGACCTCGTTGCGAAGACGCGCGCCGCGGCCGAAGCCGGCCTCACCGGCGTCTGGATGGGCGACCACCTGAGTTGGGACGCGCTGACCACGCTCGCCGCACTCGGGCAGGCCGTGCCCGGCATCGAGCTCGGCACGTCGGTCGTGACGACGTACCCCCATCACCCGCTGACACTCGCCGCCCGCGCGCTGACCGTCCAGGCGCTCACCGGCAACCGCCTGACGCTCGGCATCGGCGCCAGCCACCAGCTGTTGGTCGAAGGCCACTTCGGCTACTCCTACGACAAGCCCGCGCGGCACATCAGGGAGTACGTCAAGGTTCTGCAACCGGCACTGCACGGCGAGGCGGTCGTGTACGAAGGTCAGACGTTGAAGGCGAACGGCACGGTCGCGGTGCCCGGCGCCACCGCCCCGCCGTTGCTGATCGCCGCGCACGGGCCGCACATGCTGCGCATCGCCGGCGAGCAGGCCGACGGCATCCAGACGGCATGGACCGGCCCGCGCACGCTCGCGGAGTACGTCGTCCCCAGCATCACCAAGGCCGCCGCCGGCCGCCCGGCGCCGAGGATCCTCACCGGCCTCCCCATCGCCGTGACCGACAACCCCGGCGGCGTACGTGACAAGGTGAACAACGCGTACGGAATGGCCGCGCAGCTCCCGAGCTACCGCGGCGTTCTCGAACGCGAAGGCCTCACCGAGGTCGTCGACGTCTGCCTGATCGGCGACGAAGCCACTGTGGAACAGGGCCTTCGCCGCCTGTTCGACGCCGGCGCCACCGACGTCGCCGCCGGGCTGGTCGGCTCGGCGGCAGACCAGCGGCGCACGCTGGACCTGCTCGCGACGTTGGCTAAGTGACGACCTTGGACCTGGACAGGAAGCCGGCCAGCTCGGCCATGATCGCGGCCTGGGCGACGTAGTCCAGCGAGCCGTACTTCCACGGATAGAGCTGGCCGGCCTTGACCGCGGGCAACTCCGCGAACGTCGGCTGCTTCGAAAGGCCCGCCGGGCCCATGGCGCGCAGCGAGTAGAGGATGACGTCAGCTGGATACTTGTCGACCTGCTCCCAGCTGATCTTCTCCCAGTAGTAGTCCTTGCCGCCCGGCTTCACGAAGTCGACGCCGAGGCTCTGGTAGTACAGCATCCGCGGCTCGTCCGGCGCCTTGGCGAGGTAGATCTCGTTGGCGTACGCCGCGAGGCACATCACCTTCAGGTTCTTGTTGCCCGCCGCCCTCAGCGCCTGACCGGCCTGCTCGAAGTCGCGCTTCGACTTCGTGACGTGCGCACCCGCGAGGTCGACGCCGAGCGCGGCGGCGAGCTTGGCGGTCTCGTTCAGTACGTCGAGCGCCGACCCGACCACCGGGATCGCCACGACCGGGGCGATCGCGCGTACCTGCTTCAGCTGTGCCTCGTCCTTGAAGCCGTACAGCAGGGTCTTCGGATCCTTGGAGTAGACCGACGTCACGATCAGCTCCGGGCGGGCCTCGGCGAGCTTCTCGAGGTTGATCTCGCCGTACGTGCCGCCGACCTCGGCGACCTTGGTGAGGTCCATGCCCTCGAACTGTGCGTCCTTCGACATCGCGGTCCAGCCGAACCCGGCGACCGGCGTGATGCCGAAGTTCCACAACGCCGCGACGATGTCGGTCAAGCCGGCGATCCGACTCGGGCGCTGGTCGAGCTTCACCGTCCGCCCGAGCCCGTCGGTGAAGCTCCACGGCCCGGCCGGCTCAGCCGACGTGGCCGAACCACCAGATTTCTCCGACGGCTCGGACCCGCTCGCGCCGCATCCGGCGAGCACTAGGCCGGCGCCGGCAGCAGCCGCCAGCAACCCGCGACGACTCAGGGCCGGGCCAGGATGAGCGGCAGGACTCAGGTTCCAGTGAGTGTTCTTCCAAGGCACGAGACAAGGCTAGCCTTACCTAACTATGGCTCGCAGCATCGGGTGCCCGATTCGCACCATCTCCTGTGCCGCATCGGCTCCGAGCTGCCCGCACGGCCAACCGTCGCGGCTGACCTGCCGGCTACTTCGCTACCGCCGCGCCACCCAACGCCCGATGCACTCGATGACTGCAGGCCTTCGCACATTTCGCCGCGACTATGCGCATCACCGGTGATCACGCATCGAACTGGTCTCCCGCTCCCCTACAACTCTTCGGCGCGCCCGGGTGCGAGCACCTCTTCTGCTGCGATCCCCGACTGCAACGCATTCGCAGTGGAGACAAATCTGTCTTTGTCAGCGAAGCCGGGACGAGGAGAGGATCGAAGCAAGGTGAGCCACGACCATGACCCAGGTAACTGCTGCCAAGCCGGCAACGACAGCTCGCGTGGGCGTGCCGCTGTGCGTCAGCGTGTCTGCGAACGCCGCGACAAGCAGTACCAGGGATGCCTCGATACCGTTGGTGAGGCGGTGAACCTTGAGCGCAGAGGCTAGCCGGCGGGCGATGGCGATGCCCTGCGATCGAGGGCGGGCGGCTTCATCGTCGGCGGGTGCCAGTCCACGGCGCGCACGGGCCACGTCGACCAGGTCGGTCGATGCTTTGAGCAGTACGACGCCCAGTGCGGCTGCCAGGCCGATCGAGACCCAGATGTTGCCTCCGGTCTGGGCGGCTCGGAAGCCGGCTCCGGCCATGAGAGCGGCGTCAGCCAGGTAGGCGCCGAGCCGATCGACATAGATGCCAGTGGCGCTGTTCTGGCCCCTCCACCGCGCGACCTCACCGTCTGCGCAGTCGAACAGCAGGAACAGCTGAAAGAGCAAGGCGGCCAGGACCGCACCGATCAATCCCGGAATGAGCAAGACGCCGCCCGCGCCGATACCGCAGAGAACCATGGTCCAGGTCAGCGTGTCCGGAGAGACTCGGGTGCGCACCAGTTGTCGGGTCATGCGCAAAGAGATGCCCCGCATGTAGAGCCGACCCGCCCAATGCTCGCCGTTACGGCTCTGCAGCTTGGCGGCTGGCTGACAGACTTCACGCAGCTCCGCCAGGCCCGGAGCAGCAACCATGATCGACTCCCTCCAGCTGCCTTCGTCGCTCGTTGAGGCTGGATATCAGTCTCACGACAGTCGTACAGGCTAGAGGACGCGCTCCCGGGCCTCGGTGCCTCCCGTTGGTTTGTGACTTCCTCTCAAGGGTCCTGCATACCGAGATCGCTGAGGAGCACCCTCACCAAGGGCAATCCGCCGCTACTTGAGTGCTCCCCTGGTCAGGCCGGACACGAACTGGCGCTGGAAGAAGAGGAACGCCACGATCACCGGCAGGGAGGCCAGCAGTGCGCCGGACAGCAGCATGCCGTATCTGAAGTCGTACGGTCCGATCAGCGACGAGATGCCCAGGTTGATCACGAACATGTTCGGCTCGGTCGTGATGATCAGCGGCCAGAAGAAGTCGTTCCAGAGGCCGAGGAACGTCAGGATGCCGAGCACGGCCACGCCCGGGCGCACGAGCGGCACGATGATCCGCCACCAGATGCCGAACTCCGTCGCGCCATCCACCCGCGCCGCGTCCAGCAGTTCGTTGGGGATCGCGAGGATGTACTGCCGCATCAGGATGATGCCGAACGCTGTCACCGCCCGCGGGATGATCAGGCCTTCGTAGGTGTTGAACCAGTCGAACGCCCGCATGATCTGGAACTGCGGGACCAGCAGCACCTGGCTGGGCAGCAGGATCGTCACCAGCATGATGGTCAGCAGGCTCTTCTTGAACCTGAACTCGTGCTTGGCGAACGCGAACCCCGCCAGCGAGGCGAGGAGCACCGCCAGCACCGTGCCGACGATCGACACGACGGCCGTGTTGAAGGCCCAGCGCAGCAGCGGGAACCCCTGGACGAGCGCGGTCATGTTCTCCGCGGTCCAGGTACGTGGGAACAGCGTGATCGGCTCGCCGAAGATCTCGTCGTTCACCTTGAACGCACCGAACGCCATGTAGAGGTACGGCAGGACCTCGAGCAGCACCCCGCCGATCAGGATGACGTTGACGACGACGAACCCGACGAGCCAGCCTCGCCTGATCCGCGGGCGCGACGGCGGCGGCGTGCTGACGCTCGGCTCGGTCTTGGTGACGGTGGCCATCTTCATTCACCTTTCGCAGCAGCGTCGCTATTCACCTGGCGCCGCCCAGCCGCCGAAGAACCGGATGTTGATCCACGCGACGACGAGCAGGAAGAGCGTCATGACATAGGCGATCGCGCTCGCGTAGCCAACGTTGAAGAACTGGAATCCCTGGTTGTAGATGTACAGCGTCACCGTCAGCGAGGCATCCGACGGGCCACCGCCGGTGAGCAGCAGCGGCAACGCGAACAGGTTGTACGAGCCGATGATCGCCTGCAGTACGACGAACAACGCGATCGGCCGCAACAACGGGGCCGTGATGTACCAGAACTGCTGCCACTTGCTGGCACCGTCGATCTCAGCTGCTTCGTAGTAGTCCTGGTCGATTCCGTTCAGGCCGGCCATCCAGAACAGCGCGTTGATGCCGGTCCAGGTCCAGATGCCGATCAGGACGATCGCGAACATCACCAGCTTGGTGTCCGTCAGCCAGCCGAACGGCCCGACGCCGATCCACCCGAGCCCGGTGTTCAGCAGCCCGAAGTCCTCGTCGAGGATGCGGCTCGCGATGACGGTGATGACCACCTCGGAGGTGAGCACCGGGAAGAAGAACGCCGCGCGGTAGAAACCCTTCCACCGTACGAACTTCGAGTGGATCGCGAGCGCGAGCAGCAGTGAGAGCCCACCGATCAGGAAGATGCTCCCGAGTGCGTAGAACGTCGTGTTCCGCATCGCCATGCCGAAGCGGGCATCGGACAGCAGGTGGACGTAGTTGCCCAGCCCGAAGAAGCTCCGCTCGTCGAAGCCGAACCCCTTGGTGAAGCTGAGCACGAGCGAGTAGACGATCGGGTACAGCCCGAAGATGAGGAACAGCACGAAGAAGGGCGCGATGAACAAGTACGGCGAGAGTTTTCGCTGACGGCGCCACCACCAGTCCCGGACCGGCGCAACGTTCACCGACATTGTGAATCCTCCAGGTCTCCTGCGGGTAGCTATGCCGTCTCGAAGTCGATGATGTTCTCCGCTTCGGACTGCGCGTCGGTCAACGCCCGCTGGGGCGCCGTTCCGGTGTTCTGCATCGCCGGTGTCAGGCCGATCCGGACGCATGCGTCGGTGGTTTCCGGCCAGAACGGCGAGTTGTAGGCCGGGTTGATCTCCGGTGAGACCTCACGGATGATCGAGCCGACCTCCTGTTTGTCGAAGAACTCCAGCGGCTCGGTCAGCTTGGGATCCTCGAACGCCGGGCGATACGTCGGCCAGACCTGGCGTTCGGCGAAGTCGAAGAGTACGGCCTCGGTGTTGGCGTGCTCCCACGCCACGAAGTCGACGGCCTCCTCGACGTGGTCGCTGAGCTTCGACACCGATACGCCGGTGCCGCCCCAGGTCGCCGTCCGCGAGCCGCCGCCTTCGGCCCAGGCGGGCATCGGCATCAGGCGCCACTTGCCCTTGGTCTTCGGCAGGTTCTGCTGGACGAAGCCACTGAACTGCCACGAAGGTCCTTGCAGGGAAGCGATCTGACCCTGTTCGAGTGCGACGTTGTAGGCTTGGCCGAGCGGGCGCAGCGTCGACCAGCCGTCCTTGATCGACCGCTGCATGTACTCCAGCGTGCGGATGCCGGCCTCGTTGTTGAGCGTCGGTTTCCCTTCGCCGTTGAAGAAGCCGCCCTTCTGCTGCAGCGCGAGCATCCACCAGTCGGACCAGCCGGTGTACGCCTGGTCGATCAGGTAGTTGCCGGTGTCGGCGTGGAAGCGCTTGGCCTCTTCGACGAACTGGTCGTGCGAGGTGATCTCGGCGCTGACGCCGGCCTTCTCCCAGACGTCGTGGCGATAGCTCAAAAGGCACGCGTTGAGCTCGTTGCCGATGCCGTACGTCTTGCCCTGCCAGGACCAGGGGTCGGTCGCCGAAGCGTGGTAGAAGTTCTCCCATTCCCCCATCTCGGTCAACTTCGGTTTGAGGTCCACGAACAGCACGTCGCCCTTGATGAACCTGGCGAACTGACTGATCTCGACGTCGACGATATCCGGCCCGCCGGACCCACCCTGCGCCGTCACCAGAAGCTTGTCGTGCATCTGCTGGTACGGGAAGATGATCCAGTCGATCTCGAAGTCGGCGCCCGTCTCTTTCTTGTAGAGCTCGAACGCCTTCTTCTGCCACGCAATCCGCGTGTCGGTGAACGCCCAGAACTGCAGGCGTTTCTTGCCGCTTCCACTGCCACTGCCGCAACCTGACAGCAATGAACCGCCCGACAGGCCGAGCCCGCCGGCCACGGCGCCTTTCAACAGCGTCCTTCTGCTCATTGACGGCATTGGCATTCCCTACGAAGTCCCAACGACGGCCGCATGGTCCATACCGTAGGACCGGCCCGCATAACTGACCAGCCGGGTGACCTGGTTCGGACATTTCCGAAATTTTCGGGGTCCGGGTTACCCCTGGAAAAAGGCATTGCGGTCCTGGCAGTACTGGATAGCGGCCTTGACAGCAGCCGAGGGCTATCCGGGATTTGTCGTCTCGGATAGCCCTCGGATCGCTAATCAGTCAGCCCCGCGGCTATTTCCTATAGCGCCGGGTTGGCGTTTTGCATCAGCTGCTGGAATTGCGCCGAGAACCAGTGCCCGGACAGCGGAGCGTTCGGAAGCGCGCCGGACATGCTGTTCCCGTTGCGGGCGTTGCCGGTGTACGTCGGGTCGCACATCCGGTCGAAGCCCTTGCCCTCGTCGTTGGCGATCGCCGTGCTCGAGCCGTCAGACTCGCCCGGCGGCTTGATCCAGACGTACGCGTCGATGCCGGAAGCCGGCGCCGAACGCGGCCGCTCGCCGAGGCCCGCACCGGACTGGTTGCACCAGTTGCCGGCGTGGATCCTGCGGTCGATCCTGCCACCGTTGACGAACGCGTTGACGTCGGTCATCGGTCCCGGACCGGTCGGACGCGCCGAACCGCCCCAACCGTTACGAGAGGTGTCGATCAACATGCCGATGTTGGAGTCGAAGCCGGACGACACCAGCTGGTTGCGGAACCCCTGAGCGAACGACAGCTCGTCGACGTACTGGTTCCAGTCCACCCAGCTCGACTGCCGGATCGACGTTCCGTTCACCGTGCTGTTGATGGTGAAGTAGGGCTCCTGCAGTGCCGAGTAGTTCGCCGTGTTGGTGATGAACCCGTGCACGTTGTTGATGTTCCCGGACTGCCGCGCGGTCTGAGCCATCAGGTTGGCGGTCGGAGCGAAGTTGGTGTCCCAGCCGAGCCATGCGTGGTGACCGGCGTCGAGGTAGTTGTAGACGTTCGGGATCGCGCCGAACTTCTGCAGGGCGTACGCGATGCCGGCCTGGTAGTTGCCGTTCTGCTGCATCGTGTTGCACATCGCCGTCGCACCCGCGCTGCTGCCGGTGTTGGTGACGAGGTTCGGCAGCGAGTCGATCTCGACGATCAGCACGATCCGCAGGTTCGCGTACGCCGGCCTGGCCAGGATCGCCGCGATCGGGTCGATGTACTGCGTCTTGTACCGGTCGATCTCGGTCGGGCCGAGCTCACCGTTGGAGGCGAGCGCCGAACAGTCGCGGCCCGGCAGGTCGTAGATGACGAACTGGACGAGGGTCGCGCCCTGCGACACCGCTCGGTCCAGGTGAGCGGCCACTCCCATGCCGCCGTTGACGCCGTTGATGGCGGCGATCCGGTCGAGCCAGACACCCGTCGGCTGGTTGGAGATCCGGCTGCCGCCGGACTCGGCTGCGGCCTGAACGGACCATTCGGGGTTCACGTATGGCCGCGCGCCCTGGTACGGATTGTTCAGGCGGTTGCCCGGCGCGGGTGTGGTCGGCGTCGACGTCGGTGTCGTCGGCGTCACCGTCGGCGTGCTCGTCGGGTCGGGCTGGCCTGTGCAGACCGCGCCGTTCAGCGTGAACTGCGAGGGAGTCGCGTTGGTGCCGGAGTAGTTGGCGTTGAAGCCCATGGTGGTGCTCGCGTTCGTGCCGAGACTGCCGTTCCATGCGGCGTTGGCCAGCATGACCTGCTGGCCGGTCTGGGTGTAGCTGCTACTCCAGCTCTGAGTGATCTGCTGGTTGCCGGCGAACGTCCACCCCAGCTGCCAACTGGTGACCGGGTCACCGACGTTGGTGAGGGTGATGTTGGCGGTGAAGCCGGTATTCCATTGGTTGACGGCGTAGTCGACCCGGCAACCAGGCGCCGCGCTGGCCTGATTGGCCACGACACCGGCCATCACGACGCACAGAACCAGGGCTGTAGCGACCGCGACGACCCCACGCCGGAGGCTGGTGCCACTACCTCCGGGGGCGGAGCGAAGACCCATCTGGGTTTCTCCTCTCGGACACAGAACGCGGGCGGCCGGGCAAACAGCCCGTACCGGACCACGGCATTTAGGAAGTGCTGGATGAGGTGCGGAGATGCTGCGTAGACAAATCGTGGGAGCGCTCCCACCCGCACCATAGACCTGTCGGCGGCAGGCTGTAAAGAGGTTGTTACACAGGACCCACGTCCCTGCCGGAAATCCGGTATCGATCGGGCGGAATCAATCGTGGAAAATCGTCACGCACAAACCGAATTGGATATCACCATCGCCGAAATACGACGGAATTCGGCGGGCTGCCGCGACCTGGAGACGAGTACGGGCAGGACCAGCCGCCGGGGGCGACAACGTCTGGTCCTGCCCGTGAATGTGGCTACTGGGTCCTCTCCGCAACGCGCCCGGAATCCACCGCACCCCGGCCGCTGGGCGGCAGCTCGAAGTGGTGATAGGTGATCCGTCAGGCGACGTCCCCAGCCTTCACGGGCACCACGGTCCGCCATCGATCGTGCGGAAATCTTGCGTAAACCTTGAATCCGCCGTACGCCCACGTGATGTGATGGTCCAGACTTGCACTGAACGACTGCCGTTGAACGTGGGAACTACACGAGGGGTCGTCACCACGCAGCGAGGGTGAGGGGTCGCGGGTGTCGCAGGGTACGGCTTCACCGCCTGGTGCGGTGGAGTTCCGGTTGCTGGGGGAGATCGAGGCACGAATCGCCGGCCGGCCAATGGATCTCGGCCACACCAGAAGGCGTTGTGTGCTGGTCGTCATGCTCATCGACGCCAACCGCGCGGTGCCGGTCGATCGGCTGGTCGATCGGATCTGGGCGGATCACCCGCCTCAGGGCGTCCGAAACGTGCTCTATTCGTACCTTTCCAGGCTGCGGCAGTCGCTGGCCGGGGCCGAGGAGGTCAGCATCGCCCGGCAGTCCGGCGGTTATGTCCTGAATGTCGATCCCGAGACCGTGGATTTGCACCGTTTCCGCAGCCTGATCGGCAAAGCCCGCAATGTCTCCTCCGATGACAAACAGGCATTGACGTTCTACGAAGAGGCGCTCGCGCTGTGGCAGGGCGAGCCGTTCCCGACCCTCGACACTCCGTGGTTCAACACGATCCGGGACAGTCTGGAAAAAGAACGGTTCGCGGTCGAACTCGAGCGAAACGACCTGCAGCTTCGGGCGGGGCGGCACTCCCAGCTGCTGGCCGAGCTCTCCCGCAGCGCGACCTCCCATCCACTGGACGAGCGGCTGGCCGGGCAGCTGATGCTCACGCTCTACCGCAGTGGACGGGCCGCCGACGCGCTCGACCACTACGAACGGCTGCGCGGCCAGCTCGCCAACGAGCTCGGCACCGACCCGAGCCCGCCGCTGCAACAGCTCCACCAGCAGATCCTCGTCGCCGACCCGGGGCTCAGCGCACCGGCCGGCCAGGCCGTGCTCGGCGGCCCGCCGCCCGCGGCGAGCAGCGCTCTTCCCGTACCCCGGCAGCTGCCCGCGCCGCCGCGGCTGTTCACCGGCCGCTCGCGTGAGCTCGCGGAGCTCAGCGCCGGGTTGAGCGTCGAGGACGGCCAGACCATGGCGGTGGCGACGATCGGCGGCGCCGGCGGGATCGGCAAGACCTGGCTCGCGCTGCAGTGGGCGCACACCAACCTCGACCGCTTCCCCGACGGCCAGCTCTACGTCAACCTGCGCGGCTTCGACCCCAAGAGCTCTCCGATGCCGGCCGGCGTGGCGATCCGCGCGTTCCTCGACGCGCTGGGCGTCGAGCCGGCGCTCGTACCCGCTGACCTGGAGGCGCAGACCGGGCTCTACCGCAGCCTGGCCTCCGGCAGGCGCCTGCTGATCGTTCTCGACAACGCCCGCGACACCACCCAGGTCGAGCCGCTGCTGCCGGGCAGCCCGAGCTGCGTCGTGCTGGTCACCTCGCGCAACCAGCTCGACGGCCTGGTCACGACGTACGGCGGTCGGCCGGTGTCGCTGGACGTCCTCGACCGTTCGGAGGCCTGGGACCTGCTGGCCCGGCGGCTCGGCCAGCAGCGCGTCGCCGCCGAGCCGGAAGCCGTCGACTCCCTGCTCGAGCGTTGTGCGGGGCTGCCGCTCGCGCTCGGCGTGATCGCGGCGCGGGCCGTGTCGCACCCCGCCCTGCCGCTCGCCGAGCTGGCCGACGAGTTGCTCGAGGCGACCAGCCGGCTGGAGGCGCTCAGCACTGGCGACCTCACCACCAACCTCTACGCCGTCTTCACCTCGTCCTACGACGCGCTCGACCCCGAGCCCGCGATGGTGTTCCGGCTGCTCGGCCTCTCCCCCGGCCCCGACATCGACCTGCACGCGGTGGCCAACCTGACCGGCATGTCACCGGGCCAGGCCCGCAACGTCCTGCGCGGCCTGCACAGCGCGCACCTGGTGCACCAGTACGCGCGCGGGCGCTATCGCATGCACGACCTGCTGCGGTTGTACGCCCTGGACCGGGCGCGCGAAGACCTGCCACCGGAGGAGTCGGAAGCGGCCCTGCGCCGGCTGGTGGAGTTCTACATCCACACCGCCCACGCCGGTAACCAGCTCCTGGTGCCCTACGGGTGGCGCGCGGACATCGGGCCCGCCTTCGGCTTCAGCCCACAGCCGTTGCCTGACCGCGACGCGGCGATCGCGTGGTTCGACGCCGAGCTCCAGTGCCTGCTGGCCGCCCAGCATGCCGCCGTAGAGCACGGCTGGTACCGCCTGGTGTGGCAGCTGAGCCAGACGCTCGTCCAGTTCTGTGTCTGGCGCGGCCACCACGACGACAACGTGACGCTGTGCCGGGCCGGACTGGCAGCGGCGCAACGACTGGGCGAGCCCGCCTCGCTGGCCCGAGCGCACCTGAACCTCGGAACGGCGCACGGCCGGTTGCGCGCGCGGGCCGAGGCGCTGGACGAGCTGCGGCAGGCGCTGACGTTGTTCCACCAACTGCGCGACCCGGTGGGGCAGGCGCAGACGCACATCGTGCTGGCGGCCGTGCACGGCGGGGTCGGCGACTACCAGCAGGCGCTGGACCATTCGTCGCTCGCGCTCGATCTCCGTACCGCCACTGGTGACGTACGAGGACAGGCTGCCGCGTTGAACGCCGTGGGCTGGTTCCACGCGCGGCTCGGCACGTACGACAAGGGACGTGAGTACTGCCAGCAGGCGCTGGAACTGCTGCGCCAGGTCGACGACCAACTCGGGGTGGCGGCGACGCTCGACAGCCTTGGATATCTGCACCAGCAGGCCGGCGACCACGAGACAGCGCTGGATCACTTCTACGACGCGCTGGCGGTGTGGCGAGAGCACGGCCACACCTACGACCAGCCGGAGACGCTGGTGCGAGTCGGCGACACGTACGCCGCACTGGGACGCACGACCGACTCGCGAAGAGTGCTGCAGCAGGCGATCGACCTCTACCTGGACCAGCACCGGGACGCCGAGGCGAACCTCGTACAGAAGCGGCTGGACTCTAGTTTCTGAGGTACACCTGCGGGTCGGTGCTGTGGGGACGGCCGGCCAGCCAGCGCGCGAAACCTTCCGGATCCCGTTCGGCCAGTTCGTCGAGGACGAGCCGGCGGATCTCCGCGATCATCCCGATCGTCGACGGGAAGCGGTCGGTGCGCAGCTTGTCACCGGTGATCCGCCAGATCCGGCAGAGCTGCTCGTCGGAGGCCTGGTGAACGGCGGCGGCCATGTCGGCGTTCGACCAGGAGGTCATCTCGTACAACGGCCGGCGTTTCTTTCCGCGCCCGCGACCGGCCGGCGGTGACGCGAGGACCACGGTGACCGCGACGAGCGTCATCGCGGCCACGCCCAGCAGGGTCCAGAGCAACCAGGTGTTGGGATCGGCCGGCATGGCGGAGCTCCACGGAAGGGGGTCGGCAAGCGGTACCCCCGCCTCGTTCGGCTATTCGTTCCTGCTCCAACTGCTTGCCGGCAAGGGCTCCGGCGTTGGCTCGCCGGGCTCCTTGGGCTCGGGCCGGTCGGGGTCGGGGTCGGGCAGATCGGGCGCCGGCGGCTCGTGCGGAACGCCTGGGTTCGGCGGCTCGGGTATGTCAGGTGCCGGCGGGGTGTCCGGGATGTCCGGGCCCGGCTCGTGGGGATCGCTCATGAGTTTCTCCTTCCTGGGCGGTCAGGCCGAGCTGCGGCCGACGTCGAATCGCTGCTGGTACCAGGCGTACGCCTCTTCCAGCAGATCGTCGTGCAGGTAGGCGACGGGCTCGACGTCGACGACCAGGGGCTCGTCGTCCGGGCCGCGGCCGACCACCCGGCCGCGCAGGATCCAGCCGTGGTGGTCGGCACCGCGGTCGGACAGATGGAGGTACTGGCACAGCTGACGCGCCAGCCAGTCGCGTATCGAGCGGGTCCACCAGGCTTCGGCGTCGAGCCGGTTCACCGAGAGGCCGGGCAGCTCCAGGCCGCTCTCGTAGTCGACGCTGGTGCGCTCGAGGTCGTGGTCGGGGCCTTTGGAGTAGCGCACGAACAGGCCTGGGGTCTCCGCCACCAGAACGGAGAGCTCCTGGAGGCTGGCAACAGCTGCGAGCTGATCGCCGGTACGGGCGTCGTCCATGCCTTCGCCGTACCCCGGCGTTCGCCCGGCAACCGCGCCGGAAACGTTGCAGGGCGCTGCTGGTTGGTCCGTTATTTGCCTGCGTCAGTCAACGAATTTAACCTGGACGGATGAACCGCTTGGCGAACTTGCTTGGTGCCCAAGCGCTCGCGCTGACCGATCGGCTGCTCACGGCCGGGCCGGGGACTCGCGCGGAGGGGGCCGGCTCGGAGCGGGCGGCGCTGGTGACGCTGCTCGCGCATCCCGGTCAGCCGGCGTCGTCGCTCGGTGAGGTGCTGGGGTTGACGAGCTCGGGGACCACCCGGCTGCTCGACCGGCTGGTGGCCGCCGGCTGGGCGACGCGGGAGCCGGGTATCGACGCGCGCAGCCGGCGGATCCGGTTGACTCATGCCGGACGGAGACAGGCCCGGGCCGTCCTGCGAGCACGGCAGGCGGCGATGTCGCAGGTGCTCGAACAGCTGTCGGCCGACGACCGCGCGGAGCTGGAACGCCTGCTCGGCCTCGTCGTCGCCGGGCTGGCGGACACCAGGTCACCTGCGTTGCGGGTGTGCCGGCTCTGCGATCGGGCCGCCTGCGCGTCGGCCGGCGCGGAATGCCCGCTCGAGCACACGGTGGTGGGTGCCGATGACTGAGCTCTCGCAGCGCCCCTCTCGGTCGCGGCCTCGGCCGGCCGCCGCACGTACGGTGGTGCCGGGCGCGGCGATGATCGCGGTCAGCTATGGCCTGGCCCGCTACGGCTACGGGCTGCTGCTGCCGGAGATGCAGTCCGAGCTGGCGATCGGACCTGGCACCGCGGGCCTGATCTCCTCTGGCACCTATCTGTCGTACCTGCTGGCGAACATCGGGTCGGTGTGGGTGAACGGCCGCTTCGGTGCGCGGGTGACGATCGGGCTCGCCGCCGCGTTGGCGACGACCGGGATGGCGGCGATCGCGGTCGCCACCAGCGCACCCGTTCTTGCCGCCGGTGTGCTGGTCGCGGGCGCGGCGGCCGGCTTGGCCCTGCCCCCGTACGCCGATCTCGTGGCCAGGCAGGTTCCGGAGAGCATCCGTGACATCGCGTGGTCCACGATCAGCTCGGGCACCGGCTGGGGTGTCGCGATCGCCGGGCCCATCGCCATCGTCGCCGGTGACGGCTGGCGATTGGCGTGGGGCGGCTTCGTCCTGCTCGCGATCGCGGTCGGCGCGGCGGCGGCCCTGCTCACTCCGCGCGCCGACGCCCGGGCGGGGACCGGGCGGATCCGGCGGCCACAGTTGAGCTGGACCTGGTTCTTCTGCCCCAAGTCGCGCCCGTTGCTCGTCTCCGCTGTGCTGATCGGCGCCGGCAGCGCGGTGTGGTGGGTCTTCAGCGTCGACGCCCTGCGCGCTGCCGGGCTGGACCCGACGCCGGCCCGGATCGTCTACGCCGTCTGCGGTGCGGCCGGAGTGCTGGGCTCGTTCAGCGGCGCCGCGTTCGCCCGGTTCGGCTTGCGCCGGGGCTACCTCGCCTCGTGTGCACTGCTGGCTGCCTCGCTGGCGACGCTCGGGCTCGCGACCGGCCGCCTGCTCGCCGCGCTGCTCGCGGCGGTCCTGTTCGGCGTCTTCTACAACAGCGTGATCGCCGCCCAGCTGATCTGGAGTTCACGGGTGTTCGCCGACCACCCGGCCGCCGGCCTCGCGGCGGTCAACTCCGCTCTGACGCTCGGCACGCTGGCCGGCCCGGTCGTCGCCGGCGTCCTGATCACCCACGCGGGTCACCCGGCGACACTGATCGCGGCCGCGTCGGTCACGCTCGCCGCGCTCACGTTCTGCCCACCGAGCCCGCGCCGGCAGCTGATCCTCGCGGCACATCGGTGCCGTGCCGCCAAGGCGCGGCCCTGAGCCGTCGCTGACGCAAAACGACAGGGCTCACGTGCCGCCCGCCCGGCGTTTCTGCGCGGGCGAAGGCGTACCCACGAGGCACAATTGCCGGATGCGACGCCAGTCCGACCGTTCCGCGTGGTTTGTCACATGACCACGCAGCGCCACATCCGCGCCGTCCCGAACTGCACCTGTGAGCCCTCGGGATCCCTCCACGCACCGGACTGCGCGATCGCGCGGGCAGGCCTCGACAACAGCCCAGCCCTGACCGCCGACCAGGTTGAGACGCTCGCCGCCGCGGTCCTCGCCTTCACCGACCGCTACGACCGGCCGCAGGGCAAGCGCCAGCGCCTCACGGCCGACAAGAAAGAGACGATCCGGCACGCCATCGACCTCGCCGAAACCCTGCTCGGCACCGAACACCGCAACGGCACCTGGTGACGAGCCTGGTTTGGTAAGGATGGCCGGCGCGCTCGGTCAGCCGAAGTCGAGGGTGGCCACGATCGGTGCGTGATCGGAGTCCTCGGCCTTGCGGCGGGTCGCGGGGTCATCGTCGATCGAGGGGAGGCGGCGGTCGATCAGACTACGCACCGACTGCACCGTGCCCTTCAGGCGATGGCTCACGAAGATGTGGTCGATCAGCTCGCCGCGGCCCTTGTAGACCCGCGAGAAGCGTTCCTCCGCGGCGATCAGCGGCGCCAGGTTCCACAACCGGTCGCCGTCGCCGGAGTCTGGGCGGGCCTCTCCCGTGGTGCCGAACTCCGAGCCGGCCGGTCCCTGGACGACCTGGGTCGTCGCCGCTTCGATGCCGTCGTTGAAGTCGCCGAGGACGATCGCCGCGCGGCGCTGACCCTCACCTGAAAGCAGCAGATCGGCCAGCCGGCGTACGGAATAGGCCTCGGCCGCCCGCCGCCCGAGCGCGTAGACGGCGTACCGTCCGCGCTCGCCTTCGTCCTTCGGCTGGAACCGGCCGCCTGGATAGCTGATCAGCTTCGACTTCAGATGGCAGACCATCACGTCCAGCCGTTGCCCGCCGGCAAGCACCCTTACGTGCAGTGCTCCCCGCCCCATCCGGTCGACGGTCGAGTCGTCGGAGACCTGGATCGGACGCAGCGGCCGCGGGAACGCGCTCCAGCCGCGGCTGCCGACGACGTCGAGACGCGTCAGCACCGCGACCCGGATGCCGCGCTGGTCCGGTTCGTCCGAGCAGACCTGGTTGAGCAGGCCGAGCTCCGGGCTGAGGAGCTCGACGAGGTCGCCCAACGCCTCCTTGCTCCCCACTTCCTGCAGCCCGATCACGTCCGGGCGGATCGAGACGATCGTGGCCGCGAGCGCGTTCAGTTTGCGGCGATACGTCTCCTCATCCGGTGGGCCGAACTCCGTCCCCGGACGGTACAGGTTCTCCACGTTCCACGTAGCAACGACGACCACAGCGCCCCCTGGCAAAGGAAAGTCCTGCTAGCTAGACAGAGATCAGACCTCCGAGTTACGCGTGACCAGAAGCGGCCATTCGGACTGACCAGGATGAGCCCGTCGGATCGAAACGGTTGACTCCGTAAAGTCTCTGCCTCTACCTTGCCTGTCAACGTTGAAAACGCAATCGAGCAAGGAGAGCGCCGATGCCATGGACAGGCGTGCACCAGAGCCGGCGCTCCTTTCTGGGCGGCCTTGCCGCAGCCGGCGCCGGGCTGCTGACGGCCGGGACGTTGAGCTCGTGCTCCGGTTCGGTGATGTCGGTCGCCGGCAAGACGCAGGTCAGGTTCTGGAACCTGTTCGAGGGCGGCGAATTCCCAATTTTGCAAGAGATGTACGCCCCGTTCCGGCGCGACAACCCTGACATCGACCTGAAACCGGTCACGCTGTCGTGGGGCCAGCCGTACTACACCAAGCTCGCGATGGCATCGACCGGCGGCCGGGCGCCCGAGGTCGCCATCGCGCACTTGTCGCGGTCGAAGGCGTTCACCGACGGCGGCCTGTTGCAGCCGTTCGACCTCGCGCTGCTGGAGGAGCTCGGCATCACCGAGCAGGACTTCAACCCCGCCTTGTGGAAACAAGGAACGCGGGACGGCGAGCTCTACACCATCCCGCTCGACAGCCATCCCCTGCTGGCGTTCTACAACACCGAGCTCTGCAAGCAGGTCGGCCTCCTCGACGGCCAGGGCAAGCTCACCGGGCTCGACACTCCGGACAACTACCTCGCCGCCGGACGCGAACTGGCCAAGGCGACCAAGGGCTTCGGCTACTCCCAGGGCGGCACCTGGCGTACGTTCTGGACGTTCTTCGGCCAGTCCGGCGGCAAGCTGTCGATCCCGAAGAACAACGATCCTTCCGCGTTCTCCATCGACACCGACATCGCGATCGACACGCTGGAGTTCATGAAGAAGGTCCACGACGGCACCGTCTCCCCCAAGGTCGACGGCTCCGACCAGTACGCCATGTTCGTGTCCAAGAAGTCCGGCGTGCTGTTCGGCGGCACGTGGAGCCTCGCGACGTTGCGCGACACCGACATCAAGCTCGACGCCGCGCCGTACCCGAAGATCTTCGAGCAGCCCGGTGCGTTCTCCGACTCGCACAGCTTCGTGCTCCCGTTCCAGAAACACGTGAACGAGAAGGGGCGGGTCGCGGCCCACAAGTTCGTCGCCCACATGCTGAAGGTCGGCACGATCTGGGCGACGGCCGGGCACCTTCCGGCGTACCTTCCGACCAGGGACTCCGAGGAGTTCCGCAAGATGGTGCCCCAATCGCATTACCAGGAAGCCGGCGACAACCTCTTCCTCGGACCGGACGCCTGGTTCGCAGGCGCGGGCTCGAGCTTCGAGACGCAGACCGAGCAGATCCTGCAGTCCGCGTTGCTGGGTCAGATCAGCTCCAAGCAAGCGATCGAGCAGGTCCGGACCTCGACCATCAAGCTGATCAAATCCCCAAGCCCGCTGTAGAGAACGGGACAGAACACATGGCAACTGTTGCTCTGGACAAGAGTGCGGCCAGGTCTCCCTGGTACAGCCGGCTCTGGAACTCCGGCTCGCTGTTCGTCGCGCCGTTCCTGGTGGTCTTCGCGCTGTTCCTGGTGTGGCCGATCATCTCCGGCTTCGTGATGAGCTTCACCGACGCCAGCCTGAACGACCGGCCGGTGCAGTTCGTCGGTCTCGCCAACTACGTCGAGGCGCTGGGCGACCCGGCGGCGTGGGAGACGCTGTGGAACACCGTGTGGTTCACGATCATGACGACCGTTCCGATGATCGTGATCCCACTGCTGTTCGCGTTGCTGACCAATCTCGGCTTCCCCGGCCAGTGGCTGTGGCGGATGTCGTTCTTCGCACCGTTCCTGCTGCCGGTCACCGTCGTCACCATCTTCTGGGGCTGGATGTACCACGCCGACTTCGGCCTGGCGAACGCGTTCCTGGAGAACATCGGCCTGGACCGGGTGGCGTGGCTGCAGGACGAGAAGTACGCCATGCTCTCGGTCGCGATCACCACGGTGTGGTGGACGCTCGGCTTCAACTACCTGCTCTATCTCGCCGCCCTGCAGGACATTCCGCAGCACCTGTACGAAGCCGCGGCGATCGACGGCGCCGGCGGGTGGCGGCAGCTGTGGTCGATCACGTTGCCGATGCTCGGCCGGATCACCGGGCTGATCGCGGTGCTGCAGCTGATCGCGTCGCTCAAGGTGTTCGACCAGATCTACCTGATGACCCGCGGCGGCCCGAACGGCGCGACCCGGCCCGTACTCCTGTACGTGTACGACGTCGGCTTCTCGGGATTCCGGCTCGGCTACGCCGCGGCGATCTCGTACCTCGTGTTCGCCGTCATCGTCATCCTGTCGCTTGGCCAGCTCAAGCTGTTCTCCCGTTCGAGTGACCGGTAACCGGTAAGGAGTAGGCCAGTGGCAACTCAGACGACTACCGCGGAAGCCCTTCCGGGCGTCAGCGCTACTCCGGCCCGGGCTCGCATGGCAGGCGGCAGCTCCCGCCGCGTCAACCCGTGGCGGGTGCTCGGCATGCTGTCGCTGATCGTGTTCGCGGCGCTGTGGCTGGTGCCGTTCGCGTGGAGCATCCTGACCTCGTTCAAGTCCGAGCAGGACGCCGTGCACGTGCCGGTGCATATCCTGCCGGACGGCGCCTTCAACCTCGAGGCGTACCGGCGGGTGATCGAGCAGGGCAACCTGATCGTCTGGTTCACCAACAGCGTCGTGGTGGCCGTGCTCGTGACTGTCCTGTCGGTGGCGATCTCGGCTCTGGCGGCCTACGGCTTCTCCAGGATGTTGTTCCGCGGCCGCAAGCTGCTGTTGGCGATCACGCTGGCGTCCATCATGGTGCCGGGGCAGCTGCTGATCGTGCCGTTGTTCCAGCAGATGGTGTCGTTCGAGCTCGTCGACACCTACTGGGGCATCGTGCTGCCGCAGCTGGTGCACCCCGTGATCGTCTACATCCTGAAGAAGTTCTTCGACGGCATCCCGCGCGAGCTCGAGGAGTCCGCCCGCATGGACGGCGCCGGCCCGCTGCGCATCTTCTGGTCGATCATCGTGCCGCTGTCCCGGCCCGTGCTCGCGGCCGTGTCCATCTTCCTGTTCATCGGCGCGTGGAACAACTTCCTCTGGCCGTTCATCGTCACCAGCAACCCCGACCTGATGACCCTGCCCGTCGGCCTCGCGAACGTCCGCAGCGGCTACGGCCTACAGTACGCCCAGAACTCCGCCGCCGCGATGCTGGCCGCACTCCCCCTGCTCGTGGTGTTCGTCTTCTTCCAACGCCAAATCGTCCGCGGCGTGGCCACGACCGGACTCGCGGGCCAGTGACGGGTTACGCAGATCCTCTCGACAAGGAAAGGTCGTTCAAAACCGCCAGCGCCGGGGCCCAGCACATAGCCACGGTGTCACGGTCCGGCTCGAGTCCCTTGCTCAGTTGGTGCCGTGGATGGACGAGGTTGCGGTAGTCGCGTACGACGTGCGCGAACTCCTTGGCGTCGATCTGGATCCAGCCATCCTCGTGCGCGACATTGATCAAGTTCGCGAGTGGCGCCTTCTCCATCGAGCCGGCGCGGTCGCGGTTGTGCTCAGCCAGCACTGCCAGAAGCATCCCTTCGACGAAACTGCCGATACCGATAAGGGCTAGCTGTTGCCGGTCATGAGGTTGGTGACGTTGGTTGGGAGTCGGGTGGCTGGGGGTTGGTTTCCGGCGGCGGTGTGTGGTCGATGGTAGTTGTAGTGGATGTTCCAGACGTGGATGGCTTGTGTGCGGTGGGTTTCTGACTGCCAGATGCGGGCGTAGAGGAGTACTTCGGCCAGGATGCGCTGGTAGCGTTCGACTTTGCCGTTGTGGCGTGGGGTGAAGGGTCGGATCCGTTGATGCCTGGCCGCTTCACAGATCGCTTGGGCGAAGATCGCGGAGCGGTAGCAGCCGCCGTTGTCGGTGATCACGCGGGTGATCCGGTGGATGCCGTGGGCGGCGAAGAACGCCCGGGCGCGGTGCCAGAACCCGGCCGCGGTGACACCT
>NZ_BAAGYY010000043.1:0-9161 GCF_054779015.1 Flindersiella endophytica
TGTTCGCCGCCGACACCAGCCACCGCCTAGCCCAAAAGATCTTCACCGGCGGCTCCTGGAACCCCTGGAACATCCTCAACACCACCCAACTCGCCACCTAACAAACAACCGCGCGGACTTGACGGCAACCGCCGTCAAATCCGCGCGATTCCTGGGTGGGAAAAAGTGCCGAACTTCAAAGGCTGTCCAGCCAACAACATCGCAGTGTTAATCACCGTGAGATCGGTGTTTCTCTGCCGCTGTCCGACTGGCTAGCGTTCGACAGTAAATGAAGAGGCACAATATCAGTATCTAGTGGAACGGAGCTGTTGATATGAGTGATGGTCTGCTCTGGCCGTCAGGGTCTGACATTACGGGCAGTGGCTTGATCTGGCCGACGGCCTGAACCGGTGTGTGCCCGGCAGCGGTCACTCTGCTGCCGGGCACACCCGTGGTCACGACGTCTTCAACGTGTCAGTCAGTCCGCTCCGCACCAGTGCCCTTGCTGCGGAGCGGGCCGAACGGGTCGCGACCGCACAGGGCGATCAGTTTGGTCTGGGGGTCGGCGTCCTCCGGGACGCCGACCGGGTCTGCGAACAGCCCGCTGGCGGTCTGGCGTGCCAGTTGAGGCAGTGTCCAGTGGTACGCCCTCGTGGCGAGCTCCACGTCGAGTCGATCGTCCACGCCAATCGCCTGTGCGAGGTCCCAGGCGTGCACGGTGATGTCGATGGTCAGCTGGGCACAGTACTCGCCGGCTGTGACGTCGCCGTATGAGAGATGTACCGCCCGATGAAGCACGCCTGGAACGGACAGCTGGGCTATCGCCGTGGCGGTGACTTTCTCCCACCTGGCAACGGGGTCGTCGCCGAGCTGGTCGCCGTCGAATCGGTGACCGATCTCCTCGATGGTGGCACTGTCGAGGAGCGGAGGAACCCAGAGGTGTTCGTACACCATATGGTTGACCAGCGCGCGGACATCCCACTCGGCGCACGGCGTCGCAGCGCGCCATTGACCAGGTCCGACAACGTGCACCCTCCGGTCGAACTCGGCGACAGCTTTGGCGTGGAGCGCGAGCACGTCAGACATGGCGGTTCATGATACGCCGCCACCCACGCCCAAGTTCTGGCCCGTGATCCACCGCGCCGCGTCGGTCGCCAGGAATACGATCCCGTCGGCCACTTCCTCCGGTTCGCCGACCCGTTCGAAGGGGGACTGTTCCGCTGCGACGGCTTTGTAGTCCGCAGGTAGCATGTCGGTGTTGGTATAGCCTGGAGACACGGCGTTGACGGTAATCCGCCTGTGCCCAACTTCACGAGACAGCCCTCGAACGAACTGCTCTACAGCGGCCTTGCTGCCTAGGTAGAGTGACATGTTGGTGAACCACATCTTTGTTGCGCCGGTCGAGATCGCAATGATCCGTCCGCCGTCGCTGACTCGTCGGGCCGCTTCCTGCAAGGCGAAGTAGGCGCCCTTGGTGTTGGTGTCGAAGACGTAGTCGTAGTCCTCCTCCGTGCTTTCGAGCATCGGCTTCGTCACGGCCACTCCCGCGTTCACGACAACAATGTCGAGTCGGCCAAGTGCGGCCTCGGCCTCCTCGAAGAGCGCGCGTACCTCACCCAACTCCGAGACGTCTGCCTGGAGTGCGACCGCGTTCCCACCATCTGCTTCGACGGCCTGAACGAGCTCGTTGGCGGCCGCCGTGCTTTGGACATAGCTGACGGCAACAGCCGCACCATGGGCGGCCAGTCGCTCGACGCACGCGCGGCCGATGCCTCGTGAGCCACCGATCACCAGCGCGGTCTTGCCTTCAAGGTCCTTGTACACAACTACCTCTCGTACGTGTGATTTACGTTCACCAGACCGCCGGCGTTGGATCGCCTGCGGCTGGTGCCTTCGGCAGGCAAGAGGTTAGCCCTGATGGATACGGTCGGAGAAACACCAATCACAAGGCGATTGACAACCGGGCGTTGTATCAAAGAGCCAAGGTCTTCGTTATCTGTCAACAAGGAAATAGCGTCAATGGGCACGAACTTGTTGTTTTTCTTGACACTTTCCCCCGGCTAGCCTGGACCGCGCCCTACCCTCTGTAGTCTTCAAGGAGAACGTCATGACTCTGGATCTCAGCCGGCGAACTGTCGTCGCGTCTGTGCCAGCACTACTCGCGGGCGCCGTTCTGCCTGGTCACCTCCCTCGACCGGACTCTGTCAAGGCTGTCAGGCCGCAAGCCACAGGCAGTCCTACGCGGTTCTCCATCGATATGCCCAAGGCGACACTGAGGGAGATAGAGGAGCGAGTACGCACAGCCAAGTTTCCGATCACGTCAAAGGGCGCGAGATGGCGCTACGGCGTCGACGAGGCTTGGTTCAAAAGCCTGGTTGCATACTGGCGTAGAGGATATGACTGGAAGAGGGTCGAGGCGAAGCTTAACAAGACACCGCAGTACCTCGTCTCGATCGGCGGCCGCGACCTCCATTATGCTCATCTGGCTCCCCGTGGTGGCACAGTCCGGAATCCGCCTATCCTGTTGCTTCATGGCTGGCCGTACAGCTATGCGACGATGCTGCCGCTTGCCGAGCGCCTAGCTGGCAACGGGTACGAAGTGGTGGTTCCCTCGCAACCGGGTTCCGTGTTCTCCGAGTCCATCGACGACCAAGTTCGCGGACTGCGTTCGATCTCGCGACACATCGGGCTCCTCATGACCGAGGTGCTCGGCCACGAACGCTACCTGATCCATGCCGGCGACCAAGGAGCGGTCATCGCCGACTGGCTCAGCATCGACACGCCACACAACATCGTCGGCCTACACACCAACCTGGTGGCGGTCCGCCAGGCGGGCGCGCCGTTCGGATCCGGGCAGACCGGCGTACCGGACCCCACGCCAGAAGAACTCGCCTACGCACAGACCGAGGTGGAACTCCTCGATCGGGAGTTCGCCTACTTCCGCCTTCAGCTCACTCGCCCGGAGACAATCGCCTACGCCCTGACCGACAGCCCTGTCGGCCTGGCCGCATACGTTCTTGACAAGTGGCAGAAGTGGACGGACACGCGACAACGCCCATTCGAGGCCATCTATTCTCGAGACCGCCTGCTCACCGAAGTGATGCTCTACGCCCTGACCGACACGATCGCCACGTCCATCTGGCCCTACACGGGATTCGGGTTGGAAGGACTAGAACTCGAGCCAGGACAGAAGATCGGTGTTCCGTTCGGCTATTCGTCGTTCCCCGACCCGATCACGCCTCGCATGCCGAAGCACTACGCCCAACGATCGCGCAGCGACATCCGGCTATGGCGGGAACATGACAACGGCGGGCACTTTGCCGTCCTGGAACAGACGGACGCGTTAGCCGCCGACATCATCACATTTACCGGCCTTACCACCTGAGCTGTTCCACAGCCTGATGCACCCGACCATCGGGTGCATCAGGCGATGGCGTGCGTCCGTGTTGGCCGCCAGCTGCCGTAGGAGGCTTCGGACGGCTGAGCTGACCACAAACAGCAGGGAGATGCAGGAATGCCGGATGGCATTGTGCTCGTGACCGGCGCGGCCGGCGGCGGTCAAGGCAAGACAGGACGACGTGTCACGGGGTTGCTCCGCGAACGTGGCATACCCGTCCGTGCCATGGGTTCGTACATTGGACGACCGCGCGGAGCACCTGCGCCGCCTCGGCGCGGAAGTAGTCGTGGGCGACTTTCTGGACTTCCAGTCGATCCGGAACGCCGTCGCCGGGCGTCTCCTCCGTCTACTTCGCCTGCCCGGTCCAAGCGGGCCTGCTGGAGGCGACGGTCAACATGGCGGTCGCAGCCCGCACGGCGGGGGTGACGCGGCTCGTCGACATGGTGATGCTGGTCTCGGCCCCGGACGCTCCGACGCCGCGCCTGCGAGAGAACTACCTGTCCGAACAGGTCTTTGAGTCGGCCGGGGGTCGGGGCAGTCCACGTGAGAGCGACGGTGTTCTTCGAGAACGTCCATGCTCTTGCCCTGGCGAGCTCGGCGATCGACACGGGCGTGTTCAGGGCGCCGTTCGGCAGCGACAGCACTGTGATCCCCCTGGTCGCCGGAAAGGACGCGGCACGGTCGCGGTCGGCGCACTCACCGCCGCTGAGGCTCCCGTCGGCACGGCATACCCCGTAGTCGGCCAGGTCCTGACCGTACGAGAGATCGCCGCGACCTTGGCGCGCGGCTTCGGCCGCGAGATCACCTACCAGAACATCTCCGACGAGACGTGGCTTGAGGCCGTCGGCACCCGGATCAACGACCACGCCGCGACGCATCTGTCCAAGCTGTGGGCCGTACCTCGGGACTTCAACGGGGAGCGGACAGGATTATGCGGTCACCGACACCATCGAGAACGTGGGCGGCCGAGAACCGAAGACGCTTGCGGCGTTCGTGGCCGAGGAAGGCTCAGCTGAGGGTATGCCGGTTCGGCTACTATAGGAATGTGATCTCGCTCGATCATTTGCTGACATTTGCTCTTGTCTCGACACTGATTATCCTCGTGCCTGGGCCGGGAGTGCTGTTCATTATCGGCCGCGCTTTGTCGCACGGGCGCCGCACCGCGATGGCCTCGGCTATCGGGCAAGAGGCGGGCGGTTTTGTCTTGGTGATCGCGGTAGCTCTGGGCGTAGGCGCGGTAATGGAGCGCTCCGTCCTGGCGTTCACGCTCGTCAAGCTCGCCGGGGCCATCTACCTTGTCGTCCTAGGCATTCGAACCATAGTCCAGCGCCACGAGCACGCATCGACGCAAGACATGTCGATCGCAAACGACAGCCGGCCGCTAAGAGACAGCTTCGTCGTCGGCATAACCAACCCCAAAGGCGCTGTCTTCTTTTCCGCCGTGCTGCCACAGTTCGCGGATCGATCCAGCGGGCATCTCCCGATCCAGATCATCCTGCTTGGCGCGGTGTTCGTTGCGATCGCGTTGATCTGTGACTCGTTGTGGAGCCTGCTCGCCTCCAGAGCGCGAGCTTGGTTCACCCAATCACACAGACGCTTGAGGATTGTCGATGGGATCGGCGGTCTCACCATGATCGGACTGGGTGTCAGCGTTGCCTTCACCGGCCGCCCGGACTGATCAACCTGCCGCCTGACGACTGTCTGCATCCACAGGATCTAGACGGGTCGCTGAACCGCAAGTATCCGACCGATGTCCCAGAGATGGTGATGCGCATCGTGCGCGTTGTTCCGTGCCACATCCTCGGCACGCTGCACGCCACGAGTAATGTGCAGCAGCACGGTATCCGCGGCCAATGCGGCCTCGACAGCTTCCGACCATGCGGCGACGGCCCACTGCAGCGACCAGAGGGCTCCAGCCAGGGACAGATCGTCGTAGTGGCGAGCGCGCGAAAGCAGATCCGGATCATAACCCGGTACACGCCGATCTCCAGCCAGGTAGCCGCCGGTCAGCCGTTCGGCCCATCCGCGAAGGTTGTCGGCAACATGGCTGACGTACGCGGTAACCGTCCAGGCGAGGTCAGGATGCTTTTCGGTTCCTGTCGCACCCGCCAGCCGGTTAGCATACGCCGCTGGAATCTCCTTCACCTGCCGAACCGCTTCGACCGGAGCCATGGTGAAGTCGAAGGAACAAGCACGACAGGGATTCCCATACAGCTCCGCGCCCCACTTCTCCATGACTCGCTCCCTCCTATCGAGACCTTCGTTACAGCCGAAGGGCGACCTTGCCCGCGCTTTGACCCTCTGCGATGAATGATGTGGCTTCAACGTACCGGTCGAGCCCATCGAAGACCTCGGTGACAACGGGCCGTAGATATCCGAGGGCGATCCCGTCGAGGATGAAACGACTGGCCCGCCCGACCACTTCCGGTTGGCCCACGGCGTTGAAGTGCCTGTTCCCCGTGTGCTTGAACAGCGTGTAGACCTCGATCGAGAGATCCTTCGCCATGATCTCAGCCAACGGGACAACCGGCATTTCGCCCGAGAGCACGCCGTAGGAGATCAGTCTTCCCCTAACCGCGGCGATCGCACCGAAGTCCTGAAACGGTGCTCCGCCGATCGCATCGAAGACGACATCGACACCTCTATCATCTGTCATCTCAGCAACCAACCTGTCGAGATCGTCGTCACCCGAAACGACGACATGGTCCGCTCCGAGTCGTTCTAGCCGCTCACGGTGGCCACGGGATCGAGTCGTCGTGACAACAGTCGCGCCCAATGCCTTGCCAACCTGTATCGCAGCAGTGCCGACCGAACTGGTACCCGCCGTCACCAACACTACCGAATCTGGTTCCAGACGACCCAACTCAACGATGCCGCAATACGCCGTCAGGAAAGGATTCCAGAAAGTCGCCCCTTGCTCTGGCGTGAGAACAGCTGGTGTCTTCGTGACACAGCGCTCCGGAAGGAGGACACTCTCAGCGTGCGCGCTGTAGTCGTTGAGCGAAAAGTTGGTGAAGCTACTCACCACGTCCCCAGGCTTGACCGTCCGAACGTGATCGCCGACCACATCGACCACACCGCACACCTCATATCCCAGTCCTGCGCCCGGCAGCTTGGCGGGTTCTGGGTAGGTACCTGCGCGATACATCTGGTCGGCAACCATGAATCCCAGGGCCTGAGCCCTGATGCGCACCTCGTCAGGGGCCGGCTTGCGTTCCGGTTCCTCAGCAATCCGTAGAACGTCGGGTGAGCCATATTCATCGAAGCGTACGACGCGTGGCATGCGTGCCTCCACTAGAGCAGTACGAAACACCCCCGGCGGCTGTCCACAGTAGAGGACGATAGACAACGTGAGAAACAACGATCTTGAAGTCACCCACCTGCATGCGGTGTCAATCCGGCTATGCTCGGAACGGTGAGCATCGAACTGCGGCACTTCCGTTGTTTCGTCGCGGTCGCCGAGGACCTCAGCTTCTCCGCCGCCGCGCGCCGGCTCTACATGACACAACAGGCCTTGAGCCGGATCATCCGGCAACTGGAGGACGACCTCGGAGTCAAACTCTTCGAACGCACCACCCGGTCGGTCGTCCTCACACCCGCGGGTGTGGCACTCCTGCCCTCAGCACAGCGCACGGTAGCCGCAGCAGACGACGTCATTGAGACCAGTCGCCAACTCACCTCGCCGCACAGCGATCTCCCACTGAGAGTAGACCCTGGCTCCGGAGGACTCGAAACCGGCGCAGCGGTGCTGGCCAACGTGCGGCAGCTGCACCCAGAGTTGGCCGTCCAGCAGACCGAGGACGGAGTTCCGCGCGGGCTCGACGCACTACGGGACGGAAGCCTGGACGTCCTGCTAGGGCTGGCCACCCACGCCCCGGCCGACATTCGGATCGAGCCGCTTCGGTACGAACCAATCCTCGTTGGCATGGCCTCCTCACACCCCCTGGCAACGCTTGACCAGGTGCCCACGAAGCTGTTGGGAGACTTCGACCTCCTCCTACCGAGGCCCGAGGCCGCCGCCGAATGGGTGGAACTGGTGCAGCATGCCTGCTCCAGAGCGGGCGTGGGCGTCAGACGCTGGCCAGGGGCGACGCACGGCTCCGCCCAGGCGGCGGCCGTCCTGCGCGAAACTCTGTGTGTCGTTCCGACCGTCCAATGGCACGACCCGCCAGCCGACCTGGTGTTCCTTCCACTCACGGAGCCCACCACGCAGTTCACGTGGTCGATCATGACCTCCGCCCAGCGGCAGCCCAGACCTGGGCTCGAGCTGTTCCTTTCGGCCGCGCGAGATGTCGCCCGTGCACGTGGGTGGTTGACCCAGCGCAGCATCGCCGACTGACGACCGCAGCTCTGCCCGGGGTTGGCGAGCCACTCGGCTCGGCCATCCCGAGCATTCACACACGCCGGTTGTGAAAGCTGGGTAAATCGTTGTTTCCCAGATAGACGACACCGAACCTAGGCTGGCGCTCAGGTGTGGCCGCGGCATCCATGCGGCCGACCGCTGACACCAATAGCGCAAAGGAATCTGTCATGAGTCTGACCGTAGCGAACGGCCCACTGGCCGCAGAGCCAGCAACGCACAACTACCAGATCGACGGCCCCGAGCACCGGGTCTTCTTCCATCCGCTAGGCCGGCGCATCCGGCTGGAGTTCGCCGGTTCGACCATCGTCGACACCCGCTCGGCGGCGCTGCTGCACGAAACAGGGATCAGACCCCGGCTGTACGTACCGCTGAAGGATGCCCGAACGGACTTTCTGACACCCACCGACACGACATCGTTCTGCCCCTACAAGGGACACGCCACCTACCGGACGGTCGCTGTTGGGGACGAGCAGGCCGAAGACGCCTTGTGGCTCTATGAAAACCCTGTAGAGCAAGCACCATGGTTGCGCGGATACGCCGGTGTGTACGAAGAACGCTTCGACCGCATACTCGACGAAGAAGACGACGTCCGAGGCCACGTCCCGGATCCGTTCCACCGCATCGACATCCGCAGGGCCAGCAGTCGTGTCCGAGTCACGACACCGGACGGAACCCCTCTTGCAGAAACCGAACGAGCGCTCCTGCTCGCTGAGACAGGTTTGCCGAACCGCTACTACATCCCGACGGACGACGTTCTGGTCGCCCTCACCCGAAGCGACACGGTTACAGTCTGTCCGTACAAGGGAACCGCCTCCTACTGGACGGCCGACGGTTTGCCGGACGCCGCATGGTCCTACGAATCACCCCTCGACGAGTCAAGGGCGATCGCCGGGATGATGAGCTTCAGCGACGACACAGTCGTCGCAGTCGATCACCGCGCCACCGCCTAGCAACGGAAGTCGTGTCCTCCCATCGTTTCCACGCATTCGCCACGATGTGCTCCCGACTACAGCCGCGGGTCCACGGCCAAGCCGCTCTCGCTGGATTCGGTGCACGGCCGCACCGGCCGTACCTGCTTCAAAACCGGTCCACCGACCACTGTCGGCGCTGAAGTGGAGTGGTTGCTCGCAGATCTCTCCGAACCCACGAAACCAGTCCCTCTCCAACAGCTGCGCACCACGCTCGACAGAGTCGGCGCGTTGCCCGGTGGCAGCAAGATCACGTACGAGCCCGGCGGCCAGCTCGAGTTGAGCTCCCGCCCGGCCAGCCGCCTCCTCGAGTGCGACCACGCGGAGCCGGAGGCCGGCACGACCAGCCTAGGCCGCACGGCCGGGCTCGAGGTGTTCAACCTGCTCGTCGAGACGGTCGACCGGTACACCAGCGCCAAGGGTAAGCAAGCGTTCGAACTGGCGACCCAACTGT